>NC_008347.1:1187500-1787500 GCF_000014745.1 Maricaulis maris MCS10 | reverse complement strand
TCGCCGAGCGCTCCGGCGATTGCCTCGGGCTTCTGGTCGCCCGGGGCAGTGACCTGGTGATCCGTTATCTGGTGCCCGGCAGTGTGCGGGACGCAGTCGTGGAGGAGGGGAGTGCCGTGCGGCTTCGCCTTAATGATTTTGTCTTTGCGCCGGCCAGATTGCGGTTCAGCACGGCCGATGAGGCCTCGCTCTGGGCCGGCCGACTGTCCGACCTCCAGCCAGTTGCGAGGGCCTGATCATGGAGGTCCCTGCCTTCGTCCAGAACTGGAACCCGATCACCCTGGCGATCCCGTTCTTCACCCTTTCGGTCTTTGCCGAGATGGTTCACGCCCGCCTGACCGGCAAGACCCGTTTCGAGACGCGGGATACGGCGGCCAGTCTGATCATGGGGCTGGGCAATAACGTCTCCGGCATCATTTTCGGCCTACTGCTGGGAGGCTGGTCGGTCTTTGTCTACGACAACCGCCTGCTGGATATCTCCTTCGCCTGGTGGGTCTGGGTGATCGCCTTCGTCTTCGATGATTTCCTGTATTACTGGTCGCATCGTTTCGCCCATACAGTGCGCTGGTTCTGGGCCGACCATGTCGTTCACCACTCGTCCCAGCACTACAATCTGACCACCGCTCTGCGTCAGCCCTGGATCAGCCCCTTCACGTTGAAATTCCTGTGGCTCGGCTCGGCCATGGTCTTCCTCGGCTTCCATCCGGCGATGGTCGCCTTTGTCGGGGCGCTAAACCTGATCTACCAGTTCTGGATCCATACCGAGGCCATCAAACGGTGTCCGGCCTGGTTCGAAGCGGTTTTCAACACGCCCTCGCACCACCGCGTCCACCACGCCACCAATCCGATCTATCTTGACCGGAACTATGCCGGCATCTTCATCATCTGGGACAAGATGTTCGGCACCTTCCAGCAAGAACGTGACGACGAACCCTGCCGCTACGGCATCGTCAAGAATCTCGGCACCTTCAACCCGGTCAAGATTTGCCTGCATGAGTGGATGGGTATCGTGAAGGACATGGCCGGCGCGAAATCGCTCAAGGACGCGGCACTCTACCTGCTCGCCCCGCCTGGCTGGTCGCCGGATGGATCGCGGGAGACCTCCAAAACCATCAAGGCCAAATGGCAGGCCCGGCAGGACAAGGCGGCAGAGGCTGAGGCCGAGGCGGCGGAGTAGGGGCGTGGGCCACGCCTCGCCCCCTGCTTGATGCGCGCCACTTATCCCCGCCCTGCACCCCTTTCCTTCTCCCCTGGGAGAAGGTGCGCGTAGCGCGGATGAGGGGAGAAACTCTTGCGGTCACCGGGATTTGCCCCTCACCCTGGCCCTCTCCCAAGGGAGAGGGAACGCATCACCCAGCATAAAATCCAGGAAACTTATCCTCCCCCCTTATCCGCCATGGGACACTGCCCTTGGTTTTCGGGACGGGAGGCGCGAGCTCAGTCACTTGTGCCCGGGAACGAGCGGAGCCTGTCCGCGCTTTGGATGTGACACCCCAAAGCTCCGGCAGGGCGTGCGATCAGGTCCAGGGGCACTAAACGACCGACCCTCAGTACCTGGCGCATTGGAATCGGGGGCGAGAGCGTCCGGGAAATCTCCGAGAACGGGATGTCGAGGACATCACGGACACCGCAGACCACCAACAGGACACCCCGGTGTCCGCCGACATCCCGTTCCCTCCCACCCTTCGGCGCAATCGCGGCCGAAGACGAAGGCGCATGCCCGCACCCCCGGCGGACGCCCGGCGCCACGCGGCCCATCGCGCCAAGGGCTACGGACAGTCGATAAAATATCCCGGCCACGTTTCGTCTCAGGGCTTGCCAAACGGCTCGTTTTGACAGACGTTCGGGTTGTGAACATTGTTCACCAATCCGCATTGTACAAAATATTGGCAATGCAAGACATGTTTGGTCGCTCCTGGGGAGGTAACGCGCCATGGCATCGCTTCGCGATCTATATCCGATGCAGGACATCGACAAGAATTGGTCGATCCCGGAACAGTTCGACGCCACGTTCGACTTCGAGTATGACGAAGGTCGCTCGACCCTTATGCACTTGTACCAGAAGGGCAAGGACATGCAGTGGGATGCGGTCAATCGCATCGACTGGACGCTGGAGCTGGACCCGGAAAACCCGATGCAGCTGCCCGATGAAGGCATCGCGCTGCACGGCTCGCCGATGTGGGACAAGATGACGAAGAAGGAACGTATCGAGTTCCGCCGTCATGCCCAGGCCTGGAATATCTCGCAATTCATGCAGGGCGAGCAGGCGGCCCTGATCTGTGCTGCCAAGATCGTCGAATCGGTGCCCGATCTCGACGCCAAATTCTACGCCGCGACCCAGGTCATGGATGAGGCCCGCCATGTCGAGGCTTACAAGAATCTGATGACCAAGTTCGGCGTCGCCTATCCGATGACCGAACCGCTGCGCCAGCTGGTCGACCAGGCCCTGCGCGACAGCCGCTGGGACTTCACCTATCTGGCCATGCAGGTCGTCATTGAAGGGCTGGCCCTGGCCGCCTTCGGCACGATCCGTGACCTGGCCCAGAACCCGCTGGCCAAAATGGTCAATGCTTATGTGATGGAAGATGAGGCGCGTCATGTCGCTTTCGGTCGCCTGTCACTGCGGGACTATTATCCGCACCTGACCCAGGCCGAGCGCGACGAGCGCGAGGAATTCCTGGTCGAGGCCTGCTATCACATGCGCGACCGTTTCCAGGCGCGGGAAGTCTATGAAGTCATGGGCTTGCCGGTCGAGGAATGTGTCGCCTGGGCCGAGCAGTCAGAAATGAACAAGTTGTTCAAGACCTTGCTCTTCCAGCGCATCGTACCGGTGGTCAAGGATATCGGCCTGTGGGGTCCGAAGATCCAGAAGGCCTATGCCGATATGGGCGTGTTGCACTATGCCGATCAGGACCTCGACGCCCTCGCCAGGCAGGACGAGGAAATCGCCCGCGAGCTCGACACCGTCAAGCACCAGGACGTCCGCACGGCCTATGTGCATGCGGTTGGCGGCATGGCCGAATAGGCCGGACCGGCTCACACACAGTATCCCGGACTTGGGGCCTCGCATTGCGCGGGGCCCTTTTCTTTTGGGGGGAGGGTTGATCAGATGCCGTCGATATCCATGGCGCTGTGCACGACCGCGAGGACGTCAATACCGTCGTCGCGGGTGCGATAAAAAACGATGTGCGCGTTGTGTCGGAATGAACGGGAACTTTCGGCGACGTCGTCGCGCGGTCGCCCGGAGGCCGGATGTTCGGCGAGCCATCTGAAGCGGTCGTCCAGGGACCGCAAATAGCTCTGACACTGCGAATGGCCCCACGTCTGCGTGGTGTAGCGAGCGATGGCCTTGATATCTGCAACGCCGCGCGGCGTAAGCCGCACCCGGAGTGTCATGCCTCTCGCCCGGCCTCGGCTATGATCGTCTCGATATCGTAATCATCAACGAAGGCTTCTTGATCCGCTTCACTGAGGCCTTCGCGGACATGGTGTTGCAGGGCGGCAAGTCGCGCGCCGCGGCCCTCCAGCTCCCGCAGGGCTGCCCGGACAACTTCGCTGGCCGTTCCATAGCGGCCGCTCGCCACCTCATCGCGGATATAGGATTCCCAGTGGGGGCCGAGTGAGAGGCTGGTCGATGCCATGATTGCGCTCCGGGATATTCAAAATGAATATAGGAGGGGTGTGGGGCTGATGCTAGTTCAAAAAGGCCGCCCAGGCGCGGGTCGACCCATAGATCGCTTGTCAGCCAGCGGGCCGTCTCCGCTTCTTCAAGTCAAGGGCGGCGAAGCCGCCGCTGCGCGGGCCTGCCCCTTGAGTTGAAGAAGCGGAGACGGCTTACTCCCGGCAAGCGATTTATGGGGCGATGCGCGCTCGGCGCTTCCGGTCAGGACCTTGCAATGACTGCGGATTCAATCCTGACCAAACGCATAGGGCAACGCCCCTGGTCGTCATGGTCGCGACAAGTCGCGCTGTATTCGGGCTCGGTCGAGGTCCCACGGATGGGCGCGCAAGTTAGCCAGCGCCCGGTCGAATTCGATGCTGCCGCTCTGTGCAATGAATTCATGTTCTGACTCGGATATCGGCACCACAGACAGGATCGACACGTCGTTGATGCGTGTGATTTCATCACCGGTGCTTGGTGAAATTGTCTTCAACTCGCTCAAATAGAAGCGATCGAACCAGGGGGCCGTCGGCAATGGATCGAAAATCATAGATACCCAACCTGGGCCGACTGGGTTAGATCCCCACCCTGGGCCGACCGGGTCTTCGCCGCCAATTACGGATTTGGCCAGACGCTCCAGCATTTGCAGCACCCATGACCCGGCGTGTTTCTGGCTAAGCCCGATAATGAGTTCTGTGCCGATCATTTGGTTCGGGTTCGAGGCGCAAACGCGGAGATTGCTCAGGCCCAATGTCGCAAAAGCCCGATCCGCGACAGGGTCCGGATATGCGACTTCCACGATTTGAAAAGGCTGATGGGTGTTGAACTCCTGCAATCGCCAGCCTCTCTCTATTCGGCCGAGCTTCGCTTCAAATTCATCGGTCGTGTAGTTGCGGTGTTCTTCCATCGTGCTTTCCCTCAACTCTCCCCGAACGCATAAGGCGAGGCCCGCAGCTGGTGCGGGTCCATTGTCAGCTTGCGGTTGAGGGGCGGGAAGGCGCGCTGGGCGCAGTCTTCGCGGTCACACAGGCGGCAGGCGAGACCGATCGCGGCCGGGTTGGCGTCACTCATCCCGTCGGCATGGGCGATCTTGCCGGCATTGTCCCAGTCACAGCCCAGGGCGATCGCGTGCAGGACGGGCGGCTGTCCTGTGGGGCCTTGCGTTGACTGGCCACGGGCGAGCGACAGCATGCGGGTGCCGTCGGGCAGTTCGAAGGACTGGGTCAGGATCCGCTCGGGCATCCGCAGCGCGTCGTAGAGATTCCATTTCGGACAGCCGCCGCCGGCGCGGGCAAAGGGCATGATGCCGCCGCCGAAGCGCTTGGAGACATTGCCCGCCGCATCGACCCGGATCATGAAGAAGGGCAGGCCGCGCGCGCCCGGTCGCTGCAGCGTGGTCAGGCGATGGCAGACCTGTTCATAGCTGGCCTCGAAACGGCGTTGCAGAACGCCGAGATGATAGCGATTGGTCTCGGCGGCCCTGTGGAAAGCGGCATAGGGCATCTGCACCGCGCCGGCGAAATAATTGGCGAGACCGATCCTGAGCAGGCGCCGTCCCTCGGCGCTGGGCAGATCGATCTGGTCACACAGGCTGTCGAGAAGATCGGCCTGTTCCAGGCTCGCCAGCACGACCGCCATGTGAAAGCCGCGTGAGGCGGGGGGCAGGGTCTCCGACAGCAGCAGGCGGCGACCGTGAAAGTCCAGGCGGCGGCGGGCGCCGGCCATCACGTCCTCGTCCAGCACGCGAACGGTAAAGCCGTGCTGGTCCTGCAGATAGGCTGCCAGCGCCTGGTCGCGATTGCGACTGCGCAGACCGGCCCGGTCGCTCAGGGCCTCGGCGGCTTCCTCGAGGTCGGGGAAGTGATTGTGGTGAGCGTCGATGGCGTTGCGGACGGATTCCAGCACCACACCGGGGCCGCCCGTTGTCGCGCCGGGGCCGGACATGCGCGTGGCGAGATCGGCCGTGGCTGTGGCCATTTCCCGATAGGACTGGAACAGGCGGGTCAGGGCCTCGGCGGCGCGCGGCTGGCTGTCGGCGAGCTCGTTGAGTTCCACGCGGTCGAGCTCGAGACCGGCCAGGACCGGGTCGGCAGCCGCCTCGGTGAGGTCGGCGATCAATTGCCGATCGCTCTCATTGGCAAAGCTGCGGACATCCACGTCGAAGGCTTCGGCCAGGGCCAGCAGCACCCGCGCGGTCACCGGGCGCTGATTGCGTTCCAGCAAGTTGAGATAGCTGGCCGACAGGCCCAGGGCTTCGGCCGCCTCGGCCTGGGTCATGCCACGTTCGCGCCTGAGGCGGCGCAGGCGGGCGCCGGCGAAGATCTTCTCGAAAGCCTGGTTGTCGCTCATGTTTTGTACCAAAATTTACAAACTGACATCAACACAATGTAGAGATCATACACGCAAACCTCTTTATAGGAAAAGCCATATCGACAGGTCGCGTTCCGTTTGACAGCTTGGGGTCAATATCAAGCAAGCCAAACCGGCCAAGCCGGAACGGAGACAAAAATGACGACTTTTGCGGAACTGGTCCCCAACACGGCCGATGATCGTTTCAACGGTATCGAGCGTCCCTACTCCCCCGAAGACGTGCAGAAGCTGCGCGGCTCGATCACCATCAGCCAGACCCTGGCCGAGCGCGGTGCCAACAAGCTGTGGGAGCTCCTGAAGACCGAACCCTATATCAACGCGCTGGGCGCGCTGTCAGGCAATCAGGCCATGCAGATGGTCCGCGCCGGGCTGAAGGCCATCTACCTGTCCGGTTGGCAGGTCGCCGCCGACGCCAACACGGCCGGCACCATGTATCCCGACCAGTCGCTCTACCCGGCCAATTCGGCCCCGGAACTGGCCAAGAAGATCAACCGCGCCCTGCAGCGCGCCGACCAGATCGAAGTGTCCGAGACCGGCGAGGCCAGCCGTGACTGGTTTGCCCCGATCGTCGCCGATGCCGAGGCCGGTTTTGGCGGCACGCTGAACTGCTTTGAAATCATGAAGGCCTTCATCGAAGCCGGTGCTGCCGGCGTCCATTTCGAAGACCAGGTCGCAGCCGAAAAGAAATGTGGCCATCTGGGCGGCAAGGTGTTGATCCCGACCAGCCAGCACGAGCGCAATCTCGCTGCGGCCCGTCTCGCCGCCGATGTCATGGGTGTCTCGACGATCACCGTTGCCCGGACCGATGCCGAATCCGCCAACCTGATCAATTCCGACATCGACGAGCGCGACCATGAATTCATCGATTTCGACGCTGGCCGCACGCCGGAAGGCTTCTTCCGCCTGAAGGAAGGCGTTGGCGTTGATCACTGCATCAAGCGTGGCCTGGCCTATGCCAAGATCGCCGACCTGTTGTGGTGGGAAACCTCCAAGCCGAATCTCGACGAAGCCCGCCGCTTCGCTGAGGCGATCCAGAAGGAATTCCCGGGCAAGATGATGGCGTACAACTGCTCGCCGTCCTTCAATTGGGAAGCCAATCTGGACAAGGCCACGATTGAAACCTACCAGCAGGAACTCGGCGCCATGGGCTACAAGTTCCAGTTCGTGACCCTGGCCGGCTTCCACCAGCTCAACCACGGCATGTTCGAACTGGCTCGCGGCTACAAGTCGCGTGGCATGGGTGCCTATTCCGAGCTGCAACAGGCCGAGTTCGCGTCCGAAACCGATGGCTACACCGCAACGCGTCACCAGCGCGAAGTCGGCACCGGCTATTTCGACAAGGTCTCGCTGGCCATTTCCGGCGGCAAGGCCTCGACCACGGCCATGGGCGAATCCACCGAGTCAGCCCAGTTCGCAGCCGAGTAACGCCTCACTCACTGCTCCTTTCCGGGGTGCGGTCCCTCCGAGCGCACCCCGGTCTTCTCTCCGCCCCATCCAGGAGACTGACATGACCCTCATTGCCCCTTCCGGCGTCGAAGTCCTGGGCCATCTCGAGCCCGGCTATCGCGACATTCTCAGCCATGAAGCACTCGGCTTCCTGGCCGGCCTGCACCGTCGTTTCGAAAAGCGACGCCAGTCCTTGCTGCGCTACCGCAAGGAGCGCCAGGCCGAGCTCGACCAGGGCGCGCTGTTGATGTTCCCGCACGAAACCGTCGACATCCGTTCAGGCGAATGGAAGGTCCGTCCGGCCCCCGCCGACCTGCAGGATCGTCGCGTCGAGATCACCGGCCCGGTCGACCGCAAGATGGTCGTCAACGCGCTCAATTCCGGCGCCAAATGCTTCATGGCAGACTTCGAGGACGCGACATCACCGCTGTGGTCGAACCTGATCGAGGGCCAGATCAATCTGCGCGACGCCAATACCCGCGAGATCGATTTCACCGATCCCAAGAACAACAAGCGCTATCAGGTTAAGGATGACGCGGCAGTCCTGATCGTCCGTCCGCGCGGCCTGCATCTCGACGAGCGCCATGTTCATGTCAACGGCCAGGCGATCTCCGGCTCGCTGTTCGATTTCGGCCTCTATGTCTTCCACAATCACGCGGCCCTGAAGGAACGCGGCACGGCGCCGTATTTCTACCTGCCCAAGCTGGAAAGCCGGCTGGAAGCGCGTCTGTGGAGCCTGGTCTTCCAGCATGCCGAGGACGAGCTCGGCCTGGAGCGCGGCACGCTGCGCGCCACGGTTCTCATCGAGACCCTGCCGGCAGCCTTCGAGCTGGACGAGATCCTGTACGAGCTGAAAGACCATATCGTCGGCCTCAATTGCGGCCGCTGGGATTATATCTTCAGCTATATCAAGCGCCTCAAGTCGCGCCCGGAACATGTCCTTCCGGATCGTTCGGCCGTGACCATGAGTTCACCCTTCATGGCGGCTTATTCGCGCCGTGTGGTGGCCGTCTGTCACCGCCGGGGTGCCCACGCCATGGGCGGCATGTCGGCCTTCATCCCGGTCAAGAATGACCCGGCTGCCAATGCGGCAGCGACCGAGAAGGTCCGCGAGGACAAGCTGCGTGAAGTGAAGAATGGCCATGACGGTACCTGGGTCGCTCACCCCGATCTGGTTCCTGTTGCCATGGAAGTCTTCAACGAACGCATGAAGGGCCCCAACCAGCTCGACCGTCCGGCCGACCCGCACGAGCGTCCGGTGACCACGCAGCAATTGCTCGAGGCTCCGGCCGGCGACATCACCGATGCTGGCGTCAACGACAATATCGACGTCGCCATCCGCTATATCGCCGCCTGGCTGGGTGGACGCGGAGCGGTGCCGATCCGCAATCTGATGGAGGATGCCGCGACAGCCGAGATCGCCCGTGCCCAGCTGTGGCAATGGCGCACCTTCGGTCAGTCCACCAAGGAAGGCACCGCGCTCACCGGCCCGATGCTGGAAAACAAGATCGAGGACATCTGCTCGACCATCCAGGATGAAGTGCCGGATCAGACCGAGCTGTGCGATCGCATCCGCGCCGCTGCTGATATCCTGACCGGGCTGGTCCTGTCCGAGGACTTCGCCGAATTCCTGACCTTGCCGGCCTATGACCGCCTCACGGCCGAACTCAAGGCGCCGATGAAGCTGATGGAATTCGAGGACTGACAACAAACAGGCTGATGACGGTTGGTCGTCTCAGGCGCGGGGTCCGGGTGAGGTCGAATGACCGGCCCGGGCCCCGTATTTGTTTGGGGGGCGGCGACCCTCTGCAATTGTCATCCCCGCTGGATGTCCGGCGAAGGCCGGACGCAAGGCGGGGACCCATGTGGCGGCCACAAGTTAGGTCCCTGACTTTCGCCCGGCCTGCGCCGGGCGTCCATCTGGGATGACAAGAGCCGGGAGAAACCTGCGCCTGGCTAGCCTGTCACACCCGTGCCCGGCATCCGGTAACCGCACAGATCCGCCAGCTTCCAGCCCGTTGCCGTCTGTTCAAAGCGGCAAGTCATGTAGTCGCCGCGATAGGTGCCATAAGGCAAGGGCGCGTCGAGGAGTGGCGTTTCCGGGGCCGGTGCGACCCGGTCGTAACGGCGCTGCGGATAGACCAGGATCTGGCGCGAGGCCTCGGTCGCCACAAAGCCCGGATCGTCGAAAATGCACAGTGGCGGCTGGCTCAGCATGCCGGTCACCGTGCCGCGTGTATTGCCCTCACTGCCCCAGACATGGGCGCGGATCATCGGATCGCGCGAAATGAAGGCGTTTTGCACCAGTCCCGGCGCCAGCGCATCGGCGACCGCCGTCTCGTTATGGCTGATGATGGCCGAGAAGGCCGCCATCTCATACCCCAGCGGGGCCCGGCACATGGGCACGGTTTCGGTGGCACAGGCAGACAGCGCGCCAATGGAGGTCAGGGCAAGTAAGGCAAATCGGATACGCACGATAAACTCCGCTCGGCGGGTAGGGACTGTCTTGGCTATAGCGGCTTTTGTCCGGGGCGGCGAGGGGCTGGGCCGACAGAGCGCGGGAAAACCGGTGTGGGCCGGCTTGTGCCCGGCAACCCAAAGTGATTCGCGCTCAGGTCGACTATTGGTATAGTGTGCGCTCGGGTTGAATGGAGGGGCGTGACATGTCGGAGCGCGACGAGGAGCAGGCTGCTGCAGCGAAGGCGCCCGAAGGCGCACCGGAAGAAGGGCCAGGTCAGGCACCGCAAACCGGAAAGGGTGGCCTGATCCGCTGGCGTTTCTGGGAAAGTCCCGACTGGCACAACCTGTTGGAACGATTGGCGATGCGCAGCTTCTGGGTCAGTTTCGCCGTCATTGTCGTGTTCGCCCTTGTCTATGCGCTCAACGCCTTTCCCTTCAATCGGGTGTTCGAAGCGGTCATCGCACTTGCCGGCGCAGCGCTCATCTTTGCCTTTGCTCTGAAGTCCAATGACGGCGTGATGCGGTTCCTGGGCATGATGCTGATCGCCGCGTTGATCATTTCGCCCGACGATATCCTGCGGCTTGCCCGCTCCATCCAGAACCAGGAAGAAGCCGAGTCGGTGTCCGCGCTCGAGGCCGATGTCCATCGCTTCAGTGTCTTTGACACCCGCACTGTCGCGCTCGACCTGCATGCCATGCTGGAAGGGTTTGACGAGGAGTTGCTGGCGCTGGGTACCAATAATGGCGTGTCTCGCCCGGGCGGGAAGTTCGGCAATATCGCCACCATTAATGATGACGCTCTCCGCAATTTCATCGGCTGTGTGCTCGACGATGCGGTGGCGCGCAGCGTGGCGTCCTCAATGCGTTCGTCCGAGCTCTATCAGACCTATCGCACGATCATGCTGGGGCGCTTCCACGAGATCGATTTCAGGCCGCCGGATCGCGACGAGATCGATGCCAATCTGGATGTGCTCAAAGCGTTGGGTGTTCTCGACTACCCGGAAGGCCAGCGCGACGACATGGTTGTGACCCGGCTCGGCTGTCAGGCGATGTGGGAGTATAACTCCCTGCGTCTCGAATACCGGAGACGCGTTCGCACCGGTGCTTCCCTGCCGTGTCAGAGCGAACTCAATTTCAATCACGTCGCGACCGGCCCCTATCCCGGTTTCGAATTGCCGGTCGAGGAGACCGACCGCCTGGCACTGGAAGGCCGGCGGCAGCTTTGCATTGAACGCGGACTGGAGGCGGTTTCGGGCTCAGCTACTCTGGTCAGTGCATCGCTCCTGCCCAGTAATGGTACGACGCAATCCTACAGTAGCCAGGACTTATATCCGGCAGTCGGCGATTTCGCGGACGAGGCCGCGCGTCTGGCGTGGCCGGATGATGGGGAAGTCGGTGAGCGCCTCGAGGTGCCGGTTAATGAATGGGTGCTGGTTGCACTCAGCGGCGCAGAGAGCGGCGATGAGCTGACTGTCATGGGACTCGATGGCATGGACCCGTTCATACGGCTCTATGACGCCGACCGAAATCTGATCGCGACTGTGGATGACAGTCCGGGGCCGGATGGCGCCTATTCCCTCGATCCACGATTCGTGGTCGGCGAGCTCAGCGCCATCCCTGCCTTTGTCGCCATACGCGGATACGCGTTCGCCGGCGGACGGGTTGAAGTCAGGCTCAGCCATTCCACGCCCGCGACCGAGCCCCGGTGAACCCTAACGGTTCTTCCGGTTCTCGATCAGGTCGTCAACAACGCCGGGGTCGGCGAGCGTTGACGTGTCTCCCAGATTGCCAAATTCGTTCTCGGCGATCTTGCGCAGGATGCGGCGCATGATCTTGCCTGAGCGGGTCTTGGGCAGGGCCGGGGCGAACTGGATCAGGTCCGGTGTCGCCACCGGCCCGATTTCCTGGCGTACCCATTTCCTGAGCTGGTCGACATCCTCATCGGCGGCGACACGTCCGCCCATCAGGGTGACATAGCAATAAATGCCCTGACCCTTGAGGTCATGCGGATAACCGACCACGGCCGCTTCGGCGACATCCTTGTGGGCGACCAGTGCGCTCTCGATCTCGGCCGTGCCGAGACGGTGTCCGGAGACGTTGAGCACATCATCGACCCGCCCGGTGATCCACCAATAGCCGTCCTCATCACGCCGGGCCCCGTCGCCGGTGAAATAAAGGCCGGGATAGGTCGAGAAATAGGTCTCGATGAAACGTTGGTGATCGCCGTAAATGGTCCGCATCTGACCGGGCCAGGAGCGGCAGATGACGAGATTGCCCGAGGCCGGTCCGCTATCGGCGATCCGCTGGCCTTCGGCATCCATCAGGGCCGGCTCGACCCCGAAGATCGGCAATGTCGCCGAGCCCGGTTTCAGCGCCGTTGCACCGGGCAGGGGGGTGATCAGCGCGCCACCTGTCTCGGTCTGCCACCAGGTATCGACAATCGGGCAGCGCCCGTCGCCGACCACATTGTAATACCAGTTCCAGGCTTCCGGATTGATCGGCTCGCCAACCGTGCCCAGCAGGCGCAGGGATGAGCGGGAGTGCTTCTTCACCGGCCCATCCCCCTCACGCATCAGGGCCCGGATCGCGGTGGGTGCCGTGTAGAGCGTGTTGACCTGGTGCTTGTCGACCACCTGCCAGAGGCGATCCGGTCCCGGCCAGGTCGGCACGCCCTCGAACATCAGCGTGGTGGCGCCATTGGCCAGCGGTCCGTAGACGATATAGGTGTGCCCGGTGACCCAGCCGACATCGGCGGTGCACCAGTAGATCTCGCCCGGCTTGTAGTCGAACACATATTCATGGGTCATCGAGGCCCAGACCATGTAACCGCCGGTCGTGTGCAACACGCCCTTGGGCTTGCCGGTCGATCCTGAGGTGTAGAGGATAAAGAGCGGGTCCTCGGCATTCATCGGCTCGGGCGGACAGTCGGGGCTGGCCGCCTGGACCAGCGCTTCGTAGGCGACATCGCGGCTGGCGTCCCAGTCAACCGCGCCGCCTGTGCGTTTCACCATGATCACCTTGTCGACAATCCCGGCGGTCGCGACCGCCTTGTCGACATTGGCCTTCAGCGGGATTGGTCTGGAGCCGCGCAGGCCTTCATCGGCGGTAATGACGAAACGGCTTTCGCAATCGATGATACGGCCGGCCAGCGCGTCCGGCGAAAAGCCGCCGAAGACGACCGAGTGAACGGCACCGATGCGGGCACAGGCCAGCATGGCATAGGCCGCTTCCGGGACCATCGGCATGTAGATCGTGACCCTGTCGCCCTTCTTCACGCCGACAGATTTGAGGCCATTGGCCAGGCGGCAGACTTTCTCGTGCAACTGGGCATAGGTGATGGTCGCATCGACGGTCGGATCATCACCCTCCCAGATGATGGCGGGGTCATCGGCTCGCGCGGGCAAGTGCCGGTCGATGCAGTTGGCGCTGGCATTGAGGGTGCCGTCGGCAAACCAGCGGATGTGCAGGTCATCCTTGTTCCAGCTGACATCCGAGACTTCTGTGAAGGGCACTATCCAGTCGATCCGCTGCGCTTCCTCGCGCCAGAATTCATCCGGCGTGTCGAGCGAACGGCGATACATGTCGGCACGGCGGTCGGCATCAATGCCCGCCGCCGCGGCGCGTTCGGCGGCGACCGGGTAGATGGCATTCTGAGCGGATTGGGACATGTCGGCCTCGTCTCGTTTGATCGTGTCTGGTCAGATCCGGGCAGAACGATAGCGATTCAGCCGGAGCAGGCAATCAGGCCGGCCCGGCTTCCGGCAGGCCGCAACCCGTCAATCCGGTGAAACGCCCTCCGCGCGCAAGGTGGTTGCCGGGTCGAGTGTCCGCATGGCGGCGTAGTGGGACAGGAAAACCTCGCCGGACAATTCCTCGTAGAAACCCGCCTCGAGCAGCTTGTCAGCGACCGGGCCCTTGACCTCGGACAGGTGGAGTTTGACCCCGGCATCCCCGAGACGGGCATTGATCACCCGCAGGCTGCCAAGGGCGCTCGCATCAACGAAATTGACGGCGGCAAACAGCAGGACGAGGTCGGTCGGACGGCTTTCACGGGCGATGATCTCGCCGGCGAGGTCTTCCAGAAAGCGCGCATTGGCGAAATAGAGCGCCTCGTCGATCCGCAGCGACACCACATGCGGCGAACAGATCACCTCATGCCGGTTGATATTGCGGAAGTGATGGGTGCGCGGGACCTGTCCGACCTCCGCCCAGTGCGGTCGCATCGTGCGCTGGAGAACGAGCCCGACCGACAGGGCGACGCCCAGGGTCAGACCGATCTCGACCCCGAGGAAAAGCACGCCGACCAAGGTCAGGAAGGCCGCGGCCCCGTCGGCATGGGAGTATTTCCAGGCCAGCCAGGCGTCATGGAAATTCGCCATCCGCCAGATCGCTGCCAGAATCGTCGCGGCGAGGGCCGCTTTCGGGAGATGGTGGAAAAGCGGAGTGAGGAAGGCGGCGACGAGGAGAATGATGAGCGCCGTGAAGACACCGGCGACCGGTGTTTCAGCGCCCGCCGACTCATTCACCACCGAGCGCGCGAACCCGCCGGTGACCGGATAGCCGCCGGTGAAGGCCGCGGCCGCATTGGCTGCGCCCAGACCGAGCAATTCCCGGTTCGGATTGATGGTCTCGCGGCGACGCGCGGCGAGCGATTGTCCAACCGATACGCTCTCGACAAAGCCGACCAGAGAAATCAGCGCCGCCGGTCCGATCAGCGCCCGCCAGGTCTCCAGTGGCACGATCGGAAAGGCGAAAGGTGGCAGGCCGGAGGGCAGTTCGCCGACAATCGACAGGCCGGTCCGCTCCTGCAGTCCGAAGGCCCAGGCCGTCAGCGCCGTCAGCGCGACGAGGGCGGCCGGGGCGATCCGGGTCAGGATGCTGATATGGGATGTCGCCAGTCCGGTCCGCTCCAGCAGGTTGGGCAGGAGTGAGCGCGAGGCCAGGAGAAAGGCCAGGCTAATCACGCCCATTGCCAGCGCCGTGGTATTGATCCCGTCGAACTGGCGGATCAGCGAAACCACCAGTTCCGGGATTGTCGCGCCCTCCATCTCCACACCGAGAAAGTGGCGAAGCTGGCTGGCGATGATGAGTACGGTCGATGCCGTGATGAAGGCTTCCACCACCGGGCGGGACAGGAAATTGGCGACACTGCCCAGCCGGAACACGCCGAACAACAAGAGGAAGACGCTGGACAGCAAAGCGAGGGCGCCGGCGGCGGCCATCAGGTCGGCCGGGTCTGTCAGGCCAAGCGAACCGATCGCGGCTGCGGTCATCAATGAGATCACCGCTACAGGCCCAACCGCCAGCACACGGCTGGACCCGAACAGGGCATAGGCGACCAGGGGCGCGATGGAGGCGTAAAGCCCGGCTTGCGGTGGCAGGCCGGCAAGGAGGGCATAGGCCAGGCTTTGCGGGATCAGCAGGATGGCGGTGACCAGGCTGGCCAGACCGTCCTGGGTCAGTCGATGACCGTCATAGCCGTCGAGCCATTCAAGTCCGGGCAGGAGGCGCCGCAGCCAGGCCATGGCTCAGACCGAATCCAGCGGGATTTTCAAATAGCGTCGGCCATTGTCCTCCGGTTCCGGCAGATTGCCGGCGCGCATATTGACCTGAACCGAAGGCAGGATCAGGCGCGGCATGGCGAGTTCGGCATCGCGCGCGGTGCGCATGGCGACAAATTCGTCCTCGGTCGTACCCGAATGAACATGGATATTGCGCGCCTTCTGGTCAGCGACGGTAGTTTCCCAGGCGAAATGATCCCGACCCGGTGCCTTGTAATCATGACACATGTAGAGCGTCGTGCTGTCGGGCAGGGCGAAGATTTTCTGGATGGACTTGTACAAGGCACGCGCATCGCCGCCGGGGAAGTCACACCGGGCGGTACCGAAATCGGGCATGAACAGCGTGTCGCCGACAAAGGCCACGTCGCCGATATGATAGACCATGCAGGCCGGCGTATGGCCCGGAGTGTAGATGGTTTCAGCTTCGATCGAGCCGATCGAGAAACGCTCGCCATCCTCGAACAAATGCCCGAATTGCGAGCCATCCCGCGCGAAATCCGAGCCAGCATGAAACAGGTCTCCGAATACCGACTGCACATGGGTCACATGGGAGCCGATGCCAATCCGGCCGCCTGTCTCGCGCGCCAGGTAGGGCGCAGCGGAGAGGTGGTCGGCATGAACATGGGTTTCCAGGATCCAGTCGACCGTAAGGCCTTCGCGGCGGACATGGTCGAGCAAGGCGTCGGCGGAGCGTGTCGCCGTGCGTCCCGAGGCCGGATCGAAATCGAGTACCGAGTCGATGATCGCAGCTTTACGGGTTTCTGGATCGGACACGACATAGCTGACGGTGAAGGTGTCTTCATCGAAGAAGGCTTTGACGGTGGGTGTCTGGGTCATGTGCCCGGCCTTTCGGTCTGTCTGTTGAACCGTTGTCTATCCTGCATATAAGTTATTTGCGTAACTATGCAACTACGATAATGCAAGGGGCGGCGGCCCGCTTCGGGCGAATGGTAGAATGGAGGCGCACTATGACAGACCATACGGAATTTGAACCGGCGGAAATACAGGCGGGTCTGAAAGCCGGACGCTATCGGCTGATCGACGTGCGCGAGCCGGGCGAGCATGCGTCGGAGCGCATCCCCGAGGCCTTGCTGGTGCCACTGTCCCGGTTTCGGCCGGGTGAGATTCCTGAAGGCGAGGGCTGTGCGGTGGTGCTTCACTGCCGCTCCGGCGTGCGCTCGGCGCGGGCGCTGGACATGTGCCGATCACAAGGGATCGAGCTTGCCGGCCATATGAGGGGCGGCATCCTCAAATGGAAGGCGGCCGGTCTCCCGACGGAACGGGCTGATCGGGGTGCATCAGGGTTGACGGTTCCACAGGCTGTCGCCGCAAGCGCGACCGTGCTGGTTGTGATTTCGGTCGGCCTGGCAGCGTCGGTCTCGCCCTGGTGGCTGATCCTTGCGGCGGGTGTTGCTGTCCTGCTGTTTCAGGCGAGACTGACCGGCTTTTGTCCGTTCAGCCGCTTCTTCGCCGGGCTGGGTTTGCGGTCCCGTTAGGGCTTTGCGGTCGTCTCCGCGGCGCAATAGGTCGCGTAGAGCGCCGCCATCACTGTTTCGATCCGGGCGTCGGCGAGGCCATAATAGATGGTCTGGCCGTCCCGCCTCGTGGAGACCAGCCCCTTATTGCGCAGGATGGCCAATTGCTGGGACATTGCCTGATCGCGCATGCCAAGCGCCGTCGCAAGCTCGCCGACCGAGCGTTCCTTCTCCATCATCGCACACAGCGCCAGCAGCCGGCTGGGATGGGCGAGCGTCTTCATCAGGTCCGCGATCGTTTCCGCCATGGGCGTCATTTCATCATACTGCATGTCGCGATCCATTAATTGCGTAGCTCTGCACATATAGGATCAGACCGTCCCGATCAGCAATGCCGGCCTGGCGCTGCAGTTCGGTGATATTTGTTATTGTGTTAGCGCGCTAACACGCTATACCCGCCCTCAAGGAGCCAAACCCATGACCGATCCCGCAGCGGGCCGCAGTGACGGACCCACCGATCTCAGCGCCTTGAGCGCCGCCATACTCGCCCTGAAGGACGCCGGGGAGGCCGAGCGCTTTTTGCGCGATCTCCTGACCCCGGGCGAGATGAAGACGCTGACCGAGCGCTGGCGTGTGGCCGGCCTGTTGGCCGAGGGCGGGCATTCCTATCGTGAAATATCCGAAATGACGGGCGCCAGTACCACCACCGTGACCCGTGTTGCCCGTTTTCTCAGCCAGGAACCCTGGCAGGGCTACCGCACCATTCTCAACCGCCTCAAGGAGACCGGATCGTGACGTCCCGTTTGCGCATAGCCGTTCAAAGCAAGGGCCGTCTGGCCGAAGGGGGGATGGACCTCCTCAAGCGTTGCGGACTCCGCTTCGCCTATGGTCGCGACAAGTTGCACCAGCGGGCCGAGAACATGCCGGTCGACCTGATGCTGGTCCGCGATGACGACATCCCCAATTTCGTCGGCAGCGGCGCTTGTGATTACGGAATTGTCGGCGAGAATGTCCTCGCCGAGGAACAGGCGGCCGGTGGCCGAGCCCGCGAACTTGAGGTCGCCTTGCGTCTGGGTTTTGCCGGCTGCACGCTGAAGCTCGCCGCTCCCGATGATGGCTCGATCCGCACGGTTGCCGATCTCGAGGGCAAGGCAGTGGCGACCTCCTATCCGGCATTGACCGCGCAATATATCGCTGACCGCGGCGTCAAGGCCGAGATTGTCGAGATGCGCGGCTCGGTCGAGGTGGCGCCGCGTCTGCGGATCGCCGACGCAATCTGTGACCTGGTGTCCTCCGGTGCGACCTTGCAGGCCAATGGCCTGAAAGCCTTTGAGACCGTCTTGCGAAGTGAGGCGGTCCTGATCCGGCGCAAATCCGGCCGTGCCGATGATACCGATGCAATCGCCAACATCCTGATGCGTCGGTCCGAGGGTGTGATCGCTTCGTCGCAAACCAAATACATCATGCTCAACGCGCCAACTGACAGGCTGGGCGCCATCCGCGCGCTTCTGCCTGGTGCCGACGCTCCGACCATCGCCAAGGTCGCCGGTCGCGAGGATGTCGTCGCCGTCCACGCCGTGTGCCGGGAGCGGGTCTTCTGGGAGACCCTGGAAGCCCTGGAGAAGGAAGGCGCGCGCGCCATCCTTGTCCTGCCGATTGAAAAAATGCTCGCCTGAGGCCCCGACCATGCTCGACATTCTCAACTGGACCGACGCGTCTCCCGAAGCCCGGACGCGAGCCCTGACCCGTCCGGCCAGCAGCAGCTCTGCCGGTCCGGCTGCGCGCGATATCGTCGATGCCATCCGTGATCAGGGCGATGAAGCCGTGAGGGCCTACGCCAAGCGCCTCGACGGGTACGCCCCGGGTGACTTCCGAGTGCCCGAAGGTGTGCTCAAGGCGGCCCGGGCGGCGCTTGATCCACGCGATGCCGAAGCCATCAAGGCCGCGGCCGATGCCGTTCGCCGTTTTCACGTCCAGCAAGGCTATCGCGGCTACAGTGTCGAGACCTGGCCCGGCGTGACGGCCTCGCGTCGGGCGACACCGGTCGACACGGCGGCGCTCTATGTCCCGGCCGGTTCCGCGCCGCTGGTTTCCTCGCTGATCATGCTGGCGATTCCCGCCCAGCTGGCCGGGGTTCCGCGGATTGTGGTAGTTGCCCCGCCGGCCGGAGATGGCGGCGTCAATCCGGCGCTGCTGGCCGCTGCGGACCTGCTGGGCCTGGACGAGGTCTATGCCATCGGCGGTGCGCAAGCGATTGCGGCGCTCTCTTTCGGTGCTGCCGGACTGCCGCGAGCCGACAAGATTTTCGGCCCGGGCAATGCCTATGTCGCCGCGGCGAAAGCCTATGTCAGCAGCCTGCCGGGCGGCCCGGCGGTCGACCTTCCCGCGGGGCCGAGCGAGGTCATGGTGATCGCCGATGAGACCGCCGACCCTGACCTCGTCGCCAGCGATCTGCTGAGCCAGGCCGAGCACGACCCCTCCGCCCAAGTGATGCTGGTCTGTTTTGACGCCGCAACGGCGGATCGGGTGACCGCATCCGTCGCCAAGTTGCTCGAAGACCTGCCCCGCGCGGCGATCGCCCGGGAGGCCCTGGCTGCGTCTGCCATACTGGTTTGCGACAGCGTCGATGACGCCATCGACATCGCCAACATCTACGCCCCGGAACACCTGATCCTGCAGGCGGAGTCCGCCGAGCGTCTTCTCGCGGGAGTGCGGCATGCGGGCTCGATTTTTGTCGGGGCCTGGACGCCTGAAGCGGCCGGTGATTATGCCGCCGGGCCCAACCACACCCTGCCCACAGCCGGTGCGGCCCGGGCGCATGGCGGCGTGTCGGTGGAGAGCTTCCAGAAGACCACAACCATCCTGCGGGCCAGCGAGGCCGGCGCCGTCGCCCTTGCGCCGACGGTCGAACGCCTGGCGGCGCTGGAGCAACTCGACGCGCACGGTCTCGCCATGCGTTTGCGGCGCGAGCGGGCCAATACGGGCGATGTCGCGCCGGATGCCGGCCCGCGTGCCGGGACCAAACGCCGCAAGACCAAGGAGACCGATGTCACGGTCACCGTCAATCTGGACCGCGACGGACCAATCCGCATTGCCACCGGGATCGGCTATTTCGACCACATGTTGGACCAGGTCGCCCGTCATGGCGGATTTGCGCTCGACGTCGCGGTCGAGGGAGATCTGGAGATCGATGGACACCACACCATTGAAGATGTCTGCCTGACCTTCGGTGAGGCTCTGCGCGCTGCCCTGGGTGACAAGCGCGGACTGGGCCGGTTCGGCTTCGAATTGCCGATGGATGAAAGCCGCGCGGCGGCCTGGATCGACCTGTCCGGTCGTCCTTTCGCGAAGTTCGAGGGTGAGATTCCCGGTGAGTTCGTCGGTGAGTTCCCGGTCGAAATGACGGCCCACGCCTTCCGCTCGATCGCGGAAAGCCTCGGTGCGGCGATCCACCTCAAGGTCGAGGGCGAGAATGCCCATCACATGGTCGAGGGCTGTTTCAAGGCTTTCGGGCGCGCCCTGCGTCAGGCCTTGCGGGTCGAGGGCGACGCGCTTCCGTCAACCAAGGGCATGCTGGCGTGATGATTGGCTTGATCGATACCGGTTGCGCCAACCTGGCCTCGGTGCGTTTTGCCCTGGAACGGGCAGGGTTGGCCTATCAGGTTGCGAAAGGCCCGGACGGGCTTGCCGATTGTGACCGCCTCATCCTGCCTGGCGTCGGTGCGGCGAAACCGGCCATGGAACAATTGTGCGCGCGCGGATGGGAGGCGGCATTGAAAGCCGAAACCCGCCCGGTCCTGGGCATTTGTCTGGGCATGCAGCTCCTGTTCGAGCGCTCGGCCGAGGGGGATGTGGACGGTCTGGGCCTGATCCCCGGCCGGATTGAAAAATTGCCGCCGCCGGATGATGGCGTGTGGCCGCACATGGGCTGGAACACGCTGGATTTCACACCGGGAGAAGAGCCGCTTTTGTCCGGTCTGGAGCCCGGTTCCCATGTCTATTTCGTGCACGGGTTTTTTGCGCCGGTGGGGTCCCACACGCGGGCGAGCGCCCGATATGGTCGCGAGATTTCCGCGGTCGTCCGGAAGGGCAATGTCGCCGGCTGCCAGTTCCATCCCGAGCGCTCCGGCATTGTCGGTGCGCGAATTCTGACAAATTTTGCAACGGGTTCGGTATGATTCTTTATCCAGCGATTGACCTTTTGGACGGTCGTGTCGTGCGCCTGCACAAGGGCGCCTTCGATGCCGTGACCGACTATGGTGATGATCCCATGCGCGTTGCTGAACAGTTCGGTGAGGCGGGTGCCGTCTGGGTCCATATCGTCGATCTCAGCGGTGCCCGCGATGGCGCCCGCCGGCAGGGCGCGCTGATCCGCTCGCTCTGCGAGACCGGTCTGCGTGTCCAGACCGGCGGCGGCGTTCGCTCGGCCGAGGATATCGAGGACTTGCTGGCAGCCGGTGTCGAACGCGTGATCATCGGCTCTCTGGCGGTCACGGACACAAACCGGGTGGCCGGCTGGCTGCAGAATTATGGTGGTGACCGGATCACGCTGGCGCTTGATGTACGCCAGATCGGCGGCCAATACCGTCCCGCGCTGAAAGGCTGGACCGACATGGCGGACACAACGCTGGACGATGTGATCTCGGCTTATGAGGGCACCGGACTTGCCCATGCCCTGGTCACCGATATCGGTCGCGATGGCGATTTGTCGGGCCCCAATATCGCCCTCTACAAGCGGCTGGCGACGGACTATCCGAATATCGACTGGCAGGCCTCGGGCGGGGTGTCTTCGCTGGACGATCTTCGCGCAGCGCGGGCGGCCGGTGCGGCGGGCGCGATCACGGGCAAGGCCCTGTATGAAGGCCGTTTCACCGTCGGGGAGGCGATCGCATGCTTGCGCGACGCTTAATTCCCTGTCTCGACGTGCGCGACGGTCGCGTGGTCAAGGGCGTGCGTTTCCGGGACCATGAAGATGTCGGCGATATTGTCGATCTGGCCCGCCGCTATGCCCGCGAGGGGGCCGACGAGCTGGTCTTCTACGACATCGCCGCCAGCGCCCGTGGCCGGACGGTGGAGCCGGAATGGGTCAGCGCCGTGGCTCGCGAGCTGGACATTCCCTTCTGCGTCGCCGGCGGGATTCGCTCGGTTGATGATGCCCGGGCCCGCCTGTTTGCCGGTGCCGACAAGATCTCGGTCAACACGCCAGCGCTCGAGGACCCGACCATCATTGACCGGCTCGCCGCCGAGTTCGGCAGCCAGTGCGTGGTACTGGGCGTCGACAGCCGCATGATCGAGGGCGCCTGGCGGGTCCACCAATACACCGGTGACCCGGACAAGAGTTTTGCCGGTCACCGCCGCACGCTTGACTGGATCGGCGAGGGCGTCGACCGCGGAGCGGGTGAGGTCGTGCTCAACTGCATGGACCAGGACGGTGTCCGCGACGGCTATGATATCGCGCAATTGGAGGCGGCCCGTGCGATGTGTTCCACACCTTTGATCGCCTCGGGCGGCGCCGGACGGAAAGAGCACTTCAAATCCGTGTTCGAACTTGCCAAGGTCGATGGTGCGCTGGCCGCCAGCGTGTTTCACAAGGGGGTCATCGAGATCGGGCAGTTGAAGTCCTGGCTTGATGGTGAAGGAATCAGGGTCAGACCATGATTGATGAAAAGACGCTCGACTGGAAAAAGGGCGATGGCCTGATCCCGGCGATCATCCAGGACGCGGCCACCCGGCAGGTATTGATGCTGGGCTATATGAATGCCGAGGCCTTGGCCACGACGATCAAGAGCGGCAAGGTCCACTTCTTCTCGCGCTCCAAACAGCGCCTTTGGAAGAAGGGCGAAACCTCCGGCAACACGTTCAAACTGGTCAACCTTGCTGCCGATTGCGACAGCGACGCGTTGCTGGTTGAGGTCAAGCCGAAAGGCCCTGCCTGCCATACCGGCACGGTCAGTTGTTTCGGGGATGACCCGGGTCCGGGACTGGGTTTCCTCGCTCATTTGCGCGCCATCATCCGCAAGCGCAAGAAAGACAAGACCAAGGGCTCCTATGTTGGCAGCCTGATGGCCAAAGCGCCCAAGCGCCCGGCCCAGAAAGTCGGCGAAGAGGGCGTGGAAGTGGCGATGGCGGCCGTGTCGGAAAGCAAGGAAGCGCTGGCCGGTGAAGCCGCTGACTTGTTGTTCCACCTGATGGTCCTGCTGGAATCGCGGGAACTGGGTCTGGAAGACGTCGTCGACGTGCTGCGTAACCGCCATGCAGTCCGGGCATCCAAACCGGCCTGATGCGGATGGGTGAACCAGGACTGGCTGGGCTTGCGGCGAGCGTCATGCTGGCTGCCGGCGCGGCTGCCCAGGGCCCGCTGCCGGGCAATAATCGGGATGATGTGTTCAATCGGGATGATGTGATCGTGGTCACCGGCGCGCGCAGCGGCGAGGCGGTCGACGCGACCATCCTGCCGGTCACCCGGATTGACGGCGACACGCTCATCCGGACGGCGGCCCAGCATCCCGCCGAAATTCTGGCCCGTGTGCCCGGTGTGGCGCTGAACCGCGGCAATGGCGCCGAACATCTTGCCGCCATCCGCTCGCCGGTCCTGACCGGCGGGGCAGGGGCCGGATCCTTCCTCTATCTGGAGGACGGCATCCCGCTGCGCGCCGCCGGCTTTGCCAATGTGAATGGCCTGTTCGAGGCCCTGAACGGGCTGTCTGGTGGGATCGAAATTGTGCGTGGACCTGGATCGGCCCTGCAGGGTTCGAACGGGCTTCACGGTGTCATCAACTACCTGACCCCGACCGCCGCGGACACGGCATCGGGGTTCGAGGCTGAGCTGGGGTCTTTCGGGCGGCGACGCGGACAGCTGATCATCTCCCGTCCCGGCGACGGAGCGTCGGCTCTGCTTGCCATAGCGGGGCAGCACGAAGATGGCTGGCGTGACGAAGCCGGCCTCGATCGGGTTGAAACCCTGGTGCGGCTCGATGGCGCGATGCCGCGCTTTGACTGGCGGGCCACGGCGGCTCTGGTGAGCTTGCAGCAGGAAACCGCCGGCTATGTCGGCGGTCTCGACGCCTATCGCAATCTTGATCTGGCGCGCAGGAATGGAGATCCGGAAGCCTTTCGCAACGCGCAGGCCCTGCGTCTGACGCTCAGCCTGAGCGGTCAGGCCGACGCCCTCACGCAATGGCAGGTCACCCCCTATCTGCGCGCCAACGAGATGGATTTCCTGATGCATTTCCTGCCCTCCGAGGCTCTCGAGGAAAGCGGCCATGCCAGCGCGGGCGTGCAAACCTCGCTGACCCGGCAGACCGGATGGGGCGAGTGGGTGCTGGGCGCCGATGTCGAAGCCACGACCGGCACGCTGCGCGAAACCCAGACCCGCCCGACCCTCTTCTCCTTCGTCCAGGGCGAACATTATGACTACACCGTGGATAGCACGCTGACGGCGGTCTACGGGCAGGGGTATTGGGACGCGTCCGATGCCTTGCGCCTGCAAGCCGGATTGCGGCTCGAGCGGGTGCAATATGACTATGATAACCGGCTCGCCGACAACGCCATTGGGCGCTATCTGCGCGTCGCCGACCGAAGCGACGGCTATGATCTCGTCCTGCCTCATGTCGGTGCCAGCTGGCAGATCAATACCTCGAGCCATGTCGTGACCCGCCTCGCACGCGGGGCCCGGGCGCCGCAGACCGCCGAGCTCTACCGGCTGCAGCCAGGTCAGGTGATTGACGGCATCGAGCCGGAAACACTGGACAGTTTCGAGATTGGATACCGGCGCGGCGGCGCGCGCTTCGACTGGTCCGTGACCGCTTTTGCCATGAAAAAGCACAATGTTTTTTTCCGCGATGCCGACGGCTTCAATGTGACGGGTGGCCAGACCCGGCATCACGGGCTGGAACTGGCGCTGGACTGGCTGGCTTCATCGACGCTGACATTCAACCTGGCCGGCAGCTGGGCCCGTCACCTCTATGATTTCGACCGGCCGGTCAGCACTGCCAGCGAGACCATCCGCGCGGGAGCCGAGATCGACACCGCCCCGGAATGGTTGTGGAATGTGCGTGCCCGATGGCAACCCACCGCGCGCTTCAGTGGCGAGCTGGAATGGTCGCACATGGGTCGCTACTTCACCGATGCTGGCAATCTGCACAGCTATGACGGACACGACCTGTTTCACCTGCGCGCCCGCTATCAATGGCGCGAGGGCGCGGAAATTTTCGGCGCTATTAGAAACCTGCTCAACACCCGCTACGCCGAGCGCGCCGACTACGCTTTCGGCTCAGACCGTTACTTTCCGGGCGAGGAGCGGGGAGTGAGCATTGGCGTTCGGGTCGGGTTTTGATGCTGTGGCGCTGTGGCTCAGATCAAGCCTCGCGCCCGGACCAACTCCCGGCGTGACCGACTGACCGGCACATCCGTGCCATCGCTCAGGACAAGCCGCAGGTCACGACCGTCACGCCGGCAGGATTCGATCGCCCGATCTGCGACCCACCAGGACCGATGGGGTGTGAAGCCAAACACGTCACTGCCGGTGCTCAAGTCTGCGAGGCGGCCCCGAATGAAGCGCCGCCCACCTTCGGTGGTTATCTCGAGATAGTGATCCTGCGACCGGACATAGAGTGTTTCCGGTCCGATCGGCCCGCGTGCCGAAGCCGGCTTGTTGGCAGGTCTGGAGAGCTGCGTCTTGTAGTCCAGGTGCCTGCGCTCCCAGGAGAAGCGCAGAAACAGGACGAATCCTGCAACGATCAAAACAGGCGCGCCGATGAAGGGTATGAATTGGATCCACGGGTCGGCCGCTCGCGGCAATAATGGGGTCGACTTCAACAGGTGTATCTCGATCGCCACGACCGGGATCGCCACGAGGACAGCGCCCGTGGCAGCCAGCCAGGCGCCGACCAGGGTGGCGGGTGTGAAGCGGCTGAACAGGCGCTCCAGAATGACCGGCTGGAAAACCACCATGGCGGCTGTGAGCAGCCAGAACGCGATGCGGTGCAACGGGGCAAATTCGTCTGTGTCATAGGCACCACCGACGACGAAGGTCGACGTCATGAACAGCCAAACCCCGCAAAGCAGTCCGGCATCATGATGCCAAAGGCTTGATGGCGTTGCGGTCAGTTTGGGACCATTCGCGTCAATAAGCGACATTTCGCGACGATATCCTGGCTGCGGACAGGCATGCCCGGGCAAGCAGGCACCAGCTGCCGGGACGGCGGCAAACCTAACGCACACCATCAAAGGACATCAAACATGCCCAACACATTCTCCATGATCGCCCTGGCAATCGCCCTGCCCATGCTCGCGACCGAGGCGCAGGCCCAGGAAAGGCGCCAAATTCCCGCCTATCGGGAGATCGGTGTCGAAGCAGGCTCTGACCAGCGCCAGGCCTTGCTGGACTTCCTGCGCTCTTATCGGGACGCGTGGAGCGAAGAGAATACCGATGCTTTCATCGCACTTCACACCGACGACACGGAGTGGATCAATGCCTATGCCCGCATGTTCACCGACGCTCCGTCTCTTGCCGACTTCCTCGAGAACCGGCTCTTCCCGGCCTTCGGTCCCGGGGTTTCGCGGACAGAGGCAGAAAACATGGAATTGATCTCGATGCGTGCGCTCGGTGACGATACGGCCGTGCTGCACCTCTACACGGACGGCAATCGGGGGCCCTCAGCCGTTGCGGGCCGCGAACTGCGCCGAACCCATTTTCATCTCGTCCTGGTTCGGCAGTCCGGCCAATGGAAAGTCGCTCACACTGCGATCATGGATGCTCGGGACTAGGTCCTGAGCTGAACGCCACGCGCCCCCGCATCTGACGCAGACGCCGCCGGCTGACCGTCGGATCAAAGGTGACAGACGATGTCACGAGGTCAGTGTGGGGGCGCTTTTGGCAGGCTGTCGGTCGCCGACGTCTTTAAGGCGCAAAACGCTCGCTCATCACATGGCGGTCGCCCGGGTGGGTGAGGCGGGCGAGGGTGACGACGTCGTCGCCCTGGAAGGTACGGCGTTCAAGGACCAGGCAGGCGGCGCCCGGTTCGATACCGAGGCAGGCGGCGAGGACCGGGTCGGCATTGACAGCCGAGACGGTGTGCTCGGCTTCGGTCCAGGGGGTTTGCCGCAGCAGCCAGCCGCCGGGGCCTTCGGCCGTGAAGTCGGCCTGGGCAACATCCGGAAGCAAGGCGAGATTGATCCAGCGTTCCTCCAGTTCTACCGGCTGGCCGTCAGCAGAATGCAGGCAGCGGACATGTTGCACGCGAGCACCGGGCAAGAGGCGCATCTGGCGCGCCGTGTCCTCGCCCGCCGGGATGGTCGCGCTGCCCAGGCATTGATAGCCATAGCGCTGACCGCGCGCGGGAATGGCGCTGGCCATGTCGATGATTTTCAATAGCGCCGCCGGGGCGTCGGGCTGGGCGACAAAGCTGCCGGCGCGGCGTTTGCGGATCACCAGCCCGTCCTCGGTCAGGGAACGCAGTGCCCGGCTGACTGTCATCCGGGCGGTACCGAAATGATCGCACAGGTCGGCCTCGGATGGCAGGCGGTAGCCTGGTGCCCAGCTGCCGCTGCGGATGCGGGACAGGATGGCTTGGCGGATCTGGTCATAGACCGGACCCTCACCATCAAGCTGAAGCTGATCGCGCCAGTTGGTCATGTCGTCCAGCCCGCCATGATGGATTGCAGGGTCTTTTCATAGCGTCGGGACACTGTCTCACGGCATGTGGCCTGCCCGTCAATGACGCGCGGGATCCCGCCGACATGGACGCTGCGCACCTGCCGCGCGTCGCCGGCGAACAGCCAGCTGTCGATCAGCGCGTCGCCGGAACGCCCTGCGAGGACCGGGTGGCTCTCGTCGAGCTCGACCAGGTCGGCGCGCTGACCGACGGCGATGCGGCCGGTCGCCTGTCCGATCGCCTGTGCGCCGCCCTCGCAGGCTGCATCGAACAGGTGACGACCTGTGCTGACACCGGGCGCGGAGAGCACATTGCGCTCGCGTCGCGTCAGGCGCTGGCCGTATTCCAGCAGGCGCAGCTCTTCGGCCAGGTCGATGCGGATATGACTGTCCGAGCCGATGCCGAAACGACCGCCGGCAGCGAGATAGTCCACCGCCGGAAACAACCCGTCGCCCAGGCTGGCTTCGGTCATGGGACACAGGCCCGCGACCGCGCCGCTGGCGGCCAGGTCGCGGACCTCGCCGGCGTCCATGTGGGTGGCGTGGACCAGGCACCAGCTGTCATTGACCGGTTGTCGGTCCAGGAGATGGCGAACAGGGCGGGCGCCGGTGGCGTCGATACAGGCGTCGACCTCGCCGGTCTGCTCGGCAATGTGGATATGGACCGGTCCGCCGTCCGCCAGTGGCAGGATTGCACGGATATCATCCATCGAGGCCGCTCGCAGCGAGTGCGGCGCGATGCCGACTACAGCGTGCGGAAGCTGGCCGGCATGGTGCCGCGCCCGTTCGACGAGCCTGGCGTAAAGGTCGGGATCGGCGTTGAAGCGGCGCTGGCCCGGTGTAGCCGGTGCCTGTTTGAAACCGGACCAGCGATAGAAGACCGGCAGCATGGTCAACGCCATGCCGGTTGTTGTCGCCGCCGCGCAAATGCGGGCCGCCATCTCGCCGGCATCGTCGTAAGGCGAGCCATCCGGCGCGTGATGCAGATAGTGGAATTCGCCGACCGCGGTGAAGCCCGCCTCCAGCATCTCCACCTGCACCATGGCCGCGATCGCTTCCACGGCGTCGGGGTCGAGCCGGTCGAGAAAGCGGTACATGATCTCGCGCCAGGACCAGAAACTGTCCGTGCCAGACCCGCGCCGTTCTGACAGGCCAGCCATTGCCCGCTGGAAGGCGTGCGAGTGGAGATTGGTCATGCCGGGCAAGATTGTGCCCAGACGGGTGTCGCCGGGCTGGGCGGCTTCGCCGACGGACAGGGCCGTAATGGCACCATCGGGACCGACGCTCAGTCGGACATCCCTGGCCCAGCCATCGGGCAGCAGCGCGCAAGCGAGATGAAAATCAGCGGACACGGTGTCTCCCGGCTGGACAGACTCGAAAAGCGGGATTTATTGTATAGACAATTAGCTGCTTGCAAAGTCCCCGGGAGCCTATGCCGATGCAATTCGATCGCCTGCTGACCGAAGCCCGACTGGCGACCATGGTCGCTGGAGATGACGGCTATGGCGTCATCGAAAAGGCGGCGCTGGGTATCAAGGACGGGCGGATCGCCTGGATCGGCCCGATGTCCGAGATCCCGGGCGAGGCCCGGGAGACCGAACGCCTGGCCAGCCGTTGGGTGACACCCGCGCTGATCGACTGTCACACCCACCTCGTCTTTGCCGGTGACCGCTCGGACGAGTTCGAGCGTCGTCTGGGCGGGGAGAGTTATGAAAGCATTTCGCGCTCCGGCGGCGGCATCGCGCGGTCTGTCGAGGCTACCCGTGCGGCGGGCGCGGCCGAGCTGGCGGCGGGGGCGCTGACTCGGATTGATGCATTGGCACAGGAAGGTGTCGGCACGGTCGAGATCAAGTCCGGCTACGGGCTGACGCGTGAGAGCGAGCGCACCATGTTGCGGGCCGCGCGCGGCGTTGAACGGGCCTCGGGCATGCGGGTCTCGGCGACCCTGCTCGCAGCCCATGCCGTGCCGCCGGAGTACAAGGGTGAGAGTGGTCGCTATATCGACGAGATTTGCATCCCGCTGATCCGCGAAGCCGCCCGCGAAGGTCTCGCCGATGCTGTGGACGCCTATTGCGAAGGCATCGGCTTCTCACCTGAAGAAACCCGACGCCTCTTCATTGCCGCCAAGGCTGCCGGCTTGCCAGTCAAGCTCCATGCCGACCAATTGTCTGATACTGGCGGCGCCAGGCTGGTTGCCGAATTCGGTGGCCTGTCGGCCGACCATATCGAATACACGAATGCTGAGGGCATTGCGGCGATGGCCAAGGCCGGCACGGTCGGTGTGTTGCTGCCGGGCGCCTTCTACGCCTTGAACGAGACGAAAAAACCGCCCGTCGAGGCAATGCGGGCCGCGGGCGTCGACATGGCGGTAGCGACCGACGCCAATCCCGGCACCTCGCCGCTGGTATCCTTGCTGACGGCGGCCAACATGGCCTGCATCCTGTTCGGTCTGACCTTGCCGGAAGCCTTTGCCGGGATGACCCGCAATGCCGCGCGGGCGCTCGGGCTACACGGCGAGATCGGCACGCTGGAGGTTGGCAAGGCCGCCGACCTCGCCATCTGGGACGTCGAACGTCCCGCAGAAATCATTCAATGGATCGGACGCCGGCCACTGCATGGCCGCATCCTCGCAGGAGAGTGGCAGTGACGACTGTGACCATCAAACCCGGCGCCATGGTGCTGGCCGACTGGGCGGACATCTGGCGAGGCGCGACAATCCGGATCGACCCGGAGGCCAAGGCCGGTGTCGATGCTGCGGCTGCCACGGTCGACCGCCTGATTGCTTCGGGCGAGGCGGTTTATGGCCTCAACACCGGTTTCGGCAAGCTGGCCCAGACCCGTATCGCCGATGACGAGCTGGCGACCCTGCAGGAACGGCTCGTCCTGTCCCATGCCGCCGGGATTGGCGAAGCATTGGACAGCCGCATCGTCCGCCTGGTCATGGCTTTGAAGCTGGCCAGCCTGGGGCGCGGCGCATCGGGCGTGCGCTGGACAACGATTGCAGCCATGCAAGCGCTGCTTGATGCCGACGTGCTGCCGGTCATCCCGTCGCAGGGCTCGGTTGGTGCCTCCGGTGATCTGGCACCATTGGCGCACATGTCCGCCGCCCTGATCGGGGCAGGTGAAGCGACGTGGCAGGGGCAGCGCATGCCGGCCTCCGACGCGCTTGCGAAAGCCGGTCTGAAGCCGGTTCAACTCGGCCCGAAAGAGGGTCTTGCCCTGCTCAACGGAACCCAGACCTCGACCGCGCTGGCTCTTGCCGGCCTGTTCGAGGTCGAGGCCGGCTTTCAGGCTGCCCTTGTATCCGGAGCGCTCAGTGTCGACGCCGCCAAGGGCTCGGTCGCGCCCTTTGATCCGCGCATTCACAGCCTGCGCGGCCATCCCGGCCAGATCGATGTCGCGGCGGCGCTGCGGGGCCTGCTCGATGGCTCCGGCATCCTGTCCAGCCATGAAGGCTGCGAGAAAATCCAGGACCCGTACTGCCTGCGTTGCCAGCCCCAGGTCATGGGTGCCGTGCTCGATCTCCTGCGCCAGGCCGGCGCCGTGCTGGAGCGCGAAGCCAATGCGGTCACCGACAATCCGCTGATCTTCACGGACACGGACGAGGCCATTTCCGGCGGCAATTTCCACGCCGAACCGGTCGCCTTCGCCGCCGACCAGATCGCCATGGCAGCCTGCGAAATCGGCTCGATCTGCGAGCGCCGCATCGCGCTTTTGACCGACCCGGCGGTGTCCGGTCTTCCGGCTTTCCTGACACCCAATCCGGGCATCAATTCCGGCTTCATGATCGCCCATGTCACGGCGGCGGCTCTGGTCTCGGAGAACAAGCAGAAAGCCTATCCGGCCTCGGTCGACAGCATTCCCACCTCGGCCAACCAGGAAGATCATGTCTCCATGGCCACCCATGGCGCCTTCCGCCTGCTGAAAATGGCGGAAAACCTCCATGTCGTGGTCGGCATCGAATTGTTGTGCGGGGCGCAAGGGACGGATTTCCATGCCGGGCTGACTTCCTCGCCGACGCTGGAAACGGCCAAGGCGACATTGCGCAAACAGGTTCCCGCCTATGGCGATGATCGCTATTTTGCCACCGATATCGCCAATGCGCGTGATCTGGTGACGGGCAGGGGGCTTGTGGCGGATGCGGGCACGCTTCCCGGGATAGCCTGATGGATGTTTTCACCCTCACGCGCGGCAGCGCGCCGCTTGTCGTTTCCATGCCGCATTCCGGGACGGCCCTGCCGCCGGGCCTGGCGGAACGATTGAGCGAACCGGCGGGCGGCTTGCCGGACACCGACTGGCATATCCCCGAACTCTACGATTTTCTCGAGACACTGGGCGCAACCGTGATTCGCGCCAATTATTCGCGCTATGTGATCGACCTCAATCGTGATCCTACGGGCACGTCGCTCTATCCCGGTCAGGCGACAACCGAGCTGGTCCCGACCACGCTGTTCGACGGAACGCCGATCTATCGCGAGGGTGCGGCCCCAAATGAGGACGAGATCGAGCAGCGCCGGACCGGGTTCTATGATCCCTACCACCGCGCCCTGACCGAGACCTTGATGGCGACCCGGATGGAGCATGGCTATGCGCTCTTGTGGGACGCCCATTCGATAGCATCCGAGGTTCCGCGCCTGTTTGAAGGCGTACTGCCGGATCTCAATCTGGGCACGAATGGCGGTGAGAGCTGTGACCGCATGATCGAACGCTGGGCGGTCAAGGCGATGATGGATCACGAGGACTATGCCTCCATCGTCAATGGCCGTTTCAAGGGCGGTTTCATCACCCGCGCCTTTGGCCGTCCGAGCCAGAATATCCACGCCCTGCAGATGGAAATCGCCCAGTCCGCTTACATGACCGAAGCCCCGCCCTGGGCCTTTGATGGCGACAAGGCCGACCGGTTGCGTTCCGCCCTGACAGACGTGATGAAAGCTGCGCTCGACGCGGCGCGAAATCTCTATTCCGGAGAGGTGAAGTAAATGACCCAGACCCGCCGCGACAATTCCCGCATCATCCGCGCCAAGCATGGCTCAGAGCTCGACGCTACCCATTGGGCCGCCGAGGCGCCCTTGCGCATGCTGATGAATAATCTCGACCCCGACGTGGCGGAGAAGCCGGAAGAGCTGGTTGTCTATGGCGGGATCGGCCGGGCCGCGCGCGACTGGGAGAGCTATGACCGCATCGTCGCGACGCTGAAACGCCTGAAGGAAGACGAGACCCTGCTGGTCCAGTCCGGCAAGCCGGTCGGGGTCTTCCGCACTCACAAGGATGCCCCGCGCGTGCTGATCGCCAATTCCAATCTCGTGCCCAACTGGGCCAATTGGGATCATTTCCGCGAGCTCGATAAGAAGGGCCTGATGATGTACGGCCAGATGACGGCCGGCTCCTGGATCTATATCGGCTCGCAAGGCATCGTTCAGGGCACGTATGAGACTTTCGTTGAGGCCGGTCGCCAGCATTATGACGGTGACCTCACCGGCAAGTGGATCCTGACCGGCGGGCTTGGCGGCATGGGCGGCGCCCAGCCGCTGGCTGCGACGATGGCCGGCGCCTCCATGCTGGCGGTGGAATGCCAGCCGAGCCGGATCGAGATGCGGCTGAAGACCGGCTATCTCGACAAGAGCGCCACCACGCTGGACGAGGCGCTGGAAATCATCAACGCGGCCTGCGCCAAGGGCGAGGCGGTCTCGGTCGGCCTGCTGGGCAATGCGGCCGAGGTCTTCCCGGAACTGGTGAAACGCGGCGTCAAGCCGGACATGGTCACCGACCAGACCTCCGCCCATGACCCCGCAAACGGCTATCTGCCCGCTGGCTGGACCCTCGCCGAATGGGACGAAAAACGCGAGAGCGATCCCGCCGCCGTCGAAGCGGCCGCAAAAGCCTCCATGGCGGAGCAGGTCAAAGCCATGCTGGCCTTTTGGGAGCAGGGCATCCCGACGCTCGATTATGGAAACAATATCCGCCAGATGGCCTTTGACGAGGGCGTTACCAACGCCTTCGATTTTCCCGGCTTCGTGCCGGCCTATATCCGCCCGCTGTTTTGCCGCGGCATTGGCCCTTTCCGCTGGGCGGCGCTGTCGGGTGATCCCGAAGACATCTACAAGACCGACGCCAAGGTGAAGGAACTGATCCCGGACAATCCGCACCTTCACCGCTGGCTCGACATGGCGCGCGAGCGCATCCACTTCCAGGGCCTGCCGGCGCGGATCTGCTGGGTCGGCCTGGGCGAGCGCCACAAGCTGGGCCTCGCCTTCAACGAGATGGTCCGCACGGGCGAGCTCTCCGCCCCCGTCGTAATCGGCCGCGACCATCTCGACTCAGGCTCGGTCGCCAGCCCGAACCGAGAAACCGAAGCGATGATGGACGGCTCAGACGCCGTCGCCGACTGGCCGCTCCTCAACGCGCTCCTCAACACGGCTTCGGGCGCCACCTGGGTCTCGTTGCATCATGGTGGCGGCGTCGGCATGGGCTATTCCCTGCACTCCGGCCAGGTCGTCCTCGCCGACGGCACGGTTGAGGCCGCAGAGCGCGTTGGTCGGGTGTTGTGGAATGATCCGGGCACGGGCGTGATGCGTCACGCCGATGCCGGCTATGAGATCGCGAAGGACTGCGCGAAGGAGCAGGGGCTGGATCTGCCGAGTGTGTAGCGGCTTCCCTCCCCATTTCATGGGGAGGTGTCCCGCAGGGACGGAGGGGCGGCGTAGCCGTTTTTCCTCGCTGCGCTCGGCCCCTTCGACCCGCTGCTGCGCAGCGGCCCACTTCCCCATGGGATGGGGAAGAAAGCGGATGGCCCGCCCATCAATCTTCCGGCGGCTTCGATTGTTAAATTTGCAGTCACTGAGTATTCTGCCGGCATGTTCTATGCCTCGCACTTTGCCGCTTGTGGCGTTGTCCTCATGATCGGATTTTCCCCTCTGCTGGGCGTATCCTTTGGTGAGGAATTTCCACTGATCATGAAGATCGGCATGGCGGCCCTTGGCTGGGGCCTCGCTTTGCGGATCGCGTCGACTGCCAAGTACTCCGAAACCGCCCGGCCGGTGGCACGGGTTATCGGACTGGGTTCGTGGATTTTGGTCTTGATGCCCGCCGTGGTCGTTTTCAACCTTGCCTCGGATAGCCCGACCGGAATGCATCAGCCGGATGCACTGTGGCGCGTGGTGCTGGAGAGTCCGGTTCTGCTGAGTTGGGCGGCGCTGATGTACGCCATGATATCCGTCCAGTTCATGATTTTCCGGAAAAACCTGGCCGTCCAGTTTTTTGGGCGGCACGTTTCAACTGATTGATTTTCAGGCGGACTGGCGGGCGGCTACTTCTGCACAAGTTGATTTTGCCGCCCTCGCTTCCGACTCTCACCCTTCCGGCGGGGCGGTCGCCAGCACCAAGCCGACGATGTAGAGCACATTGATCCCGATCCCGATCAGGGTGGCGGCGGTGATCCTGCGCTGGCTGATCAGGTCGTAAACCGGTCCTGCCAGCAGGAATGCCAGCCCCATGGAATGGGGAAGAAACACTCAACGCCATTTCTCCCGGAAGCGCGTCAGCGCTATCCGGGACCCACGGGAGACTCATCGCCTGCAACGACGTCTCGTCGGTCCCGGCTCTCCAACCGGCTTTCGCCGGTTTGCGGCCGGGAAAAACGGGTTTCGCGTGTCCATATTCACCAGCGAATTGTCATCCCGGCCACCCGCTTTCGCGGGCGCAGGCTCCTGCCCTGCGCAAGCAGGCTGGAGAGCCGGGATCTATACGCCCGTTGGGTCCCAATCGTTCGCAGTGGTGCCGCCGCGTCAGATAATTGCATGTGCTGATGTTTGTAGGTCCCGGCTCTGCGGCCCGCCTGCGCGGGCCATCCGGCCGGGATGACAATAGGGTTGGGGCTTCGCATCGGAGGGAGAAACATGCCCTCTGCGTCCCGCTTACCCTGCTCAAACGTCGCGCCTAGCCTTCCTGCGAACAATGCGAAGGAATGCCCATGCGTGCCGTGTTGACTGCTGCCACCTCTCTTCTCGCCCTGACCGGTTCTGCCCTGGCCCAGCCCGATGGCTGGAGCGAGGCGGAGATCACTGAACTCGACAGCGCGATCCAGTCGCTGATGGCGGAGGAGGAGGTGGTCGGACTGGCCTATGCCCTGATCGATGAGGGCGAGGTCGCCCATGTCGCCGCGTTCGGCTATCGCAATCGCAAGAATGCGGCGCCGCTCGAGACCGACAGCATCATGTATGGCGCCTCGCTGACCAAGGCGGCCTTTGGCTATTATGTCCTGATGCTGGTCGATGAGGGGCTGATCGATCTCGATGCCTCGATCGCCGACTATCTGCCCCGGCCCTTGCCCGAGTATGACGAATGGGCCGATCTCGCCGACCAGCCGCAATGGCGGGACCTGACGGCGCGGATCATCCTGTCCAACGGTACCGGTTTCGCCAATTTCCGCTGGCTGGAAGCGGATGGCCGCCTGCAATTCCATTTCCCGCCGGGCGAGCGCCAGACCTATTCGGCGGAAGGCTTCTACATCCTGCAGCATGTGATCGAGGAAGGCCTTGGTCTCGACCTGAAGGAGGAGATGCAGACCCGTATTTTCGACCGTTTCGGGATGACTGACACCTCGATGCAATGGCGCGAGGATTTTGCTGACCATCTCGCCGACGGCTATGCGATGGACGGCACGTTCGAGCCGCATGACGAGCGCTCCGGTGTATCGGCGGCCGGATCGATGGATACCAGCATCGCCGACCAGGCGCGGATGTGGGCCGGCATGGTTCGCGGCGAGGGGCTGAGCGCCGAGGCGCGTGCCGAATTTGTCTCCGCCTCGCAGGTAATCCGTTCGCCAGGCCAGTTTCCGACAATCACCACCGAGGAAGACCCGCGCGCGGAGGCGATCGGACTGGCGGCCGGACTGGGTGTCATCACCTTCCAGGACGAAACCGGTCACTGGTTCGACAAGGGCGGCCACAATCCCTGGACCGGCAATCGCGCGACCTGTCACGAAGAGACGCAGCGTTGCATCGTCCTGCTCGCTAATTCGGTCCGCGCCGAGCTGATCTATTCGCAGATCGTCGAGCAAGCGATGGGCGAAAACCCGATGCCCTGGTGGTGGGTCTATCCAGAGCAGTTTGTGGAGTAGGGGGAATGCCGTGTTGCGAGGAAGGAGATCCAGGTTTCCATTTTTCCCGGAAGCGCGTCAGCGCTATCCGGGACCGACCGGATACTCATCATTTGTGAAAACGTGCGGTCGGTCCCGGCTCTCCAACCGGCTTTCGCCGGTTTGCGGCCGGGAAAAACGGGTTTTGCTTGGCACAGGGTAGCCCCTCCGTTGTCATCCCGGACGGATGCCCGGCCTTGAGCCGGGCGCAGATCCGGGACCTATAGGCCCGGTAGCTGTCCGAAACTGCGCCGTAAGGCCGCCGCGCCGAAAACTTGCGAACCCGGGTGTTTTTAGGTCCCGGCTCTGCACCCCGCGTCCGCGGGGCTTCCGGCCGGGATGACAAGCGTGAAGCGGGCACATAAAAGCAGGACCAACACAGACTCACCCTTGGGAGCCCTTCATGTCCGACGCCTTTTTCGCCGACCTTAAAGCCGAGCTCGCCCAGATCGACGCTGACGGGCTGTACAAGCGCGAACGCGTCATCACCTCGCAGCAATTCTCCGAGATCGATGTGACGGCGGACGGGACGTCCAGCCATGTCATCAATTTCTGCGCCAATAACTATCTCGGCCTGGCCAATCGTCCCGAGTTGATCGAGGCCGCCAAGACGACGCTCGACAGTCACGGTTTCGGTGTCGCCTCGGTGCGCTTTATCTGTGGCACGCAGGATCTGCACAAGCAGCTGGAAGCCAAGGTCGCGGCCTTTGCCGGCTGCGAGGATGCCATCCTCTATGCCGCCGCCTTTGACGCCAATGGCGGCGTGTTCGAGCCGCTTCTGGGGCCGGAGGATGCGATCATTTCCGACGCGCTCAACCATGCCTCGATCATTGATGGCGTGCGCCTGTGCAAGGCCAAGCGCTATCGCTATGCCAATTCCGACATGGCCGACCTCGAGACCCAGCTGAAACAGGCCCGGGCCGATGGTGCGCGGCACATCCTGATTGTCACCGATGGCGTGTTCTCGATGGATGGCTATATCGCCGACCTCAAATCCATCGTTCGCCTGGCCAAGCAGTATGACGCGCTGACCATGGTCGATGACTGCCATGCCCATGGCTTCATGGGCGCGAAGGGGCGCGGCACGCCGGAACATTGCGGTGTGCTGGGCGAGATCGACATCATCACCGGCACGTTCGGCAAGGCGCTGGGCGGGGCGATGGGTGGCTTCACCGCGGCGCGGCGCGAGATCATCGACATGCTGCGCCAGCGCTCGCGGCCCTATCTGTTCTCCAATTCACTGGCGCCCGCCATTGCCGGTGCCTCGCTCAAGGCGCTCGACATGGTCGCCGAGGGTGATGATCTGCGCGCCCGCCTGTTCGACAATGCCAAACGCTTCCGCACCGGCATGAGCGAGGCCGGTTTCGACCTTTTGCCGGGCGAGCATCCGATCATTCCGGTCATGCTCGGCGATGCCAAACTGGCCCAGGAGATGGCGTCCAGGCTGATGGGTGAGGGCGTCTATGTGATCGGCTTCTTCTTCCCGGTGGTGCCCAAGGGCAAGGCCCGGATCCGCACCCAGATGTCGGCGGCCCACACGCCCGAGCAGATCGACCGCGCGGTGGCGGCGTTCACGAAGGTGGGCCGGGAGCTGGGGGTGATTTAGGCGCGACGCGGCGACGCCCCGGTTTGGACGAAATAAGACCTGTCGGTGGTCTCACCCGACATGCAGATGACAAAAGCAGAGATGAGGAAAGTGTGGCTGTGAAAGTTTGGCTTATTACGACAATTCTTGTGGGCTTCGGACTGACCGCGTGTACGTCGGAGAGCAACGAGCTCCTGATCGAAAATGTCGTGATCGTTTCCGCCGAGCGCGAGACGGCGTCGAACGCCATGAATGTCCTGGTCCGTGACGGTGTCATTGCGGAGATCTCTGCCGAGCCGATTCAGGCCGACCGGTCGGTGATGCGCATCGAGGGCCATGGTCGTTTTCTGACCCCGGGCCTTATGGACAGTCACCACCATGTTGCCTTCGTGCCGGGCATGGGCGCGATCGGGGTTGCACCGGCGCGTGATCATGAGGCGCTGGTTGACGCCTATATGGCGCAACAGCCGCGCAGCCTGCTCTATTACGGCGTGACGCAGATCCTCGATCCGGCGCCGCTCCTGGCCTGGCGCGACTTTGCTGCGAACAGCCCGGGACCGGACCTGTTCCGCTGCGGTGAAATCCCCAATGAAGAAGCCGGCTATCCGATCAATCAGCGCGATGATGCGGACATGGTTTCGCTCTACCCGTATCGCATTACCTCGACCCGGACGCCGGAAATGGTGGTCGAGCGGATCGCGGCGGATGGTGCGATCTGTGTGAAAATCTATCTGGAAGACGGTTTCGGCGCCGAGTCGGAATGGCCATTGTATGACGCCGAAATCCTGGGCCGTATCCGGGACGCGGCACGGGCGCACGAGCTGCCCCTGCTGGCCCATGCCAATGCCATCGACATGTATCAGATCGCGCTTGATGCTGACGTTGATGTGCTGGCACACGGCCTGTGGAACTGGCAATGGCCCGAGGGCGACCCGCCCGTCGCGGACATCCTGCAGCGGGTGCACGAGCAGGGTGTCGGCTATATGCCGACCCACCGCGTCATGGCGGGCCTGGGCGAACACCTGCTACCGGCCCGGATGGATGCCCCTGAATACGCTGACATTGTGCCATCCGACCTGCTCGACTGGTATCGCGCGGGCGGCGCGGACTGGTTTGCCGATGAGCTGGCCGCCGATTTCCCGCCGGACATGCCGCGAGAAGAGATGGCCGCGATTTTCGGCTATGGCGTCGGGCGCGTTCAGCGGGCGACGGCCTTTCTTGAGCAAGCCGGGCATCCGCTGCTTCTGGCCAGCGATTGTCCCGGCAGCCCGACGAGCGCCAATCAACCCGGGCTGTGCACGCGGCTCGAGATCGAGAGCCTGGCGCAAGCCGGCGTGTCGCCCGAGTCCGTGTTCCGGGCAGGGACCATCAATCCGGCACGGCAATTCGGGCTTGAGGCGCGTTACGGCACGGTCGAAGTGGGCAAGGTCGCCAACCTGCTCTTGCTGGAGGCCAATCCCCGCCTTGATATCGCCGCCTGGGACACCATCCAGACCATCATCCTGCATGGCGAGCCGCTTGAGCGCGATGATTTGAAAGCGCGATAGGGCCGGGACGCTGCCCCAACCAGTCCCCCTGACCTTTTCCCCAAACGCGCGTAATGTCCGTCTGTCAGACTCGCTTTTTTGGCGAGTTCTGCATCCGAATGATCGCTTGGGGGCATCACACGGGTAACGTGAACAGGGGACTGCCATGACGGATACCAGCGAACTGAAAGCCAGCAGCGCGCGTCCATCGGACGAGATGCTGCCTTTCCTGAACAATTTCCACGACATATTCACCACGATCGGGGTCTTGATCCTGCTCGGCGGTCTCGCTGTCGGTGCCGGCCAGGTGATGGCCGGGCTCGGCCTGGACGAGGGCGAACAAGCCTTCCAGAACGCGCTGATGGCGCTGATCGGTGGCATCGCCGTCTTTATCTGGTTCCTGTCGGCCCTGCTGGTCGGCAAGCAGCGCCGCATCCTGCCGGGCATTGTGCTCAGTTCGGTGTTCGGCGTGACCACCATGATCGTTCTGGTCTGGGGCTATGCGCAGTTCCTGATCCATGGCGCCGGTATCAGCGAACAGTCGTTTGAAGTTGCGGGTGACAGCGTCGACAATATGGAGTTCGGCCGCGAGGCGGTGATGATGGTGCTGGCGCAATTGCCGGTCTCGATCCGCTTCATGCCGGTCGTGTTCGGCCTCGCCTTCCTTTTGCCAGTGGCGGCCTATTATTTCAGCTATCGCCTGCCCTATGCGGGCGGATTGATGGGGGTCGGCGTGGTGCTGACCGCTGTCATGACGCTGCTGGCCTTTGACCCTTACACGGTGATTGTCTGGGCGCCGACGATCAATGTCGCGGCCGGTGCATCGCTCTTGCTGGCTGGTATTCTCTTCGATGCCCGTGATCCGGGCCGGGAGACGCGGCTGGCCGGTACCGCCTTCTGGCTGCATTTCTTCGCAGCGCCGGTCCTGCTGGGCGCCGTGCTGAACGTCACCCAGACCGGCTGGACCTTTCAGGAAAGTGACTTTGCCAATCCTGAAAACCTGAACCTGTTTGCCGCGATGGCGTCGGACAGTGCCGAAGCGACCCGCCTGGCCATCACGGCCCTGATCGTGATCGGGATTTTCGCCCTGGTCTCGCTGCTCATCAATCGCCGGGCACTGATCGTCTCCGGTCTGGTAACGGCTGGCGTGTCCATCGGCATCATCGTCAACTCGGCTGGCCTCGGTGCCGGCGCGGTTGTCGCCGTCACCCTGCTGGTGCTGGGCGGCGTGGTGGTGGTGCTGGGCGCGGCCTGGAACCCGGTCCGCCGCATCCTGCTGCTGCCAATCCCGCAGGTCGGACCGCTGGGTCGTATCTTCCCGCCGGTGAGTGCCGCTGAGGGCTGATCGTGCCCAAACGCTGAATAAAGAGCCGCCCGGTGCCCTGCGCCGGGCGGTTTTTCTTTTTGCGGCCTGGCCGGATAGCCAGCCTCTTCCCGTGAGCCGGACTCATGCCAGTCTGGTGGTTTCGGCGTGCCGGGCTGGGAGAATGCGCATGGCCTTCGAGACAGATGCCATCATAGTAGGCGGGGGCGCGGTCGGCCTTGCAACGGCGCGGGCCTTTGCGCGGCGCGGCCACGAAACCGTTGTGCTGGAAGCGCAAAAGGCGATCGGGCAGGGCATTTCCTCGCGCAATTCCGAAGTCATCCATGGCGGGCTTTATTATCCGACCGGCTCCCTGAAAGCGCGCCTGTGCGTGGCCGGGCGGTTGATGCTCTACGCCTTCCTCGAACATCACCATCTGCCGCACGAGAAATGCGGCAAGCTGGTTGTCGCCACCCAGCCGCACGAGATCGAACGGCTGGATGCCATCCTTGACCAGGCCAACATCAACCAGGTCGGTGGCATGCGACGCCTCAGCGGCGCCGAGGCGCGGGCGCTCGAGCCTGAACTTCACGCCGAGGCGGCCTTGCTGTCGGAAGAAAGCGGGGTCATGGATGCGCACGCCTATATGGACGCGCTAGCCGGCGAGATTGCCGGCCATGGCGGCGCGATTGCCCTCAACACGCCCTTTGCCGGTGCCGAGGCGCTGCCCGGTGGTGGTTTTCGGGTCCGCACCGGTGGTGAGCATGCGACCGAGGTGACGACCCGCTATCTGGTCATTGCGGCGGGGCTGGGCGCCCAGGCGGCGGCGTCGGGCATTGCCGGCTATCCGGCCGACCAGATCCCGGCGCTGCATTATGGCAAGGGCGTCTATTTCACCCTGTCCGGCAAGGCGCCGTTTTCCCGGCTTGTTTATCCGCTGCCGATACCGGGGGCCCTGGGCACACATTACCGACGTGATCTGGGCGGGCAGGCGCGGTTCGGACCCGATCTCAGCTTTGTCGATGGCGAAGACTACACCGTGGATCCGTCGCGGGCGGCCGCGTTCGAGGCGACTGCCCGGCGATTCTGGCCCGGCCTGCCGGATGGCGCGCTGATGCCGGACTATGCCGGTATCCGCCCGAAGCTGCATGGGCCGGGGCAGCCGCAACCGGATTTTCGTCTGGATGGACCGGATATCCACGGGCAGGCCGGGTTGGTGGCGCTGTTCGGGATTGAGAGCCCGGGACTGACTGCGTCGCTGGCGATCGGGGAGACGGTGGCCGAGCGATTGACCGCTTGATCCCGCCGAGCCGGGGTCCATTATGGCGGCAATCGGGGGATGGGATGACACTTTCACGCTGGGCCTTTGTGGCCACTCTTGTGCTGACGCTGGCCACGCTGGCCTTTCCGCTGGCGCTGTTCGGGAGCCCGCCGAACCTGGGCAGTGCGCCAATGGCGCCCGGTTTCCAGACACCCATACTGGCGCTGGAATTTGCCGAGGATATCGATGACATCGCTTTCCTGCGCGGAGACGACGCGGCCGCGCTGCGGGCCTGGCTGGTCGATGTCCAGTTTCTGGACTGGTTCTTCCCGGTCGCCTATGCCGGCATGGCGGCGGTCTTCTTTCTGGGCATGGCCCTGCGCGGACGTTTTCTGGCGGTGATCGGGGTCGGGCTGGCGCTGGCGACCATTCCGGCCGACTGGCAGGAAAACGCCACCATCAACGGCATTCTCGCCGAGATCGAAAACCCGCTTTGCGGCGAGGACATCGAACCGGCGGACGGTCGCGATGATGTTGTCCTGCGCGATTGTCTTCCGCGCGGCTATTTCGACGAGGCCAGCGCCGAGGCGGAACTGGTCTCCTATGCCTTTGACACATTCCTGCCGGTGCGGATCGAGATGCTGCGCATCGATACCTGGATCAAATGGGGTCTGATCGCTGCCTATGCCGCCTGGCTGGCGGCGATGTTGTGGATGGACCGGCGCCGAATACTGGCCATTCCGGCGGCGGTTGGCGCGCTCTCCATCGCCGCGACCTGGATCAGTGGATCGAACGGACATGTCGCTGAACTGATGGGCATACTGCTCATTCCGATGATGCTGACTTTCCCCGTCGCCGCGGTGATGTATCTTCGCGACAAACCCGCCAAGACGGGGACGCCAACAGGTGAGGATAGCGCATGAAAGCCCTGGTCAAAGCCAAGCCGGAAGAAGGCATCTGGATGGAGGATGTGCCCGAGCCGACGATCGGCCCGGACGATGTGCTCATCAAGATCAAGCGCACGGCGATCTGCGGCACCGACATCCATATCTACAACTGGGATGACTGGGCGGCGAAGAATGTGCCCACCCCGATGGTGGTCGGTCATGAATATGCCGGCGAGATCGTCGATGTCGGCTCGAACGTGACCCGCGTGAAGGCCGGCCAGCGTGTGTCGGGTGAAGGGCATGTCGTTGGCGTCACCAGCCGCGCGGCTCGCGCCGGACGCTTCCATCTCGATCCGGAAACCCGCGGCGTCGGCGTCAATATTCCCGGCGCTTTCGCCGAATTCATGAAACTGCCGGCCTTCAATGTCGTGCCGCTGCCCGAGGACGTGCCTGACGAGATCGGTGCCATTCTCGATCCGCTCGGCAATGCGGTGCACACGGCGCTGCAGTTCGACATGATCGGCGAGGATGTGCTTATCACCGGCGCCGGACCGATCGGCATCATGGCCGCGGCGATCGCGCGTCATGTCGGCGCCCGCCATGTCGTGCTGACCGACATCAACACGCACCGCCTGCACCTGGCCGGCCAGGTCGCGCCGAATATCCGCACCGTGGATGTCTCGAAAGAGAAGATCGAGGATGTCGCGAAAGAACTCGGCATGACCGAGGGCTTTGATGTCGGCCTGGAAATGTCCGGCGCGCCGCAGGCCTTCGGCTCGATGCTCAATAATATGGTGATGGGCGGCAAGGTCGCCATGCTCGGTCTGCCGTCCAGGCCGATCGAGGTCGATTTTGGCCAGCTCGTGCTCAAGGCGATCACGCTGAAAGGCATTTACGGCCGCGAGATGTTCGAGACCTGGTACAAGATGATCGCCATGCTCGAGAGCGGTCTCGACGTCTCGCGCATCATCACCCACCGCTACAAGGCTGACGAATTCCAGAAGGGTTTCGACGCCATGCGGGCCGGCAAGTCCGGCAAGGTAATTCTGGAGTGGGATTGAACGACATGGAAAAGCGCGTACCGCTCGAGAATTACGTCCAGTATCCCGAAGCCGAAATGCGCGATCGGGTCAGCCGCTTCACGCAGAACCTGCTGCGCCGCCGAACGGTCAGGGATTACTCCGACAAACCGGTCGAGCGGGCGGTGATCGAGCAGGCGATCATCGCCGCCGGTTCGGCCCCGTCGGGTGCCAATCACCAGCCCTGGCATTTCGTTGTGCTGACCGATGCCGACAAGCGTCGGGCGTTGCGCGAGGCCGCCGAGGCCGAGGAACGAGCGTTTTACGACGGCAAGGCGCCGCAGGAATGGCTCGACGCGCTGGCGCCTCTGGGCACGGATGCCAGCAAGCCCTTCCTCGAGCACGCGCCGGTCCTGATCGCCGTCTTCGCCCAGAAGCGCGGCGGCGAGGAAATCGGTCAGGACAAGAAGAATTACTACATCCATGAAAGCGTCGGCATTGCCTGCGGCTTCCTGCTGGCAGCCTTGCACGAGGCCGGCCTGGTCACCCTGACCCACACGCCCAATCCGATGCGCTTCCTCAACGAGGTCTGCGAACGCCCGGCCGGGGAAAAACCCTACATGCTGATCGTCGGCGGCTATCCGGCCGAGGATGCGACCGTGCCGGAGCACGCCCTGGTCAAGAAGCGGCTGGACGAGATCACGACCTGGCTTTGAGGCTGTTTGAACTGTCGTTATTTAACTATTTCAGGTGGAATTTTAATTGACTAAGGTTTGGGCTCTGACAGGAAAGCACTATTTTATTGCCACCATCGGCTTCGTTGTATGGTTTATCTCTGCGGTTCTGCTACCTGTTCTGCTCAACTTCCCACACTGGGGTGATATTCAAGACGTTTGGGCGAGATGGCAGACTCTGAATGCTGGTATGCTAGCGCTCGCGGCAAGTATTATCGCGTTTAGAGCGGTGGGGCTTCGTGATGAATCAGAGGCGCGCAGAAATCTCATTGCAACCAAACCATTCCTACCAGAGCAATTAAGTGCTCTTACCACTTACAATCGTCATTGCTTCAAGTCCTTTGCAGCGGCATGGAATTATTTGGACAAGAACAGCTCATCAGGGGTTGTGGAAATCGACGGACTTGTGGTGCCGGAGTTGCCTGATGATTATCGGAGCGTGTTTCGCGATCTAATCAAGTACGCGCCGGAGGGGCTTTCGAATTATTTGTCCGTGATCCTAGCGGAGCTACAAATTCATGATGCTCGACTCCGAAGCTTACCAAAGCAGCTTGCCGATACGAACACGATAGTGTTTCCAATATCTGTTATGGACTACATCAGAAATTTGGGTGTCCTTCAGGCGCGACTGAATGCGCTTTTCCCATTTGCAAGAGGTGAAGTCGCAGAGTTCGGGATCAACCCAATGACTGTGCGCGACTTGAGGGAGGCTATCTCAGTCGGCGGCATCGAGATTGATGAAATCAACCAACTTAAAGAGTACTTAGAGCCAGCCGTCAAAAGAGCGAATCGTAAAGTGCTGCCTGACCCTGCTGATGTGCTTGGTGAGAGCGACTAGTAGGTTGTAAAAACCTCACGAGCCTAATTGGTACGTCTCGCTTAATGCCGTAAAAACGAAGTCCAGCGGGGGACAGGTATGATTATCGCGCTGCCGCGTTGAGCATGCCGGCCCCCACTATCGGCGCCCTCAATCCTGGGAAAAAATAGGGACACACACCATTTATCCCGCCGCAAATAAACGGGGACGGGGACACATATCGTTTTCGCGCGCGCCCCGCGCGTGGCCACCCATAAATCCCATGTCAGCCAGCGGGCCGTATCGGGGTGTTGAGGTCAAGGGCGGCGCAGCCGCCGCTTCGCGGTTTCACCCTTGAGCTCAACACCCCGATACGGCGAACTCCCGGCAAGGGATTTATGGCGCAACAGGCGCAGTGTGCGCCTGTCCTGACGTCGCTCTACCTTGGGCGTGAACCGCGGGGGGCGTGAAGCGCGGGCATGGTCTTTTGCCGGCTCTGGTGCCGCGCTGCGCCAGGACAACGGCGCCGGGTCCAGTCCTGACCCGGCGCCGCCCTGACGTCCTGTTGCGGATCAGTTGCCGAAACGCGCTGCGATCCAGTCCGAGATCAGGTCCAGCGCGTGTGGCGCGAAGGTTTCCTCGATCTCGGCGTATTCGGCGATGGTGCCGGTCTGCGCCGTCTGGAACATGTGGTTGAGACCTTCCAGTTCCATCACCGTGACGTCGGGATTGCCGGACAGGCCAGCTTCCAACCCGGCCAGATTGGGGCCGGGGAGAACCTGAAGGTCCAGCGAACCATTCACGGCCAGGACGGGCTGATCAACACGCGGCAGAAAGTCTGCCGGGTCATGGCGCAGGAAGGTGCGCTGCCAGGCTCGGACATTCTGGCCGATTAGAAGTTCGCGTTGCGCCGGTGCGGCGCCGAGCAGGGCGAGGGTCTCGTCGGTAAACAGGGCGTTCAGGGCCGAGCGGGCCGCCTCTTCATCCGCCGCCGCGCTCACCGTGCCGGTGATTTGCGGGATCAGGCGGGCCAGTACGTCGAGCTCTTCCGGGCTGCGACCACCGGCGCGGGCTGCGGCCAGCGACTGGTCCAGGATGATCTGCTCACCGGTCGTGCCGGGACCGGCCAGCAAGACCAGGAAGGCGACCGCGTCATTGTCGGCAGCGACGACCGGGGCAATCAGCCCGCCTTCGCTGTGTCCGATCAGCCCGATGGCGGAGGCATCGATCTCCGGCCGGGCCCGAAGCCAAGCCAGCGCCGCCTCCGTATCGGAGGCGAAATCCATCGAGGTCGAGGATGCAAAATCGCCGGTCGACTCGGCAAAGCCGCGATCATCATAGCGCAGCACGGCGATGCCATTGCGGGTGAGATGATCGGCCAGAACGGCGAAGGGGCGATGGGTCCACACGGTCTCGTCGCGATCCTGCGGACCCGAGCCGGAGATCAGGATGGCGGCAGGGAAGGGGCCGTCACCGGCCGGGAGGGTCAGGGTGCCGGCCAGGGTTACACCCTCGGCCTCGGGATTGTCGAAGCGGACCGGCTCGACGCGGTAGGGGAAGGGGCCGACCGGTTCCTGCGGCCGGTTGGGACCGGTGACGATCTCGGCCGTGCGTTGAAAGATGACCTCGGCCTCGGGAAAGCCGGGGCGGATCCATTGCCCGGTCAGCCTGTCACCCTGGGCATTCAACTCGCCGCGATAGGTGACATTGGCGGCCGGGATGCGAAAGCCGACTGCGTCACCGTCGCGGGTGACATCCGTGACCGGGATGCCATAGGCCGCCTGGGTGACCGAATCGAGCGTGACCTGTGTGCCGTCCTCGCCTGTTTCGATATTGAGCGTGAAGGCCAGTTCGGTCTCGCCGCGCGTCAACATGCCTTCCCAGACACCATCCATGCCGTCGATGACTGTCACCTCAACCGCCTCGGGCCGGGCGAAGGCCAGTGGCAGGGTCATGCCCTGGCTGAATTCACCTTCATAGCGTTGGGTCTGGTCATTCCATTCGCCGCTGTAGGACGCGCCCATGGCGGTAATGGCGAAGCGCATCGTGTCGGAATCGATCGCAAACTCATTGATCGGAATTTTTTGTCCCGGGGCCTGGTCGAGGCTTTCCAGTTCACCACGATGGCTGCCGTCCGGCTGCTCCGTTGCCGTGATCAGCAGGCGCAACTCTCCGCCCGGGGTTGAAAGGATGCCAAGCCAGTCACCGGATGGCGGGGCATTGGGACTGTCATCGGCAGATGCCTGGGCCAGCGTCGTCACCAGCGCCAGCAAAAGGCCTGTCAGCCAGGCGGAAAAGGTACGGATAATCGGCATGTCGCCCTCCGGAAAATTGGCCAGTCATGTGTGTTCACCCGCAATGGCGCGGTCGGCTGGCTGCGATGAATGTCAGGGCCGTTGGTCGAAGACCGTTGGGCCCGGTCTCAACTAGACAATTAGCTAATGATCAAAATGAATGCAAGCAATAATTCGACATTTATCTAAATGATTGTGGCGGCCGGACCAAAAAAGCGCCCGGATCGTTGGGGCGATCCGGGCGCAGCATTGTCCGGTTTGGGGCCGGTTGGGGTAGGCGCGTATGCCTGGGCTGACCGTTGGGGTGTGAGGCTTGGGGCGGTCAGCCCGAAATGGGAGCTTGGGGAACTCCTAGGCCCGCACGCGCCGGCGGATGGCTGTGAACGACCAGATGAAAGCGATGATCCAGCCGAGGAAGGTCCAACCCAGAAGCAGATTGGTCAGGAAGATCGCGAACGTATTGTCGTGACCGCGCAGGAGGGCGATCAGGGTCGGCACGAAATAGGCCAGCAGGCCAATCACCGCGATTTCTCCACCCATGACGTAAACCTCCATTGTCCTGTCTCCTTTGCCCCGCTGACCACCGGATCTGAGGCTTATCGAATTTCGATATGAATGTAGGAGAGCCCGCGGGGCGGCACAAGGGAGAAGCGGGGGGGATTAAACCGATTTAAGTCCCGGGTCAGGTTCGGCGCACGAAAAAGCCCCGGCCAGGTGGCCGGGGCTTGATCGTTTCAGCGAGGTTGAGGTTTACGCGTCGACTGTCGGGAATTCGTAGTCCTTGTAGATTTCCCGCAATTTGGTCTTCAGCATCTTGCCGGTTGCGCCGATCGGCATTTCGTCGATGAACTCGACGGCGTCGGGCAGCCACCATTTCGGCACTTCACCGCGCAGATATTCGATGATCGAGGCGCCATCCGGCTCGGCGCCCGGCTTGAGTTGCACCACGAGCAGCGGGCGCTCCTGCCATTTCGGGTGCGGCATGCCGACAGCAGCGGCCATGGCCACGGACGGGTGTCCCATGGCGGCGTTTTCCAGATCGATCGAGGAGATCCACTCGCCACCGGTCTTGATGACATCCTTGGAGCGGTCGGTGATGGTCATGAAGCCGCTGCCATCGAGATGGGCGACATCGCCGGTCTGGAACCAGCCATCCTCGGTGAAGCTCTCGGCGCCGGCGCCGCGGTAATAACCCGAAGCGATCCACGGTCCGCGGACCTGGACATGACCGGAGGACTTGCCGTCCCAGGGCAGTTCCTCGCCATTGTCATCGACAATGCGCATGCCGACACCGAAGACGAGGCGGCCCTGTTTGAGTTTGACCTGGATGATCTCTTCGCGGCTGAGCCCTTCATGCTTGGGCAGAAGCACATTGACCGTGCCCAGCGGGCTCATCTCGGTCATGCCCCAGCCTTGCTGCATGACAACGCCATACTTGTCCTCATAGGCGCGCAGCAGCGCTTCCGGCAGGGCCGAACCGCCGATCAGGACGCGTTCGACCGAATCGATGCGCTTGCCCTCGGCTTCCAGATAGTTGAGCAGGCCGAGCCAGACCGTCGGGACGCCGGCGACATAGCTGACGCTTTCATCCTCGATCAGCTGGTGAATGCTGGCCCCGTCCATCTGGGCGCCGGGCATGACGAGCTTGGCGCCATTCATCGGCGCGGCATAGGGAATGCCCCAGGCATTGACGTGGAACATCGGCACCACTGGCAATAGCGTGCCACGCGCGCCGACACCGATCACATCGGCCGCGGCCGATGCCATGGCGTGCAGGACGGTGGAGCGGTGTGAATAAAGGACGCCCTTGGGATCACCCGTCGTGCCCGAAGTGTAGCAGAGCCCGGCTGCCGCATACTCGTCGAACGCCGGCCAATCGAACTCCGCCGGATATTCGGCGATCAGTTCCTCATAGCTCTTGCACTTGGTCTGGACGCCATCGAGATGGCTCTTGTCGGTCATCAGAACCCAGTTCTTGACCGATTTGCACGCTTTCGAGATGGCGTCGATCAGCGGTGCGAACTGCTTGTCGAAGAAGACGGTCTTCGACTGGGCATGGTCGAGCATCCAGATCAGCTGTTTCGGGTCGAGGCGCGGATTGACGGTGTGGACCACGGCGCCAATGCCGGAAATGGCGTAGTAGAGTTCGAAATGCCGATGGGAGTTCCAGGCAATCGTGGCGACCCGGTCGCCTTCGCGGATCTTGAGCTTCTTCTGCAGCGCATTGGCCAGCTGCTGGGTCCGCTCATGGGTCTGGGCATAATTCTGCCGGTGGATCTGACCAGTCTCCGGCAGCCGCGTCACGATCTCCTGATCGCCATGGCATTTTGCCGCGTGAACCAGAATGTCCGAAATCATCAGCGGACAGTCCATCATGTGTGCGCGCAAAGTCATGTTTTTCCCCTGGGTAACAACCGTTGCTTCGTTTTGTGTTTTGCCAATCAAACGGTCTATCGCGCGGCGGCGCAATCCCTTTGCTCAATCGGTTTGAATTGCTTATGCGTTTTTTCACATATGGCGTCTCCGGACGCTGCGTCCAGTCAAGGAGTGAATGTCGTGACCCATCCTGTAGATCTGCCTGTATATGCGGACATTCTTGATGCGGCGAAGCGATTGGAGGGGAAGGCGGTCGAGACGCCCTTGCTCCGCAATGACCGGCTCGACGACAGGCTGGGTGCAAAACTGTTTGTGAAAGCCGAATGCCTGCAGCGCACCGGCTCCTTCAAGTTTCGCGGCGCCTTCAACCGTATCTCCCGCCTGTCCGACGTCGAGAAAGAACGCGGCATTGTTGCCTACTCATCCGGCAATCACGCCCAGGGTGTGGCCGCTGCCGCGCAGCTGAACGGCACGCACGCGAAGATCCTCATGCCGGCCGATGCGCCGCGTTCCAAGGTGGAAGGCGTTCTGTTCTGGGGTGGCGACGTGGTGCCGTTCGACCGTGCGACCGAAAACCGCGAAGCTCTGGGCGCTGCGATATGTGAAGCCGAAGGGCGGATTCTGGTGCCGCCCTATGAAGACCCCCGGATCATAGCCGGACAGGGCACGGCCGGCCTCGAGGCGGCCAATCAGTTGCAGGCCCTGGGCGAGCGTCCCGACATTGTTGTCTGTTGCGCCGGCGGTGGCGGGTTGATCGCCGGTGTCGGCATGGCGATGCGGCATGCCTTCCCCGATGTTGAAATCTGGGCGGCCGAGCCGGCCGGATTTGATGATCACAAGCGATCACTGGCCAGTGGGCGCCGCGAGACCAATGAACGCCTGACCGGTTCGATCTGTGACGCGATCATCACTCCGACCCCCGGCGCCCTGACCTGGGCTCTCAATTCAACCCAGCTCACCGGCGGCGCCGCGATCTCGGACGGTGAAGCCCTCGACGCGATGATCGCGGCCTGGCGTCATCTCAAAATCGTGGTCGAGCCTGGCGGTGTGGCTGCCCTGGCGGCCGTCCTGTCGGGCAAGATCGACATCGCTGGCAAAACGGTCTGCGTGCTGGCGACCGGCGGCAATGTCGACGCGGAGGTTTTCCAGATGGCACTGGCACGGGCGTGACCTGCGTCCCGATGGCGGATGCTGTGCGGATCGCAGTCAGGCGAGTTGTTGTGAAGCCTCGCCCTGATTGGGATTCCAGCCGACTTTTCGACAGGCTTTACGGTGTGCTGGCGGGCCACTGGCGGCATGGTGGCGTGGTGTTGACGCAAGGCTGACGTGGTGGCCTGGCGGCCGGTCTGTTTTTTGGGGCCAATCAGTTTACTCAGGCTTTCCAGGAGACGGGCATGGCTTTCAAGGCAGACGCAGACAAGATCAAACGCTGGCGTGAAGAGCGACACTGGTCGCAGGAACATCTCGCCGAACTGGCCGGTATCGGCCTGCGGACGATTCAGCGGATCGAGACCGGTGAGGCCGCCTCACGCGAGACACTCATGGCCCTGGCTGCGGCCTTCAATGTCGATGTGCTGGCCTTGTGTGTCGATCCCGAGGTCGAGGCCGGCGAGCTTGTCCGCCGGCGCAATGCCAAGGGCAGGGCGGCCTTGCAGCTTTCCTTCTGGATCCATCTCGCCAGCTATCTCTTCGGCATGATCATCTTTGCCGGCATCAGCCTGGGTTCGGGCTGGTTCGTCATGAAATGGCCGATGATCTGGTGGACGGTCGGGATCGCCGGTCACGCCCTGCCGGTCATCTTCATGGAAGTCGTGACGCGGTACCAGGAGCGATACTAGCTCCGTCTTTCAACGGGCCTTGCAAGGCTAGCTGTGCTACCCGGATGGCATGGCTCGTCTTTCCATCATGGACCGGATCGGTCTCATCCTGGCTGGCAGCGCCCTTGTCACAGTCGGCTGGGTGACCCGTGAGGGTGTTGCGGATATCGCGGCGCGCATGCCCTGGCATCACGAGATCGGCACGACCTTCATGGCGATCGGGGTGTTGACGCTGTTGGCCAATGTGAGTGTGCGGGCGAAGTCTCTGGTGATCATCATCATTACCGGGGGGTGGGCTGCCGCCGCCATCTGGGCGGCGATTACCATGGATGATCTGGCCATCCTGCAACGCGGCCTGATCGGTCTGACCGGCGTGTTGGCGGCAATCTTCGCGCTCACCTCGATCCCGAAACTGGTCACCGGGGCGGATGCGGCGGACTGAGTCCGCCGCGTGTTGGCCTCACGCCGAAAAGCATAACTTGTTATTGTCGAGATCGCGGACATAGGCCGAGAACATCGGACCACGATTGCCGGGCGCACCGGCGCACTTGCCGCCCAGCTCAATGACCTTGCTGTGCAGCCGTTGCACCGCGTCCTCGGATTCAAGCGCGAAGCCGACCATGGTCCCGTTTCCATTGGTCGCGGCTTGTTCGTCGAACGGGATGGCGACCGCAAAGGCGAAGTCCTCGCTCTGCCAATAGGTCATCCGGTCATTCGACATCACCTGCTTGATGCCGAATTCCGCGAAAAACGCATCGTAGAACCGGGTCGATGCGTCCTTGTCATTCGTGCCGACGACGAAATAGTTCATTTTCATGGCTTGCGCTCCTGAGTGCCCAGGCACCGTTTTGGTGTCTGGCCCAAGGTGTATCGCCAAATAAGACATTTTATGTCTTATTTGTTGGATGGCGCGCTCGAATTCAAAAGACAGGCTGCGGCGGATGGACATGCTGGCTGTCCAGCTCAAGCAGGATGGGCTGTGCACGGTCAGCGATCTCGCACGGCAACATGATGTCAGCGAGCGCACGATTGCCCGTGATCTTTTGCTCATGCGCGAGCAGGGCTTGCCCATTGATTCCGACCGGGGGCGGGGTGGCGGCGTGCGGCTCGACCGCAATTGGGGGGTGGGCCGGCTGAACCTTTCCTATGCCGAAGCCGTTGACCTGCTGATTAGTATCGAGGTGTCCGAACAGATGCGCTCGCCGATGTTCCTGGCCAGCCTGGGATCGGTGCGGCGACAGCTTGTGGCGTCCTTCTCGCCGGACAAACGCAACAAGGTGACCCGGATGAAGTCCCGGATCCTGATTGGCGACACGGCCTCTACCTATGTCCAGTCGGGTGTCGCTGCGCCGCCGAAACCCGTCGTGCAGGCCTTGCACCAGGCCTTCATGGATCAGGAAATGCTGGCGATCGGATACCGGCGCGAAGACGGCGTGACGTCCGAACGGCAGATCGAGCCGCACTATCTCCTGCTGAAATACCCGGTCTGGTATGTGGTCGCCTTCGATCATCTCCGGGAGGCGACGCGTGTGTTCCGGTGTGACCGGATCCTGTCGGCCAGACGGACTGGCACGCAGTTCCGGCTTTTGCCCAGGGACGCGTTCGCGTCGTCGCTGGATGGCAATGATTTGTTGGTGTGATGCGGGATGGGGACATATCTCCTTGCCTTACCCGCTTGTCATCCCCGCTGGACGTCCGGCGCAGGCCGGACGCAAGGCGGGGACCTCACTCTTCCCGACAGCCTGGCCCCTGATTCTCGCCCGGCCTGCGCCGGGCGGGAACCTGCGCCCGCGTAGGCGGGTGGCAGAGGAGACAAAGGGATACGCGCACGGCTTCTCGTCTTCGCGCGCTTTCACGCCGAAGGATGGGAGGGAACGGGATGCCGGCGGACACCGGGGTGTCCGTTTGGTTGGTAGGCGGTGTCCGTGGTGTCCTCGGCATCCCGCTCTCGGAGATTTCCCGGACGCTCTCGCCCCCGATTCCAATGCGTCAGGTAGATGGGGTCGGTCGTTTAGTGCCCCGCGACCTGGTCGCACGCCCTGCCGGAGCTTTGGAATGTCACATCCAACGCGCGGACAGGCTCCGCTCGTTTCCGGGCATAAGTGACTGAGCTCGTGCCTCCCGTCCCGAAAACCGAGGGCATTATGTGCTGGCGGTCTAGGGGGGAGGATAAGTTTTCGGGATTTTTCTGGCAGAGCGCGTTTTCCCTCTCCCTTGGGAGAGGGCCAGGGTGAGGGGTAAATCCCGGTGAGCGCAGGAGAAATCCCCCTCATCCGGCCTCCGGCCACCTTCTCCCAAGGGAGAAGGAAAGCAGCGCGCAACGGGGATTAGTTGCGCTCAACAGGTCCTTTCCCAGAAATGGGAAAGTGGGGCGAAGGGTCGGATCGGGTGATGCTGAATGAGCGCGGCAATCGCTTGCCGGTGCTACTCTTCCGGATCGACCATGATCCGCACCGGTGCCGCGCCGCGATGCATGTCGTCCTCGATCAGGAGCGGGACAGCGGCGTCGTCATTCAGGCGTGAGCGGTAGACCTGCAGGTTTTCCATCACGCGCTGGACGTAATTGCGGGTCTCCGAGAAGGGGATGCTCTCGACCCAGTCGACCGGATCGACGTCCGGATCGCGCGGGTCGCCATAGTCGCGGATCCAGCGATTGGCGCGGTGCGAACCGGCATTATAGGCGGCCAGGGCGATGACATAGGAGCCGTCATAATCGTCCACCACTTCGGCGAGGTGGTGCATCGCCAGGGTGAGATTGTAGTCGAGATCATCGGTCAGCCAGCTATAGCGGTAGGTCTCGCCCAGATCGCGGGCAGTGGCACGGGCCGTGGCCGGCATCAGCTGCATCATGCCGCGGGCGCCGGCACCGGAAACGGCGTGCTGGCCGAACTCGGTCTCCTGGCGGATGATGGAATGGGTCAGCGCGTCTTCCGGACGCTGGGCGCGGACATTGGTCTGGGCCGGCAGCTGGATCGTCGGATAGGCGCTTTGCGGCAGGATGATACCGCGCAGGCGCGCGGCCTTGGCGGCGCGGACGGCCTGACGCAGATAAAGATAATTGCTGGCCAGGCGAGCCAGCAGGACCGCTTCCTGCGGATCGGTCAGCTGATCGTCGAGCCGGTAGCTGAACAGGCGGAAATAATATTCCTCATTCTGTTCCGCGAGCAGACGCATGGCGCGGACCAGCGGGCGGGCCTCGAAACGGATCACAGCTTCCGGCGTCGGTTCTGGATCACGCTCCAGGGCCAGTTCCCCGACCGTGTCGGTCAGCTGCGTGAGAGCGAGCTGGCCATAATAAGCGGTCGAGTGCTGACCGGCCTCGGCGTAAATCACGGCGGCCTCGTCCGACCGGCCCAGCGCATCAAGCGCGCGGGCCATCCAGTAGGAACCGCGTGACTGGCTGACCGGGGTCGAGACATTGTCCCGAAGGCGCGTGAAATGGGCGAGGGCGTCCTCCGGGCGGTCCAGGTGGACCAGTGCCAGCCATCCGGCCATGAATTCGGCGTCGGCGAAGTCAGCGCCGGACGACATGCCGTGAGCCCGGGCGAGCTGGTAGGCGGTGTCATAGTCCTGGTCGCGCACCAGCGTGAGGATCATTAGCTTGCGTTCGGTCCACATCAATTCCAGCGCAGTCACATCGGTGTGGCTGTCGGGCAGCTGGAGCAGAAGCGGCAGGGTCGAGTCGCGCATCCCTGATCGACGGCGCCAACGGGCACGTTCAAAGACCAGGCCGGGGTCATTCGACAGGCTGGCAGGTATCCGGTCGACGGCCCGGTCAACACCGCTCTGCCGTCCGGCCAGTCGCAGCCGAGCATCGGCCAGATTGCGGTTATTCCCCGACAAGAGCGGCAATACCCGGCGCGCGAGCGTGCGCTGGTTGGACCAGATCAGATAGTCGATCCGCGCCATGTGGTCGTCTTCGGTGAAGACATCCTGGTGGCGCGAATAAGTGTCACTCTGGACCTGGCTGGCGAGGCGACCCGAGCGCCAGGTCTCGCGCAACAGCGCCTCGCCCTCGGCAATCCGGCCAACCCCGATCAGGGCTTCGGCATGGGCAATCCGGCCGCGACCGGTCGTCGGCGGGTTCTCCTCGAACCAGCCGAGAATGAAAGGCGCCGTGAGGCCGGAGCCGTCAATCTTCGACTCGGCCTCGGAGCGGATAAAGCTGTCACGCGGCCAGTTGTCGAGCTCGGTCAATGCCAGGTCGAGTTCAAGGAAGCTGGCGCGGGCATCGTTCAGTGCAATGCGCCACAGCAGGATGTCGCGCGCGGCCGTGTCGGTCAGTTCGAGTCGCAATTCGCGGACCCGGGCCCAGTCTTCGTCGTCAGCGGCATCCAAGCCCTCACGAAACCGGTTGAAGTCGGCATCGGAGAGGTATTGCGAGAAATTGATGGGCTCCGGCCGCATACGGGGCGTGGGAAGCTGCGCCTCGGCGGCGACAGACAGGGCAAGCAATACAAACGCGGAAACGCAACGTGCGATCATGGCAAACGGGACACTTTTCGATCGACTGGAACGCCTATCATCACAGCAAATCTCGCGCCCTGTCCAGACTTGACAAGAACACTTGGCCGTGTGCGACGCGGTCGATATGGTCACGCGCTGATTTGGCCGTATCCGGGAATGAAACATGTTCAAGGGATCCATGACTGCGCTCGTCACCCCATTCAAGAATGGGGCCGTGGACGAAGACGCTGTCGCTGCACTGGCCGAGCGTCAGATCGCCGCCGGTACGCACGGGCTGGTTCCGTGCGGTACGACAGGTGAAAACGCGACGCTGACCTTTGAAGAGCACATGCGCGTCGTCGAGATTGTCGTCGTCACCGCCAAGGGGCGCGTGCCGGTGGTCGCCGGGACCGGTTCCAACAGCACTGCGGTTGCCATTGCCAACCAGCGCCGGGCGAAAGAACTCGGCGCCGATGCCGGTCTTGTCGTCGCGCCCTATTACAACAAGCCAAACGCCGAAGGTCTGTTTCAACACTTCAAGGCCATCCACGACGCCGTCGATTTGCCGATTGTGGTCTACAACGTTCCCGGTCGGACCGTCGTCGACATCCAGGCTGACACCGTCGCCCGGATCGCCGGTCTCGAGCGTGTGGTCGGTATCAAGGATGCAACCGGCGACATGGCACGGGTGTCGGACCATCGCCGTTTGATCGGCACCGATTTTGTATTGCTGTCGGGTGATGATCCGTCGGCGCTCGGATTCAATGCTGCCGGTGGTGTCGGGGCGATCTCGGTCACCTCGAATGTCGCGCCGGACTTGTGCGCGCAGTTCCAGGACGCCACATTGGCAGGTGACTGGGAGACTGCGCGTGAGCTCAACGACAAGCTGATGCCTTTGCATCACGCGCTGTTCTCGTCATCCAGCCCCGGACCTGCCAAATATGCCCTGTCCGTGCTGGGCGTGATGAATACCGAGTTGCGCCTGCCGCTGACCGAGCCGAATGAGGCCTCCAATGCCCAGGTCCGGGCCGCCCTTGTCCATGCCGGCCTGCTTGATCGGGCCTGATAGAAAGTATCATGAGTAAACCCAAATCCGAGACCGCACCTGTTGCCGTCAACCGGCGAGCCCGCTTTGACTACGAGATCGAGGAAACCTTCGAGGCCGGGTTGATGCTGATGGGTTCGGAGGTGAAATCCTTGCGCGAGGGTCGCGCCAATATCGCCGAGAGCTATGTCAGTGCCGAGCGCGAAGGCCTGTGGCTGATCAATGCCGACATCCCGCCCTACGGGCCGGCCAACCGGTTCAATCACGAGCCGAAGCGGCACCGCAAGCTTCTGCTCAAGGCCAAGGAAATTGCCAGGCTGACAGGAGCCTCTACCCAGCAGGGCCGGACGATTGTTGCGCTTCGGCTCTACTTCAATGGTCGGGGGCTGGCCAAGCTCCAGATCGGTCTGGCGACCGGCAAGAAGACGGTCGACAAGCGCCAGACGATCAAGGACCGCGAGTGGAACAAGCAGAAGTCGCGCTTGATGAAGAATTACGGCTGACGTGCCGGCGGATATCTGCTCAGACGCTGGCTGATGTCTCGACCGCGAACCGGTCGCGATAGGCCTGCGGCGTGACGCCCAGCAGGCGGGCAAATGACCGCCGCATGCGCTCGTCATTGCCGAAGCCGGTCTGGCTGGCGACCGTCTTGATCGAGACATTGGGGTTTTCCAGCATGGCCCGGGCCGCATCGACCCGGAACTGCTCCACCGCGCGGGCCGGGGTCATGCCCGTATCATCGGTATAGAGGCGGGCGAAATTGCGCGGACTCATGCCGGAGCGCTCGGCCAGTGACTCGACCTTGAGGTCGGCGACCAGATTGTCCTTCATCCAGAAATGGAGGGCGTCAAAGCGCCCGGTCGCGGACCGCTTTTGCTGTTTCAGCGCCTCGGAAAACTGGGACTGGCCGCCGGGGCGTTTCACATAGACGAGCAGTGACCGGGCCAGCTCGAGCGCCAGCTCGCGGCCATGGTCGCGTTCGACCATGGCGAGGGCTAGATCGATACCGGCGGTGACACCCGCAGAGGTCCACACCCGCCCGTCCTCGACAAAAATGGGATCCGGGTCGACCTCGGTGCCGGGACAGTCTTCGGCGAGACGTTCACAATGGCGCCAATGGGTGACCGCGCGCTTGCCCTCCAGAAGTCCGGCAGCGCCCAGCAGGAAGGCACCGGTGCATGTGGAGGCAATGCGCCCGCTTTTCTCGGCCGATTTCTGGATTGCCTGGACCAGACGGGCGTCGCGGCAGGCGGGAAAGACACCTGCGCCTCCGGCGATCATCAGCGTGTCGTCTTCATCCAGCCCGATCCCGGCGAGACGCCGCGTATTCAGCAGCACACCGGCATCGGTCTCCACAGGGCCGCCATAATAAGAGGCGATCGGGGTCGAATAGGCGGTGCGACCCAGAAAGGTATTGGCATCCTGGAACACCTGCAGCGGACCGGTCACATCCAGCAGCTTGACGCCGGCAAAGGTCACAAAGGCGACGCAGCGTTCGATTTGTTCAGGATTGGCAGAAAAAGGGAGCATGTGGTCATTTATGCCATCTGCACGCCGGTATATCCAGCGGAAACAACGAGAAACGCGGGAATAGGGTTAACGCAATGAAACTAGCGATGGAAGATGTCATCAATGAGACATGCCCGTGGTCGGGCCAGCCGGTGTCCGCAATTGCCCTCACACGCTACCGGGGTGAAGTCGTCGGGTTTTGCAATCCGGAGTGCCGGGACAAGTTCGAGTCCGCGGTCCGTCACTTCGATGCGCGACTGGCGGAAGCAGGTGCAAATCCTGCCAGCCCCGACCGCCCTTGATCTACGCGGCAGGGGCGAATTCCCCTGTCAGGCGAGCGATCGGGTGCTGTCCACACGTGGCAGGATGTCAGGGTGTCCTGTCCAGCCAGGCCCGGATGTCGGCGAAGACGGCGTCGAACATGGCCTCGGTCAGCCGGCCGGTATTGGTGTTGTAGCGGGAGCAATGATAGCTGTCGAACAGGCGCAGCGAGCCGTTCGGGCCGGGGATGTCGGCTGTCGCAGCGTGTCCGAACTTGACCGTCTTGAGCGGCAGGCCGAGGGCTCTCAGCGTGTTGTCGTGCGAGATCTTTCCCAGACATAACACCGCTGTCAGGCGCGGCATCGCTGCGATGCGGCTGGTCAGGAAGGGGCGACAGGCATTGGCCTCGGCGCCGACTGGTTTGTTCTCGGGCGGCACGCAGCGAACGGCATTGGTGATCATGGCGTCGACCAACTCGACGCCGTCTCCGGCATGACTGGCATAGGTGCCGCGGGAAAACCCGAAACGGTCGAGGGTCGCGTACAAAAGGTCGCCGGCCCAGTCACCAGTGAAGGGGCGGCCGGTCCGGTTGGCGCCGCGCAATCCGGGTGCCAGGCCGATGATCAGCAACCGGGCCTGATCTGATCCGAACGACTCGACCGGTGCGTTGTGCCAGTCGGGGTGATCGACTGCGACAGCCTCGCGAAAGGCGACCAGGCGCGGGCAGAGCGGGCAATCCAGTGGCGCTTCGGGTGGAATGGTGACAGTCACGAGCTGGCCGGTGCCCGGCCGATCATGGCTCGCAAGTCGTCCAGTTCGATAAAGGCGTCTGCCTCCCGGCGCAGATCGTCGGAGATCATGGACGGGCTGGTTTTCAACGAAGAGACGACCGAGATCCGGGCGCCCTTGGCGCGTGCCGCGGCGAGGGCGTAGCGGAAATCGCCGTCACCGGTGAACAGGATGATATGGTCCAGATAGGTGGCGGCTTCGAGCATGTCGACCGCCAGTTCGATATCCATGTCACCCTTGATCCGGCGACGGCCATGGTCGTCGGTGTACTCCTTGGCCGGCTTCGTGATCACCGAGAAGCCGTTATAGTCGAGCCAGTCGACCAGCGGGCGCAAGGGATTGTATTCCTCGTGCTCCAGCAGGGCCGTGTAGTAATTGGCGCGGATCAGCTTTCCACGCTTGCGGAACTCCTCGAGAAGGCGTTTGAAATCGATATCGAAATCCAGCGCCTTGGTCGTTGAGAACAGGTTGGCGCCGTCGATGAAAAGACCGATCCGCTCGTCAGGGTAGAATGCCATGGGAATATCCTTGGAAAACGCGATGAATACGGGAAAACAATCTGCGCCGATATATATCGCGCTCGGGGCCAATCTTCCACTGGGCGAGTGGAGCCCGCGTGAGACCCTTGCCCGGGCGCGGATCGCCCTGGCAGAGGCGGGTCTCGGTATCGTGTCGGCGTCCTCGGACTGGCATAGCCCGGCCTGGCCCGACCCGTCCGAGCCGCCCTATGTCAACGCCGTTGCCGAGATTGCCTCGGACCAGTCCGCCCGGGCCATCCTCGAAAGGCTGCACGCCATTGAAGCGACTTTCGGACGCAAGCGCGCCGTGTGCAATGAGCCGCGGCCGCTCGATCTTGATCTCATTGATTGTCGGGGCGAGCGGACAGACGCGCCGGACGGGTTGGTCCTTCCCCATCCCAGGGCCACGTCACGAGCCTTCGTGTTACTGCCACTGGCCGAGATTGCGCCGGGCTGGAGCGACCCGGTGAGCGGACAGTCCATCATTGATCTGATCGCCGCATTGCCGCAGGCGGATCGCAGCGCAACATACAAGCTGCAAGAGAGCGGAAAACTCTCACCCGACCACCTTGCTTTTGAAGGGCGAGGGGATTAGGTAACGCGGTTCCAAAACCTCTAGCGCTGGTTCAAGGAGTTCGCGCGCATGGCTCGCGTCACTGTCGAAGACTGCATCGAAAAAATTCCCAATCGTTTCCGTCTGGTTCTGATGGCGGCACATCGTGCCCGCAACATCTCGGCCGGCTCCGAGCTGACGATTGATCGCGACAATGACAAGAACCCTGTCGTTGCCCTCCGCGAGATCGCGGACGAAACCCTCGACATGGACTCGCTGAAGGACAGCCTGGTCAACGGTCTGCAGCGCGTGCTGCCGAGCGAGGACGAGGAAGATGCGGCGCGCGAAGAGCGTGGCCAGCAGATGGAAGCCCTGCCGGCACCGCCGGTCGAGCTCGACGAAGCCGAGATGCTCAAGGCCCTCCAGAACGACCGGGACGGCGCGCCTGACGGCCGCCTCTAACGCGCCTTGACCTCCGGCGCGACGTCACCCGAACTGGACCCGTCGCCGCCCGCCATACCCAGCGCGGACGAGCTGATAGCGCGTATCCGCCGGTATTTCCCCAAAGTCGATGCCGACTTCGTGCGGCGCGCCTATGACTTTGCCGAGGAAGCACACCGGCCACAGCGCCGCCAGTCGGGCGAGCCCTATTTTGCCCATGTGGCCCAGGTCGCGATGATCCTCGCGGACCTGCGCATGGATGTGGCCACGGTCTGCACCGGCCTGCTCCATGATACGGTCGAGGACACACCGGCAACCCTGGAAGACCTGACCGACGCCTTCTCCGAGGAGGTCGCCAGCCTGGTCAACGGGGTCACCAAGCTGGGCCAGATGGAGCTGCGCTCCAAACGCACCAAACAGGCCGAAAACCTGCAAAAACTGGTGGTGGCGATCTCGGATGATGTCCGGGTCCTGATCGTCAAACTCTGCGACCGGCTGCACAATATGCGCACCCTGGATGCCATTTCCCGCGCCGACAAGCGTGAACGGATCGCGCTCGAAACGCTGGAGATCTATGCCCCGCTGGCGCGCCGTATCGGTATCAACCGTGTCTGTGTCGAGCTTGAGGACCTGGCCTTCGAGCACGTCAATGCGTCGGCCCATGAATCGATCAACACCCGGCTGAAGCGCCTGCGTGATGCCCATGCCGAGGAAGTTTCGGTCGTGTCGGCCGCGATGACCGACAGTCTCGCCAAGGCCGGGATTGAAGGGCGTATTTTCGGGCGTGAGAAGCGGCCTTACTCGATCTGGCGCAAGCTGGAACGCAAGGGGCTGACCTTTGAGGAAATCGCTGACATCTATGCCTTCCGCCTGATCGTCGACACACCGGATGACTGCTATCGGGCGCTGGGCGTGATCCATCAGTCCTGGCGCTGTGTGCCGGAGCGCTTCCGCGATTTCATTTCCCTGCCCAAACCGAACAATTACCGCTCCTTGCACACCACGGTGATGGGCCCGAAAAATGTCCGGGTCGAGCTTCAGATCCGCACCGAGGAGATGGAGTCGGTGGCCGAGAGCGGTGTGGCCGCGCACTGGCGCTACAAGAATTCCTCCTACACCTATGACGCCGATGCGGCTCAAGCCGCCGGCGGGGATCCGCTGGAGCGTTTGCGGCCCTTCGTGGAAATCCTCAACCAGGGTGGCGATCCGGAGGAATTCCTCGAGCACGCCAAGCTCGAGATGTTCGCCGACCAGGTCTACTGTTTCACCCCCAAGGGCGACCTGATCTCGCTGCCGGTTGGCGCAACGCCGCTGGACTTCGCCTACGCGGTCCATACCGAGCTGGGCCACACCACGGTTGCGGCCAAGATCAATGGCCGGGAACGCCCGCTGCGCACCCGGCTGCACAATGGTGATGTCGTCGCGATCGTGAAGGGTGGCGTCCGCCAGCCGCCGGCAGGATGGGAGAATCTCGCCGTCACCGGCCGCGCCCGTGCCGCCATCCGCCGCCTGATCCGCGAGAGCGAGCGCGACGAATTCCATCGCATCGGCAAGATCATGGCCGAGCACGCCTTCCGCCGCGAAGGTCGGACGCTGATCGAGGATGACCTGAAGGACGCGCTGTCGCGGCTTGAGGTGAAAGACGTGCACGAGATGTACGAAACTCTCGGTCGGGGCCGGATTTCTTCGGTCGACATGCTCAATGCGGCCTTCCCGGGACGGCTCGACGAGCGTCCGGATACAACGGGACGCGACCTGATCCAGGATAGCAAAGCCCGGCTTTATGTACGCGGACGTGGCCTGACCCAGGGCGTGACGCTGCATTTTGCCGAATGCTGCTCGCCCTTGCCCGGTGACCGGATTGTCGGCCTGCTGCGCAAGGACAAGGGGATCGAGATCCACACCATCGATTGCGAACGCCTCGCCCAGTACGAGGAAGGCGCGATGGATGAATGGCTCGATCTGGCCTGGACGGCCGAAGCCGAAGGCAATGCCGTCTCGATGGCGCGCATCCAGGCGGTCATGCACAATGAACCGGGCGCCCTGGCCGAGATCGCCAAGACGGTGTCGGAGAACCGCGGCAATATCGCCGCCGTCACCACCCGCAACCGGGCCGCCGATTTCTTTGACATGGAATTCGACGTCGAAGTGTTCGATACCCGGCACCTGGCCAATATCCTGGCCGCCATCCGCATGTGTGAGACCGTCGTCTCTGCCGACCGGGCGAGGGCGGAAATCGAGGAGATAAAGGAAGAATGACACGCGACGAAGTCCTGGCCGAATTCCGGGCCGCCGGCGCCCTGCTCGAGGGCCATTTCATCCTCTCTTCCGGTCTGCGCAGCGGCGTCTTCCTGCAAAAGGCGCGTGTCTTCTCCGAACCGGAACGCACCGAGCGCCTGTGCAAGGCTCTGGCGGCGAAAGTCCGCGCTGAACTTGGCGACGCGCCAACCGTGATCGTCTCGCCAGCCACCGGCGGTATCGTTCCGGGTTATGAGATGGCGCGCCAGATGGGGCTCAAGGGGCTTTATGTCGAGCGCGAGAATGGCGAATTCACCCTGCGTCGCGGTTTCGAACTGACCAAGGATGACAAGGTCCTGGTGGTCGAGGACATTGTCTCGACCGGCCTGTCCTCGCGCGAATGCATTGAAGCGATCAACAAGACCGGCGCCACGGTGATAGCCGAGGCCTGCCTCGTTGACCGGTCTGGCGGTGAGGCCGATGTCGGCGTGCCGCTGATCGCGCTGACCGAATACAAGGTTCCGGCCTATCCGGCCGATCAATTGCCGCCGGAACTGGAAGCCATACCGGCCATCAAGCCGGGCAGTCGCGGTCTCGCCTGAGACCGTTCGGACACGTATAGACAGGAGCAGCCGGTGAGCATTCGTCTCGGCGTCAATATCGATCATGTCGCCACCATCCGGAATGCGCGCGGTGGCGAGCATCCGGACCCGGTGCGCGCGGCACGTCAGGCCTCCGAGGCGGGCGCGGACGGGATTACCGCGCATCTGCGCGAGGACCGTCGCCACATCACCGATACCGATATTGACCGGCTGATGGCCGAGATCGACCTGCCGCTGAACCTGGAAATGGCGGCGACACCGGAAATGCTCGACATCGCCCTGCGTCACAAGCCGCATGCGGTCTGCCTGGTGCCGGAAAAGCGTGAAGAGCGTACCACCGAGGGCGGTCTGGATGTCGCTGCCGGTCACAACACGATCGCGCCCTATGTGCGTCAGCTGCGCGAAGCGGGCAGCCGCGTCTCGCTCTTCATCGAGCCGGATCCGGTCCAGATCGCCGTCGCCGAAGCCATGGGCGCAGCGGTGGTGGAGCTTCATACCGGCGCCTATTGCGAGGCGTTTCTCGCTGGTGACAAAGCCAAGCTCGACCATCATCTCAAACGCCTGCAAGCGGCGTCCACCGTGGCCCATGAGCGCGGGCTGGAAGTCCATGCCGGTCACGGCCTGACCTATGACACCGTCAAGCCGATCGCCGCCATCCCGGAAGTGATCGAGCTCAATATCGGCCATTTCCTGATCGGTGAGGCGATCTTCCGGGGTTTGCGCGAGGCCGTCGGGACGATGCGCGGGCTGATCGAAGAGGCGCGGGCAGCGTCATGATCATCGGTCTCGGCTCCGACCTGATGGATATCCGGCGCATCGAAAAATCGATCGAGCGCTTTGGCGACCGCTTCATCCAGCGTGTCTTCACCGAGATCGAGCAGGCCAAGTCCGACAAGCGCCGCATGCGCGCTGCCAGCTATGCCAAGCGCTTTGCGGCCAAGGAAGCGGGCGCGAAGGCATTGGGCACCGGGATTGCGCGCGGCGTCTCCTGGAAGGAGATCGGCGTGGTCAACCTGCCTAGCGGCAAGCCGACACTGGAATTCAAGGGCCGGGCCCTGGAGCGGGCCCTGGCGCTGACCCCGCACGGGCATGAGCCCTTCGCCCATATCACCATCACCGACGACCATCCCTGGGCCCAGGCCTTCGTGGTGCTCGAAGCGCGGCCGATCGGCCATCATTTCGACGGGCTCGCCCATGGCTGATCCGATTGCCCGGCTGGAACAGCGCATTGGCTATGTCTTCACTGATAAGCGCCTGATCGAGCGCGCCTTGACCCATGGCAGTTTTGCCGAAGGTCGCAAGACCATCCCCACCTATGAACGCCTGGAATTCCTTGGCGACCGGGTGCTGGGCCTGATGACGGCGGAAGCGCTGTTCAAGTCCTTCGACAAGGCCGATGAGGGCGCGCTGGCGCCGCGGCTCAACTCGATGGTGCGCAAGGAAACCTGCGCCGATGTCGCCCGCGCGGTCGATCTGGGTGCCGCGCTGCGGATCGGCAAGTCGGAAGAGAAGGGCGGTGGTCGCAACAAGACTTCCATCCTCGGCGATGCCTGCGAATCCCTGATGGCGGCCATTTATCTCGATGGCGGCCGGGCGGCGGTCCAGGCCTTCTTTGATCATCATTGGGGCCCGCGTATCGAAGCGCTCAAGGCCAAGCCGCTGGACGCCAAGTCGGCGCTGCAGGAATGGGCGGCCAAGACAGGTCGCGGTGTTCCGCGCTATGAACTCACCGAACGTTCCGGCCCGGATCACCGGCCGGTCTTCACCGTGCAGGTCACGGTCACACCCCTTGCGCCCGCTGTGGGCGAGGGCGGTTCCAAGCAGGTCGCCGAACGGGCTGCCGCCGAGGAATTGCTGAAACGCGAAGGACAGCATGTCTGACACTCCCAAACGCTGCGGCTTTGCCGCAGTCATCGGTTCGCCGAACGCCGGTAAATCCACCCTCGTCAACGCGCTGGTCGGCGAGAAGGTCACCATCGTCACCCACAAGGTGCAGACGACCCGTTTCGCCGTGCGCGGCGTGGCCCTGGCCGGCGAGACCCAGATCGTCCTGGTCGACACGCCCGGCGTGTTCGCGCCCAAGACGCGGCTCGACAAGTCGATGGTCGCGGCGGCCTGGTCCGGTGCCGGCGAGGCTGACACGATCATGCATGTCGTCGATGCCGGAGCCCGCGCCCGGATGGAGCATGGCGGTGCCAAGAGCGGCGACAGCCGCATGGTCGAGGATGATGACCGCGTTACCGAAGGTCTGAAGAAGACCGAGCAAAAGGCCATACTGGTCCTCAACAAGGTCGATTTGATGCCGCGCGACCAGCTTCTGGCCATGTCGCAGGAACTCTACGAGACCGGCGTCTATTCCGAGGTCTTCATGATCTCGGCCAAGACCGGATCGGGCGTGCCGCAGCTGCGCGAATTCATCGCCGGCCTCATGCCGGAAGGCGTCTGGCACTATCCCGCCGACCAGGTCGCCGATCTGCCGGCCCGCATCCTCGCCGCCGAAATCACCCGCGAAAAAGTCTATCTGCGCCTGCACGAAGAGCTGCCCTACGCCTCGATGGTCGAGACCGAGGTCTGGAAGAAGTTGCGCGACGGCTCGCTGCGTATCGAACAATCCATCATCGTCGAGCGCGAAACCCAAAAACCCATCGTCCTGGGCAAGGGCGGCAGCGCCGTCAAATCGATCGGCGAAGCCTCCCGCAAGGAGCTGGAAGAAGTGCTGGGCTGCAAGGTCCACCTCTTCCTCAATGTGAAAGTCGACGCCAAATGGATGGCGCGGCGCTCGCACTACAAGGATGTGGGTCTGGATTTCGACGTCTGAGCCAACCCCTCACCCGACCCTTCGGGCCACCCTCTTCCGCAAAGGGAGAGGGCGTTCTTGCCAGCGGCGGGCGCATAGGCCTTCTCCCCTCGCGGGAGAAGGTCCCCGAAGGGAGGATGAGGGGGCGCGTGAGGCCGGTCACGCGAGGTCCCGGCCAGAATTTGCTAATCCACAGTCATGAACTACCGGCTCGGCAGTTTTGCGCGCCGCATGCGCACCGCCCAGACCCCGGCCGAGGCCCGGCTGTGGTCACGCTTGCGCAATCGCAAACTGACCGGCGCCAAGTTTCGCCGACAGATTCCGATCGGACCCTATATCGTCGACTTCGTCTGCTTCGAGGCCCGGCTGATCATCGAGGCCGATGGCGGCCAGCATGCCGACCTTGAGCCGGAAGACGCCGAGCGAACCGCTTGGCTGGAAGCGCAAGGTTTCACGGTCTTGCGGTTCTGGAACCGGCACATTCTCAAACGCACGGATGCGGTGATGGAGGTCATTGGCGAGACGCTGCACTGGGTGACGCATCCGGACAAGGACAGCCAGCCTGGCTGAACCGCCCCCTCACCCGGCCCTCCGGGCCACCCTCTCCCGCAAGGGGAGAGGGCGTTCTTGCCAGCGGCGGGCGCATACGCCTTCTCCCCTCGCGGGAGAAGGTCCCCGAAGGGGGGATGAGGGGGAAATCCCGGTGTCAGCCGCACAAGACTCACATACAACCACCCCATGGAATGGCGTGATCAGGGCATAGTGCTGGCGGTGCGGCCGCATGGTGAGACCTCGGCAATCGTCGAGGTCTTGACGGCGGAGCAGGGGCGTCATGCCGGGCTGGTGCGCGGAGCGCGTTCGCGCTCCATGCGACCCATCCTGCAGCCGGGCAACCAGATCACGGTCAATTGGCGGGCCCGCCTGTCGGAGCATTTGGGCATGTTCCAGATCGAGGCCGATGATCTCACTGCCGGCATGGTGATGGAGGACCGCACCGCGCTGGCCGGTCTCAATTCCGCCTGTGCGATTGCCGTGATGGGTCTGCCCGAACGTGAAGCCCATCCGCGCGTGCATCAGGGTTTTCAGCTCTTGCTGGGCGCTTTCGACAATCCCGACATCTGGCCGGCGCTCTATGTGCGCTGGGAGGCGGGGCTATTGTCCGACCTGGGCTATGGCCTCGACATGTCGGCCTGCGCAGTGACGGGCGTCACCGAGGACCTGACCCATATCTCGCCGCGCACCGGCCGCGCCGTCTGCCGCGAGGAAGCCGCGCCCTACGCCCCCAAACTCCTCGAACTCCCGCCCTTCATGGCCGGCTCCGGCAAGATCGAGGCGGGCGATATCGCACGCGGCTTGGCGCTCACCGGCTATTTCCTCGAACGCCGGGTTTTGTGGCCGATCGACAAACAATTGCCGGAAGCGCGCGGGCGCCTGATGGCGGAACTGGAGCAGGTGGGGCGGTTGTAGATTTTCCTCCCCATGTAATGGGGAGGTGCCCGGCGCAGGCCGGGCGGAGGGGCCGGCGAAGCCGTTTGGCTTGAGCGGGAACCCCTCGCTGCGCTCGGCCCCATCGACCCGATGCTGCGCATCGGCCCACTTCCCCGCATCGCGGGGAAGAAAGCGTACCCCATTCCCCACAGCTAATCCTGCGCGCCACCCCTGCCTTGCTCGCCAGCCCTGCCTATACTGGAACGAACACGAATCAGTCAGGTGGGCTTCATGGGCGATCATTTTGATCCCGACGGCGGGCATATCATCGAGGAGACGTTCAACGAGGCGCTGTCGCGGCGATACCTTGCCTATGCGCTCTCGACGATCACCCAGCGGGCGCTGCCCGATGCCCGTGATGGCCTGAAGCCGGTCCACCGGCGCCTTCTCTACGCCATGCGCGAGCTGAAGCTGAACCCGGACCAGGCGTTCAAGAAATCGGCCCGTGTCGTCGGTGACGTGATCGGTAAATACCACCCGCATGGCGACCAGTCGGTCTATGAGGCGCTGGTCCGCCTGGCCCAGGATTTTGCCTCGCGCTACCCGCTGGTCGAGGGACAGGGCAATTTCGGCAATATCGACGGTGATGGCGCGGCCGCCATGCGTTACACCGAGGCCCGCCTGACCAAGGCGGCGGAACTGCTGCTGCAGGACATCGACCAGGGCACGGTCGATTTCGAGGAGACCTATGACGGCTCCGAGCGCGAACCGCTGGTCCTGCCGGGCGCTTTTCCCAACCTTCTGGCCAATGGCTCGACCGGTATTGCCGTCGGCATGGCGACTTCCGTTCCGCCGCACAATGTGGCCGAGATTTGCGCCGCCGCGCTGGCGCTGATCGACAAGCCGGAGACCGAAACCGAAGCCCTGCTGAAGCATATCAAGGGCCCGGACCTGCCGACCGGTGGCACGATTGTCGAACCGCCTGAAGCGATCCGCTCGGCCTATGAGACCGGGCGTGGCGGCTTCCGGGTGCGGGCCAAATGGGAAAAGGAAGATATCGGCCGCGGCATGTGGCGCATCGTTGTCACCGAGATCCCGTATCTGGTGCAAAAATCCAAGCTGGTCGAACGCATCGCCCAGTTGATGGACGCCAAGAAACTGCCGCTGCTGGATGATGTGCTCGATGAAAGCACCGAGGATATTCGCCTGGTCCTGGAGCCGAAATCCAAACTGGTCGATCCGGACATGCTGATGGAGAGCCTGTTCAAGCTGACCGATCTGGAGACCCGGGTCTCGCTAAACCTCAATGTGCTGGACCCCCGAGGCGTGCCCCGCGTGATGGGTCTGCGTGAAGTGTTGCAGATCTGGCTGGAACACCGCCGCGAGGTCGCCGTGCGCCGCGCCACCACGCGCCTGGCCAAGGTCGAGGATCGGCTCGAAGTCCTGGCCGGCTATCTGATCGTTTATGCCGATCTGGACGAGGTCATCCGCATCATCCGCTTCGAGGATGAGCCCAAGGCCAAGCTGATGGCCCATTTCGAGCTGACCGAGCGTCAGGCCGAAGCCATTCTCAACATGCGCCTGCGCGCCTTGCGCAAGCTGGAAGAGCTGGAAATCCGCAAGGAGGACACCAATCTTCGCGCCGAGCGCAAGACCCTGAAGGAGCTGATCGGGTCGACGGCCCTGCAGTGGGACAAGGTGCGCGGCGAGGTGAAAAGCCTGGGCGAGATCTATGCCGAGACCACGCCGCTGGGCAAACGCCGCACCGTCTTCGACAAGGCACCCGACATTTCCGGCGAAGCGCCGATCGAAGCCTTCGTGGTCCGCGAACCGATCACCGCGGTCCTGTCCGAGCGCGGCTGGGTGCGGGCGCTGAAGGGGCATATCAACGACGTCACCGAGCTGAAGTTCAAGGAAGGCGACAAGTCGGCCTTCGCGGTGAAGTGCGAGACCACCGATCGCCTGTTGATGTTTGCCACCGACGGCAAATTCTACACGCTGGAAGCTTCCAAACTGCCCGGTGGTCGCGGTCATGGCGAACCGGTGCGCCTGCATGTCGACCTGCCTGACGACGCCGCGCCGATCGGGCTGTTCAAATATGATCCGGAGCGCACATTGCTGGTCGCGTCGGATGGCAATTCGGGCTTCCGCATCCAGGAGAAGGATTGCCTGGCGCTGAAAAAGGGCGGCAAGCAGATCCTCAACCTGGCCGAGGGCGACGAGGCCTTCCTGTGTATCCCGGCCACCGGCGACCGGGTCGCCCTGATCGGCGAGAACAAGAAGCTGCTGGTGTTCGAACTGGAAGAAATCCCGGTCATGAGCCGCGGCAAGGGCGTCAAGCTGCTGGGCGGCAAGGGCGCCAAGCTGGCCGACGCCACCGTCTTCAATGCCGAGGACGGGCTGACCTGGCTGGACGGGGCCGGACGTCGCTTTAATCTCGATGACTGGTTGTTGTGGACAGCCAAGCGGGCCCAGGCCGGCAAGATGGCGCCACGCGGTTTCCCGCGCTCGCTGCGCTTTTCGCCGCGCGGATCGGAATTCCTCGCTTCACAGGCGAAAGCGGAATAAGTAGTGAATTGAAAGCACAACGCCCGGTTCGGGGGTTGTGCGCCCTGCAATATTGCCCCTCAAGGAGAGACAGGCATGGATACTGGCGTCATTCTTTTGCTCGTGATCATCGCCCTCGGCGTGTTCCTGGTCATGGTCTACAACCGGCTTGTCGCGCTGCGGCAGACCTGCAACCAGGCTTGGGGCGATATCGATGTCCAGCTGAAACAGCGCCATGATCTCGTGCCCAATCTGGTCAGCACGGTCCAGGGCTATGCCAGTCACGAGAAAGAGACGCTGGAAAACGTCATCAAGGCGCGCCAGACCGCGATTGATGCAACCTCGGTGAAGGATCTGGCCGGCGCCGAGAACATGCTCTCCGGCGCGCTGCGCCAGCTGTTCGCCCTGTCGGAAGCCTATCCCGACCTCAAGGCCAACCAGAACTTCATGCAATTGCAGGCCGAGCTGTCTGATCTGGAAAACAAGATCGCCGCCGCCCGCCGCTTCTTCAACAACGCCGTCAACGAGTACAACACATCGACCGAGCAATTCCCGGCCGTCGTGATTGCCAATTCGATGGGCTTCAAGATGCGTGAGTATTTTGAGGTCGGCGAAGCCGAGCGCGGCGCCCCGAAGGTGCAGTTCTAGGTCATGTTGGGCGGCGCGACAGGGCTCCGCACCCATATCTGGAACAATAATCTGCGCTCGGTTTTCCTGCTGGCAGCCTTTCCGGTCTTGCTGGTCGCGATCGGCTATGCGTTGACCATATTGATGACCGGTTTCGGTGAGCCGTCCTATACCCAGTCGGGCAAGGACGGGGCCGGGCTTGATTTCCTGACATCGGAAGCCTCGCGACTGCCCATTATCGCGGCCTGGTCGCTGGGCATTGCCGGCGTCTGGTTCGTCATCGCCTGGTTCTTCCACCAGTCAATGATCAATGCCGCGACCGGCGCCCGCCCGGTCGACCGGAAGGCCGAGCCGGAACTCTATAATCTGCTGGAAAACCTGTGCATCTCGCGCGGCCTGACCATGCCGAAACTGGCCATTATCGAGACCGGGGCGCTCAATGCCTATGCCTCTGGTGTCCGCGAGGGACAGTACACGGTCACCGTGACCCGCGGCCTCATGCAGCGGCTGGACAAGGCCGAGCTCGAGGCCGTGCTGGCCCATGAACTCTCCCATATCCGTCATCATGACGTGCGGCTGCTGGTCATTTCGATCATTTTTGTCGGCATCATCTCCTTCGTCGCTGAAATCATGTTCCGCCGTATGTTCTGGATGGGATTGAGGGCGGGCGGGGACCGCCGTTCCGGTGGACGTGGCGGCGGGCTGGTGATCGTCATCGCCATCGCCATCATCGCCGTGGCCTATTTCCTGGCCATCATGATCCGCTTCTCGCTGTCGCGCCGGCGCGAATTCATGGCTGATGCGGGCGCGGTTGAGTTGACCCGCAATCCCGACGCCATGATTTCGGCGCTGGAGAAGATTTCCGGCAATTCGGACATTGAGGACTCGCCGGACGAGGTTCGCGAGATGTTCATCGAGAATCCGAAATCCGGTTTCATGGGCGTGTTCGCGACCCATCCGCCGATCGAAAAACGCATCGATATGCTGATCGAACATGCCGGTGGCAAGCGTCGGCTTCGTGGCAGTGCGGTTCCCGAGGTGTAAGGGAAGCTGCGCGCTGGTCGCCTTTCAATGGCGCCGACCGGTGCCAACCGCTAGGCTCCCTTTCGGGAACACGGATTCCCGGGGGGATTACATGAAACACCTACTCAGAACTGCCGCCCTGATCGCATTGGGCGGGCTCTCGGCCTGTTCGACGCCGGGCTATCGCACGCTTAATCCATCCTGCCTGGACATGGCAGCACAGCCCAAATACCAGCGCGACGGACACCAGGACACGACCTATATTGTCGCTGTTCTCGCCGGGCGCAGTCCGCAGGACGCGGCGCGGCTGTCTTTCTTCAACCAGGCGGCCGATGATGTAGCCATGCCATTTGCGGCGCCGCAGGTCAGTGTCTGGGGCAGTTTCGGCGCCTGGGGCTATCGGCACCGGATCAACGCGGTGCTGCACTCATTGCACGGCGGGAATACTGAAGCGGTGGCACAGCGTCGCCTCGATCTGGCCGGTCTGATAGCAGGCCGGGTCGGCGCCGGTGGCGGTGCCGACTGGCAGACCGGCTTCCTGATCCATTCGCTCGGTGACAGCTACGCCCACACCAATGCCGTTGGCGAGGCGTATGGCGGTCTCTATGGCCATGTGTTCGACGGCCACTGGCCCGACCTGGTGGGCAATCGGCAGGCGCTCTATTTCGACTATGTCGACGCCTTGTTCGCGGCCCTCGAGGTGGATGGAGCCAGCGACCGGGAGGGCCTTGCCGCGTTCAAAGCGTCGCTCCGGGCAACACCGGACGGCGATGTCTCGGCTGTCCGCAGCGCCATTCTGGCCATGCGCGACGACATTGCACCGGCACCGCGTCTCGAGTGCGAGGCCCTTGCGGATGAGTTGACGATGAGAAATGTGAGCCGCTTCCTGCGCGAGGTTGAGGCCGGTTTCGGGCGAGGCAGGCCGGTCAGCTGACCGGTTGATCGGGGGGCGCCGCGGGGGCGGGGCCGGGGGCTGGTCCGACATCAGGACCAGCTGTCCCGTCACTTTGCCCGTTTCCTTCCCCGTCCTCGTCCCCGTCGCCGTCCTCGCCTTCGTCCTTGTCCAGCAATCCGGCATAACTCTCCCGGAAGATGAACCAGACCGAGGTAAAGAGCGCGGCAATGACCGGGCCGATAATGATGCCGACGGCACCGAACAGGGTCAGCCCGCCCAGGGTCGAGATCAGCACCATAAGGTCGGACATTTTGGCGTCTTTGCCGACCAGGACCGGACGCAGGATATTGTCCGATGTCGAGACCACGATGGCGCCCCAGGCGGCGAGCCCGCCAGCTGCGACAGGGTGCCCGGTCGCCGCCAGCCAGATCGCGGCAGGTGCCCAGATCAGTGGTGGTCCGATCATCGGGATGATCGAGAGCAGGGCGGCAATGGCGGCCCAGAAGATCGCGCCCGGCACGCCGGCGACGAACAGGCCCACCCCGGTCAGTCCGCCCTGGACCAAGGCGATCAGGAAGGAGCCCTTCACCGTCGCGCGTATGGTGGACAGGGCTCGCTCGGCCAGCAATTCACGGGCCTCCACCGTCATTGGCAGCAGTGTCACCGCCGAACGCGCCGCATCGCGACCGGTCATCAGGAAGAAGAACAGCGCATAGATCAGGATGAAGAGGTTCAGCGTAGCCACCAGGAATCCGCCCGTCCCGGCCCGCAGCGAGTTGACCAGCATTCGCCCGACCGAGCCGGCCAGATTACCGATCTGGGCGGTTAGCGTCGCCTGGTACTCGATCATCTCGTCACGGAAGGGCAGCCAGTCGGGAAGACCGTCGAGGCCATTGGTGCGGATCTCGGAGACCTGCGACTGGACCCAGGGCGTGACCATGCCGGTCACATCGATGGCCTGTTCCGCGACCAGTCCCAGCAGGATTGCGGCAGGAATGACAAAGGCCAGCACCGCGCCGGTAACCAGAAGGCCGGCCGCCAGACCGCGACGCTTGCCCAGTTTGCCGCTGAGCCAGTCATGGGGTTTGGCGAGGAAGAGCGTGATCACGGCGGCCAGGAAGAGGGCGGCGAGATAGTCGCGGATCATCCACAGGAAGACCCAGGAAATAATCAGGGCCAGCGCGGCGATGAAGGCGCGCTGAAGTTCCAGCTTGGGGAGCGGGCTCATGGGCTTGACCTCCTAGCCGTACAGCCATTGCGGCAGGCCGGTCGCCAGCCATGGGAAGGTGGCAACAGCGATGATGGCCAGTATCTGGATGATCACGAAGGGAATGGCGCCGCGATAGATATCGGTGGTCTTGACGGTTTTTGGCGCCACGCCGCGCAGATAGAAGAGGGCGAAGCCGAAAGGCGGCGTCAGGAAGCTGGTCTGCAGGTTCATGGCCATCAAGACCCCCAACCAGACCGGGTCGACGCCCATCATCAACAGGATCGGCGCGACGATCGGCACGACCACGAATGTGATCTCGATGAAGTCGAGGAAGAAGCCGAGGATGAACATCACCAGCATGACCACCGCGACGGCGCCGAAGACCCCGCCCGGAACGGCATGCAGTGCTGCGGCCACGGTGTCGTCGCCGCCGAGCTCGCGGAAGATCAGGGAAAACAGGGAGGCCCCGATCAGGATCACGAACACCATGGCCGAGATCATCGCGGTTGAGTTCATGACCTCGTCGAGAACGCCGGAGCGCTTGAGGCGGATCAGGCTCCAGCCGGCACCCAGCAGGGTGATGGCCACAAACACTCCGGTCAGCACGCCGCCAAGTGCGCCCAGATCGGCGACATACAGGCGGCGCTCTGCACCGATATTGGCAGTGACCACAAGCGCGATCAGGCCGAGCAGGGCCGCCAGTCCCAGATAGCTGACCAGCTGGCCGAGGCGGGGATTGCTGTCGCGACCGGCATTGCGGGCACCGGCGATAAAGGTCGCGCCGACTGCCCCGACACCCGCCGCTTCGGTGGGCGTTGCCAGCCCGGTCAGGATTGAGCCGAGAACGCCGATGATCAGGGCCAGGGGCGGCACCAGTGCGTGCAGGAGGCCGCCCAGCGTGACCTTGCCCTCAGCCGGCGCAGCCGGCGCACTGTCCGGCTTCATGATCGCCATGACAATCTGATAGCCGATATACAGCGTGACCAGGAGAATGCCGGGAATGAGGGCGCCAGCGAACAGGTCGCCGACGGAGACGATGTCGGGCGAGAAAATACCCTGTGCCCGCTGGGCTTCCTGATAGGCGTTGGAAATCTGGTCTCCGAGCAGCACCAGGACGATGGAGGGCGGGATGATCTGGCCGAGCGTGCCAGACGCAGCGATTGTACCGGTGGCCAGGGCCGGGTCGTAGCCGCGCTTGAGCATGGTGGGCAGGGAAAGCAGCCCCATGGTCACAACCGTTGCACCGACAATCCCGGTCGAAGCCGCCAGCAGACCGCCGACAATGACGACCGAAATTCCCAGCCCGCCGCGCATCGAGCCGAACAGGGCGCCCATCGCCTCAAGCAATTCCTCGGCGATCTTCGACTTCTCCAGCATCACGCCCATGAAGACAAACAATGGCACGGCGACCAGGATCTGCCGGTCCATCTCCATCAGATTGCCGTAGATACGCTGCGGGAAAGCACGAAAATGGATCGGGTCAAACTCGCCGATCGCCATGCCGATCAGGGCAAAACCCAGGGCGACACCGGCGAGGGTGAAGGCCACTGGATAGCCGCGAAGAAGGGCAGCAAAGGCTGCCAGGAACATCAGGAAGGGCAGGAGTTCGATAAAGAGTGCCATGGCTCAGACCTCGCCCTCTGCCGCGGCGGGCAGTGCGGGGGGCTTTTGCCCGCCCAGTGTCATCGCCGCCCGGGCAGCCATCGAGAACCCTTGCAGGATCATCAGGATGGCGAATAGCGGAATGGCTGTCTTGAGCAGAAAGACAAAGGCCAGCCCGTCGCTTTCGCGTGAGCTTTCCAGAATGCGCCAGGTGGAATTGAGGTAGCCGGTCGAGGACCACAGGATGAGGAAACTCATCGGGATGAGGGCGAGATAGGTGCCCAGAAGATCGACCCAGGCGCGACCTTGCGGGCTCATTTTGGCAAAGAAGACATCAACCCGCACATGTCCGCCATGCAGCAGGGTACTGCCGGACGAGAGCAGGAAAAGCAGGGCGTGCATGTAGATCACGCTCTCCGCCAGCTTGGTCGACGCATAGCCGAACACATAGCGCTGGATGACGATGATGGCGGTGGCGACGACCAGACCAAGGGCAAACCAGCGCGCAGCGCCGGCAATGATCTCGGTGATCGCGTCGATCCGGTTGACGGCCGCGCGCTGCGCTGCCCAAAGGCGCTCTGGCAGGTCGAGCACGCGTCCAAGCAGGCCACTGATAAGCGGGACAAGGAGGAACGGCGACAGCCAGACGCCCAGCTGTCCAAGCCGGCGTCCGGCAGACTGTGCCATGCCGGGCAGCCGTGCATTGAGAGCAGCACTGACGCCGCCGCCGCTCATCATGTCGGCAATCAGCAGGCCGAGTGACAGCAGTACGACTGACAGGAGAAGCCCGTCTCCCTTGCGCATGACTATCGATCCAGAACGCGTTCGCGTTGAACCATGTAGGGCATTTCGGAGATCCGGCCCCAGCTGCGCATGCTGTCACGGGCCGCAAGATAGCTGTCATAGACACGGCGGGTGAACGGGTCGGCATTGCCGGTATCGGCGACAACCTGTTCCGCGATCGTGCCGATCCGGGTCCAGATCTCGTCGGAGAACTGGCGCAGCTCGACGCCATGTTCATTGACCAGCACATCAAGCGCGATGCCGTTCTGGTACTGGAATTCAGCGATTGAGATATTGTTCGCCGTGCGGCAAGCCGAGGCGATGATCGCCTGGTGGTCGCTGGCCAGCCCGTCCCAGACCGTCTTGTTGATGCCGACACCCAGGCAGGAACCCGGTTCATGGAAACCCGGGCCGTAATAATAGGGCGCTTCACGGTAAAAACCGAAAGCCAGGTCATTCCACGGGCCGACCCATTCCGTGCCGTCGATCGCGCCCGATTGCAGGGCCGGATAGATCTCGCCGCCGGACAGGGTGACCGCCGCGCCGCCGAGCTCGCGCAGTACATTGCCGCCAAGCCCCGGAATCCGCATGCGCAGGCCGCGGAAGTCTTCCAGCGTGTTGATCTCGCGCTTGAACCAGCCACCCATCTGGTGACCGGAATTGCCAGCCTGGAAAGGCTTGATGTTGAACCCGGCTGACAGTTCGTCCCACAGCGCCTGGCCGCCACCGGCTTCGACCCAGCCCATGATTTCATAGGCGGTCATGCCCATCGGAACGGCGGTGAAGAAGTTGAAGGCCGGTGACTTGCCCTGCCAGTAGTATTCGGCACCATGATACATGTCGGCCGTGCCTTCGGAGACCGCGTCAAAGGCTTCGAAAGCCGAGACGATCTCGCCGGCGGCGTAGACGCGCACTTCCAGCGACCCGCCCGACATGCGGTTGATATAGTTGGCGACATTGTTGGCAGCGGTGCCCAGGCCGGGGAAATTGGCCGGCCAGGTGGTGACCATGCGCAGGCGGGTCACACCGCGATTGATGTTCGGAGCGGCCGGCGCACCGGACGTGTCCTGGCCGGTTTCACCGCAGGCCGTGGCAACCGTGGCCGCGGCGACGGCGCCGCCGCTGATGAATGTGCGTCGATCCATGTTCAACTCCCCCGTGATTTCGCCGGGCTCTCCCACTCAGTCGAAATCGTCTTCTTCGTCTTCCATATCATGGTAAGCGAGTTCGGCATGTGGCTGCCAGCCCGAGGGCGTCAGAACTTGCAGCGGCTGGTACTGCGCCTTGTAGCTCATCTTGCGGCTCTGGCGGACCCAATAGCCGAGATAGACAAAGGGCAGGCCGGCCAGTTCGGCCTGTCTCACCGCGTCCAGGATCATGTAGGCGCCCGGGCTGCGGCGCTCCCACTCGGGATCGAAATAGCTGTAAATCAGCGACAGACCGTCCTTGAGGACATCCGTCAGGGCCGCTGCGCGCAGCACCCCATCGCTGTCACGATATTCAGTCACATGGGTGCGCTGGGCACCTTCCTCGACCATCATCACATACTCGCCAAATGACATGCCCGCCATGTCGCCGTCGCCATGACGGCTGTCGAGATAGCGCGACAGCAGGTCAAACTGTTCCATCGTCGCAGTCTGGGCATCGATCGAAACATGGAGGTCGCGATTGCGAGCGGCAATCTTGCGCCAGCGGCGTTTCCACTCGAAGGCTTCTGCATCGATGCGCACGGACTTGCACGCATCGCAGGCTTCACAGGCCGGACGGTAGAGAACGCCCTGGGAGCGACGAAAGCCGGCATGGGTCAGCGCGTCATTGAGGGCAGGGCCTTCGCCGATATCGATCCGCGTGAAGACCTTGCGCTCAAAGCGACCGGGCAGGTAGGGGCACGGCGCTGAGGCCGTGAGAAAAAACGGTATCTGCTTGGTCGCGAACGGGTGAGTCACGCCTTTGGCCTTCTATGGCGCCGGATTTGCCGGATTGGCCCTGTCATCTCGATCAGGCCAATCCGAATGCGTATTGCAGGCTGACATAGACCGTGTAGGCAATCCAGAACAGAACCACCATTGGCGCACCGGCTCGCAGATAGTCGGCAAAGCGATAGTGGCCCGGCCCCATCACCAGAAGATTGGTTTGATACCCGATCGGCGTTGCAAAACAGGTGTTTGCGGCCAACAGAACGGTCATGGCGAACATTGTCGGATCCGCCCCCATCTGGTTGGCCGCGCCCACGGCGATCGGGGTGAACAGGATAGCGGTGGCGCTGTTGGACAGCACATTGGTCAGGATGGCGACCAGCAGGAACAAGGCAGACATCAGCACGATGGGTCCGTAGGGCGCGAACACCGAGACCACACCGGTGGCCAGCAGGTCGGCTCCGCCGGTCACCTGCAGGGCCGTGCCCAGTGCAATCGCCGATCCGATGAGAAGATAAACCCGCATGTCAAACGCCCGCGCGGCCTGCCGTGTGTTCAGGCAGCCGGCCAGGATCATTGCAACAGCTCCCAGGAAAGACGCCAGGATAATCGGAAGCATACCGGTCGCAGCGGTCACCACGACGCCTCCGAATATCACCCGCGCCAGATTGGCGCGGCGGGGGTCAGCCAGCGAGGTGGTTGCCCACTCCATGACCAGCAGGTCCCGGTCGGCCCGCAAACTGCGCAATGAGGCGGAGGCGCCGAACAGCAGCAGGGTATCACCGGCTTCCAGCCGGATTTCGCCCATGCGCGAGCGGATCATGCGCGATCTGCGCTGTATGCCCAGCACGACGCAGCCCGTGGCATGCCGGAACCCGATCTGTGCGATCGTGCGGCCGATGACCCGCGAACCGGGTGCCACGACCGCCTCGGCCATCACGAGGTTTTCGCCGGGTGTCGGGCTTTCGCCGGGGCCCGAGGCTTCCAGCATGCCGCGCATGAAGTCGGCACGCTTGGCCAGCAGGTTGGTCAGGGTCTGGCGGGTAGCCGCGACAATCACCAGATCCCCGGCCTTCAGTTCAATCTGGTCAAAGGGGGGCAGCAGCGCGTGTTCGCCGCGCTGGATCATGCGGACCGTCATGTCGGGCAGGTCGGCAAACATGCCGGCGACCGGCTTTTTGCCGACCAGCGGGTGATCGCTGGTGACCTCGAGCTGGGCGATATACTGCTTGCCACCGGCACCGGCGATCTCACTCTCCATCGAGGCCCGGTCGGGCAGGAGATAGGGCAGGACGAAGACGATGTAGGCGATACCGACGGCAGCAAGGAAAAGGCCGGGAATGGTCGGCGTGAAGAAGCCGAGTTGCTCGCCGGTCACATTGAGCAATGTGTCGGCGACCAGGAGGTTGGTGGAGGAGCCGATCAGCGTCGTCATGCCGGCCAGGATGCACAGGTAGCTCAACGGGATCATCAGCTTGGACGGGCTCTTCTCCATCCGCTTGGCGATGGCAACCAGAATCGGCACGAACATCACAACAACTGGCGTGTTATTGATGAAGGCGCTGATGACGAAGACGAAGGCGAACATGCCGACGAGGGTCATTTTCGGATGCTGGTCGTAGGAATCCAGCAGGCGCTGGGTTGGGCCCTCCATGGCTCCCGTCTGAAATATGCCTTGGCCGACAATCAGCAGGCACAGGATGGTAATCAGGGCCGGATTGGCGAAACCGGCCAGCAGGTCTGCCGTGGTCGGGTTGCTGGTCTCGAGCGGGAAGAGGTGGAAGAAGGCCATCAGGACGGCGACAATCGAGGCCGATACGATCTCGATCGGCACGCGGTCCCAGACGTAAAAGACAATTGCCAGCGTCAACCCGCCCAGAATTGCCCACATTTGCCACACATCAAGTGACGCTGATTCAATCATCGCAAAGTTCAGGAAGCCGCGGATCCGATATATCCGCAGCAAAACGCTACCACGCGGCGGGCCGGCTTGCGAAGCCTTTCATGATCCATTGTACACACCGTTTCAGTGTGGCGGGCGGATTGGAACCCTTCGCCCTCCGCCGGCGTCGTCCGCCTGCATTGCCTGCGGCTTCTCAATCACCTTGAAATAACGGGTTGGTTAAATAACCATTCGGTGTAATAAACAGATATGGCTGAATCACAGCAATTGGACAAAGTGTTCTCCGCGCTCGCGCATCCTGTGCGCCGGCAGCTTCTCGCACGCCTTGCCGAGGCCGATGCGACGGTCAATGAGCTGGCAGAACCGTTCGAGATAAGCCTGCCCGCAATCTCCAAGCATCTGCGCGTACTGGAAGCTGCGGGAATCATTTCCCGCGGGAAGCGGGCCCAATTCCGGCCTTGTCACCTGAATGTGGAATCGCTCGAAGCGGTCGCCCGGTGGAGCGATCAGTACCGACATATCTGGGAGAAGCGGTTCGACGCGATGGACCGGGTCATGAAGACGATCAATGAAAAGGATAGGGATGATGACTGACGTGAAGGACTGGGCGCGCCTCGAACGGAGATTCGACGCGTCGATCGCCGTGGTCTGGCGGATGTGGACCGAGCCAACCCTTTTCAGCGCCTGGTACGGGCCGAAAGGGTTTTCCGTACCGGTCGCGGAAATGGATCTCGAAATTGGTGGCACCCGGAAAATCTGCATGGAAATGCAGACACCGGACCGCACCATGACGATGTGGTTCACGGGCGTTTTCAAGGAAATCTCTGCGCCGCACCGCTTGCGCTATACCGAAAGCATGTGTGACCCGGATGGCAATATCCTGACGCCGCAGGCCATGGGCATGCCGCCGGGGACGCCTGATGTCACCGAGGTGATTGTCGATCTGAGCGAGGACGGTGGCCAGACCGTGATGGTCATGACCCATGTTGGCGTGCCTGCCGGCAGTGCTGGCGAAGGTGGCTGGAGCCAGGCGTTTGAAAAACTGGCAGAGACGCTGGCGAAGGCCTAGAGCTCGTGCCCGTTCGGCAGGACCGGTGCTTCGCGCAGCAAGACAACGGAGATGCGACGATTGCCCGGCATGTAGGGATCATCCGGATAGAGCGGCTCTGATCCCGCCTTGCCGCGTACTTCGTAGATGCGGTCATCGCTGATGCCGGCGCGCTGCAACACGGAACGGGCGGCATTGGCGCGGTCGGCGGACAATTCCCAATTGGTGTAATCAGCGCCCGGCGCGGCCGGAGCGCTATCGGTGTGGCCGGCAACGGACAGTCGGTTGGGCAGGCGCTCGGCGATGCGGGCGACGGCCCGCAGCAGCGTGACAGCCCGCTCGTTCGGCCGGGTCGCGCCCGGATCAAACATGGGCCGGCCTTCCTGGTCGATCAGCTGGATGCGCAGGCCTTCCGGCGTCTCGTCGATCAGGACATGATTGGACAGCTCTGCCAGCTCCGGCATTTCCTGCATCGCCTGACGCAAGGACATGGAGGCGGAGTGCAGCTCTGCCGCGTCGCGGCGCTGCTGGGCCTCGGCCATGGCGGAAGCGGTAATCTCGGTGACCGATTCCACAGCTTCCGGGGAGCCTTCCGGTGTTTGCTGGCGATCGCGGTCATTGAGTTGCGGCGCCGTTGGCGCGAGACGCTGGCGTTGCGAACTGTCACCGGAACCCTGAACGCCGTCATCGCCCGGTGAGGTGCCCGCGAGCGGGGCGCCGGATCCGGAATTGGAAGGCGAGACACTGGCCGGGGCGAAATAGTCGGCGATGCCGCGTTTTTGTTCGGGTGTGGTGGTGTTGATGAGCCACATCAGAAGGAAGAAGGCCATCATCGCGGTGACGAAGTCGGCATAGGCGACTTTCCAGGCGCCACCATGGTGCCCGCCGCCGCCGCCCTTGACGACTTTCTTGATGACAATCGGCTGATCCGAGGCTGCCATGTCCACCCACCTTGTTTACTTACCGTGCCGTCTTGTAGACCGTTATCCTTAAGGTCCGGTTTCAAAACCCGAACCGGCCACAAAACGACGAGGACATGCCTTGGCCGACAATCGCTCCTTCCGCGATGCCCTTGGGCGCTACCCGACCGGGGTCGCCATCGTGACTGCCTTTGTCGATGGCAAGGCGCTCGGGATGACGGTCAATTCCTTCGCCTCGGTTTCACTCGACCCGCCGCTGGTGCTGTGGTCGATCGAGACGACCAGCGAGCGCTACGGGATATTCGACAAGGCGGAGCATTGGGGGGTGAATGTGCTGGCAGCCGATCAGGCCGGGCTGGCGCATGCCTGCGCCCTGGAGGCCGATCTGGCCGCTTGCCATACGGGCTGGAGCGGCGAGACCGTTCCACTCATAGACGGCGCCGTGGCCCGCCTGACCTGCAAGGCCGAGGCGGTTCATGCCGGCGGCGATCACGACATCATGGTCGGCCGTGTGCTGGCGATCGACACGCCGCGTGACGTGCCGTCGCTGGTTTTCTACCGCTCGACCTATTGCGAACCGGGCTGAAGCCGCAGCACTGACAGACCGTCGGGTGCGGCATCCATCGTCCAGCCGGTGGGAATGGCGATATACTCGCCGCGACCCCACATCGGTGCCAGATCATCATAGTGACGCGACATCACATTGCCGGATTGTCCGGTGGTGATCATGAAGCGCGAGGTGTCGGGTGCAGCCATGTCGTAAAGCGCCCGGTAGGACGCACCATGGAACACTTCATAGCCCGGGGTGCGGTAGGAATAATGGGCGACATTCACGGTGGACCCGTCACCCGGCACAGGTGTGGTGATCGAGAACCAGTCCGACAGGACCGGGAAGTCGGAAAACGGCCGATGGGCGTGGCGGGCGTAGTGCACATCGCCCCAGCGCCAGCCCGTGAAGTCGGCGCCATAGGCCGCCATGGTCTCTGCCATGGCCTGGTCGAGGGCAGGGCCGGTCAGTTCCTGGCAGGTCACGGTGCGGGCAATGGCCTCATTGTCGCACCAGTGACCGAGATCACCGGTCAGCACGTCCATCATGAAGACGCGGCGATCGCCATGCCAGGCCGGCAGGAGCTCACCCAGCTCGTCACCATAAATGTCGGCCGAGAGTTGCCGCATCCATGCGGAATAGATGAGGGGCTCGGGCCGGTCGACGGCCATGTTGGCGTCCCAGTCAGCCAGCACGGCAAGGGCATCGCGGCCGGCTTGTGTCTCCGGTTCGGCTTGCAACAGGACCGGCAATAGCCGCAGTGCGGTGTCACTGACCGTGTCGACCTGCAGCGCCTGCATGGTCTCGATGTCGTGGACCGGTGCCGCGCTGATCCCGTCATGGATACGCCGGATGCGCGAGACCCCATACCATTCCGAGGTCAGATAATGCGGATAGTCGTCCGGCACGATCTTGTTGTTGGCAGTGGCAACGAAGCCGCGGTCGGGATTGAGCGTGTGCGGCAATTCCTCGAAGGGAATGGTGGAGACCCAGGCACCGGTCTCGTCGCGGACCGGGATACGCGCCGGCGCGTAAAACCCGATATCGCCGTCGCTGTCGGCGAAGACCATGCTTTGCTGGGGCGCGACAAAGCCCCGGATCGCCGACACGAACCCGTCCCAGTCATCGGCCTCGATAATGTGAAGGCCGACACCGGTCGTCGCATCGTCCGGCTCGTCGAGCATCCATTGCAGGGCAAAGAAATCACTGCCGTCGGGCACCGGATAGTTGAAATGCTTGGGGTCAAGCACCGGGCCGGTTGCCGTTTCGCGGCGGGTGATGATCACGTCCTCGCCGAAGCGGACCGTGATGTGTTCCTCGCGCTGACCGGTGACATCGGCTTCGGTGACGGCATGCAAGTCGCCAACATCGGGACCGGTATTGGTAAAGCCCCAGGCGATCTCGTCGGTGCGGCCCAGCGTGACAAAGGGTGTTCCGGGCAGGGTGGCGCCGACGACCGAGCCCTGCGGGGTGGTCAGCCGAGCCAGATACCAGATCGCCGGCGCGGCGAGACCCAGGTGCGGGTCATTGGCCAGGATCGGCAGGCCGGTCGTCGTCCGCGATCCGGACAGGACCCAATTGTTCGACCCGTCGCGTCCCGTGTCCTCGGGACCCATGACGGGCGCCAATTCCTCGGCCGGGGGCAGGGTGGTTGCCTCGATGCCGATATCGGCCATGGTCAGCGAGCGCGGCGCGTCATCGGGATAACGGCCGATGAATTCGGCGGTGCGCTGCTCGCCCAGCTGGGACACCAGGGCTGCCATGCGCGGTTCCTGGAAGGCATTGCCAAACAGGTCCAGCGCGATTGCCTTGTAGACCACGACCGTATCGGCGGGCTGCCAGGGCTCGGGATCAAACATCAGGATCTGGAATTCCGGCGGCGGCACGAAGCCGGGGGCACTGATGACCGCATTGACGCCGTCGGCATAGGCCTGCAGGGCGGCGCGGACATCATCGGGCAGATTGTCGACCGCAGTATCCGAGGCGGTTCCCAGCCCCATGGTCCGGAAGAAAATATCGGTATCCAGCCCCGGTTCACCGAGAATTTCGGCGAGCCGGCCGCGCAGGGCACGGCGGGTGATTTCCATCTGCCAGAGCCGGTCCTGGGCGTGGGCGACGCCCATTGCGTAAAAACCATCATGCTCGGACTGCGCGAAAATATGGGGAACGCCATGGCTGTCACGGGCGATTGTCGCTTCGGCCTGCAAGCCAGCCACTGTCATCTCGCCAGTCGTTTGCGGCAGCGAGGCATAGAGGCGATTGGCGACAATCAGGGCGCCGACCAGCACCAGCGCAACCAGTCCTCCCACCGCCCATCCGAGATAGCGCAGAACACGTTTGATCATGATGACTTGCTCCCCATTCGCGGCGAGACTAGCAAGGGTCCGAATGATTGGGGAGAGCGCAATGGCACGCTGCACGTTTTTGGGTCTCGGAGTGATGGGCTATCCGATGGCCGGCCATCTGGCAGCCGCCGGCCATGCCGTGACGGTCTGGAACCGCACCGCCAGCAAGGCTGAGGCATGGGCCGACCAGCATGCCGGTACGGCCGCTGAAACCGTCGAAGCCGCCGTCGCCGACGCCGATTTCGTATTGATGTGCCTGGGCGATGATCCCGATGTCCGCCGGGTCGCCGAACAGGCGATTCCCGCCATGAAGCCGGGGGCCGTGCTTGTCGACCACACCACCGCATCGGCAGAACTCGCCCGCGAGCTCGACATCGAGGCCCGCGATGCCGGGATCGGTTTCCTCGATGCGCCGGTCTCGGGCGGTCAGGCCGGCGCCGAAAACGGGCAGCTGGCGATCATGTGTGGCGGCGAGGCAGACACCTTTGCGGCCGCCGAGCCGGTCATGGACAGCTATGCCAAGGCGATCACGCTGATCGGACCCGCGGGCGCCGGCCAATTGTGCAAGATGGTCAACCAGGTCTGCATCGCCGGCATCGTCCAGGGCCTGTCCGAGGGCCTGCATTTTGCCCAGCGCGCAGGGCTCGATCCGGAACTGGTGATCGGCGCCATTTCCAAGGGCGCGGCCCAGTCCTGGCAGATGGAAAACCGCTGGGAGACCATGGTCGCCGGCAAGTTCGACTATGGCTTCGCCATCGACTGGATGCGCAAGGACCTTCGCATCACACTGGATGAAGCCCGGCGCAATGGCTCGACCCTGCCCGTCGCGGCGCTGGTCGACCAATTCTATGCCGACGTGCAGGCCATGGGCGGCAATCGCTGGGATACGTCCTCACTGATCGCGAGGCTGGAGCGGCCGAAGAATGGAGCGGGTTCATGAGTGAGCCTCGGGGCTATATCGCCAATGATCCGGTGGTCATGGATGTCTGGAAACGCCTGACCAAGCTGTTCGCTGTCTGGCGTCTGATCGTGATCGCCTCCTTCACCCGACGGGTCCTCTATCAATTCACCAATGATCAGATGTCGACCCTGATGCGGTCCGGGCATTGGAAAATTGCCTTGGGCCTTCTGGGCGGGCTGAACGATCCACAGCTCGATTTTCTGGCCGAATGGTCGCGCCTCAATGCCGCGCGCAGTGAACGGATTTTCCGGACCACCACGCTGATTTTGGTGAGTATTCCCGTCGCCGCCGTATTCGGGGTCTCCGAGATGGACCCGGAATTCTGGCAACGCATCGGTTTTGCCCGTCCCGAATCATTGATGGTCATAATCGGTCTCTGGTTGTTGGTCAGCGGGATACTGATGGCCGCTGCCTGGCGATCCCGTGACCTTGCCGATCTGATCGCCCTTGAGCAGGCGCGCCGCAAATTGCGGTCGAGCAAGCTTGCAAGTGCAACGCAATGAGTATCGAGCTTCTCTTCATTATCCTCGATTATGCCGGGATCGGTTTCTTCGCCTATTCCGGCGGCATGCTGGCGGCGCGCAAATCGCTCGACCCGTTCGGGGCTGTGATCATTGGCGCCGTCACCGGCATGGGCGGCGGGACGCTGCGCGACATCCTTCTGGGTTCGCTTCCGGTCTACTGGATCGCCGAGCCTAAATACCTCGCCGTCGCCGTCTTCGGAGCGATGTTGGGCTATTTCACCTCGCCCTGGGCGCAAGCCATCGCTACCCGCCGCGCCGCGCTGATCTGGGCCGATGCGATCGGCCTGTCAGTCTTTTGTGTCCTGGGCGCGCAAGCCGGTCTCGCCGCCGGAGCCCATTGGACCATCGCGCTGCTCACCGGAATGATGAGTGCGGCCTTTGGCGGACTGCTGCGGGACATCATCGTCAATGACGTGCCGCTCGTCCTGCGTGAGGACATTTACGCGCTCGCCGCCCTGGCCGGCGCGGCGGCCTATGTCGGCGGCATGACCTTGGGCTTCAATGCGAGCCTGGTCACGCTCGGTTCGGCGCTGCTGGCGCTGGTCCTGCGCGGTTGTGCGATCCAGTTCAAATGGTCGCTGCCGGCGATCAAGCTGTCCGACTAGCTCAGTGCTGCACGGAGATCGGCGAGCAGGTCTTGCGGATCTTCCAGGCCCACGGACAGCCGCACCAGATCATCGGGTGTTGGGCTGTCCGGCCCCTCGATCGGCTTGCGATGCTCGATCAGGCTTTCCACCCCGCCCAGCGAGGTCGCTTGTGTGAAAAGCCGGGTGGAGGCAGCCAGCCTGGCAGCGGCCGCATGACCACCGGACAGGCGCAGGGACAGCATGCCGCCAAAGCCATTGCTCATCTGGCGCGCGGCGATGGCATGACCGGGATGGTCCGCCAGTCCCGGATAGAGAACGGCATCGATCCCGGCCTCGCCCAGCAGTGCCTGGGCGACCATCAGGGCGCTGGCGCTTTGACGCTCGAAACGGACCCAGAGCGTGCGCAGGCCCCGCATCAACAGCCAGGTCTCGAAAGCGCCTGGGACGGCACCTGTCTTGGAATGGATCTCGCCGATCTCGGCCCAGCGATCATTGACCTCACGCGTTGCCAGAACACCGGCCAGCACGTCGGAATGGCCGTTCAGGTATTTGGTCGCCGAATGCATGACAATATCGGCGCCAAGCGCCAGGGCCTGTGTGGTGCAGGGCGGGGCGCAGGTCGAATCGACCCCCAGTGTCGCGCCGACCGCATGGGCAATCTCCGCCGCCCTGGCAATGTCGACGACCGCCCAGGACGGATTGGCCGGGCTCTCGATCCAGACCAGATCGGTATCGGGCCGGGCGGCGGCCGCGAGCGCGTCCAGGTCACCGGGCGCGACGAGATCGAGCCGGATCCGCTGTTTCGCCGCCGCCCGCTGCAGCAGCAATTTGGCGCCGTAATACATCTCGGTCTGGGCGATGACATGCCCGCCCGTCGGCACACTTTCGATCACGGCGGCGATCGCAGCCATCCCGGAGGAAAACAATCTGGCATCCGGCGCGCCCTCCAGCATGGCCAGTACTTTCGCCGCCTGTTTTTCGGTCGGACCGGAGGGGCGGCGATAGTCCTGCTCACCGATCAGCTGGTTGTCCGCGCCACGCGCATAGGTCGTCGCCGGATGGATCGGCGGGATCACCGCGCCTGTCATCTGGTCAATGGCGTGCATGGCCTGGACGGTGAGGGTGGTGCGGGTCGGGGCGTTGGGCATATCGGTCTACCTCGTCGGCGATGATCAGGCTGACTAGGCAGACGCGGTCGCAAGGTCAATCAATCCCCAACGAAAAGAGCCCCGGGCGGCTGGCCCGGAGCTCTGTGGATATCAGATCGGCTGGCAGGTCTCAGTCGCTCGACATGCCCGGAATGAGACGCTCGGCCGTCGCCATTACGATGACCATGAGCGAAGCGGCACCGAGTACGGCACCATAATTGGTGAAGATTGCCGTCAGATAGTCGCCGACCGCCGGAATGGCACCGAGCGCCCCGGCGCCACCAGCCATCAGGAGGATGGCGGCGATCAACAGGCCGCGGCGATGATCCCCTTTCACGAAGAACCCGCAGGCCAGGCCCAGAATGACCAGGATGAGGCCCGTGAATTCAAAGGTGACAAAGGCGAAAATGATCGCGGCGAGCGCGGCGACCGCATAGAGAATCTTGTCCAGTGACATGTGTGTCTCCCCAGAGTGTTTGTTTCAAACAACGCTCGTGAACCACAACACATGACGGACCGTAGGCCTGTGTTACGGGTGACGCAAGCGTCATCCCGCTATATTTTGTGGATTACTGGGGTTCGTCCTACTTTATATTGAGTTCTGGCAAGGGCAGGGACAGCGACCTCTTGGCAATTCGCTCGCCACGGAGTGAGCCCGGCAGGCGCGATCCCTTCGCCTCCGGTACATTTGTCATCCCCGCTGGATGTCCGGCGATTGCCGGACGCAAGGCGGGGACCCAGGTGGTGGCAATCACATAGGTCCCGGACTTCCGCCCCACCTTCGCGGGGCGTCCATCCGGGATGACAACAACTGGAGGTGCGCGATGCGAAAAAATCGGCGCCTCGCGCGGAGTCGACCTTAAATCACTTGTCAGCCAGCGGGCCGTATCCGTTTCTTGAGGTCAAGGGCGCCGAAGGCGCAAACTCTTCGCCCCGGTACGCTTGTCATCCCCGTTGGATGTCCGGCGAAGGCCGGACGCAAGACTGGGAGCTAAATCTTTGCAACCACATAGGTCCCTGACTTTCGCCCCGCATGCACGGGGCGTCCATCAGGGATGACAACCGGTCGGGCTACCCCGCCAACTTCATCGCCGCCCGCCTGGCAAAATACGTAATCACACCCGCAGCCCCGGCGCGCTTGAAGGCCAGCAGGCTTTCCATCATCACGCGGTCACCATCGATCCAGCCATTGGCGGCGGCGGCTTCGATCATCGCGTACTCGCCGGAGACCTGGAAGGCATAGACGGGAACGGGGAAGGTGTCGGAGAGGGCGCGGACGATGTCGAGATAGGGCAGGCCGGGCTTGACCATGACCATGTCGGCACCCTCGGCGATGTCGAGTTCGACCTCGCGCAGACATTCATCACGATTGGACGGGTCCATCTGGTAGGTCTGCTTGTCGCCCTTCAGCGCCGCGGCCGAGCCGATCGCCTCGCGATAGGGGCCGTAAAAGCCCGACGCGTATTTGGCGGCATAGGAGAGGATCATCGTGTCGTGATGACCTTCGCCTTCCAGCGCTTCGCGGATGGCGCCGATGCGGCCATCCATCATGTCCGACGGCGCGACCACATCGCAGCCCGCGTCGGCCTGGACCAGGGCCTGTTCGATCAGGCGTTCGACGGTCTCGTCATTGGCGATCCGGTCGCCCTGCAAAATGCCGTCATGACCGTGCGTGGTGAAAGGATCGAGGGCGACATCGCAGATCACGCCGAGATCGGGGGCGGCATCCTTGATGGTGCGGATGGCGTTGGGGACCAGGCCGTCAGCGTTCAGCGCTTCGGAACCGGCATCGTCTTTCTTGGCCGGATCGATATGCGGGAAGATCGCCATCGCCGGGATGCCCAGGGCCTGCGCTTCCTTCGCCGCCTTCGCCAGTGCAGCGAGGGAGAGGCGTTCCACGCCCGGCATGGCGGCGACCGGCTCGACCGGGTCGGCGGTATCGGAGACCACGACCGACCAGATGAGGTCGTTCACCGACAGGGCATTTTCGCGCACGAGGCGGCGTGACCAGTCAGCCTGGCGGGTGCGGCGAAGTCGGGTATTGGGATACATGTCGGCCTCTGGTCTTCTTCGTCTTCAATGACATATCAAACTTGCCGCCGCGGCAAACCCGCGTTACGGCTCCGGCAAAAGCCGACGGACAAGATTTGTCCGCCAAACAATCGAATAGCAACAGGAGTGCTGCTGTGGATTTCGCTCTCACAGAAGATCAGACCCTGATCCGCGACATGGCGAGAAAATTCGCCGACGACCGCTTGAAGCCCAATGCGGCCAAATGGGACGAGGAAAAATACTTCCCCGTCGAGGTGATGCGCGAAGCCGCCGAGCTCGGATTCGCCGGCATCTATACGCGCGATGACGTCGGCGGTTCCGCCCTGTCGCGCCTTGATGCCGCGATCATCTTTGAAGAGCTGTCGCGCGGCTGTGTGCCGACGGCGGCCTTCCTGTCGATCCACAATATGTGTGCCTGGATGATCGATAGCTGGGGCACTGAAGAACAGCGCCAGCGCTTCCTGCCCGGCATGATGACGATGGAAAAGATCGCCTCCTATTGCCTGACCGAGCCGGGCGCCGGGTCGGACGCGGCCCAGCTGCGCACGAAAGCTGTGCGTGACGGCGATGATTATGTGCTCAACGGCGCCAAGGCCTTCATTTCGGGTGCCGGCACGTCGGATTATTATGTCGTCATGTGCCGCACCGGCGGTGACGGTCCCAAGGGCATCTCGACCATCGTGGTCGAGAAGGACACGCCGGGCCTCTCCTTTGGAGCGAACGAGCGGAAAATGGGTTGGAATGCCCAGCCGACCCGCGTTGTCACCTTCGAGGACTGCCGCGTGCCCGCCGCCAATCTGCTGGCGGAAGAGGGCATGGGCTTCACCCTCGCCATGAAGGGCCTCAATGGTGGCCGCATCAATATCGGCGCCTGCTCGCTGGGCGGCGCCACCGAGGCTTTCGAGCTGGCGAAAGACTATGTCGGCACGCGCAAGCAGTTCGGCCGCGAGATCGGACAGTTCCAGGTCACCCAGTTCAAGCTGGCCGACATGGCCACCGAGCTCGAAGCCTCCCGCATGATGCTCTATCGCGGCGCCGCCGCCATCGATGCCGGCGACCCGTCGGCTGCCAAGTATTGCGCGATGGCCAAGCGCTTCGCCACCGACACCTGTTTCGACGTCGCCAACCAGGCCCTGCAGCTGCATGGCGGCTATGGCTATCTCCAGGACTACCCGCTCGAACGCATCGTCCGCGATCTCCGCGTCCACCAGATCCTGGAAGGCACGAATGAGATCATGCGCGTGATAATTGCAAAGGATGTGATGAGGTAGGCTTTAGCGCCTCTGTTGCGCGGTCTGATTTTGCGCTAGGTTCTGACCATAATTCTGGTCAGAGGCTAGGTTGCATGGAAATCGGTTTGACAGACGCCAAAGCGCACTTCTCGGCCTTGATCGACAAGGTCGAACAAGGTGAGGGGCCATTCGTGATTACGCGACACGGCAAGCCTGTCGCCGTGTTGTCACGCGCCATCGAACACCGGCATTTGGACGCTGACGAACTTGTCGCCAGGCTCCGGAAGCACCGGGAAGGCCAACTGAAGGTCGCGGAATTCGACGGCATGACCTGGGAAGATCTGAAGCCATTGGCGCGGGAATGAAGCCGCTGGTGGTTGATGCCTCTGCCGCCGCGGGCTGGCTGCTACGGCAACAGGGCAATCCGCGCAGTGATGCCTTTCTGGCCCGGAATCTGGCGAGCATGAAAGTCGCGCCGGACATTTTCAACTGGGAGATTATCAACCTGTTGCGCGTGCATGCGGAAAGAAGGGCGATTGATTTTGACGTCACGATGACGGACCTGAATTCACTGGGCATCGAGACGGTGGAGCCGCGAGGGCGCCTGAAAATGCGAGAGCTGGCGCTGTTCGCCCTGCAGACCCGTTTATCACTCTTCGATGCAGCTTATCTTGCGCTGGCGGTTGAACTTGACGGTGAAATCGTTTCAAGGGACGCAAGTCTTCTCAATGCGGCCGCCCGCCTCGGCGTCGCCAACTACGACATTCGAGCGATTCAATGACCGAAACCCAATCCCAAGACCCAGAAATCATCGCCCGCAAGATCGGCCGGATCGGCCGTATCACGCTCAACCGGCCCAAGGCGCTCAATGCGCTGACCCATGGCATGTGCCTCGCCATGATCGAGGCGCTGCAGGCCTGGCGGAATGATGATGAGGTTCAGGTCATCGTCGTTGACGGGGCTGGCGAGAAGGGGTTTTGCGCTGGCGGGGATATTCTCCAGTTGCACAATTCCGGCAAGGCGGGTGACGACAAGGCCTGGCTGTTCTGGCGCGATGAGTACCAGCTCAACACGCTGATCCATCACTATCCCAAACCCTATGTCGCCCTGATTGACGGCATCACCATGGGCGGCGGTGTGGGTGTGTCGGTGCATGGTTCGCACCGGGTTGCCGGCGACCGGACGATGCTGGCCATGCCGGAAACCGGGATCGGCTTTCACCCGGATGTCGGCGGCGCCTATTTCCTGCCGCGCCTGGCTGGCGAGATCGGTACCTGGATGGGCCTGACCGGCGCCCGGCTGAAAGCGCCCGATTGTGTCGCGGCTGGCCTGGCCACGCATTATTGCCCGTCCGGCCAGTATGATGCGCTCATCGAGGCGCTTGAGAGCGCCGACCTGACCGGCGAAGACGCGCTGGAAGTCCTGCTGGAGGAATTCTCCGGCGATCCGGGCGATAGCGACCTTTCCGTGACCGGTGGACTGATTGATGCGGCCTTTGCCGGCGACAGTGTGGACGACATCCTCGCCCGGATCGAAGCGGCGGGTGATCCCTGGTCGGCCAAGCAGGCGAAAATCCTCGGCACCAAGTCGCCGACGGCCCTGAAGCTGACGCTGGCCTGCCTGCGCAAGGGCGCTGATCTTTCCTTCGAGGATGTGATGCGCCAGGACTTGCGGGTCTCCAGCTGGTGCCTGACCGGAACCGATTTCTACGAGGGTGTGCGCGCCGTCATCATCGACAAGGACCAGGCACCGAAATGGGCGCCGGCCGCGGCTGACAGCGAGATCGAAAAGGCCTTCGCGCCACTCGATGCGGCCCATGAGATGAGCTTCCTCGACGAGGCCTGACGGACACCACACAAAGACCACCAACAAGACACCACAAAGAATACCACCATCAACGGGGAAACCAACATGGCCCGCATCGCCTTTATCGGACTTGGAAACATGGGATCCGGCATGGCCGCCAATCTGGTCAAGGCCGGCCACGAGGTTCACGCCTTTGATCTCAGCGCCGATGCCGTCGCCCAAGCGGTTGCGCAGGGCGCTGTGGCCGCTGCCAGCGCGCCGGATGCCGTCACCGGCTCTGACGCGGTGGTCACCATGCTGCCCGCAGGCAAGCATGTGCGCGGTGTCTATGAAGGCCAGATCTTCGACGCGGCCGCTCCGGGTACGCTCTTCCTCGATTGCTCCACCATCGATGTCGACAGCGCCCGCCATGTTGGTGGTCTGGCGGTGGAGAAGGGGTTCCGCTTTGTCGATGCGCCGGTCTCCGGCGGCGTTGCAGCGGCGCAAGCCGGCACGTTGACCTTCATGGTCGGCGGTAGTGAAGCTGACTTCGCGGCGGCCGAACCGATCCTCGACGCCATGGGCAAGGCGGTGATCCGGGCCGGGGATGTCGGTTCGGGTCAGGCGGCCAAGATCTGTAACAACATGCTGCTGGCGATCACCATGATCGGCACCTGTGAGGCCTTTGCCCTGGCCGAGAAGCTGGGTTTGGATGCGCAGAATTTCTACGACATTTCATCCAAGGCGTCCGGCCAGTCCTGGTCGATGACGTCCTATTGTCCGGTGCCGGGCCCGATCCCGACCACGCCGGCCAATAATGGCTACAAGCCGGGTTTTGCCACGGCGATGATGCTGAAGGATCTCAAGCTGGCCCAGGATGCCGCCCAGAGCGCGGGTGCAACCACGCCGCTGGGTGCCCAGGCCGAAGCGCTTTACGCGATGTTCGACAATCTTGGCGGTGGGTCGTCCGACTTCTCGGGCATCTACAAATTGCTGGACGGCAGCTGGGACAAGCGTTGACACCAATTTAACCAAGCCCGTTAAGGGGATTTTCGCGCTTTGCCGCTAACGTCAACTCCGTAAGCAATAAAACGACCATCAAAGGTCGGGTGGAGTATGTGTGATGGCGATGGCAGAAAGCGTGGCACCGGAAGCGGCGCCCAGTTCCGATTATCTTGAGCTTCTCCAGCTTGTGGAGCGCCTCCACCGGCAATTGCTGGATGTGGTCAAGGATGAACTCGACCGGGAAGGTCTCGACGATTTGAACAGCGTACAGGCTCTGTTGCTGTTCAATATCGGTGACCAGGAGCTGACCGCAGGTGAATTGCGCACACGCGGCCACTATCTGGGATCCAATGTCTCCTACAATCTCAAAAAACTCGTCGATGCCGGCTATATCCGCCATCAGCGGTCAGCCGTCGATCGTCGCTCTGTCCGGGTCAGCCTGACCGAGGGTGGGCATGCGGTTTGCAGCCATCTCAATGCCTTGTTCGAGCGTCAGGGCACATCACTGGCCCCGGTCGGCGGTGTTGAAGTCGAGCAATTGCCGGCGATGAATACGGCGCTTGCCCGCATCGAGCGCTTCTGGGCGGATCACATTCGTTTCCGGATGTAATTCCCGGTCAGACGACAACTGAACTTATCCATTGGGTGCGGCGCTTCGTCCATTATACGGATGGCTGTCGAGACGCTATATGTCGACTCATTGTCGTGTCGGCATGTATAGATCGTCGTGAAAGGCCCACCCATGGATTACCAATCCGCGTTCCAGGATGCTGTCCGCCGCGTCAAGGCGGAGGGGCGATATCGCGTCTTTGCCGACCTGCTGCGTCGCAAGGGTGATTTTCCTGTCGCGCGCTGGCGCACCGAAGACGGCAAGGTCCGCGATGTTACGGTCTGGTGCTCCAATGATTATCTCGGCATGGGCCAATTGCCCTGTGTCGTGGAGTCGATGAAGAAAGCCATCGATGATGTCGGATCCGGCGCGGGTGGCACGCGCAATATTTCCGGGACCACACATTATCATGTCGAGCTCGAGCGCTCGCTTGCCGATCTGCACCAGAAAGATTCAGCCCTGCTGTTCACCTCCGGCTATATTGCCAATGAGGCGACGCTCGCGACGCTGGGCAAGATCCTGCCTGGCCTGATCATGTTCTCGGACGAGCTCAATCACGCCTCGATGATCGAAGGTGTGAAGGGCGCGCGCTGCGAGAAGCGGATCTGGCGCCACAACGACGTCGCCCATCTGGAAGAATTGCTCGCCGCAGCACCGAAGGACGCGCCCAAGGTCATTGCGTTTGAGTCGGTCTATTCGATGGACGGCGATATCGGCCCGCTGGAAGCGGTCTGTGATCTCGCCGACAAATACGGTGCGCTGACCTATCTCGACGAAGTCCATGCCGTCGGTCTTTACGGCTTGCGCGGCGCCGGGATCGCCGAACGGGACGGTCTGATGGACCGGATCGACATCATCGAAGGGACGCTGGGCAAGGCATTTGGTGTCATGGGCGGATATATCGCTGCCGATGGCGCGATCGTCGATGCGATCCGCTCGCTTGCGCCGGGTTTCATCTTCACGACGGCATTGCCGCCAGCCCTGGCGGCCGGTGCCCGGGCCAGCGTTGAATACCTCAAGGCAGCGCATCATCTGCGCGAGCAGCACCAGGAGCGGGCCGCCAGCCTGAAGACACAGTTGCTGGCGGCAGGTTATCCTGTGATGCCGTCGGATACCCATATCGTGCCGGTCAAGGTTGGCGACCCGGTGTTGTGCAAACGGATCTCCGACATGCTGCTCGATGAGCACGGGATCTATGTGCAGCCGATCAACTACCCCACCGTGCCGCGTGGAACGGAACGGTTGCGCCTGACGCCCAGCCCGCTGCACACCGACGCAATGTTTGACCAACTCGTCGAGGCGCTGGATGATGTCTGGGAGCGGGCGTCTGAGCAGGCCGGGGTGGCCCGGGGCTGATCTGCAGCGTCCCGGTTCCGAGGTAGGCCGATGCCCGGCGAAATCTTTGTCGAAATCCAGAAAGTAGGGAATGCCCTGCGCGTCGCCGCGATTGACGGTGCGACGGCGGAAGAAGTGGTCTTCCAGGTTCCGGCCCGCACCCCCCGTGCCGATATCGACACGCTGGCGCGAGCCAAGCTGGCCTGGAAGCTCAAGCGTTGCGCGGCCAATGAAAAACGGCCGAGCAAGGGGCCCGGCCGTCGAGGAATTGAAGTCTAGGCAGAGGAGGCGTCAGCCGTCCTTCTTGCCGCGTCCCAGGCCAATATCCTTGGCGAATTGCGACCGCTTGCGCGAATAGGCCGGAGCGACCATCGGATAGTCCGATGGCAGGTTCCATTTGCGGCGGTAATCGTCCGGAGACATGTTGTATTGCGAGCGCAGATAGCGCTTCAGCATTTTCAGTTTCTTGCCGTCTTCCAAACAGACGATGTAATCGTCGGCGACGGACTTGGACAGGGCAACCGCCGGTTTTGTCTTCGGCTCCGGCTTGGCTTCGGATTCGGAGACTTCCTTCATGGTCGCATGAACTGACCGGATCAGGTCAGGAACATTATCGGCGGGCATGGAGTTGTGCGACAGGTAGGACGCGACGACATCGGTCGTCATCCGCAGCAATTCTTCCTTGTCGATGTCGGGGAGCATGTCTTCAGCCATGAGGCAAACCTTTCAGGAAACGCTGACTTGTTTTTGTCACAAATGGTGACTTCATTGATCATTGCAAGATCAGATCGGTATTATGTGTTGAGCATGAGTTCAAGTGTGCATAGTCAAATATATTTAATTTGCAGCAGCACAGTCTGAACTGGCCAAATAAACGCCATCAGGCGCAGGCCCGATATGCCGCTATCTGCGTTGTCGCTAATTGTCGGCTTGCCCCACTCAGAGCAGCGCCTTATCACACAGGTCAAAATACCTGAGGACGCGTCATGCCTGATACCCAGATCGAAGCCGGAAACGAGAGCCCATTCTTCACCCGCTCCATTGTTGAGAGTGATCGCGAGGTGGCTCATGCCATCCACGAGGAAATCAATCGTCAGCAAAACCAGATCGAGTTGATCGCGTCGGAAAACATCGTGTCCCGGGCGGTGCTGGAAGCGCAGGGTTCTCCACTCACCAACAAGTATGCCGAAGGCTATCCCGGTCGTCGTTATTATGGCGGTTGCGAGTATGTCGATGTGGTCGAGACCCTGGCCATCGAGCGGGCCAAGGCGCTGTTCGGCGCCCAGTATGCCAACGTCCAGCCCAATTCCGGTAGTCAGGCCAATCAGGGTGTCTTTCTGGCGCTGTTGAAGCCGGGCGACACGATCCTGGGCATGTCGCTCGACGCCGGCGGTCACCTGACCCACGGTGCCCGGCCGAACATGTCGGGCAAATGGTTCAAGGCCGAGAGCTATGGTGTCCGCGAAAGCGACGCCCGGATCGATTATGATGCTGTTCGGGCCAAGGCGATCGAGGTCAAGCCGCAGCTGATCATTGCCGGCGGGTCGGCCTATCCGCGCGAGATCGATTTTGCCGAATTCCGCAAGATCGCGGATGAGGTCGGCGCGTATCTCATGGTCGACATGGCCCATGTCGCGGGATTGGTGGCGGGGGGTGTCTACCCTAATCCGATGCCACATGCGCATGTTTGCACCACGACCACGCACAAGACCCTGCGTGGGCCGCGCGGCGGCATGATCCTCTCCAATGATCCTGATCTCGGCAAGAAGTTCAATTCAGCCATCTTCCCGGGTCTTCAGGGCGGCCCGCTGATGCATGTGATTGCCGGCAAGGCGGTCGCCTTCGGTGAAGCCCTGCAGCCGGAGTTCAAGGATTACGTCACCCGTGTCGTGGCAAATTGCCAGGCCCTGTCGAAAGCCATCACGGATGGCGGCTATGCCATTGTTTCAGGCGGCACCGACAGTCATCTGGCGCTGGTCGACCTGCGCCCGAAAGGGTTGAAGGGCAATTCGGCGGAACAGGCGCTCGAGCGAGCCTTTATCACCTGCAACAAGAATGGCGTTCCCTTCGATCCGGAAAAGCCGACCGTCACCTCCGGCCTCCGTGTCGGGTCCCCGGCCGCGACAACACGCGGTTTCGGTGTCGCTGAATTTACCCTGGTTGGCGAGCTGATGGTCCGCGTGCTGGATGCTTTGGTGGACCAGCCTGATGGCGATGCAGAAGTGGAGGCCGAAGTGCGCGAGCAGGTGAAGGCGTTAACTGCACGCTTCCCCATCTATCCCGAACTGGCCTAAGATACCGGCATGCGTTGTCCTTTTTGCGGTCATCCCGACACCCAAGTGAAAGATTCCCGTCCTGCCGAGGACGGGAATGCCATCCGGCGTCGGCGGCAATGTCCGTCCTGCGCCGCCCGTTTCACCACGTTCGAGCGCGTGCAACTTCGCGAGCTGACGGTGATGAAGAAATCCGGGCGCCGGGTTCCATTTGACCGCGAAAAGCTCAATCGCTCGATCCAGCTCGCCATGCAAAAGCGCAATATCGAGCCCGACCGGATCGACCAGATGATCTCCGGCATCGTGCGGCGTCTCGAATCGACGGGCGAAACCGATGTCACCTCCGACCGTGTCGGCGAGCTGGTGATGGAGGGGCTGAAGAATCTCGATGCCGTCGCCTATGTCCGGTATGCCTCGGTGTACAAGGACTTCCACAAGGTCGAAGACTTCCGCGAATTCATCACCGATGAAGCTCTGACGGCCCATTTCGGTCCTCGCGAAGACGACGACGGATGAGTGGCGCGGCGCGTCCGCTTGTCACGCTGAAGCTGGCTACCTCGCTCGACGGGAAGATTGCGCTCGCCAATGGCGTGTCGCAATGGATCACCGGGCCGGAGAGCCGTGCTGTTGTCCACCGCATGCGCGCCGCCCATGACGCTGTTTTGACCGGGATCGGCACCATCCTCGCCGATGATCCGCGCCTGACAGCGCGACCCGAGGGCGGCTGCGAGCGCCAACCTGATGTGATCATCATGGACAGTCAGGGCCGCACGCCGGCCACGGCACAGGTGTTCAAGGGCGGAGATCGATCGGTCACCCTGATCCCGCATCGTGATCTGGAACGCGCCATGAAAGGCTGCGAGCGGGTCATGATCGAGGCGGGGGCCAGGATTGCTGCTGCTGCCATCCAGGCTGGGTTGGTCGACCGGATCGAATGGTTCCGCGCCCCGATGGTGCTGGGCGGTGACGGTTTGCCGGCACTTGCAGCGCTGGGCCTTGAGACGCTCGACAAGGCGCCCATCTTCAGACGGGTGGGCGTGATCGAACGGGGCGCCGACCTGCAGGAAACATACGAACGGAACCGCTGATGTTTACCGGAATTGTCACTGCCAAGGGCCGGGTCCGTTCAATCAGCGGCGACAGCCAGCGGCGTTTCGAGATCGAAGCTCCCTATGACCCGGACGGGATCGCTATGGGCGCGTCGATCGCCCATGCTGGCGCCTGTCTTACGGTTGTCGGGAAGGGCCGGACCGGTGAGGGGTGCTGGTTTGCGGTAGACGTCTCGCCGGAAACGCTGTCGCTGACCACGCTGGGCAGCTGGCGCGAAGGTGATGCGATCAATCTTGAGCGCGCCCTGGCATTGGGTGAGGAACTTGGCGGGCACCTGGTCACCGGCCATGTCGACGGCATTGGCGAGCTTGTCGGCCGCCGTGATGACGGCGATTGGATCGTGCTGACGGTGAAGCCACCGGCAACGCTCAACAAATTCATTGCCCGCAAGGGTTCGATCACTGTCGATGGCGTGTCGCTGACGGTCAATGGCGTGACTGACGAGACCTTCGACCTGATGATCATTCCCCATACTGCCGACGTGACGACGCTGGGCGCGCTGCAAATTGGCGCACACGTCAATCTTGAGGTTGACCTCATGGCGCGCTACGCCGCCCGTCTGAGCGAATTCTCGCCGACCTGATTTCTGGAGACGCGCGTGAGCGACATCCCACTTTCCCCCATCGAGGACGTCATCGAGGATGCGCGCAATGGGCGCATGTTCATCCTCGTCGACGCGGAAGACCGCGAGAATGAAGGCGACCTGGTCATCCCGGCCAAGTTCGCCACACCGGATGCAGTCAATTTCATGGCCAAGCATGGCCGTGGCCTGATCTGCCTGGCGATGAGCCAGGAGCGGGTCGAACAGCTCGATCTCAAGCTGATGTCCAGTGACAACCGGTCCCGCCACCAGACCGCTTTCACCACCTCGATCGAAGCCCGTGAAGGCGTCACCACCGGCATTTCCGCCCATGACCGGGCCCGCACCATCGAGGTCGCGACGGATCCGTCCAAGGGCGCTGATGATATCGCGACACCGGGCCATGTCTTCCCGCTGGTCGCCCGCGATGGCGGCGTGCTGGTTCGGGCCGGACACACCGAAGCCTCGGTCGATGTGGCGCGCCTGGCCGGTGCCGGCTCGGCCGGTGTGATCTGCGAGATCATGAATGAGGACGGCTCGATGGCGCGCCTGCCTGATCTGGTCGCCTTTGCCCAGTTGCACGGTCTGAAGATCGGCACGATTGCCGACCTGATCGCCTATCGCCGCAAGAATGACCGCTTCATCGAGCGCCGGATCGAAAGCGAGTTTTCCTCGCAATTCGGGGGGCCGTTCAAGCTCGTCGTCTTCCGCAATACCCTGGACGGGTCCGAGCATGTCGCCCTGGTCAAGGGGCAACCGAACGCGTCCGAGCCAACTACTGTGCGCATGCACAAGGTCAGCTTCGTCGATGATGTCCTGCACGAGAGCGGACCGCGTGGCGCCCTGGTCGAAGCCGGTATACGCGCAATTTCCGACGCGGACGGGCCGGCGGTGATGGTCTTCATTCGCGAGACCTCCCATACCGCCATCATGGAACGCCTTGGCGCTCATCCTGTTCTGGCCCAGGACGAACGGGAAGCTCGCCGCTTGCGCGAATATGGTGTTGGTGCGCAAATCCTGCTGGATCTGGGGGTGCGCGACATGGTGCTCCTGTCTACCAAGCCGCAAACGATTGTTGGCCTGGACGGCTATGGTCTTTCCATCCGCGAAGAGCGGCATTTTCCGGAGGGTGACGCATGAGCGCGCCAAAATATCTCATCATCGCGGGCACTTTCTATCGCGACATCGCCGATGGCCTGATCAAGGGCGCGCGCGAGGCCATTGAGGCCAAGGGCTTTGCTTTTGACATTGTCGAAGTCCCGGGAGCGCTGGAAATTCCGGGCACGATCGCCCAGGCCGAAAAGGCCGGCGCCGGCTATGATGGCTATGTCGCGTTGGGATGTGTCATTCGTGGCGAAACCACGCATTACGACTATGTCTGCGGTGAATCGGCTCGTGGAATCATGGATTTGAACCTGAAGGCCATCCCGGTCGGCAATGGTATCCTCACCGTCGAGAACCGCGCACAGGCCTTGAAGCGGGCGATCGACAAGAATAAGGGCGCGGATGCAGCGAATGCAGCGATGATGCTGATCGAGCTGCGCAACCGGTTCAGGAGCGCATGAGCATGGCCACTGCCAGCAAGGAATCACCATCTGAAAACCGCGCCCGCCTGCGCCGTGCCGCACGGCTGTCGGCGGTCCAGGCCCTCTACCAGATGGAGATTGGTGGTCTCGGCGCCAGCGCGGTCATCCGCGAATTCCGCGAGCACCGTTTCGGTGCCTGCGGCGAGGCTCCCGAATTCGTCGAGGCCGATGAGGATTTCTTCGAGAGCCTGGTCGCCGGAGTCGTCGAACGCCAGGCCGATGTCGATCCGGCGATGGACGCGCTGCTGGCCGACAAGTGGCGGCTCGAGCGTTTGGACGCGACCGTCCGCGCCATCCTGCGGGTTGGCGGCTTTGAGCTTCTTTATCGCAAGGATGTGCCGGCGCGTGTGGTGATCGACGAGTATATCGAGGTCGCCAATGCCTTTTTCGAGGGGGCCGAGCCCAAATTCATCAATGCGGCCTTTGATCGCTGCGCACGTGGCGCCCGTCCGGACGAATTCTAGGCGATGGCCGGGGACGGCGAATTCGAGTTCATCCGGACGCGGCTCCTGCCGCTGACAGAGGGTGATCCCGCCGCGCTCGGCCTTGCCGACGATGCTGCCCTGCTGCAAGCCGAACCGGGACAGGAAACCGTTCTGGCGTGTGACAGCCTGGTCGCCGGCGTCCATTTTCTTGACAGTGACACGCCTGCCGTGGTGGCAGCGCGGGCCTTGCGGTCCAATCTCTCCGATCTCGCTGCCATGGGCGCGCGTCCGCGTGGTTATCTGTCCGCCATCGCCTGGCCGGAGGCGCTCGATGCCGCGTGGCGCGAGGCTTTTGTGCGTGCACTGCATCGTGAGCAATCCAGATACGGTCTGGTGCTGATCGGCGGCGACACCACGTCGACGCCGGGACCTCTGACGGTGACACTGACGCTTGTCGGCCAGATCGAGACCGGCACCGCGCTGCGCCGTTCCGGGGCGCGTCCGGGTGAGGATGTCTGGGTGTCGGGCATGATCGGTGACGGATTGCTCGGGCTGCTTTCGGCAAGGAAAGCCGGAACAGAGCTGGCTGGCGCGCTTGAGCGCTACCAGGCGCCGGATCCGCGACTTGAACTGGGACTTGCCCTGCGGGGACTGGCCAGCGCTGCCATTGACGTGTCCGATGGGTTGCTGGCCGATGCCGGCCACATCGCGGCGGCCAGCGCCTGCTCGCTCAGGGTGGATGTCGATACTGTGCCGGTTTCGCCAACGGCCAGGGACTGGCTGGAGTCGGGGGGGGCGTTGGACGCCCTGCTTGCCGGTGGTGACGATTATGAACTCCTCTTTACGGCACCGGCAGGGTGTCGGGAGCGGATCGCCGCGCTGGGTCTGTCGCTGGACACCAATCTGACGCGCATCGGATCGGTGATGGCGGGGGAGGGCGTGCAGGCGCGATGGGGTGATGGCAGCCTGATGCAGCCGCGGAAATCGGGCTTTACGCATTTTTGAGGCAATGCTGTCAGTCTCTGCTTTGATTGAGAGGCCGTCATGCGTTTTCTGTTCGCTGTCCTGTTGTCCCTGTTGCTGTCGCCGCTCGCAACGGCGCCTGTTTTGGCAAGGGTGTCGCCGCCCGCCGAATCGAGTGGCGGATCGCAGGAAGGTGGTCGTTCGAACCGCATCCTGACCCTGTTCAATCTGGCCGGATCTGAGGATGAGGACGAGGTTGAGGTCGAGGACAATGATGACCCGCGTGCTTTCACAATGCCGACGGTCGTTGCGCCCCTGTCTCGCGACGGTCGCCTGACCGGCTACGCCTATGTGCAGCTTCGGGTCCGATTCGCGGATGGGCAGAACATCTGGGATGCCCGTGAAGCGGCCCACTACGCCCTCGATGCTGCAGTGCGGGCGAGCTTTCGCCATTCGATCTCCAATGAGGACGGCTCCGGTCTCGACAATGAGCTCGCCGTGCAGGTCTGGGAGACAGCCCTGCGTGAGCATTATGGCCAGCGTGCGATTGACCATGTGGAGATTCGCCAGGCCGACACCCGGATTCTCCGTCGCTAGAACTATATTGCACTGCAACAAGTCAATGCCATGACTGGATAAAGAGCGCGTATTGCACCGCTCTGTTCCATTGGGCATAGTCCCCCCAACAATAAAAAGAATAACGGGGGAGGTGTCTAAGGTCGGCGTGATCACACGCGCATGCTTTCCCGTTTTCCTTCCGAGACCATAACGTTGTGAACAAACGGGGCTGGAATCCATGAACATGCTATTATTGGCCATTGCGGCCGCTGTTCTTGCCATCATCTACGGGGTCGTACAGACCCAGCGGCTGATGTCGGCAAGCGCGGGCACTGAAAAGATGCAGGAAATCGCATCGGCCATTCAGGAAGGCGCAAACGCCTACCTCAAACGTCAATACACCACCATCGGTATCGTCGGCATCGCCGTCTGCGTCCTGATCGCTGTCTTCCTTGGCTGGCAGGTTGCACTGGGCTTTGCCATTGGCGCCATCCTGTCGGGAGCTGCGGGCTTCATCGGCATGCTGGTCTCGGTCCGCGCCAATGTGCGCACCACCCAGGCCGCTAGCACCAGCCTGGCTGCCGGTCTTGCGGTCGCGTTCCGCTCGGGTGCCGTCACAGGCATGCTGGTTGCCGGCTTGGCCCTGCTGGGTGTTGCCGGGTATTACTGGGTCCTGACAGGCCCGATGGGCCTCGTTCTGGGAAGCGATGAAACCGGTCGGATCATCATCGATTCGCTGGTTGCACTCGGCTTTGGCGCCTCGTTGATTTCGATCTTTGCCCGTCTCGGCGGCGGTATCTTCACCAAAGGTGCGGATGTCGGTGGTGACATGGTCGGCAAGATTGAAGCCGGTATCCCGGAAGATGATCCCCGCAATGCCGCCACCATCGCCGATAATGTCGGTGACAATGTCGGTGACTGCGCCGGCATGGCCGCGGACCTGTTCGAGACCTATGCCGTGACCGTGGTCGCCACCATGGTGCTGGCTGCGATCTTCTTCACCGGCGAGCTCGCTTCGACGATGGTGCTCTACCCGTTGATGATCGGTGCGGCCTGCATCGTGACCTCGATTGTCGGCACTTTCTTCGTCAGCCTGGGCAAGGGCACCAATGTGATGGGCGCGCTCTACAAGGGCCTCATCGTCGCCGGTGTGTTGTCGATCGGCGCCCTGTGGCTGGTCACGGACTACACCATCGGCATGGGTGACATCGCCGAAGTGAATGGCAAGATGATCACCGGGATGAACCTGTTCTGGTCCGGTATTATCGGGCTTGTGGTCACCGCCGCGATCATCTGGGTCACCGAATACTATACCGGTACCGAATACCGTCCGGTGAAATCGGTCGCCAAGGCGTCCGAGTCCGGACACGGCACCAATGTCATCCAGGGCCTCGCGGTCTCGCTGGAATCGACGGCGCTGCCGGCGCTGATCATCATCGGCGGCATCCTCGGGACCTATACGCTGGCAGGCCTGTTCGGCATCGCCATCTCGGTGACGACCATGCTGGCGCTGGCCGGTCTGATCGTGGCCCTCGATGCCTTCGGTCCGGTCACCGACAATGCGGGCGGTATCGCCGAAATGGCCGGTCTCGATGAGAGCGTCCGCAACACGACGGACACGCTGGACGCGGTGGGTAACACCACCAAGGCCGTCACCAAGGGCTATGCCATCGGCTCTGCCGGCCTGGGTGCCCTGGTCCTGTTCGCGGCCTACACCACCGATGTCGAACACTTGCTGGGGATCGAGCCGAACTTCTCGCTCGAGAACCCGTATGTGATCGTCGGCCTCCTGTTTGGCGGTTTGCTGCCTTACCTGTTCGGCGGCATGTCGATGATGGCGGTGGGCCGCGCGGCCACGGCTGTCGTTGCCGAAGTGCGTCGCCAGTTCAAGGAGATCCCGGGCATCATGGAGTACAAGGCGAAGCCGGATTATGGCCGCGCCGTGGACATCCTGACCAAGGCGGCGATCCGCGAGATGATCGTGCCGTCGCTTCTGCCCGTGCTGTCGCCGATCGTGCTCTACTTCGCCATCAATGCCATTGCCGGTCAGGCGCAGGCGCTGGCGGCTGTCGGTGCGATGCTTCTGGGTGTCATCGTCAACGGTCTCTTCGTCGCGGTCTCCATGACTGTCGGCGGCGGTGCCTGGGACAATGCCAAGAAGTATATCGAAGACGGCAATCACGGCGGCAAGGGCTCGGAAGCCCACAAGGCCTCCGTGACCGGTGACACCGTGGGTGATCCCTACAAGGACACCGCCGGCCCGGCTGTGAACCCGATGATCAAGATCACCAATATCGTGGCCTTGCTGCTGTTGGCCTTCCTGGCCCACTAGTCATCATCATCGAGACGATCTGAGAGCTCCGGCCAGCGGCCGGAGCTCTTTCTTTTTGCCAGGGTCTCGCAGCGCAATTTCCAGGTTTCCTCGGCGTCGGAATAGGCGGCCTGACAGGCCGGCCAGACCGGATGCGGTTCGCTCTCCCAAATCCCCTGGATAACCGGTCCATGGCCCGGGAACGGGAGTGATCATGGGGTGGGCGAAAAGGAGGGCGGACAAGTTTTCTCGATTCTTTGATGTAGCGCACTTTCCCTCTCCCCTGGGAGAGGGCCAGGGTGAGGGGTAAGTCCCGGTGAGCGCAGGAGAAATCCCCCCTCATCCGGCCTCCGGCCACCTTCTCCCAGGGGATAAGGAAAGGGTGCTCAGTGTGGAGTAGGCGCGTCGATGCGGCGCTTGGGACTGGGGCAATCGGCCAATGGTGGTGACGGATCGTCGAGCGGCGAAGATTGCTGGCGGTCGATCGGCTAGCCTTGAATCATGGCCGCGGCACTGGAGCCCGCCGTGGGATCAAGGAGAAAGGTCTTCCATGAAGTATGTTTTGATAAGTGTTCTGGCGGCGGGGCTGGCCGCATGTTCCGGCAATACCGGGTCAGCCCAGGCTGTGCTGGCGCAGGATCAGGCGGTGGACGCGATTGCGCGTGAATGGGTCGAAGCGCATGATTTCAATGGCGTCATCATGTCTAGCGCGCCAGGCCTTCCGCCCTATCAACTGGTCGTAGGCGTGGCGGACCCGGATACGGCGCGGTCGCTCACAGCGGACACGGCATTCCAGACCGGTTCGGTCGAGAAGTATTTCGCAGCCCTCGTGGTTTTCGCCCTGATTGATGAGGGGGTGCTGGACATTGATACCTCGATCTCGGCCTATCTTCCCGACTACCGGAGCGATACCGGCGACCGGCTGACACTGCGCCATATCCTGAGCAATCAGTCAGGTCTTCCCAATGACCTTCTCCAGGCCTTCAGACGGGTCGCCAATGGCGAGATGGAGGCGGTCGAAGCGATCCGTGTCCCCGAAGCTGTTTCGCTCTACGCCAGCGGCGATCTTGCTTTCGAGCCGGGGGAGCAATTCGACTATGCCCTCTCTAATTGGCTTCTGGTTCAATACCTTCTGGAGGAAGTGACTGGCCTGCCTTACCCGCAATTGCGGGCGCGGCATGTCTTCGAACCGGCGCAAATGCGCCAGAGTGGCGGCTATCTCAACGACCTGTCCAATACCGATCCGCGGGTGAATGATGTCGCGATCGGATTCGATCCGGGCGATCCGGCAGGGCAGGGCGATTATTGGTCGCCGAGCTTCTTTCGGGGCAGCTACACGACCGCGGCGGACATGATCGCATTGGAGCGAGCGCTTGCCGATGGGCGGGTGTTGAGCGCGGCGAGCCTGGACCTGTTCCGGACGGTGCAGGCGCCACAGCAAGCCTATGCGTTTGGTGGCCGCTTTCGGGACTGGGAGCTGTGTGGCGAGACCCGCCCGGTCTCCACCCAGTCGGGCTCCAACGGCGCCTCCAACATGACGTCGGCCTACGACATCCAGTCAGGTCATGCCGTGGCCATGCTGACCAATGTGGATGAAAGCCAGGGTGAAATGTTCGCCCTGTCAGCGCGATTGCTGGAAACCATGATGGGATGCGGCGAATAATCCGGAACGCCGTTGCGGCCCGCTTGCCCCGGATATTCAGCAAGCCCGGGCCTTGAGCAAAGAAAAGCCCCGACCGTCCGGTCGGGGCTTTTTCTGGATGTGACGCTGTCGTGTCGACCGACTACTGGTCGCGACGTGGACCACCGGCGCCGCCTGGCAGGTTCTGCTCGCCGCCGAACTGTTCGGTGGGCAGGCGTCCGACATTGCCGAGCAGCTGCTCAAGGAAGGTCAGCTCGCGGCCCCGGGTCGGGGTTTCGCGATCGGCAATGGCAACCACGCGGCCATCTTCCAGCCCGTATTCAGCAACATCGCTGACCAGACCATTCTCGTCGAAAGTCACCGCGATGATGCGGCGGTCACGCGTTGCAGGGCGCAGATAGGCCAGGCTCTCGCGGGTCGCCGAGATATAATACCAGGTGTTCTCTTCGAAGGTGCCGCGGGTCGACGGGTTGCCGAGGCGCGAGAGGACGGAGCTCTCGGTGTCTTCGGCGACGATGATTTCAGGCACGTCCTGGGTGGTGTAGCGATAGCCGTGCGAGCGCAGGACCGGGTTGCAGGCCGATGCGCCGATCGCACAGGCGGCGATCAGGATTGTAAGGCTAACGCGACGCTTCATCAGGAACTCCTGCAAGATGGTACGGCCCCGCGCGACGTGGTGTCGCGTGCGGCCCTGTCTTGACCTAACCGGGGGCGAGCTTAGCTTCAAGCGCCAATTCTTGGGAGTGCGGATCGCATGTTGAACGGTCTTTTCGGCAAGAAGCCGGAAAAAGCTCGCGCCGAAGCGCTTTACCGCCATGTCGTGGCGGCGGCGCGGTCACCTGATCTGTATGCCCGGCTGGGTGTTCCCGACACGGTCGAGGGCCGTTTCGAGATGATCATCCTGCACTGCGCGCTCGTCGTGTTGCAGCTGCAGGCGCTCGGGGATGTCGATGATGCCCGCAAGCTGTCGCAGGCGCTGTTCGACACCATGTTCGACGATTTCGACGCTGGCATGCGCGAGATGGGCGTGGGGGATTCGGGGGTCGGCAAGAAAATCCGCTTCATGGCGGAAGGGTTTTACGGCCGCGCCGAGGCCTTGCGACAGGCCGCGGGCGAAGAGGATCCGGGCCAATTGCAGGCGGTGCTGGCGCGCAATGTCTACAATACGCAGGGCGACGACCCACGGGCGTCCGCCCTTGCCCTATACGTCAACTCGACCATTGCCGGGCTTGATGCGCAGGGCGGGGCCGCCCTGCTGGACGGTGGTCAACCTGATTTCGCGACGCCCTGATCGCCGTCTTGCCGCCTTGCATTGCTTGGGCCATGGGCTAAGTTCCGCGGGCTTTTTTGGCGCTTTGGCGCCTCTGCGAGGGACACGGCACCGCTACTCATGACAGCCATTCCAACGATTTCGGTCGACGCCATGGGCGGCGATCTCGGACCGGCCGCGGTCGTCGAGGGTATCGGCCACGCGCTCAAGCGCTGGCCGGACCGCAAGGCGACCTATCTCCTGCACGGCGACGAAGCCCTGCTCGCGCCGCTTCTGGCCAGGCATCCCAAGGTCGCGGCCGTCTGCGAGCTGCGCCACACGGAGACCCTGGTCCAGATGACCGACAAGCCCAGCGAGGCCGTTCGGCGCGCCCGCGGCTCCTCGATGTGGAATGCGATCCAGAGTGTGAAGTCTGGCGAGGCCGGGGCGATCGTGTCGTCCGGCAATACCGGCGCCCTGATGGCGATCGGCAAGGTCATCCTGCGCATGAAGAAGGGCGTTCACCGCCCGGCGATCTCGGCCAACTGGCCGACCCCGAAGGGTCATACCGTGGTCCTCGATGTTGGCGCCAATGTGCAGTGCAATGCGACCCAGCTGGTCGAATTTGCCATCATGGGTGAGGCCTATCACCGCGCCGTGTTCGGCGGCGAGGCGCCCAGCGTCGGCCTGTTGAATGTCGGCCAGGAAGAGCTCAAGGGCAATGATACCGTGCGTGAGGCCGACCAGCTGATCCGCAAGGCCAATCTGGATATTGCCTATCAGGGCTTCATCGAGGGCAATGACATTTCCGCCGGCGGTATCGATGTCGTCGTCACCGACGGTTTCACCGGCAATATTGCGTTGAAGACCGCCGAAGGCACGGCCCGCCTCGTGGCCGGCTGGGTGCGCGATGCACTGACCAGCTCTTTGCTGGCCAAGCTGGCCGCCGGCCTGTTGTCGCTGGGCGCGCTTGAACGCCTGCGTCAGCGCATGGATCCGCGCTACATCAATGGCGGTGTGCTTTTGGGCCTCAAGGGCATTGTGGTGAAATCGCATGGCGGCGCCGACGGCGAAGGCTTCGCCTCTGCACTCGGTCTGGCCTATGTGATGGCGCAAAGCGATTTCATGGCCCAGATCCGCGCCAATCTCGACAAGTTTGCCAGTTTTGAAGAACAGGAAGTCGCAGCAGCGTCATGACTGAACTGAGTGCGCGTATTGCCGGTATCGGGTCGCATCTGCCCGAGCGGATTCTGAATAATGACGAAATCTCCGCCATGGTGGACACCAGCGATAGCTGGATCCGTGAGCGCACCGGTATCCGCCAGCGCCATATTGCCGGCGAGGGGGTCACCACCTGCGACCTGGCCGAACGCGCCGCCCGTCGTGCGCTCGAGGATGCCGGCATTGCCGCTGAAGAGCTCGACCTGATCGTCGTCGCGACGACCACTCCGGATTTCACCTTCCCCTCGGTTGGCACCATGCTGCAGGCGCGGCTGGGTGCGACACAGGGCGCGGCCTTTGATGTCCAGGCCGTGTGCACCGGTTTTGTCTATGCGCTGTCCATGGCCGACAACATGATTGCGCGTGGACAGGCGAAAACGGCACTCGTCGTCGGTGCCGAGACGATGTCACGAATTCTCGACTGGACTGACCGCTCGACCTGCGTGCTGTTCGGCGATGGCGCCGGCGCCATGGTGTTGCAGGCCGCCGAGCCGGCGGGAGAGGGCACGGACCGGTCCGGTATTCTGGGCACTTATCTGCGCTCGGACGGGCGTTTCAAGGACCTGCTCCATGTCGATGGCGGACCATCCTCGACGGGAACGGTCGGGCATCTGCGCATGGTCGGCAATCAGGTCTTCCGGCACGCCATCACCAATATCGCCGAGTCGATGACCACGATTGCCTCGCGCTGCGGCGTGACGATCGAGGAGGTCGACTGGTTCGTGCCGCATCAGGCCAATCAGCGCATTCTTGAGGGTGTGGCGCGGCGTTTGTCGATCCCGACGGAAAAAGTGATCTCTACGGTTGCAGATCATGGCAACACGTCCGCAGCCTCGGTCCCGCTGGCTTTTGACCGGGCTGTCCAGGACGGAAGGATCAAGCGGGGCGACCTGGTTTTGATGGAAGCGCTGGGTGGCGGATTCACCTGGGGCGCGGCCCTCGCGCGGTATTGATATCTTATTTCACCAGTTTCACGCACCTAACCAAGACCTTGGCGTTGACCTGACAGGGCTTCGAGGCGTAGCCTTGGCTCGTCTTTGTGGGGATGCCTATGTCGGATAAAACCTTGACGCGAGCTGATCTGGCGGAATCGGTCTACCGGGAGGTCGGCTTGTCACGCCAGGAGTCAGCGGATCTGGTCCAGTCGGTCCTGGCCATGGTGTCGGACAATCTGGCCGCCGGCCAGTCGGTGAAACTCTCATCTTTTGGCTCCTTCCTGCTGCGCGACAAGCGCGGGCGGGTCGGTCGCAATCCGAAGACCGGGGTGGAAGTGCCCATTGATGCCCGCCGGGTTCTGGTCTTCAAACCGTCTCAAGTTCTCAAGGAGCGCGTCGACTCGGCTCTGTCCAAGGATTAGGGCGGACCCGCAGACTGACGCGAACAGCGCATGTCGGTCACAACCAAGTCTGCAGACGCGTTTCGGACGATCAGCGAAGCGGCCGAAGAACTCGATATCCAGGCGCATGTCCTGCGCTTCTGGGAAAGCAAATTCCCCCAGATCAGCCCTTTGAAACGGGCCGGCGGTCGACGTTTCTACCGTCCGCAGGACCTGCAATTGCTGCGCGGCGTGAAGCGGCTCCTCTATGAGGATGGCTACACGATCAAGGGCGCCCGCAAATACATCAAGGACCAGGGTGTCGCCGCGGTCATGGCGCTGGGTGATATCAAGGCGGTTGAGCCGCGTGAGCCCATGGCTATTGACGCCGCCGACCTGGAACATCCGATCGCGTCGCGGCCATCACGGACGCGCCCCGCGGATGGTCCGAAGCGCCAGCTCGATGACATTCTCGCCGATCTGGAAAACGCCCAGGCCAAGCTGAAAGCGGCCCTGGAACCCTGATTTCCCACCCCGGTCTGCATTGACCGCAGGACACGCTGACAGCCCTGTTGCCCAGCGGCAAACCTGCCCCTATAAGCGACTTCCCCATCGGACGGGCCTGCCTGTCCAGCAAGTGAGTGTCGGAGCGTGGCGCAGCCCGGTTAGCGCACCGGTCTGGGGGACCGGGGGTCGCGAGTTCGAATCTCGCCGCTCCGACCATTTGCTTGCGATGCCATGGTCCATGGACAATTTTCCCCGCAGGACCCAGGCCGCAGGACCCAGGCCGCAGGACCCAGGCCGCAGGACTCAGGCCAAAGGGACATGATCCTGTGTGCTGTCCTTCGTCATGCCATTCCGGCGCATCGCGCAGGACCATCCATGGTTCGCTTGTCAGCCAGCGGATACAGCGAACTCCCGGCAAGCGGTCTATGGCGGAGTGTGCGCCGCTCGCGCATTGGGGGGCACTGATTCCTGATGCGCCGCTTCAAGCCCCCGCCAGCGCCGCCTTCATCACATCCTTCATCGCCACCTCCGGATCGGCCAGTGCTGCCGGATCCGGCTTGGCGCGTTTGGCGATCATCATCTTGGCGGCCATGAAGCTTTGCGGGTCATTGATGCAGTCCGCCGCGATGAGGACGCCACCTGCTAGGTGGAAGAAGCTGCGCGGGGTTTCGTCGCTGCCGGCGCGGATGATTGTGCTGTCGTGATCGCCGATCAGGCCGGCGGTCTGGAGTTTGAGATCATACTGGTCGGACCAGAACCAGGGCACTTCCGGCTTGGGCGCCGGTGACCCGCAGATCGCGGCGGCGGCACGCTTGGCCTGGTCGAGCGCATTGGGCACGCTTTCAAGGCGCAGGCGTTTGCCGGCCAGCCAGTTGTGCTGTTCGGCGCAATCGCCAATGGCGAAGATGTCCGGGTCGGAGGTGCGGCAGGCCTCATCGATAAGAATGCCATTGCCCGTCTCAAGGCCGCTTTCTGCGGCGAATTCCTGATTGGGAATGACGCCAATGCCCACCAAGGCGCTGTCACAGGCGATGGTTTCACCGCTGCTCAGCTCGACCCCGGTCACCGTCTTGCCGCGCCCGAACAGGCCTGATTTCGGTTTCAGGGCGGCGACCTGGCTGTCGAGGCGGACGGTCACGCCACGGCTTTCATGAGCCTGGCGGTAGAAGTCCGACATTTCCGGCACGGCGACCCGGGCCAGCAGCCGGTCCATGGCCTCGATCACGACAGGCTTCGCGCCCAGCTTCAAGGCCACCGAAGCGGCTTCCAGACCGATATAGCCACCGCCAATGATGGCGATCCGCTTGCCCGGTGCGAAATCGGCTTTCAGCGCGTCGACATCCGCGATCGAGCGCAGATAGCGCACGCCGTCCAGATCGGCGCCGGGAACGGGCAGGGTGCGCACGCGCGAGCCGGTGGCGATCACCAGCTGCGTATAGCTTTCTTCGCTGCCATCCTCGAAGCGGACGGTTTTGGCGGTGCGATCAATGGCGCTGGCGCGACTGGACAGGCGTAGTTCGACCGATTGCTCGGTCCAGGTTTCCGGTGGCTGCAGCCACAAACGGCTCTCGTCGATCTCGCCGGACAGATAGGCCTTGGACAGGGGCGGACGCTGATAGGGCGGGTGTGGCTCGTCGCCGGCGAGGAGGATACGGCCCTCAAAGCCATTGCGCCGCAGCGAGGCGGCGCATTGCCCTCCGGCCTGGCCCGCACCCAGGATGATCACCGTCTGTTCGGTATTGCTCACGCCTTCTCCCCCAAAAGTCACGGCCGGGTTGCGACATGATGGCGCGTCCGTCCCAGTCCTGCGAGTGCAATATCAGCATGGAGGGGCGGCCTGGTGAAGCCCAAGCCTTGCGCCGATGTGTGGATGAGCTACCTAGCCGGTCCGGGAGATTGCATGCCGTATCATTCCAGCACCAAAAGCCGCGCCGTCTCGACCTGGCTGCTCGTTGTCGCCGCGCTTGTCTGCGCCATGATCATCATTGGCGGCACGACGCGGCTGACAGACAGTGGCCTGTCGATCACCGAATGGAAGCCGATCTCCGGCGCCATCCCGCCTTTGAGTCAGCAGGACTGGCAGGACGAGTTCGCGCTCTACCAGCAGACCACCGAATTCCAGGTCCAGAACTCGGCGATGACGCTGGACGAGTTCGAATTCATCTTCTGGTGGGAGTGGGGCCATCGCCAGCTGGGCCGCCTGATCGGTCTCGTTTACTTCGTGCCCTTTGTCTTCTTCTGGATGCGCGGCCATCTCAGCGCCCGGCTCAAATCGCGCCTGTTCGGTCTGTTTCTGCTCGGCGGGGCGCAGGGCGCGATCGGTTGGTGGATGGTGGCGAGCGGTCTGTCTGACCGGCTGGATGTGAGCCAATACCGGCTGGCGACCCATCTGGGCATGGCCTTCGTGATTCTGGGCCTGTCGATCTGGTTCTCGCTGGAAGCCCGCCATGGTCCGCCGCCGCTGCGGCGCGGACGCCTGGCTGGTGTTACGGCAGGACTTCTGGGCCTTGTCTTCGTGCAGATCATCCTGGGGGCGTTCGTGGCCGGTCTTGATGCCGGACGCATCTACAATACCTGGCCGCTGATGAATGGTGATCTCATTCCAGAGGGCTATCTCGGCGGCATGAATTTCTTCCCGGCAATCTTCGAGAGCCATGCAGCCGTGCAGATGCATCACCGCTGGACCGGTTATCTCGTCGCGCTCGGCGTCTTCGCCTATGCGTGGCAGGTCTGGCGTGAGCCGCGGGTTTCGCTGAAACCTTTCATGGTGATCCTGCCGGCCCTGGTGATCGGTCAGATCGCGCTTGGCATTGCCGCACTCCTGGCCGTTGTGCCGCTGTCTCTATCCCTGGCCCATCAAGCCGGAGCCATCCTGCTCTTCATCGCCATGGTCGCTGCCGCCTGGACGGCGCGTCGGGCAGTGTAGGGCCGGGGCGGTCCCTAGAGACCGGCCTTGCGAGCGCGGCGCAGGTAAACCACAGCAATCAGGCTCACCATGATCGGGATCATGAGCCCGTACTCATCCGTCCACATGGCGGTTGAGGCATTGTCCACCGTCAGCGGCGTGAAGATTTTCTGGATGTAGATATTGTGGGCGCCGTGAAACATGATGGCGGGCCAGAGCGAGCGGCTCTTGAAGGTGTAATAGGTCATGATGACGCTCATCGCGATGATCATCACGGTGAAGCACGCCAGCTGAAACAATGTGTTCCCGCCGCCATAGGCGATGATGACGGGGTAGTGCCAGACGGCCCAGATACTGCCGCTGATCAGGCATGTGGCATTGAATGAGAAGAGCTTGCGCAACTCCCAGGCAAAAAAGCCGCGCCAGCCGATCTCCTCGCCGGCAATTGTGCCCAGCGATTTCGCGAACTGCACAACCGCCATCAACAAGCCCATCAATGCGATCACGACAAAGGCCGGCGCGTCTGGCAGGCCGAGCTCCCGGCTCCACTCATTGATCGTTTCCGGATTGCCGAAGCCTCCCAGACCGGTCAGCCAGACAATTCCATAGGCAATCGAGACATAAAGAACCGGAATGAGATAGCCGGCCCAATTGGCTCCATGGCTGCCCCATCGCCAGGGCAGGTCTGAAATCTTGCGGCCGCGGAGTTTGAGGGTCAGGAAGGCAGCCAGCGTCGGCATCATCATCAGCGTCCCGACATAGAGCGAGGTCGGCACCAGGGCGACAATGGCGTAGTGGGCCAGGGCACTCGCGACCGTCAGAATGCCGAGGAAAATCGCCAGCGTGATGATCGTTGTGCGTTTGTCGGTCTGCGCGGCGGTCATGATATGTGACTTTCCTTTACGGGTCGGATCCTCGGGTGTAGTTTATACACTTAATTGTACAATTGATTGCATAAAAGGCAAGTCATGCGCGACAGCAACATCATGGACACCCACCGGCTCAGTGGCGCATTCGTCTCGAACAAGCTGCTCCGCCTCGTCGAAACCATTGCCGATCAGGGTGAGGTGTTGTTGCAGTCGTCCGGGATCATCATTCCACCACGCGCCATCTCCACGGTGTTGATGATCGGAGAGGTGGCGGACGTCACGGCGGCAGATATCGCGACATCGCTGGACCAACCGCACCAGGTGGCAACCCAGCGTGTGGCGGCCCTGATTAAGCTGGGGCTCGTGTCAAAGCGGCCTCATGCCTCCGACAGTCGCCGCAAGGTGCTGGAATTCACTGAATTCGGCCGGAGCCAGTATGAGCTGATGATGGATATGCTCGACAAGATACGCGGCGCCATGGACGCGTTGTTTGACGAGCTGGGCGTTGACCTGGCCGCCAAGGCGGTTGAGGCGGTGCAATCGCTCAAAGCGAGACCGCTGGTCGACCGCATTTCCTGACCCTGTCCAGCCTCGGCAAGCTGAGCCGCTCGCGCGGCTCGGCTTGCTGGCGGGGCGACAGACCGGATGTCTCTAGTCGGCCGCCACGACGGCGCGGGTGAGGGCATCGCGGGAGACGACTTTCAACCGTCCGGCATCGGTATCATAAACCGCCAGGAGACCGTTGGCGTAGGCGGTGTAACCGTAGTCTGCAGAGGTCACGGCGAGAGCGCCGGGCGACTGCACGCCCGGCGTGGACAGACCGTCAACGATGTCGATGGAGATGCCCGCTTCCAGTGTGGCCGCGTCAAAGGTATCGACGGTCTCGCCATTGCCATCGGCGGCCAGGACGAGGCGGGTGCCGTTGAATTCCCCGATGGTGAGGCTGGCAGCCGGATACCGGGCATCGGCCAGCAGCGTGCCGTCAGCGGTCAGCCGGGCCAGGCCGCCGGCCGGGCTGGCGGTGTAGATGTCGCCATCGAAGGCGGCGCATTGCCGCGCCGGTGCTGGCAGGGGGAAGTCGCGAATACGCTCGACGCTGAGTTGGTCCTCGCCGGCATCGCGGACGCGCCAGATCTCGGCATGGGCGCCGGTACTGAGCACCACGAGTTCGACAAATCCCGTTCCCTCACGCATCAGGCAAAGGCCGGAGACCCCGTCGAGCGGCTCGATGGCACCGAGCGGCAGGTCGAGCACCTGGGCGCCATCGCGGACCACCGCAAAGCCGCGCACCGCCTGGCTGTCAGCCGCGGCTCCAAAGATCAGCGGCAGCGATTCGCCGCGCAGCTCGAAATTCGGGGCGGTGGCGAGGCCACTCAGCCGCTCGCCGGTGTGGCGGGTCTTCAGGACGCCGTCGAGGTCATAGAGGTCGAGGCCACCAATGCGCGGTGCCGACAGGACCAGACCCAGCGAGGGCGCTTGCGGGTCGGGCAGGAAGCCGACAGCTCCGCCGCCGCCTTCCACCGCCGTGAACGCTGCAGTTACTAGGAGTTCGACCGGTCCGCCGGTCTCTTCCAGCCCGGCATCCTCGGGCAGTTCGTCTGTTGCCGGTCCGCAGGCGGCCAGCGCCAGCAGCGATACGCCTACAGCGAACGCGCGGGCCAGGGACCACGGACGGCGAAGGTCTGGCCGGGATGGCGTTGAACGTTGAAAAACAGGGTCGAACCGTCGGGACTGAAACATGGACCGCAAATCTCGCTTTTTTGACCATCCGGCCCGGAGGCCGCGTTGCGTCCAATCGTATACACCTCGCCATCAGGCGTCACGCCGCGGATGTACTGGTCTTGCGGTCCGTCCTCGACCACGATCAGATCGCCCCATGGCGCGACACACAGATTGTCACAGCGCTCCATCACTGCATCGTCATGGCTTTCGAAAAAGAGCTGCAGACGCCCGGCCTCAGCGCTTTCGCCAGCTTCGCCTTCGGCCGGGCTGGGCTGATAGCGCCAGATCTGGCCGAGGCGCTCGGCGCCGCCGTCGGTGCAGGTGAAATAGCATTCATTGTCGCCCCACCAGATGCCTTCGCCACGGGTGAACTGGGCAGCGCCGGCGGCAATGCCGCGCAAGGCCAGGTCGGCATTGGGAGCCTCGACATCGTCGAGATCAATCCATTCCACATCCAGCCACTCGCCTTGAGTGACGCCGGCGCCGTCCCAATTGCGGGTGTCCATTGCCGGACGACCCCGAACGGACAGGCCCTGCAATCGACCGCCTTGCGCCAGGTCGCCCGGCACATTGGCGAGGAAGCGATAGAACAGGCACTGCTCATACCGGTCTTCGGTGAGATAGGTGATCAGCGTGCGCGGATCGATCGCAACAGCCTCGTGGCGGAAGCGGCCCATTGCCCTGAGCGGTACCGGCTCAACCAGACCGGTGGCGTCAGCGGGAACTTCGAACACATAGCCGTGCTCGACACCGGCTTCAGGCCCCGCATTGGTTTCATTTTCCTCGCAGGTCAGCCAGCTGCCCCAGGGCGTCGGGCCGCCGGCGCAATTGTTGATGGTGCCGACCAGGGAGAGATACTCATCTTCAACGGCGAGTGTTTCGGGGTTCAGGATCACATGGCTCGTGCCGCCGATATGCGGATTGCCGTTTTCATCCCAGTCATGCACCCGAGAGCGGTCTATCAGGTCCAGCCCGGCATTGTCGACGCCGAACGGGCTCTTGTCGGTCTCGCCGATACGAAGCTCGTGATTGCGGACCAGGACCAGGCGCCCGTCGGCCCGTTCGAAACAGGCCATGCCATCCAGATCACCTGGGACGACGAGGCCGTCGCTCATTGGCTGCCCGGCCGATGAAATGACCTCATAGGTAAAGCCGCGCGGCAGGTCGAACAGCCCGTCCGGATCAACACGCAGGTGCCCGAAGCCTTCGACCTGGTTGAAATAGCCCTGCTCGGCCGGATAGCGGCGCTGACAGGCCGACAGGGCAGCCAGTCCGGAAAAGGCGAGGGTGGTCGCGGCGCTGTTGCGCAGGAAATGACGGCGGGACAGGGGCATGGGTTCTCCAGGGGCGGGCTTGAACGCCCCGTAACTACAACGACTTCGCGACGTAAGCATGACGGTCTAGCAGTGAGCGGTATTATATAACCGTATCGATAGGTGTATAAAATTGCAGTTGAAATTCGACAGCTGCTTGACCGAACTGAAAATCCCTCCTACACGGCGGCCTCGAATTCAACCTGAGCTAATCAGGCCTGAGGCAGGATTATTATGAAAACCATCTCCGTTAAACCGGCGGATGTCGAAAAGAAGTGGGTCGTGATCGACGCAGAAGGTGCCGTTGTCGGTCGCCTCGCTGCCTATGTCGCCACTCGTCTTCGCGGCAAGCACCGTCCGGACTATACGCCCCATGTCGACATGGGCGACAACATCATCATCGTGAACGCCGACAAGGTCGTGTTCACGGGCAAGAAGCGTGACGACAAGCGCTACTACCACCACACCGGTCACCCGGGTGGGATCAAGGAAACCAGCCCGGCCAAGATCCTGGACGGTCGTTTCCCTGAGCGTGTCGTCGAGAAAGCCGTGCTGCGCATGCTGCCGAAAGACAGCCCGCTGGCCCGTCAGCAGTACTCGAACCTGCGCGTCTATGCCGGTCCCGATCACAAGCATGAGGCCCAACAGCCTGAAGTGGTCGATTTCAAGTCCATGAACTCCAAGAATACGCGAGGCTGATATGTCTGAAGAAGCCCGCTCGCTCGAAGACCTCAAGGAAGTCATCAAGGAAGCCGATGCCGGCGCCGTGGTGGCCGAAGAGTCTGCTCCGGCTGAGCCCAAGATTGATGAGCATGGCCGTTCCTACGCCACCGGCAAGCGCAAGAACGCGGTCGCCCGCGTCTGGATCAAGCGCGGCAATGGCAAGATCACGGTCAATGGCCGCGATCAGGAAACCTATTTCGCCCGCCCGGTCCTTCGCATGCTGCTCCAGCAGCCGCTGGAAGCTGCCGAGCGCGTCGATGAATTCGACATCATCGCCACCGTCACCGGTGGTGGTCTGTCCGGCCAGGCCGGTGCTGTGCGTCACGGCATCTCCAAGGCCCTCCAGCTGTTCGAACCGGGCCTGCGCCCGGTCCTGAAAGCCGGTGGCTTCCTGACCCGCGACAGCCGTGTCGTCGAGCGTAAGAAGTACGGCAAGGCCAAGGCCCGTCGTTCCTTCCAGTTCTCGAAGCGCTAAGCTTCACCGAACACGCCGAATGCAAGACGGGCGGTGCCACTGGCACCGCCCGTTTTCGTTTTGGCGGTGGGCAGGCGGCTAGATCGCCGTTACGCGGTTGCGCGTTTCGCGGCGTTGCTGGTCCAGCCCGTCGGCGATCGCGTCGAAGACCAGCCGTATTCGGCGACTGGTATTCAGTTCCCGGTGAGTGACCAGCCAGGTCTGGACGGGAATGGGAGGCAGTGCCGGCCACAATTCTTCCAGCTCTGAATGCTGTTCGATCCAGTCGCGCGTCATCGGGGTGACACCGAGCCCCTGCATTGCCAGCGCATGGTGCACGGTGCTGCTGCCGCAGCTGATGCGGAAATTGTCGGCGGTGAGGTTCAGGCCGATCGCGTTGAGATGTTCGATGACGCGCTCATTCTGCTCGAACCCGATGAAATCCAGCCGGTTGATGTCCTCGATACAGGTCGGACGGCCGACCCGGTCGAGATAATCCGGATGGGCGTAGAGATGGCCGGTTGTTTCGCCGACCAGGCGCGCGATCAGGTCGGGTTGTTCCGGACGCGCATGCCGGATGGCGATGTCGGCCTCGCGCTTTTGCAGGTCCTGCAGCTCGTTCGAGGCGATGATTTCCAGCCGGATGCCCGGCGCTGTCTCGCGGATATGCTTGATGATGGGCGGCAGGTAGTAGGAGGCCATGATATTGGTCGCGGTCACTGTCACCCGACCCTCGATGGCGCTGGACTGGCCGGAGGCGGTCAGGGATATCCGTTGTGCCGCTTCACCCATGGACCGGACATGTTCGACCAGTTCCAGGGCAGCACCCGTCGGCACGGTGGCGCGGCGATTGCGTTCGAACAGGGTGACGCCGAGGTCTGATTCCAGCGCGGCGATCTGCCGGCTCAGTGTAGGCTGGGTCTGGCCCAGGGCGCGGGCGGCACCGGAAAAGGAGCCTTCCTCAATGGTGGCGAGGAGCGCGCGGATCTGATTCCAGTCGAAGGCTATAGCGGACCAATTCATGCGTTTGCGTATATCAGAAACCCGTTTCACCGCAATTCATATTGGGTCTGCGTATGTCTAGATAATTGCCGACCAGATCACGCCGGGTGATCGCGACCGGGAGAGACCGCAGATGACGCAAGCGCAACGCTGGTGGGACAAGATCGCCGAGAAATATTCCAACGACCCGATCGCGGACGTGGAGTCGTGGGAATTCAAGTTGGCGAAAATCCGCGACAAGCTGACCGCCGATTCGCGTCTCCTGGAATTCGGCTGCGGGACGGGCGGCACGGCGCGCCGGCTCGCTAACGCGGCCGGTTCCATCCTGGCGACAGATATCTCCGGCGAAATGCTGCGGATCGCCGAAGCGCGGGGCGATGAGGAGGGCGTGACCAATATACGCTATCAGCGCGGCGACTTTGTTGAGCTTGATCTCCCGGAGGGTGAGTTCGACATGGTGCTCGGGATGAGCATCCTGCACCTGCTGGAGGATCGCCAGGCCGCCATGGACAAGGCGATGCGCCTGCTCAAACCGGGTGGGGTTTTCATCACCAGCACGGCCTGCCTGATGGATGGCATGTGGTTCATGGTTCCGATCCTGCCAATCGGCCGGATGCTGGGGGCCTTCCCGCCGGTAAAGGTGTTTGGCAGCAAGGCGCTGAGGCGGGAGATTGCCGATGCCGGTTTCGAGCTTGACTATGAATGGCGACCGAAGCCGGCAGCAGCGCTGTTCATTGTGGCGCGCAAACCAGCCGACTGACGAAGTGCCAGCACAAGAGATCGGGATCAACAGATGAGCCAACAACAAGCAGCGGCTGATGCCGTCGATGAGGCGCGCGGATCAGGTTTTGCAGCCGAGCTTGAACGCGACCAGGCTCATCGCGACAAGGCCAAGAGCGTGCAACCACTGCGCCGTTTGGTCCCCTATATCACCCGCTATCCCGGCCTGTTGCTGGCCTTTGCGGTATTTCTTGTCCTGGCCTCGAGCCTGACCCTGTTGTTGCCGGCCGCCTTCCGCCTGGTGGTGGATTGTGGTTTTGCCGGCGCGACGCCGCCGGCCGCCTGTCCGTCGCTGGGCGCAGGCGAGGGGTTGGGCGGCTACTTCATCGCCGGCATGGGGGTCGCGATCCTGTTGGGTCTGGCCAGCGCCTTCCGCTTTTATTTCATCAGCCGGCTGGGTGAGCGGGTCGTCGCCGATCTGCGCCGGGACGTGTTCGGACATCTTCTCTCGCTCGATGCCGGCTTTTACGCCACGACCCGGACCGGCGAGGTGTTGTCCCGCCTGACGACTGACACCACGCTAATCCAGACCGTGGTCGGGTCTTCGATTTCCGTGGCCTTGCGAACGGTTGCCACCACAACCGGGGCGCTGGTCCTGATGGTCGTGGTGAGCTGGAAATTGGCCTTGCTTGTACTGGCCCTGGGTCCGCTGATCCTTGGTCCGATCATGCTGTTCGGGCGGCGTATCCAGCGACTGTCCCGGGTCAGCCAGGACAATCTGGCCGATGCTTCGGCGCGGGCCGGTGAAACCCTGCAAGCCATTGATACGGTCCAGGCCTTCACACGCGAGAGCGAGGAGAGCGGTCGATTTGCCGAGGCTGTCGAGATGACATTCGCCTCGGCAATGCGGCGGATTGACGTGCGGTCGATCATGACTGCCCTGATCTTCTCGGTCATTCTCAGCGGCCTCATCGCCGTGCTCTGGTTCGGTGCCTTGCAGGTCCAGGCCGGTGCCATGACGCCCGGCGCAATGACCCAGTTCGTGATGTATGCCTTTGTTGCGGTCAGCGGTGTCGGCATGCTGACCGAGACCTATACCGAGATGATGCGCGCGGCCGGTGCGACCGAGCGACTGATGGAGTTGCTGGCCGCCCGTTCGACCCTGCCGGTCAGCGAGCCGCCAGCGATGCTGGAACAACCGGTGCGCGGTGCCATCAGTTTCGAGGACGTGTCCTTTGCCTATCCGACACGCCCGGATACCCCGGCGCTGCGGGACGTGTCGCTGACCGTCGAGCCGGGCGAGACCGTGGCCATTGTCGGACCGTCGGGGGCCGGCAAGAGCACCTTGTTCCAGTTGATGCTGCGTCTGCATGATCCGGTTTCCGGACGGGTGAGGCTGGACGGGACAGACATCAGCCAGCTCGATCCGCAAGATCTGCGCCGACAACTGGCCATCGTGCAGCAGAATGCGCCGCTGTTTTCGGGAAGCGTCGCCGACAATATCCGTTTCGGCCGCCCCGATGCGAGCGAGGCCGATGTGCGAGCCGCAGCACAGGCTGCGAATGCCGACGGTTTCATCGAGGCGCTGCCGCAGGGCTATCAGACCAGCCTGGGCGAGCGCGCTGCGACGCTGTCAGGCGGCCAGCGGCAACGCTTGGCCATCGCCCGGGCGATCCTGCGTGATGCCCCGGTCCTTCTGCTGGATGAAGCCACCAGCGCGCTCGATTCGGAGAGCGAGCAACTGATCCAGACCGCAGTCGAACGCCTGTCTGAGGGACGAACAACGCTGGTCATTGCGCACCGACTGGCGACGGTGCGTTCAGCCGACCGGATTGTCGTTCTCGAGGATGGCGCAGTTGTGGATATCGGCCGGCATGATGATTTGCTGAAACGAGGCGGGCTCTATGCCCGCTATGTCGAGCTGCAATTCGGCCAGGAGGCCGGGGCCGGCGAGCGCTAGGTCGTCTTCTGCGGCGACTTGCGCGGTTTTCGTGGCGTGGTCTTGCCGGAGGCGGGCTTGCCCGACTTGGTCTTGCCCGCCTTGGTCTTGGCTGACTTGGCACTGGCTGACTTGGTACTGGTTGATTTGGGACTTGCGGGAGCGGAGGGGGCGGCCTCTTGCGTCGCCCCGGCCTTGCCGGCGTCACTGCGGACCAGAACATTGCGGCCTGGCGCCTTGCGCAGGGGCTTCAGCTTGCCGTCGCCGGGTTGCCGGGCCGGGATATCGTCGCCGGAGCGTTCAGCGAGCCAGTCGCGCCAATTGCCCCACCAGGACCCCGGTGTCTCGCTGGCCCCCTCGATCCAGGCCTCCACCGTTTCCGGCAGCTCGTCATTGGTCCAGTACTGGTATTTCTTTGCGTCCGGATGGTTGATCACTCCGGCGATATGTCCGGACCCGGCCATCACGAAGCGCACGGGACCGCCATAGAGCCGCGCCGCCCGGTAAACTGACGGGTAGGGCGCAATATGGTCTTCCTTGGAAGCCTGGATATAGACCGGTGTCTTCACCGCGCCGAGGTCCAGCCTGTGGCCGCCGAGCTCGAGCTCGCCCCTGGCCAGCCGGTTGTTCTTGTAGAAATTGTCGAGATACCAGAGGTGCAGGGCCTTGGGCATGCGGGTCTGGTCGGCATTCCAGAACAGGAGGTCGAAGGCCTGGGGTTGGCGACCGAGCAGGTAATTGTTGACCACAAAGGACCAGACCAGGTCATTGGTCCGCAACAGGTTGAAGGTGTCGGCCATGGACCGGCCATCGAGCACACCGCCCTGGCTGTCCATGATGCGCTCGATTTCCTTCATCCAGACGTCATCGATGAAGATCAGGAGATCGCCGGCTTTCTCGAAATCGGATTGGGCCGCAAAGAAGGTCGCCGAGGCGATGCGGTCGCTCCGGCCTTCAGCCTCGAGCCAGGCGAGAGCGGTCGAAAGCATCGTTCCGGCGACGCAATAGCCAACCGCGTTGACGGAGGTCTCGCCGGTGGCCGCTTCGATGGCATGCAGCGCCGCGAACAGGCCCTCATGCATGTAATCGTTGAAAGTCTTGTCTTTGAGCTCCGGTCCCGGATTGACCCAGGAGATGAGGAAAACCGTGAAACCCTGCGCGGTAAGCCAGCGGATCATCGAGTTCTTCTCGCGAAGATCCATGATGTAGAACTTGTTAATCCAGGGCGGGGCGATCAGGAGTGGGCGCTGCTTCACCGTTTCGGTAGTCGGCGCGTACTGGATCAACTCCATCAGATCGTTTTCGAACACTACCTCACCGGGCGCGGTGGCCATGTCCCGTCCGACCTGAAAACCTTCCATGTCGGTCTGTTTCAAGGCCAGCCGACCGCTGCCGGATGACAGGTCATCAAGCAGGTTCTGCAGCCCGCGTGTCAGATTGACTCCCTGGCTCTCGACCGTTTCACGGATGACGTCGGGATTGGTGAGGGCAAAATTGGTGGGCGACAGCGCGTCGGTCATCATCCGGGTCAGGAATTCGACCTTGCGCTTGGTACGTTCGTCGACCCCGTCGACGCTGCCGACCAGGCCCATGAGAAAATGCTGGTTGAGCAGGTAGGATTGCTTGATCGCATCGAAGACCGGATTCTCGGTCCATTCACTGGACCGCCAGCGCTTGTCACCCGCTTCCGGTTCGATGGCCGAGCTGACCGGCCCATCGTCCCGCATCATGCGCTTGGAGGTATTCGACCACAGGTCGATATAGCCTTTCATCAGATCCGCCTGCGCGCGCATCATCAAATCGGGTTGCCCGACAATTTTCTGCCAGACTTCCTGGAATTCCGGTGCAGAATGGAACGGATCCGCGTTCGGCAGGACAGGGTCGCCGTCGAGCGCCTTGCGCATGACATCGGACATCAATTGCTGAGATTTGAGCGAGGCCTGCATGAGATTGCGCGACAGGGTATCGAGCGTTTCAAGCTCTTTCTCGGACAGGCGACTCCAGTCGGCGCCCGTTGTTCCGGTGCTGCCCTTTCCTGTCGTGTCGCTCATGATGGTGCCTTGTTTTCGACGGGTGACTCACACCCTTATCAGCGTATAGAAAGCGCGACGCGCGTCCAGCGCGAGGAGAGCTCATGCAACACGTCCCGTTCGCCCTGTCCATCACGCTTTTGCTGGGTGGCTGTGCCGTGGTCGAAATGCCGACCGCCGATGTCCGTTATCCGGACTGGGTCGATGAGCGGCTGGACAATGCCGGGGATGGACGGCGCGCACCGGCGGTGGTACCGGTAACATCTTTGCCCAGTGGTGAGGGTGAGGCCATGGACAGGGCCGCACGGCGGCTGTTGGAGGAAAAGGCCGCAATGGAAGCGGCTGCAGCCCGCCAGGCTGAAGGCGACCAGCGCGGTTCGCCCGAAGAATTCGTGACAGACGGGCAGGCGCGTACCGAGCCGCCCCAGCAATAAACAGAGACGATACCTGCCAGACCGAGCTGTGCAGGCATGCAAGGAAGACGACATGAGCGACACGCAAGCCCTGACCAATCTGGCCTTCCAGGCCGTCCGCGCCGCCGAGAGCGCTGCCATTGCCGCATCCGGATGGATCGGACGGGGTGAAAAGGAACTGGCTGACCAGGCCGCGGTTGACGCACTGCGTACCGGCCTCAACGCCATGCCGATGAAAGGCCGGATCGTAATCGGCGAAGGCGAGCGCGACGAAGCCCCGATGCTGTTCATTGGCGAGGAAGTAGGAACCGGCGAGGGCCCGGAAATCGACATTGCGCTCGATCCGCTGGAAGGCACGACCCTGACCGCCAAGGGGCAGGCCAATGCGCTGGTTCTGGTTTCCTTCGCCCTGCGTGGCGGCCTGCTGCATGCACCGGACACCTATATGGACAAGATTGCGGTCGGCCCCGGCCTGCCGGATGGTGTGGTCGATCTCGATGCCTCACCGGCCGACAATGTTCGCAATCTGGCCAAGGCCAAGGGTGTCGAGACCTCCGAAATCACGGTCTGCATCCTCGAGCGCGAGCGTCATCAGCCGATCATCGACGGCGTGAAGGCGGCTGGCGGCCGTATCCGGCTGATCCCGGATGGCGATGTTGCCGGCGGCATGGGAACGGCCGGACTTGGCGCCGGGGTCGACATGTATATCGGCCAGGGTGGCGCCCCCGAGGGCGTGCTGCTGGCATCGGCCCTTCGCTGCATTGGCGGCCAGATGCAGGCGCGCCTGGTCTTCCGCAATGATGACGAGCGGGCCCGTGCGGCCCGGACCGGTGTCACCGATCTGGACCGCAAGTATGACGTTGCCGAGCTGGCCGCCAGCCATTGCCTGTTCGTGGCCGCCGGTGTCACTGACGGTGATCTGGTTGACGGGGTCAGCTTTTCTGATGGCATGGCACACACCCATACGCTTTTGCTCGACTCAGCCGATCATTCGATCCGCCGTATCCGGTCAGCCCGACCGGCGGCCTGAATGATGGTGTGATGCTCGACCAGACGCTGAATGAAACAGACGGCTCATCTCCACTACTGGGGGTGAGCCGTTCGCTTTCCGGCAAGCGCTGGCGCCTGCGTGAAGCCGACGACGGGGCGGTTGCCATGATGGCCCGCCAGCAATCCATCCCGGACGCCCTGGCCCGTGTGATGGCGGCGCGAGGGGTCGCCCCGGATCAGGCTGCAGCCTTTCTGTCTCCGCGCTTGCGCGACAGCTTCCCTGACCCCTCCGACTTCGCCGACATGGACAAGGCGGCGGGGCTTGTCTGGGATGCAATCGAAGCCGAGCGCCCCATGGCGGTGTTCGCTGACTATGATGTCGACGGCGCCACCTCAGCCGCCCAGCTGATCCGCTATTTTCGCCATTTCGACCGGACGGCCGAGATTTACGTGCCGGACCGGGTGGAGGAGGGCTACGGCCCGTCAGGCACCGCTTTCGATACCTTGAAGGCACGTGGCGCCGAGCTGGTCATCACGGTGGATTGCGGCGCGGCGGCCAGGATTGCACTGACCCACGCGGCCTCCATCGGTCTCGACGTGATTGTGATCGACCATCACCTGATGGACGATGACATGCCGCCCGCCGCCGCGCTCGTGAACCCCAATCGGCCCGACGACCGTTCGGGCTGTGGCCATCTGGCGGCTGCCGGCGTGACCTTCGTCTTCCTCGCTGCGCTGAACCGTGAGGGGCGCCGGCGGGGTACAATCACACCAGACAATGAACCCAGCCTGCTCGACTGGATCGATCTGGCGGCCCTCGGTACGATCTGCGACGTGGTGCCCTTGACCGGGGTCAACCGGGCGATCACCGCCCAGGGCCTCAAGGCCATGAGTGGCTGGCGCCATCTCGGGCTGCGTTGTCTCGCCGAAACCTCGGGTGTTGACGGTGAAGCCAGCACCTATCATGCCGGCTTTCTGATCGGGCCGCGTATCAATGCCGGTGGCCGGGTCGGTCGGGCCGATCTTGGCGCGACCTTGCTGACAACCGAAGATGAGACGCTCGCCAGGCGCATTGCCGGTGAACTGGACGGCCTCAATTCCGAACGCCGGGCGATCGAAGCCGACGTCCTGGAAGCCGCCTCGGCCCAGCTCGACGGGCAATCGGCGGACCGCGCCATCCTGATTGCCGCAGGCGAGGGGTGGCACCCCGGCGTGATTGGCGTTGTCGCCGGCCGCCTCAAGGAACGCTTCGACAAGCCGGTTATCGTGATCGGCATCGATCGCGAAGCCCGGCCGCCTGTTGGCAAGGGGTCAGGCCGGTCGGTGCCTGGCGTCAATCTGGGCGGCGCCATTGCGGCGGCCCGGGAAGCCGGATTGCTGACGTCCGGCGGGGGTCACGCCATGGCGGGCGGGTTGAGCATGGACCCGGACCGGATTACCGAACTGGTCGCTTTTCTCGATGAGCGCCTGGCGCCAGAATTGGCCGCCGCTGCTGATGACATGGCGCTGAAGGCCGACGGGGTCCTGACCGCGTCCGGTGTCTCGCTTGACCTCGCACGCATGCTCGAGCGCGCCGCGCCATTCGGTCAGGGCAATGCCGAGCCGCGGTTTGCGCTGCCAGACATGCGGGTCAGTTTCGCCAAGCGGGTCGGCACCGACCATGTCCGCTTCACCTTGAGTGATCCGGACGGCCGACGCGTTGACGGGATTTGTTTTCGCTGTGCTGACACGCCAATCGGGGAGGCCCTGCTGGCCGCCGGCCCGGGCTTGTTCCATGCCTTTGGACGTCTTAAGCTTGATGCTTGGCAGGGCCGTGAGCGCGTCCAGCTGCACCTTGAAGATCTTTCTACTGCAGCTCGATGACATTTTGCGGAAATCCCGCTTGCAAGGTCGCTCAGGCTTTTCTATACGACGGCCCTCACATCGCTGCGGTCCCTTCGTCTATCGGTTAGGACGCCAGGTTTTCAACCTGGAAAGAGGGGTTCGATTCCCCTAGGGACTGCCACGATGTTTGAGTTCAATAAAATCAATATGTTACGCGCGCGCTGTTGAATGTTTTTCAACGGCGCTTTCAGCGTTTTTATTCACCTAGTGAGAGCTGGTGATGGAGGCAGTCCCGTCGCTATTGGAGAAATTATTGAAGCGACGGTACCGACGAATGAATTACGTGTACGCACGATCCGACTCAGGGATTTTTGAACTCCGCTACCCAATCCCTAAAGACCTTCGAGCGTTCTATCCCAAGCCCAATGGCAAAGGGGCTAGGGCACAAATCATTCGGTCTTTGGGAACAAAGGATGCCGCTGAAGCCAATCGACTTGCGTCGACGTTGATCGTTGAAGCGGAAACCCAATTCTCCGCACTCCGAGATCAAGAAAGCGCGAGCGATTTCCAGAAGTTTCTGCGAGATCTATTCGAGCAGGAGATAGCTGATGATCTAGCGGTTCGCTCCGGACCAGCGGACAAAAAGTCAGCGAGCTATGGAGCGGCATTTCTGGACCCGATGCTTCGTGCACTAGAGTCAGACGATATCGCAGAGCAGGAAGCAGCGGTATCGTGGGTTATAGACGCGTACTTCGAGCAATCTAATGGCGGGGTATGTTCCATTCCGGGTGATTGCCCGTTGCGTGCTCGTCTATGTAGGCTTGCTGCAGAGGTCTACGCAGATCTATATCGGGTTAAGAATGCTCGGGAGCGTGGACTCGGCGCTGAACCTCAACCCAAAAGCGCAGTTCTCCAAGAGCCACCGGTGAGTTCGTCATCGAATACAGCGCTTTCGCCGAATGGATCGGTGACAGTGTCAGAGTACTTCGACATCTATGAACGCCAACGGCAAGGGGCGGGCGCGCCACTTGCTGAAGCAACGCTGAGACGGCAGCGAGTTGCCTGGGGGGAGTTTTGCTCCACCGTCGGTGAGACAACTCCGCTGGTTTCGATTGCCAAATCGGACGTGTGGCAACACCACGACATGTTGAATAGGTACCCTCAACGTGCGGGTTCGACCAACGCCCTCAGGAGCTTATCGTTCGTCGAGCGCGTTGAATGGGCCGACAAAAACCCCGGTAACTTTGCCAATCTCGATCAAGATACAATCGGCGACCGGTTGCGGATGATTAATACCGTATTCAATCATGCTGTGAAGCGTGGCGATTTAGCCAACAACCCAGCTGCAGGTGTGACAGCGTCGAAGAAGGGCGGCGAGCCAGCGCGAGTAGCCTACACTCCAGAGGAGCTACAAGCGATATTCCGGATGCCGGGTTTCTATGACGTTAGGCTCGCTATTGCGACCGAAACGTCGGAGTTCTGGGTGCCTTTGGTGTGCTTATTTTCTGGCGCGCGCTCAAGCGAGCTTTATGTACCTATGGTTGATGTCCATGAAAGTGCCGACATACCGCACTTGCGCCTCGTGCCAGTTGAGGAACGCACGCTTAAAAACCCACCGTCTGCCAGGAATATTCCTATCCACTCAGAACTAATACGACTTGGGTTCTTAGATTACTGCGCTCGAATGCGCGCCAGGCGCGAGGAGTTCTTGTTTCCGGAGTGGACTTTCAGGCCAGGCGAAAAGCCATCGTCGGGCGCAGAGCGTCGCAGGTTCAATGGCGCTCTGAAGAGACTGCTGCGTTACCGAGGCGGCGCTAGAATGGATACACATACATTCAGGCATACTTTTGAAACCGTGGTGAGCACTCTGTCCGATGTGCCGGAACGCGTTTTGCTGAGGTTTCTAGGGAGGAAAATACCTGGCAGTGCTGGGATATACGTTAAGGAGATCCCGCTTGAGAGCCTTAAGGACGCTGTCGATAAACTAAGCTATCGCGATCTCGAGTTGAGCCATCTTTATCCGTAAGTCTCACGCTCACCGCCACTTTTCTTTAGAGCCTTTAATTTCAGTAGGTTAAGCAATTCGCCCCAGCAATTGTGTGACGTCGGGAATTGATTGGTTGGAAGCCGTCCGCCCTAGCCCGCATAGGGTGATCTGCGAATTAGAGATCGAAGACCGGCCTCAACACGTCAAAAGCCACGACAATCCTTCTCGCTACCTTAGCCGCTTAGAGGTCTAGGGACAGCCGCCAGCCAAGAGGCTCAACAAGCTGAACAACGCCTTGAGAATAGACATTTAGAGCCAGTGATCTTCGAAAAATGGCGCCCAAGCATAAGGGTTTGCATCGACATCTGTCTGGTCTGTCCACTCGATTGGTGGCGGGGCCTCAAAAGTTGACGTCCCGTCGATCACAAGCACTAAGTCGTTTGCAGTCGGCCGGGGAAAAGAACCGAGTGGGAGATTATCTTTGTCTTCGGTCAGCTGTTCAAATCCGTTGGTTTCCGTAGGCACAGTGATTTCGAACCATCGGTTATCGTACTGGTGAATGTTCGAGGTAAATGAACCTGAGCTGTTTTCAGGATTGTATCCATCGAAGTTGTTTGTGGTGAAGGTGGAGGCGGTTGTGTTCTGGAAGGTGATGAGGTCGCTCCAGTTGTCGCCGCCGCCATTGGTGTCGATCTGGAGGATGGTGTCAGAACCGCTCTGGACCAGTCTGAGGTGTCCGGAAGCGAAGGGATTGCCACCATCCCATGAGGACAGGGTGCGACCGAGATAGTCGTTGATCTGCAGCGTGTCGCCGGTGGACCCGGTTTCGAAGTCGGTGATCGTCGTCGAGCTTGGCGCGTTGGCGAAGATCACGGTGTCCTGGCCTGCACCCAAGGTCAGTGTGACATTACCGCCGATGCCCCCGTCGAACCCTCTCCAGCGTCCCAGCTCCACCGTGTCGGCACCGGCTCCCATGTCCAATGTGATCGTCTGGGCGCGGCCCGCTCGGATTTCCGCATGGTCGTCCCCGTCTCCGGCATCGAAGCTGACCCCGTTCAGGTGCGTAGCCAGAACCTCCAGATGATCATTTCCGGTGCCGCCGGTGATGGTGAGGAAGGCAGCGCCGCCCGGTGCATCCGGATTGATGATGGAGAAGGTGTCGTCTCCAGAGCCGCCGTGCATGGCATCAGCACCGTCGCCGCTGGCGCCAGAGTACACGAAGGTGTCGTGGCCATTGCCACCATTCAGCGTGTCACTACCGAGACCGCCATCGAGCCGGTCGTCTCCGCTGCCGCCATTGAGAATGTCGGAGCCGGAACCGCCGTCGAGTGTGTCATTGCCGCCATCGCCGTTGAGCGTGTCATTGCCGCCCAGACCGTTGAGCGTGTCATCCCCCTCCAGGCCGTGGATCGTGTCCGAGCCGTTCGTGCCGTCAAGCGTATCCGCACCAGCCGTACCTGTGATCGTCTGCCCTGCAATCGGCGATCCGTCAGGATTGTATCCATCGAAGTTGTTTGTGGTGAAGGTGGAGGCGGTTGTGTTCTGGAAGGTGATGAGGTCGCTCCAGTTGTCGCCGCCGCCATTGGTGTCGATCTGGAGGATGGTGTCAGAACCGCTCTGGACCAGTCTGAGGTGTCCGGAAGCGAAGGGATTGCCACCATCCCATGAGGACAGGGTGCGACCGAGATAGTCGTTGATCTGCAGCGTGTCGCCGGTGGACCCGGTTTCGAAGTCGGTGATCGTCGTCGAGCTTGGCGCGTTGGCGAAGATCACGGTGTCCTGGCCTGCACCCAAGGTCAGTGTGACATTACCGCCGATGCCCCCGTCGAACCCTCTCCAGCGTCCCAGCTCCACCGTGTCGGCACCGGCTCCCATGTCCAATGTGATCGTCTGGGCGCGGCCCGCTCGGATTTCCGCATGGTCGTCCCCGTCTCCGGCATCGAAGCTGACCCCGTTCAGGTGCGTAGCCAGAACCTCCAGATGATCATTTCCGGTGCCGCCGGTGATGGTGAGGAAGGCAGCGCCGCCCGGTGCATCCGGATTGATGATGGAGAAGGTGTCGTCTCCAGAGCCGCCGTGCATGGCATCAGCACCGTCGCCGCTGGCGCCAGAGTACACGAAGGTGTCGTGGCCATTGCCACCATTCAGCGTGTCACTACCGAGACCGCCATCGAGCCGGTCGTCTCCGCTGCCGCCATTGAGAATGTCGGAGCCGGAACCGCCGTCGAGTGTGTCATTGCCGCCATCGCCGTTGAGCGTGTCATTGCCGCCCAGACCGTTGAGCGTGTCATCCCCCTCCAGGCCGTGGATCGTGTCCGAGCCGTTCGTGCCGTCAAGCGTATCCGCACCAGCCGTACCTGTGATCGTCTGCCCTGCAATCGGCGATCCGTCAGGATTGTATCCATCGAAGTTGTTTGTGGTGAAGGTGGAGGCGGTTGTGTTCTGGAAGGTGATGAGGTCGCTCCAGTTGTCGCCGCCGCCATTGGTGTCGATCTGGAGGATGGTGTCAGAACCGCTCTGGACCAGTCTGAGGTGTCCGGAAGCGAAGGGATTGCCACCATCCCATGAGGACAGGGTGCGACCGAGATAGTCGTTGATCTGCAGCGTGTCGCCGGTGGACCCGGTTTCGAAGTCGGTGATCGTCGTCGAGCTTGGCGCGTTGGCGAAGATCACGGTGTCCTGGCCTGCACCCAAGGTCAGTGTGACATTACCGCCGATGCCCCCGTCGAACCCTCTCCAGCGTCCCAGCTCCACCGTGTCGGCACCGGCTCCCATGTCCAATGTGATCGTCTGGGCGCGGCCCGCTCGGATTTCCGCATGGTCGTCCCCGTCTCCGGCATCGAAGCTGACCCCGTTCAGGTGCGTAGCCAGAACCTCCAGATGATCATTTCCGGTGCCGCCGGTGATGGTGAGGAAGGCAGCGCCGCCCGGTGCATCCGGATTGATGATGGAGAAGGTGTCGTCTCCAGAGCCGCCGTGCATGGCATCAGCACCGTCGCCGCTGGCGCCAGAGTACACGAAGGTGTCGTGGCCATTGCCACCATTCAGCGTGTCACTACCGAGACCGCCATCGAGCCGGTCGTCTCCGCTGCCGCCATTGAGAATGTCGGAGCCGGAACCGCCGTCGAGTGTGTCATTGCCGCCATCGCCGTTGAGCGTGTCATTGCCGCCCAGACCGTTGAGCGTGTCATCCCCGTCCAGGCCGTGGATCGTGTCCGAGCCGTTCGTGCCGTCAAGCGTATCCGCACCAGCCGTACCTGTGATGACATCATTCTCATTGGTGACGGTGATGGTTACGACGTGGCTGGATGTCTGGGTTCCGTCAGAGGCGAGGATGGTGATGTCGTAGGTGTTATCGCCATCAGCATCGGCTGGAGCCTCATAATCCGGTGCGGTGTGGAAGCTGACTTCACCTGTGGCCGGGTCGATAGTGAAGAGGTTGGCGTCGGTCCCTGACAGGCTGAAGGTGACAGTGTCCCCGTCTGCGTCCGAGGCGGTGGCTGTGTAGACCGTTCCGGTCACATTCTCAGCGACGCTGATCTGGCTGGCTGATGAGACCACTGGCGCGTTGTCATTCTCATTGGTGACGGTGATGGTTACGACGTGGCTGGATGTCTGGGTTCCGTCAGAGGCGAGGATGGTGATGTCGTAGGTGTTATCGCCATCAGCATCGGCTGGAGCCTCATAATCCGGTGCGGTGTGGAAGCTGACTTCACCTGTGGCCGGGTCGATAGTGAAGAGGTTGGCGTCGGTCCCTGACAGGCTGAAGGTGACAGTGTCCCCGTCTGCGTCCGAGGCGGTGGCTGTGTAGACCGTTCCGGTCACATTCTCAGCGACGCTGATCTGGCTGGCTGATGAGACCACTGGCGCGTTGTCATTCTCATTGGTGACGGTGATGGTTACGACGTGGCTGGATGTCTGGGTTCCGTCAGAGGCGAGGATGGTGATGTCGTAGGTGTTATCGCCATCAGCATCGGCTGGAGCCTCATAATCCGGTGCGGTGTGGAAGCTGACTTCACCTGTGGCCGGGTCGATAGTGAAGAGGTTGGCGTCGGTCCCTGACAGGCTGAAGGTGACAGTGTCCCCATCTGCGTCCGAGGCGGTGGCTGTGTAGACCGTTCCGGTCACATTCTCAGCGACGCTGATCTGGCTGGCTGATGAGACCACTGGCGCGTTGTTCTGGAGAGTAGAAGTTTCATCTGTAGTGCTTTCTGCCTCTGCAAGGCTCAAAGCCCCTACTCCAGCCGCAGCCAAAAGCGCGGTAGTGCCAGATGTCGCAGCCAAACCCAGCTCGGTGAAGGCGAACTCAGAGATGAAGACATTGCCTTGTTCGATCCGCACCCAATCTGCAGGCACAAGCAAGTGAGAGCCATCGACAAGAGTTAAGCGCACTGAGCCATCTGGCATGACCTCGTAGGCGCTAACGCTGTCCAAACTCTTCAATGCTCGAAAACCGTCGGGAATTTGCGAATTCGACTGGGCGCTGGATGGCACGCTAATTCCCAGAATGGCCAGCGCGCCGGCGCCGATTGCAGCAAATGGTCTCTTTTGCAAGGAACTGAATTTCGACAACATTTTAACCACTTATGATCAAGATCGCGAATAGGTTGCACTACATGGATTGCTCGTCAAGGTGAAGGTGTGCGGTGATGCCGTGAAAGAAGAACTGAAAGGAAAGCCAGGCCACGACATCATGCATCAATATAAAGCGTGTAGCTCTTGTGATTGCCCGGAGCAGACGGGCGATAAGCTGGTGGCCTTATGCGTGGCGCTGACCGCGCTCACCGGGCTTTGAGCCAAGAACTAAACAGGAAAGAGAGGCGAACAAACTCTATTAAAAAACGGCCCGGATCTCGGGGCTGGATCAGCCTGATTTAAGAGCCGGGAAACGGTCCCTTTTGAGCTGCGGAAACCCGGTTCGGTCCGCGGAGGCGACGGGCTCTACTGGGCGGCCCAAGTGCCCGTAAACGAACGTTTTTGAGGCGCGAGCGCATCGCTCGAACCGGGTGCGGAAACTCTTATCGCGCCGTCTCAAAAAACGTCTTGAAAAGGCCAGGCGTCTCGATAGTCTTGAAGGGTGTTTTTGAGACGGAGTTCGAGATGAAAATTGGATACGCGCGAGTTTCCACCGCCGAGCAGACCACTGGATTGCAAACCGACGCGTTGGGGCAGGCGGGTTGCGAGCGGGTATTTGATGAAACCGCTTCAGGTGCTCAGCGAGATCGCCCGGAGCTGGCTAAAGCGATCGAATTTCTGCGTCCCGGTGACGTGCTGGTTGTCTGGAAGCTGGACCGCCTCGCGCGCTCATTGCGCCAGCTCATTGAGACCGTCGAAGACCTTCAGGCTCGCGGCATTGGGTTTATCTCAATCACAGAAGGTATCGACACAACTTCAGCCGGTGGAAAGCTGGTGTTTCATATTTTCGGTGCACTCGCTGAGTTCGAGCGGGAGATGATCCGTGAGCGCACTGTCGCGGGGTTGAAATCAGCCAAAGGCCGGGGCGTAAAGTTGGGCCGCCCCAGCGCCTTGACGGATGAGCAAATTGCTATGGCTCGTAGTTTGAAGGCGTCAGGGGAGCTGACGTCCAAGCAGATTGCAACGCAGCTAGGAGTGTCCAGAGCGACCCTTTATAGGTGCTTGTCAGAGTGACAGCACGTTAATCTGACAGATATTGTCTGTATCCACCTTCGCACCAAAAAACTGGAGGGCCAGCCGCTCGGTGCGCCTGAACTGACGTTGTGCATTCGAGAACTCTACCATCCCTCATTGTGTAATAGTCCCTAGGGTCACCGTAGGCATCTATGCTGAAGCGGTGTGAGACCGCTATGGCTCTGAGGCGCCTCTTTATTGCACCTATCTCGTCTATCTGTTCGCGGCGCCTTATTTCACTTTCACGCTCTGCGCGAGAATGGAGTTCTCCGCGCTCATACCTGCACTGGTAGTTTTCCCGCCTGATCCCCGAGCTTGAAGTGGCGGTAAAGCGTACAACGACTTGCCCTCCATCATCTACTTCGGTTGTGGGCAAATGCCCAGGCGCATACAGGTTTTGTGCCCGTCCAACGTTTCGAAACGTTCGCCGGATTGAGCTTTCACAATTCTGCTTGAGATCGTTCAATAGCGCTTGGCGTGGTGACCCTCCACGCGCCCAAGATGACCATTCGTCAGATTGAAAAACGGATTGGACAAGAAAATGAACGCCTTCGTCCTGTACGAGGCGTCCGCGCAGAACGACAAAGCGCCCAATGTTGTTGGAGGTAAGGGTGCTGGTGTTTCCGCTGAGTGAAATGTCCGAGTTGGTAAAAACGGAATACTCGTTTCGCATGTCTTCGAAGTTCGAGGGGTTTGATTGGGACGCACCAAATCTCAGCCCATACTCATCCCCGTGAGGGCCCTCGACAATTACTAGTCTCCCTGTCGCGTTAATCGTTCGGTCTGGACATGTTGTCCTGATGCAATTTTCAAGCGTGACTTCTCTGGTGGTACTGCTGCTCTCTTGTTGAGTTTGCCCGCCACAAGCGCACATGAAAGTTAATGTAAAAATCGTGCTCAAGGCTTGTGGAAGCGCTCGGGTGGGAAGGTTGATGATCAATTTCTGGCCCCTCTGGATTGCAAGTTTAGGTTAAATCAGCCAGGCTATACCCGTCAAACTGCAAGCGCTTCCGCCGCGCTAACGAGGCCTTCAATGGTTCCGACCCGGACCATAATTGCTTCGATAATCAACCGATGAACATTTGGAATGCGGGCTGTTGGGCCACCAGTTTCCTCTACAAATCGATCAACATGTCGGCGCTCGCTTGCGCGTCGGCAGGATCGAGTTCTGTCTAAGCCAAGAGGCACTTGGGGAGCGTTTCGGTGTCAGTTTTCACCAAATTCAGAAATATGAGCGAGGCGCATACCGGATCAGCGCCAGTCGCCTATTCGTTTTGGCGAATGCGCTCTTGGTGCCAGTGCAATTCTTTTTCGATGGACTAGATGATGATGGACCGCAATCCGCCGGTTCGGAAGACACCGATTTGTACCGATTTATTGCCAGTTCAGCTGGCGTGACCTTAGCCTTGGCATTCTCAAGAATAGGCAATCACGAAATCCGTCAAAGGGTAATAGATTTGGTGCACGCCCTTGCTAAACAGGATGGGCTTTGAGCCAATGTCTGAGCGAGTAGGTTAAGGCTCAGGCCTGATCGCCGCCCCCTTACCTCAAAAGTCATCGAAATTCTCTTAGTCTGCCAAGTCGCGCTAGAAGCTCAGAGATTTCCGCCTCCGGATCAAATTTCACCACTACACCGTGGCGTTTTGACTGCATCCCTGCAACACGATTGACGCTGCGCCGTAGCACCATTGAATACTTGCTTGCTGCGCGATGGTGAGGGCAATTATTGATGAGTAAGAGGGCGGGTCACCACAACCATAATTAAGATCGCCTGCGCTGCGACATTGGAAGCAGGATCGAGCCTTGAATAAACGCATATCTACCTCGCTAGAACTGATAGCGCCCCACATTCTCGGAAAACGCCTCTATGTTCTCTCGAAACAATCTATTGCGCATTATCCGTGATCTAGAATTGCCTTGTGTAGCATCGTCAAAGCTTCTTAGGCCCCTGGTTGAGATAGTTGTTTCGTAAACTGTCCGGTTCGTGATTTCATCTACCAAGCGATATCTCACCACAAGCACGCTTTCGCTCATCAAGTTCTCTTGCAACTGAAGTACAGTCACTCTCAGACTTGCGTTATTGTCGCTCTCGCCGCTAAATAGTCGCTCAGATCGAACTAGTACCCAAAGCGCATCTTCCAGCTCGTCCAACATTGGCGCGCTGTACTGGTTGTACCCCTCCCATGCGAACGTCGAGGAGGTGGGGTCAAACAAGTCGAGTCGCCCAACTGCTTCTTGTTCGGTCGCTACGGAGGCTGAGATATCAATAATATCGAAATCAATCGGCATCTCAGGTTGGAAGAAATTTCGCGTCTCGTAGTCGATTGGAGGAGGGGCGCCGAGCGTCGGTACGGCGCATGCCGACAAGGCCGCCGGGATGATAAAGATGCCAATCAATCTCAAAGGCGTAGCTCCTTCTTACCGCATAACCAACGCTGAGTTATGCTCGCCAAACGAGCTTCAATGTCAACGCTAAAAGATACGCGTGGCCATCTACTTCCGATAGAGGCAGCCGGGTTTTTTACGTCAATCCAATCGGGGTTGTCGTCGATTCCAATCGGCGACACGGTCGGTGGTATGATCCGGCGCGCTCTCAGCGCGGCCGCCCCAGATTCGTCAGTGGTGCCGGAGCCTATTTTATTTGCGGTTTGGATGAACTGGAAGAGCGCGCGGACTTTACCAAAGTGGAAGCGATCAACGCTTTCGTGTGTAGCCCGATGGCCCGGCAATCGCGCTCGCATTCTCCAAAGTCGAATGCGCAGCCATACGCAACAGTATCCTAGAGCTGGTGCGCGTTCTCAGCCGCAACGGTGGGTGAAAACGCGTAGGCACTTTCCGGCGTAGGCTCTGTATAGAGCCGGTCGCCGACCTCTTCATCCAAGCCCCAAAATCTTATAGTCCGCCAAATCGCGCCAGAAGCTCACTGGCGAGCATATGCTTGCTGGTATGGTAGCGTATATGCCCACCTACCGGCGCTCCCCTATGACACGTCTATGCGCTCCGGTGATTCATTCGACGCGCTAGATGAAATGGTGAGAGCGGGATAAACCCGGAAGGAAGGGGGAAGAAACCCCAATTCCGACCGCTTTCGATTTGATTTCGCGTGTCTTAGCAACATGATTGAACCGGTTAGACGCAAACCAACTGCCTACCGAGCACAACGTTCTTCCATCTAGCTTCCGAAAACGGATGTGTCTCTAAGCCGTAGGGAAGAAACCGTGGTTCAGACACCTCGAACGGATCAAATCAACTTGGCCGCGGCGCGAGCATCGCGTTGCTGAAGCCGCATGTCCTCCCACTCATCCTTCGCCTGACGTGCAACACCGTTCGTTTTGCCGATGAGGTTTGACACACCGGTCCTCTGTTGCCCCACGATTAGGTGCTTGATTGCATATGCCCCCCAGCGACCTGGAGTTCTTAGGCGCTCAATTCGAATGAGGCTGCTGTTGCGTGGTCTCGGTTTGAGGCGGGCGAGCCTGTAAAAGACCCGACGCAAGCGCTTCTTGTTGGCGTTGGTCGGCTGTAGAGCTACCGCTCCATGAAGGTGTGGTTTCTGACCAATTCCGCGTTCGTAAGCGAAGAAAAAGTCCACGGTTTCTCCAAACTCCGAGTGGAGCAGAACTCTAATTTTATTCTGGAGAACCGACTGGGAGGCCCGACGCTCACCATCCGCCTGTAGAGCTACGCTAAGGGGAATGTTGACGGTGAATGCACAAGCGTCTCCCGAAAGGCTTTTAACAGCTCGGCTGTAGGCAACCGCTTTCGCTGCTTGCCCGGCTCTGGCCCATGAACCGAGTGTCGGGAGTTTCGTCATGTCTTTGACGAACCCACGAACTTCCGGAAGGCTCAGAACAGATCCAGAGGCAGTTCGCACCAAGATGTCATCATCTTCATAGCTCTCCCCCTTACTCTCGTAGTCTTCTACTTCTTTATTTAATTCTATTATTAATGCTACTAGCGACACACCGCGTAGACGTTGGCTTGTGTCCTCGTGTTTCCTGTACGCCTTGGCGATGGAAACCTGCTTCCGATATCTAGCTTCGTCGAAGTTTTCCGCAAAACCTGTCGATTTCCCACTCAATATCGCGAGGATTTCTTCGTATTCCTTGTTGCGGTCAAAATGAGCCTTCTCTAGGCAGGCTTCGTCGTATGCGGTCGCGAGCTGGATCGCCGTTTCGTTGATGAAGCGGTCAACAAAGTCATCGTCTGAAACTTGTGGGTGGTAGCGCTTGCCCAGAGAGCTGAGATCCCGTCGATCTTTGGGTGAGAGCCGGAGTTCGTATTCCTCCTCCCACCAATCGAGTTTTGCGGAGGCTAGCTTGGCTCGCAATGACCCGGTCTTGGTCTTTGGTTTCTGGTAGCGGTTTCGCAACCGAGCTAGATGCAATAGCGATAACTCTATGATCTGGGCCGCTAGCTCATTTTCATCCTCATCATCGAGTTTCTGTGCTGCAACCAACCCTTCTGAACCGTAGTAGGTTTTGAGCGCATCAATCTCCGCGACGATGCGATCTTTAAATTGGAATGGGGCGGCGACGAGTGTCTTGCGTATGCGCCGGGAGATTGTGCCGATGTTCATTGGTGGAGCAGTTTTCTTATATGGGTTTCGGGCTGCTAGATCCGGATTTTAGTGGGATGAGCAGGGTCTAATAAGGCGAAAATTATCTAAGACTTCGACTTGTGCGGTGCTGGATCACAATTCCTAAATTTGACGGAGGTGAGGGGTTCTCGTGGGCGTCCCAGACCGGGGTCTAGTATACCGCATTCATTGAATTATGGGAGCGTCGACCAGGGCACAATTCGAGAGATCTGAGCAACACATTTTCAACGGGAATTTCAACGGTTTCTCATTTTCTTTTGGCGATAAATCAATTAGTTATGAGATATCAATTGGGAAATGCGCGTTCGCCTTTTCCTCCCCTAGGGACTGCCACGATGTTCTTCCCCACACAGATGGCTTTCAGACGGTCTGCACCGGGTGCTCGAGCGCACGGGTTTGCCTCGCTGCATGTCGCAGGCTATAGGCGCACACCGATTACGAAACGGGAGTTCCGGCATGGCCCATTTGTCGACCAAGTCCTATGGCAATGAGCGCGGACTGACCTGTTGCTCCCGGCAATGGGCGGCCGACAGTCATTGCGCCCTGTTGCACGGTTATTCCTTTGGCTTCAATTTCGTCTTTGCGGCCGAACAGCTCGACAAGCGCGGCTGGGTCCTGGATTTCGGCAAGGGCGGCTTTGGTCCGATCAAGGATTGGCTGCACGAGATGTTCGACCATACGCTTCTGATTGCTGAAGACGATCCGGAGCGCCCCGTTCTGGAAGCGCTCGGCGAGCGTGGCCTGGCCCGCGTGAAGGTCGTGCCCGGCACCAGTTGTGAGCGGATGGCCGAGATGGCGTTCCACAAGGCGTCGCAGGTCGTGAAGGCCGCAACCGGCGGGCGGTGCTGGGTTGAATCGGTGGAGTGTTCAGAACACGCGTCCAATTCTGCGATCTATCGATCGGCCACTGCGATGACTCGTCTGGTCGATGTCGAGCGTATGCAGGATGCCCTGACGCAGGACTGATTCGTATTTGACCGTCCACGGACGGTATCCCGGTTGACGGGATCGCGACCGGTCCGCCGCAGACTTCGCCAACACGGGCCGGATTTCGCCTGTCAGGCGAAAAAATGCAGGTGATGAATATGTTATCACAACCGCATCAGGTAGCGTTTAGAAATTTGAAAAACCACTACATCTTGTAGGTATTGCCGTGAGAATGGATTTCACTATCAATATTTGGAAGAACCGTAAAGCAACCATATGTCCGATTCACCTTCTCTTAAGTTAATGTTCTGTGTAACAATCTTTCACTCGAGGGTTGTTTAAGCGAGTGACATTATGGTTTTGGCTCACGAAGTCTTTGAAGATACGGAGATGCTTGAGCTCGAAGGCCGGGTAAAGTGGTACGATCCAGCTCGGGGCTACGGGTTCATTGATGCAAGCGACGGCGAGGGGGACATTCTCCTTCATGCGAGTTGCCTGCGACGGTTCGGACAGGGTCCGGCCCTTCCCAATGCAAAAATTGTCTGCAAGGCGGTCCAGGGAGACAAGGGACGCCAGGCGGTGGAGCTGGTCGAAATGACTGGCGGTGACAATGAGGCCGAGGCACGGCCGCGTCGCTTCCACCCCTATGCGGTCGTCAACGCGCCGTTCAGCGATGCCGTTGTGAAATGGTTTGACGCCCTGCGCGGATATGGTTTCGTCACGTGCGACAATGTCGAAGGCGATGTCTTCCTGCATGCGGCAACCCTGCGCCGCGCCGGGTTCGAGGACATCCAACCGGGTGACCGGATCGAGGTCCGGTGCGTCGAGGGGCCCAAGGGGGCGCTGGCCGCCGAAATCAAGGTCGCCGGCCAGGCATGAAGGCTGGAATAGGGGCCGGCCGGCATGGTCTGGTCAGCCCCTTTCCGCTTGCGTTTGGTCGTTGCGCCGGATGGGCCGCGCGGCTAGGTTTCAGCCATGCGAACCCTGATCTTTTCCAGCCTTTTGGCTCTCGGTGTTGCTGCGGCCGCAATGGCGCAGGAACCCTCCTCACAATCCGATATTGATCCGACGGCGCAGGACGCCATGATCGATTTTGGCGGGCCCGAAGAGGTCGTCATCCTGACGACCGATGGCACCCGGCACGTTATCCAGGCCGAGATCGCAACCACCCCGGCCCAAAAGCAACGCGGGTTGATGTGGCGCGAAACTGTCGAGCCGGGCACAGGCATGCTGTTCCAGTATTCGCCACCCGAATCGGCCTCGATGTGGATGCGCAATACGCTGGTTGATCTGGATCTTGTTTTCATCGATTCCAACGGGTCCGTCGTCAAGATCATCGCCTTTGCCCAATCGGAGTCGCTGCGTTCGTTGGGATCTGACGCGACGGTTGCCGGTGTGCTCGAGCTGGGCGCCGGTCAGGCCATCGCATTGGGACTGCGTCCCGGCGATACGGTCCGGCACGCGATTTTCGGTAATGAAACAACGCCGGCTACGGTTGCTGACGATGAAGCTGCTGCAGAGGAAGCGCCGGCGGACGCTCAGTAGGCTTGCCTTAAGGCAAGACCACTTACATAAGGACACACAGTCGGGGCGTGGCGCAGTCTGGTAGCGCATTCGCTTTGGGAGCGAAGGGTCGCAAGTTCGAATCTTGCCGCCCCGACCAGTTGTCCGCGTGCTCGAGCGGATAGCGAGATCAGGCCGGTGACGGCCTGCCGGGATCGGACAGGTCCGGGAATTTGACTGGGAGAGGCGAATGTTCGCAAAGATTTACCGTCCCGCTCGCAATGCGATGCAATCCGGCCGTGGCAAGACCAAGCGCTGGGTGCTCGAATTCTCGCCGGAAATGGCCAAGCGGGCCGATCCCCTGATGGGGTGGACCTCCTCCTCGGACATGCGCGGTCAGATCAAGCTTGATTTCGACAGCCAGGACGATGCCGTGGCTTATGCCAAGCGTCAGGGCATCCCCTTCCAGGTCGTCGAACCGCAAGAGCCCAAGCGATACTCCAAATCCTATTCCGCCAATTTTTCGGCCGACAGAAAACAGCCCTGGTCGCACTAGCGCCATCGTCCGGATTTCCGCTTCCGTAGCTCAACCGGATAGAGCGCCCGCCTTCTAAGCGGATGGTTGCAGGTTCGAGTCCTGCCGGAAGCGCCACTCTTTCCCATGTTCCCACTGCGCTCGCCCCGCGCTTGCGGCCCTTTGGGGCGCGTACTGCTTGCTCAGGATCGATCCGCCACAGCCATGAACCCCCGCTCCAGGTCGGCGATCAGGTCTTCTGGTGCTTCCAGGCCAATCGACAGGCGGATCAGGGCGCCGTCATGCTTGTGGGCGGTCTTGGTGCGTTTCAGTTGCGGGTCGCAATGGATGGCGAGGCTTTCATAGCCGCCCCAGGAAAAGCCCATGCCAAAGACCTCCAGCGCGTCGAGGAAATGCTCCGAGGTCGCGATATCCCAGCCGGGCACCTCAAAGGCGAACAGGCCGCAGGCACCGCTGAAGTCACGTTTGAACAGGGCGTGGTCGGGATGATCGGACCGGGCCGGATGGCGGATGGCGCCGACTTCGGCGCGGGCCGCTAGCCATTCGGCGATGGTGAGGCTGCTCTCGGCGCTGCGTTGCATGCGCACGCCCATCGAACGCAGGCCGCGCAGGGCGAGATAGGCGTCATCCGGGCCGGTGTGGAAACCAAACGCCCGCTCGGTGGTCTGAAGACGCTGGAACAGGGCGTCGTCCCGGGCAACAACCGCGCCCATCAGCAGGTCGGAATGACCACCGACATATTTGGTCAGCGCCTGGACAGCGTAATCGACGCCCAGTTGCAGCGGTTTCATCGTCAGCCCGGCACTCCAGGTATCGTCGATGATAGTGATGACGCCTTTGTCCCGCGCCACTTTGGCGATGGCCGGCACGTCCTGCATTTCCATGGTCAGTGAGCCCGGGCTTTCCAGCAGGATGGCCTGGGTCTCATCGGTGATGAGATCGCCGATCTCCGCGCCCATTTGCGGAGCGAAGAAGCGGGTCCTGACGCCATAGCGCGACATCTGTGTGGTCAGGAAATTGCGCACCGGACCATAGATGCAATCGGCTGCGAGGACTTCCCCGCCCGCCTCGGTGGCGGCGAGGATGGACAGGGTGTTGGCCATCAGGCCGGACGAGGTGAGGGCACAGCCCGCCCCGCCCTGCAGCTCTGTCAGCGCGCCACGCAGCGCATCATGGGTTTCCAGTCCTACCCGGCCATAATGCTTTCGGCCCGGCGGGAAATCATAGAGCGCGGAGGCTGACGGGGCGAGCATGGTCGAACCTCGCGCCACGGACGGATTGACCTGACCGCGATCATCATGCGGCCGCCCGAGGCGTGTGAGTTTGGTGTCGTCCTTCATGATGGCGCACGTCCTGTTTCAATTTCGGTGTCGGGACGGCTGCCCCATTCGCTCCACGAGCCATCATAGACGGCTGATTGCCGGCCAAGGCAATCCAGCGCCAGTGACAGGATGCAGGCCGTGACCCCGGAGCCGCAGGTGGTGATCACCGGTCGATGGGGATCGAGGCCCGCGCTTTCAAACAGTGCCGGGTCCGGAGCAAGCCGCCCGCCGGCGCCGATCAGGCGGGTGAAAGGCAGATTGCGCGCGCCGGGCATATGGCCGCTGCGCATGCCTTGGCGCGGTTCCGGCACCCGAGCGGTGAAACGGGCCTTGCCGCGCGAATCGAGAATCTGGGCCGACCCATCGCGGATCGCCGCCTCCACGCCGACGCGATCAATGACGCGTTCGGGTTTGAAGCAGGCGACAAAATCTCCGACCTGTTGAGAGGTATCATGGCTGTCGGCGATGGTGCCGCCGGCCGCGACCCAGGCCGGCAGCCCGCCGTCCAGAACCTGTGTCTGGTCATGCCCCATGGCCTTGAACATCCACCAAACCCGGGCGGCGCTGAACAGGCCGAAACGGTCATAGATGACCAGGCGACTGTCGGCATTGATCCCCATCGCCCGAACATGGCGTGTGAATGTCTCGGCGTCGGGCAGCATGTGCGGCAACGGATTGGCGGTGTCGCGGACCTGGTCGATGTCGAAGGGCCGACTGCCGGGAATGCATCCCTCGGCACCGTCCTGGGGCCCGCCGGGAAAGGTCCAGCTGCCGTCGAGAAAGACCGTGTCGGCATCGCCCAGCCGGGACATGGCGTCAGCAGCGGAGATCAGGGTCTGCGCCATCAGTTCAACCAGGCCGGAACGGGCAGGCCCTTTTCCCGGAGGAAGTCCGGATTGTAGAGCTTGGACTGGTAGCGCGCGCCGTGGTCGCAAAGAATGGTGACTATGGTGTGGCCCGGCCCGAGATCCCGCGCCAGACGCATGGCGCCCGCGATATTGACGCCGGACGAGCCGCCGAGACAAAGCCCTTCCTGCTGCACCAGATCGAAAATGAGGGGCAGGGCCTCGTCATCACTGATCCGGTAAGCGCGATCAACCGCAATGCCGTCGAGATTGGCGGTGATCCGGCTCTGCCCGATACCTTCGGTGATCGAATTGCCTTCGGCTTTCAGGACGCCGTCATTGTAAAACCCGTACAGGGCTGCACCCCCCGGATCGGCCAGGCCGATCTGGACCGATGCGCGCTTCGCTTTCAGACCGTTCGACACACCGCCCAGTGTTCCGCCCGAACCGACTGAACAGATGAAGCCGGCCAGCCTGCCATCGGTCTGCTCCCAGATTTCCTGCGCTGTCGTGGCCGCGTGGAAATCGCGATTGGCGACATTGTCGAACTGGTTGGCCCAGATCGCACCATAGGGTTCGCTTTGGTTGAGCTCGGCCGCCAGCGTGCCCGAATAGCGCGCATAGTGATTGGGATTGGCGTAGGGCACCGCATCGACCTCGATCAATTCGGCCCCCAGCAGGCGGATCGCGTCCTTTTTCTCGCGCGACTGGGTGCGCGGAAAGACGATCACGACCCGATAGCCCAGGGCCGCACCGACCAAGGCGAGGCCGATGCCGGTATTGCCGGCAGTGCCCTCCACGATCGTGCCGCCTGGCCGCAGCGCGCCGCTGGCTTCCGCCGCCCGTATGATACCCAGCGCCGCGCGATCCTTGATTGATCCGCCCGGGTTGAGGAATTCGGCCTTGCCCAGGATTTCGCACCCGGTCGCCTTGGAGGCTGCCTGGAGGCGGAGGAGGGGCGTATTGCCGATCAGATCAATGACGCTGGCAGCGTGGGACACGAGGCAGATCTCCCGAATTGCAAAGGACGGCGGTTAGTTGGGTGTCGCGGATGGCGAAGAAAATGGCAAGACCTGCAATCCGGACGACTGGTCGCAGCGTAGACCCATCATGATCATGACCCGAACCTGTTTGCGCCTGTTGGCCACAGCCTGCCTGACCGTGCTGAGCCTCGTCCAGCCTGCCCGGGCTGAGACGCCCCGCGACCTCGCCTTCGATGTCTATCGCAATGGCTCAGCCTTTGGTGAGCATGTGGTGCGATTTGATGATCGGGCCGACGGGGCGCTCCAGGTCATGGTCGACATTGCGTTGCGGGTCGGCTTCGGTCCGTTGACCGTTTTCCGGTATGAGCATGAGGCCGAGGAGATCTGGGTCGATGAAGACCTGGTCAGCCTGTCGGCCTCGACCTTGAAGGATGGCGAACGGGTTCGCGTCAGTCTCACGCGCGGCGATACGCGCAATGAAGCGCTGGCCGACCTGATCCCGTCCAGCCACTGGTCTGGCTACCCGCCCGGCCTGCCGGCGGTCCTCAATACCGAGACCGGCGAGCCGATGCCGGTCGAGATCGAGGAATTGGGCATTGAGACGATCCGCACGCAAGCTGGGCAGATCGAGGCCCGCCGGATCCGGATGACCGGATCGGTTGTCGTCGACCTCTGGTATGACCTGGACGGCCGCTGGGTGGGCTGTGCCTTTTCCGTCCGTGGTCAGGTTATCGAATACCGTCTGCGCGACAGCTAGTTGCCCAACGCCGTTTCCAAACTTGCCGCTTCCGGTGTCTCCGCGGCCCGTGCCTTCATCGTCTGATAGGCGTCCAGGGCCTGTTCACGGCCTGTTTTCAGGTCGGTCACGGGGGCGGGGTAGGTCTGGCCCAAGGAGATGCCGGCCGCGATCAATTCATTGGCCGGACGGGTCCAGGGCGCGTGCACCGCTTTGCCGGACAGGCCGGTCAATTCCGGGACCCATCGGTGGACATAGAGGCCTTGCGGGTCGAAGCGCTCACCTTGTGTCACCGGATTGAATATCCGGAAATAGGGCGCGGCATCGGCGCCGGAGCCGGCAACCCACTGCCAGCTGGCGGCGTTTACATTCAGGTCGGCATCGACAAGCGTGTCCTCGAACCAGGCCATGCCGTCGCGCCAGTGCACGCCGAGATGCTTGATCAGGAATGAGGCGGTGATCATCCGGACCCGGTTGTGCATCCACCCGGTCGTCCACAATTGGCGCATGCCGGCATCGACAATGGGAATGCCGGTCTGGCCGCGCTTCCAGGCATCCAGCCCGGCCGGATTGCTGCGCCAGGGGAAGTGATCGAACTGGCGGTTGAAATTTTCGTCCCGCAGGCTGCCGAAATGATGGGCGAGATAAATGGCAAAGTCGCGCCAACCCAGCTCGGACAGGAATTTCTCGCCCCCCTGGAAACTGCCGCCGCGTTCGGCGTGGTCCCGGACCGTATGCCAGATCGTGCGCGGCGAGATTTCGCCCCAGGCCAGATGCGGTGACAGACGGGATGTCCCGTCCTCATCCGGTCGGTCACGCGATTGCGGGTAGTCGGCAAGCTCATTGGCCAGGAAAGCCTCGAGCCTGTTGAGGGCGCCATCTTCCCCCGGTTCCCAGTCCTGGCTGAAGCCGCTGGCCCAGTCGGGTGCCTGGGGTCGCAGGCTCCAGTCTTCGAGATTGTCGCTGGCAGTGACGGCGGCGCCCGGCAGTCTGTCCGGGGCTGGCAGCGCGGCTGACGGCTCAGGCGCCCGCAGGCAGGCTTTCCAGAACGGGGTGAAGACACGATAGGGCTTGCCGCTGCCATTGAGATGGGTGGCCGGGTTGAACAGTGTGCCGGACGCAAAGCCCCGCGCTTTCACGCCGCGGTCGGCGAGCCGGGCGGCCAGTGCCGTGTCGCCGCTGTCGCGGGTCGGATTGTCGCCCCGGTTCCAAAAGACTTCACTGCTGCCCGTTTCCCCGCACAGCCGGACCAGCTCGCTGGTCGTGTCACCCCGCCGCAGGACAAGCTGGCCGCCGCGCTGGCGGATCGACCGCGACAGGGCCGCGAGTGAATGGTGCAGCCACCATCGCGATGCGCGTCCGGGTGCCAGCTGTGCGACCGCATCCGGGTCATCGATGAAAGCACAGACCAGCGGTCGGCCACTGCGGACTGCCGCCCACAATGCCGGGTTATCGTGCAAACGCAGGTCCCGCCGAAACCAGACCAGCGCTGCTGCGGTGGCGCTTGAACTTGCCATTCCTGTCCTGTCGCTCAATAAGGGCCTTGTCGGTTTACGTTGCGGACCCGATATCGGATCAGTCCAGAAGTCGCGGCCGGTCGCAGCGCGCTGCCCATTGCCGACAAGATTGTGCGTATCCACGAAGGAGACACCGCGTGAGCCAGGTCAATTCCGTCATTTCCATTCCGCGCCCCGGCCAGAGCCCGATCGAGATCGGCAATGACCGCAAGCTCTCCATCATCGCGGGCCCTTGCCAGCTTGAGAGCCGTCAGCATGGTCTGGACGTGTCCGCCCGGCTGCGCGAGATCGCCGATCGGCTGGATGTCGGCCTGATCTACAAGACCTCTTTCGACAAGGCCAACCGCACCAGTGCCAGCGCCCAGCGCGGACTGGGTCTCGAGGCCTCGCTGCCGGTGTTCGAGGAAATCCGGGAGACCAGCGGACTGCCGGTATTGACCGATGTGCACAGCGAAGAACAGGCGCGGATTGCCGCGACAGCTGTTGATGTTTTGCAGATCCCGGCCTTCCTGTGCCGTCAGACCGACCTCCTCATCGCCGCCGCCAAGACTGGCAAGCCGATCAATGTGAAGAAGGGGCAATTCCTGGCCCCCTGGGACATGAAGAATGTGATCGAGAAGATCGCGGCAGCGGGCAATCCCGACATCATGGCCTGCGAGCGCGGTGCCAGCTTTGGCTACAACACGCTGGTCTCGGACATGCGCTCACTGCCGATCATGGCGCAGTTCGGCGCGCCGGTGGTGTTCGACGCCACCCACTCGGTCCAGCAACCGGGCGGGCAGGGTACATCTTCGGGCGGTCAGCGTGAATTTGTGCCGACCCTGGCCCGGGCCGCCGTCGCGGTCGGCGTGGCGGCGGTCTTCATCGAGACCCATCCGGACCCGGACAACGCGCCGTCGGACGGCCCCAACATGGTGCCGCTGGGCGAGTTTGAAGCCTTGGTAAAGCGTCTGCTGGAGTTTGACGCCCTCGCCAAGGGCTACTGAGCGGTCAAAAGTCCCGCCGGTCCGGTATCGGCACGACCGGGGCTTCCTCGATCTCTTCGACGGGGCCGAGCGGCGGCGCCCAGCGACGCTCCTCCTGCAATATGCTGGTCAGCGCGAAAGTGCGCTGGGCCACATCCAGGCGCAGGTCCTCGTAAAACAGGTTGAAAGGCGGCTCGCGGAAATCCTCGGCGAGACGGTGCGGGCGTTGCAGGTCGCGATGGCGTGGCTCTTCAATAAACAACACCCCGTCAGCGCATTGGGCGCCGGTCTGGCCGGGAATGGGGGCCGGGGTGGTGTCCAGGGGCAGGCCTTCCGCCGCCACGCCGCCGCGATGCTGGCGGGCCGAGGCGTATTCGCTGGTTCGCGCGCCCAGCACCGGATTGACGCAAAGCAGCCCCCGACCTTCGACAAAGGACAGATCGCCATTCGGGCGCCAACTCATTGTGCGTTCAGTGAGAATGCGGATCCGGTCGGCCTCGTCGGGTCGGGCATGGGAATAGGCATGCACACAGCGGACATCTTCCGCGGTCTCACAAGGAGGAATCGGGGCCAGAGGGCCGGCGAACAGATCGAGCGGGACCGGCGAGTCGATGACATAGGCGGCAACCAGCCGGTTATGAAGATCCGGGGCCTCGGCGATCTGGTTGAGCAACAGGCCGAGCGCGTGAAAGCCGCCCTGGCCCACGCCGGCGAGGATGATGGGGCGGGCATCGCCGGTCTCGATCAGGAATTGGGCAAAGGCCCGTTCGATATCCTGATAGGCGAAGAGGCGGGCCTGAACACTGTCTTCGCGATTATTCATGAAGGCATAGAGCGCGGCCTGGCGATAGCGCGGCGCAAACAGCGCGCCGGAACGGGCGAAAGGCGCGGCGTAATTGGGCAGCGCGACTTCGGTCACGGCCCGGTTGGCGCTTTCCTTGCCCAGGTCCGCATTCCAGTTCGACCCACCCGAATAGGTTGTTGGGTGGATAAAAAAGACGGCCGGTTCATCCGGGTCAGCGAATTCGTGGGCGGCGTACCAAGCATCCGCCTGCGCGTAATCAACGCCGTCGGGTGGCGCATAAGTCTGGAAAGGTTCGCCCGGATCCTGGAAGGTCTGGTAAATCTGGTCTCGCAGGAACCAGCTGGCCAGAGCGGCGATGACCAGCAATCCGGCAATCCCGGTGACGATCATCCAGCGCGCGATCGTGATCGGATTTGCGAGCATCTGACTTTTCAACCCTTGTTTGCTCATACGCCTGCAAGTTGTCCGGCGAGGCGATTGGCGACCCATTTGCCTTACCCTATGCTGACATCGCTGCCGGGGGGTAGTGCTTACGCCTGTCCGGCGTCAATTGAATGGGAACATCATGTTTCGTTGGCTTCGCAACAGTTTCCTGACCGGCATCGTCATCGCCACACCTCTCGGCGTGACGCTGTATCTGATCGTCACATTCGTCGGCTTCGTCGACAATGTGGTCAAGCCCCTGATCCCGGCCCGTTACAACCCCGAGACCTATTTGCCCGCCGATTTCACCATTCCCGGCCTGGGTGTGTTGATCGCTGTTCTTCTGCTCACGGCGCTGGGTGCCCTGGCCGCCAATATTTTCGGCCGGACCCTGATCGGGCTGGGTGACCGCATCCTCCAGGGCGTTCCCCTGGTCCGCAATGTCTATGGTGCCCTGAAGCAGATCATGGAAACGGTGTTTTCCGGAAAGGCCAATTCGTTCAAGGAAGTGGTCCTGATCGAATACCCGATGAAGGGGCTTTATGTGGTCGCTTTTGTCTCTGCGGAGGGGCAGGGCGATCTCAAACACAAGATCAGCGAGGACGTCATCGCGCTCTTCGTGCCGACGACCCCCAACCCGACATCCGGCTTCCTCCTGTACACGCCACGCTCGAACACCATCCATGTGGACATGTCGGTCGAGGAAGCGGCCAAGCTGATCATTTCCTTCGGCATGGTGACGCCGGACAAGCTGCCGGACGAGGTCAAGGCGAGCTTGCCACGCGCGATTGTCGACCCGCCGAAGACGGACTAGCCCGAACGCAGGAAACGCACGCCCTGATCGTGATCGAACAGGTAGAGCAAGGTCCGCAGCGCGTCTCCGCTGTCACCTTTCAGATCCGGATCCTGATGGACAATCAGTCGGGCATGGTCATTGGCCAGCTCAATCAGCTCTGAATGCTGCTCCAGATCGGCCAGTCGAAATTGCGGCAGACCGCTCTGGCGCAGGCCAAGCGGATCGCCTGCACCGCGCAATCGCCAGTCTTCCTCGGCGATCAGGAAGCCGTCATCGGTTTCGCGCATCATTTCCAGACGCGCGCGGGCCGTCTCGCCCAATGGCGCCTTGTAGAGCAACAGGCAGGAAGATGGCTTGTCGCCGCGTCCGACCCGGCCGCGCAACTGGTGCAATTGCGCCAGGCCGAACCGTTCGGCGTGTTCGATGATCATCACCGTGGCGTCGGGTGCATCGACGCCGACCTCGATCACCGTGGTGGCGACGAGAACATCCATCTCGCCGGCCCGGAAGCGGGTGGCGATGTCCTCCTTCTCGGCCGGTTTCATGCGCCCGTGCAGCAGGCCGACCCGGTCATCGCCCAGGACAGCGCGCAGATGACGCCAGCGGTCCTCGGCGGCGGACAGTTCGGACATCTCGCTCTCTTCGACCAGCGGGCAGACCCAATAGACCCGGTCTCCGCGTCCGATCGCCCGGCGAACGCCCTCGACCACCTCGTCCAGCCGCTCCATCGACACCAGTCGCGTGTCCGGCGGGATCCGTCCGGCGGGTTTCTCGTCGAGGCGCGATACATCCAGATCGCCATAGACGGCCAGGGAGAGCGTGCGCGGGATCGGTGTCGCCGTCATCACCAGCGTGTCCGGGCGCTGCCCTTTCGATGTCAGCCGCATGCGGTCGGAGACGCCGAAGCGGTGCTGTTCGTCGATCACGACAAGCCCGAGATCGGCAAACTCGATCCCGTCCTGGAACAGGGCGTGGGTGCCGCAGACAATATCGACCTTGCCGTTGGCCATGCGCTCGAGGAGGGCCGCGCGTGCCTTGCCCTTGTCGCGACCGGTCAGGGCGATCACTGAAAGGCCGGCCGGTTCAAGCATTTGGGAGAGGGTCTTTTCGTGCTGCCTGGCCAGGATTTCGGTCGGAGCCATGATCGCGGTCTGGACGCCGGCACCGGCCGCATGGGCCGCGGCGAGGGCGGCCACAAAGGTCTTGCCGGCACCGACATCACCGTGCAGCAGGCGGGTCATCCGGGCATCCGACTGCATGTCGGTGCGGATCTCTTCGAAGGCCCGGATCTGGGCACCCGTGGGTTTGAAGGGCGCCGCATCGAGAACAACCCTGACCGCCTCATCCGACCCGGCGAGGGGGCGTCCCGACTGGGCCCGTCTGTGTGCCCGGACGATTTGCAAGGCCAGCTGACGGGCAAATATCTCGTCAAAGGCCAGCCGCTGGCGTTCCGGGGCTCCTGCGTCCAGTCCGCTGGCGTTCTGGGGGGCATGGATGGCTTTCAGGGCCGGTTTGAAGGACGGCCAGCCATGACTGCCGCGCAGGTCGCCCGGGATCCATTCGGGCAATTCCGGCACGAAGGTCAGCGAGCCGGCGACGGCCTTGCGCATGACCTTGGCTGTCAGGCCCGCAGTAAGCGGGTAGACCGGCTCGACCAATGCCATTTCGGACGCTTCGTCCTCGGTGATCACCAGGTCGGGGTGCACGATCTGGATTTCGGAGCCAAAGCGTTCTGCCTTGCCCGAGATCACGCGGGTCTCGCCTTCGGGCAGCAATTTGGTCAGATAGTCCCGCCGGGCATGAAAGAAGATCAGGTGCAGGAAACCGGTCTCGTCACGCAGGCGGACCTTGTAGGGCTGGCCCTGGCGCTGGGCGGGAATATGGGTCTCGACCGTCGCGGTGAGGGTGACGATCTCGCCCGTTGGCGCGTCTGTGATGGTGACCCGGCGCGTCCGGTCGACCAGCCCGACCGGCGGTGTGAACAGCACATCCCGTATCCGGCCGCCACACACTTTCTCGACCAGCGTTGCCAATCGTGGGCCGATGCCGGGCAGTTTGGTGACGTCCTGGAACAGGGGAAAGAGAATCTCGGGGCGCATGGCAGCCACCTTATCGGCAAGTTGCGCCGCTGCCACCGGTCGACGTCGGCGATCCGGCGGACTATATGCGCGGGCATGACCGATGACACTGAAATCCAGCGCAAGAAGCTGCGAATCCGGGCCTGGCGGCGCGGATTCAAGGAAGCCGACCTGATTCTGGGCCGTTTCGCCGATGCCCGGCTGGATGGGCTGTCGCCTGCCGAAGTCGACGACTTTGAACGTCTGCTCGATGAAAATGACGCTGACATCTACGCCTGGATCATTGGCAAGGAGCCGACCCCGGACCAGTTTGACGGGCCGGTTATGGATGCCCTCAAAGGGTTTCGCGTCGATGCGGACGCCGCCTTTGGCGACGGGCCCAAGGAATAGACCCGGTGGCGACTGAGACAACAAGCGGAGTTTCTGAGCTCGAAATGATCGCCGCCGTTCACGGGACGGCGACCGTCTGCGGTGCGCCGGAAGGTCTGGACGCTCTGGTCTTTGCCGATACGGCGCGCCTGCGTGGCGGCGTCAATGTGTTCATTGCACGCGATGATTCGCGGGCAGCGGCCTTTGTCGCGGCGCTGCAGTTTTTCGCCCCCGATATTGAATTGCTGCGCCTGCCGGCCTGGGACTGCCAGCCCTATGACCGGATCTCGCCAAGCCCGCGCGTTGCCGCACGTCGGGCTGCGACACTTGCCAAGCTTGCCTCCGGTGAGTTGGGCCCGGCCACGCTGGTCGTCACTACCGTCAATGCCATGGCGCAACGCTGCCCGCCGAGATCGGTGCTGCAGGACTCCGGCCTGTCGATCCGGCCGGGCGCCAGCGTCGATGTGGACGTGCTGGTCCGCCACTTCACCGCCAACGGGTATTCGCGCGCCGCAACCGTCATGGAACCGGGTGATTTCGCGGTCAGGGGCGGGGTTGTCGATGTCTATCCGCCCGGGGCGACCGAGCCGGTACGCCTTGATTTCTTCGGTGATACGCTTGAATCGATCCGGGCCTTCGATCCGGAGACACAACGATCCCTGCGCCAGATCAAGTCGATCGAGTTCACGCCGGTCAGCGAAGTCCTGCTCGACGAGGACAGCGTGTCCCGCTTCCGGTCCGGCTTCGTGAAGACTTTTGGAGCGTCGCGCGGCACTGACCCGGTTTATGAATCGGTCAGTGCGGGTGCGCGGCCGGCGGGTGTCGAGCACTGGATGCCGCTCTTTTATGAGCGTCTCGACACGCCGTTCGACTATCTGCCGGACCAGAGCCTGATCGCCGTTGATCACCTTGCCCATGAAGCCCTCGACGAGCGTCTGAGCCAGATTGCCGACTATTACGATTCGCGGATTGCAGCGGGCGAGACCCGTCATGAATCGGCCCTGTCGGCGCCGACCTATCGTGCCTTGCCGGCGGACGCTCTTTATTTTGCCGACGGCGAATGGGACACGGCTTTGGCGGACCGGCCAGTACGACGCTATACCGCTTTCCGCGAACCGGGCCCGCAAACCATTGATGTCGCCGGCAAGCAGGGACGCGGTTTTGCCGCCGAGCGTGCCGCCGAGAACACCAATGTCTTTGACGCAGTGGCGGCTCATATCAAGTCGCTTTCGGCATCGGGCAAGACCGTCATGCTGGCTTCCTGGACCGGCGGCGCGTCGGAACGCCTGGCCAGCGTGCTGGGCGATCACGGCATCTCTCGTATCCCCTTGCTCGACAAATGGTCGGATGTGCCCGCCGGCGGCAAGGGCGGCGTGTGCCGCGCCGTGCTGCCGCTCGAGCGGGGCTTCGAAACCGATACCCTGGCCGTGCTGTCGGAACAGGACATTCTCGGTGACCGCCTGGCCCGTCCGCGCAAGAAGCGCAAATCGGCCGATATCATCGTCGAGGCCGGCTCCCTGTCGCCCGGCGATCTGGTCATCCATGCCGATCACGGGCTCGGCCGCTTCATCGGTCTGAAGACCCTGCCGGTGCAGGACGCGCCGCATGATTGTATCGAGCTGGAATATTCCGGCCAGGCCAAGCTCTACCTGCCGGTCGAGAATATCGAGCTTTTGTCGCGCTATGGCGCCGAATCCGAAACCGCCCAACTCGACAAGCTTGGCGGCGTGGCCTGGCAGGCGCGCAAGGCGAAAGCCAAGAAGCGCCTGCGCGACATGGCCGACCAGCTGATCAAGATCGCGGCGGAACGCCTGGCCCGCAAGGCCGAACCGATCGAGACGTCCAGCGGTGCCTTTGACGAATTCTGTTCGACCTTTCCCTATCCGGAGACGGATGACCAGCTGAACGCCATCGACGACGTGCTGACCGACCTGGGTCGCGGTCGCCCGATGGATCGTCTCATCTGCGGGGATGTCGGCTTCGGCAAGACCGAGGTTGCACTTCGGGCCGCCTTTGTGGTTGCGCTCAGTGGCCAGCAGGTCGCGATCGTGGCGCCGACAACCCTTTTGGCGCGCCAGCATTTCAAGACGTTCAGCGACCGTTTCCGCGGCTGGCCGGTGAAAGTCCGGCTGCTGTCGCGTCTGGTGACAGCCAAGGAAGCCAAGGCGACACGCGACGAGTTGGCGGCCGGCCAGGTCGAGATCGTGATCGGCACCCACGCGCTGCTGGCCAAGACCGTGAAATTCCGCGACCTCGGCTTGCTGGTGGTCGATGAGGAGCAGCATTTCGGCGTCAAGCACAAGGAACGTCTCAAGGAGCTGCGGTCCGACGTGCATGTGCTCACCCTGACCGCGACGCCCATTCCGCGGACGCTGCAACTGGCCCTGACCGGCATTCGCGACCTGTCGATCATCGCCACACCGCCGGTCGACCGCCTGGCCGTGCGCACCTATGTCGCGCCGTTCGATCCGGTCAGTGTTCGCGAAGCACTCCTGCGGGAGAAATACCGGGGCGGGCAGGCCTTCTTTGTCGTGCCACGGATCACCGATCTGGAAGAAACCACCCGTTTCCTGCGCGAGAGCGTGCCGGAAGTGAGTTTCGTTGCCGCGCATGGCCAGATGGCGGCGTCCCAGCTCGAGGACATCATGACCGCCTTCTATGAGGGCCGCTATGACGTCCTCCTGTCGACGACGATCGTGGAGTCCGGCATCGACATCCCGACTGCCAACACGCTGATTATCCATCGGGCTGACCGGTTCGGCCTGTCCCAGCTTTATCAGCTGCGCGGCCGGGTCGGACGCTCCAAGACGCGGGCCTATGCCTATCTGACAACGCCGATGCGCCAGAAGATCACCGAGAGCGCTGAAAAGCGCCTGAAGGTGATGCAGTCGCTGGACTCGCTGGGTGCCGGTTTCACGCTGGCCTCCCACGATCTCGATCTGCGTGGCGGCGGCAATCTGCTGGGCGAAGAACAGTCCGGTCATATCCGTGATGTCGGCGTCGAGCTCTATCAATCCATGCTGGAAGAGGCGGTCGCCTCCCTGCGCTCTGGTGGCGATGAGCTTGAGGAGGGCGATTGGTCGCCGCAGATCAATGCCGGCGGGGCGGTGTTGATCCCGGATCATTATGTTCCGGACCTTGATGTCCGCCTGCAGCTGTACCGGCGCCTGTCATCCCTGGACAACAAGACCGAACGTGAAGGCTATGCCGCCGAACTCATCGACCGTTTCGGCCCCCTGCCCAAGGAAGTCGAGACACTGCTGCGAGTCGTGGCGGTCAAGGCGCTGTGCAAGAAGGCCGGGATCGAGAAAGTCGATGCCGGTCCCAAGGGCGCGGTCATCCACTTGCGCAATGACCGTTTCGCCGATCCGGCCGGTCTGGTGGCGCACATCTCCGCCAATCCGGCCCTGTTCAAGGTCCGACCGGATCTCAAACTGGTGCTGCGGGCCGAATGGGATGAGCCGGAGGATCGCCTGCGCGCCATCGAGCGAGCCATTGCGCCACTGGCCGAGATGGCCGTGAAAGCCAAACAGTTGGAAGCCTGAGGCCGGTCAGTCAGTTCAGGCGCTGGCGATGATTGGCGTCGGCCGGAGCAGGTTGCGGCGAGCGCGGTCGATCAACACGTCTGCGGTTTCGCCCGGCCGGGTCGGCACGGGCGCGGCGCGGACACTGAGCCGGAAGGGGCGCAGCGGGTCATCGCTTTCAAAAGCCGTGCATTCAGCGATCGCTGCGACGCGTGCCGCCACGCAATCAATCCCGACAGTGTCGGTGAACGGCAATACGGCGAGGAAAATGTCCTCGTCGAAGCGTGCGGCGGCGTCCTCGGTTCGGAGCAGGTGCCGTAACATGGCAGCGAACTGGCGCCGCGCCTTCTCGGCCGAGGTTTCATCCGGCCGTTCCGCGCCATCCGGCAGCATGATCTGCAGGGCGATCATCGAGAAATGCAGCTCGTCACGGGCGCTGGCCTGCAAGAGGTCCTCGACGTGAGAAGTGAGGAAGGAGGCGTGGAACAAGCCGGTTTCGATATCGAGGGAACGGGTATCGCGGCAAGCTTCCAGTGTCGCCTTGGCCTCCCGCCGCCGGCGCCGTTCGGAGGTGAGGGTCAGGACCCGATCGCGCAATTCGGTGTCATCCGTGCCCGGGGGCAGAAGATCAGAGACCCCGCGCGCAAAGGCCTCTTCCGAGGTTTCGGTATCGACATCATCGGTCAGGAGCAGGACCGGCGTATGATAGAGCCGGGCATTGCGGCGCATGGCCGAAGAAATCGTGAAGGCGATATCGCGCTTGCCTTCCGCATTGAGGACAACAGCGTCAAAGGCGCGCTCATGCAGATAGTCAAAGGCCGAATAGGAGGAGAACGCGGCGATCACGTCGGCATCGACCGACGCCAATGTGTGCTGGAGCGCCATGAAACGCGGTGAGGCATCGCCGACATAGAGAATGCAGGGCGGCTGGTCCTGGCGCTCCACAAGGCCCGCCTTCTGTCCGTACAGCGCACTGACTTCGGTACGGCGGCGGGCGATGATCTCCATGGTGTGCAGACGGAACAGGGCGCGCACGCGGGCCGCGATCTGGACCGGTGTCGCCGGCTCACGGATCCAGGCATCTGCTTGTTCTTCACTGCCGTAACTGTCCGGTCCGACCACCAGGATTGGCCGTTCGCCCGGTGCAAAGCGTTCGAAAGCCTTGAGACCATCTTCGACATCACGGTCACACTCAGCGAGGATGACACCGACCGCCCAGAAGTGATGACGGCGGGCGGGCGGGCTGTCCGCGCGGACGAGGCGACAGTTCAGCGCGAGCCGTCCGAGCTTTTCGGACAAGGCTTCAACGCCGTCGGACATGCCAAATACAAGGACGTCCAATGTGCGCCCCATTCGTCCCCCTGCCATCGTCCCCGGTCCTCCGGTGTTTCGCGAGTTTGTCACAAGTGCCACGCTTTCAAAACGAATGATTCGCGAGGTGAACCCCCATGAAAGCGCAAGGTCCTCTAAAAGGCGTTAAAGTGCTGGAATTTGTCGGTCTGGGACCGGCCCCATTTTGCGCCATGATGTTGTCGGACATGGGGGCGGACGTCGTGCGCATCGACCGTCCCGGCGCACACGGGCTTGGCCCGGCGGATGTTCTGGCCCGCGGGCGTCGCTCGGTCGGGCTCGATCTCAAGGACCCGCAAGAGCTTGAAACGGCACGGCGTCTGATTGCCTCGGCCGATATCCTGCTGGAAGGCTATCGGCCCGGTGTCATGGAGCGACTGGGACTGGGCCCGGACATCGCTCTCGAGCGCAATCCTTCGCTGGTCTACGGCCGCATGACGGGGTGGGGGCAGTATGGCCCGCTGGCCCATGCGGCCGGACATGACATCAATTATATCAGCCTGACCGGGGCACTCGGGGCAATGGGTGATCGGGACAAGCCGGCCATCCCCCTCAATCTGGTTGGCGATTTCGGCGGTGGTGCCATGTATCTCGGCTTTGGTGTGTTGGCGGCCTTGCACCATGCCAGGGCAACCGGTGAGGGGCAGGTGGTTGATGCGGCGATCGTCGACGGTGCAAGCTCGCTGATGGCCTCGCAATACCAACTTGCAGCGCTGGGCCTGTGGTCTCCGGAACGGGGTGCGAACCTGCTCGATGGGGCCGCCCATTTCTACACCGTCTATGAGTGCGCTGACGGTCACTTCATTTCGATTGGCCCGCTGGAGCCGGAATTCTATGCCTTGCTGTGCGAGAAAACCGGGTTCGACGGTCAAGCCTGGCCCGCCGACTGGAGCGGCAAGGGGTGGGCGCAGGCCAAGGCAGCCCTCGCTGACCTGTTCAAGACCCGGTCGAGGCAGGACTGGTGTGACCTGCTGGAAGGCAGTGATGCCTGTTTTGCTCCGGTGCTGACCTATGAGGAATCGGCCCGACATCCCCACATGGTAGAGCGTGGGGTTCACGTCGAAATCGACGGCGTCCGGCAGGCCGCGCCGGCGCCGCGTTTTTCGCGCACGCCCGGTGCGATCCAGGGCAGTGCCCCGCAACCTGGCGCAGATCGTGAGGCTGTGTTGGCCGACTGGCTGTTAGACTGACCACGGGATATCCCGCCCTTGGCGGGGCGTGTTCAGGCGGACGTCGAGGTGCGGGCATGCCCGAAATCGGTGTCGTCGGTCATGGCGCCCGACAGATGGCAATCGCGCAGGTCCGCGAAGCGCAGGCGCGCACCGGACAGGTTGGTTGGGACAGCGCGTCCCGGTCCCAAGGTCAGCGGGTCGAGGCGAGCGCCACGCAGATCGGCATGCGTCAGGTTCGCGCCCGAGAGGTCCGCGCCACGCAAGTCGCAATCACGCAAATTGCACCGGCGCAGATCGGCCCCGCTCAAGCGTGCGCCTTGTAGTTCCGCGCCCTTGAGGTCGAGACCGGACAGGTTGGCCCGGACCGCCTGCAATGCTGTCAGGGGCGCACCGGCCAAGCCGACAACTGCGCGCAGGTCCAACCCGTCAAGTCGAGCCGGGTCACCTTCCTGGCCCCCGGTTTTGACCCGGCGAACATGGTCGTCAATGCGCTGCTGCGGCGTGCGATTGTCTGTATCGGGCGCAAGATCCGGAAGGTCAGGCCCATCGGGGAGGGCGCCGGTGAGCAAGCCCTTGGTGATCGCCATGCCCTGATCGGCCTGATCATCCGCAGTATTGCGAAAATCCGCATCGGTGAGGTCGGCGCTGGAGAAATTCGTGTTCCGGAACAAGGCGTTGACGAAAAGCGCTCCGGTCAGGTTGGCGCGATTGAAGCGAGCGCCCACAAGGCTGCACTCGGCGAATTGGGTCGCAACTGCACTGGCACCTGCCAGTCGGGCCTGATCCAGTACTGCGCCGGACAGGTCGGCCCCGTCCAATCGCGTGGCGATCGAACCGGCGGCGGTGGATTGGCCATTCGTCGACTTGGAAGCCAGTTCGCGAAAATCGGCGCCCGCACATTGCGCGGCGGTCAGGTCGGCGCCTGACAGGTCGCAGCCACGCAGGTCGGCGCGGTCCAGCTGACAGGCGAGCATTCTGGCCGTGGCCAGGCGGGCGCCAGCCAATCGGGCCCCGCGCAGGTCGGTCCGTTCCAGATCACAGCCCGTCAGGGTGCAATCGCGCAAATCGGCGTCGCGCAAGTCCCGCCCGGCCAGGGACAGTCCGCTGAGGTCAGCGCCCTGCAGGGCCGCCAGGCATCCGTTTGACGCACCCGCAAGCAGCCGCTCGTGGGCGTCGCAAATCCGGTCAAGTGCGTTTTGATCAATCGGAGTGGGGGCAGGTAGGGGCAAGCGATTGAGATCCGGTCAGGCAGGCAAGTCTGCGGCAAGAAGTGGTCATGATAGTGCACCGCATTTTGTTCAAGAAAGTGTTCATGTCGGGTTCAGGGCGTATGCGTCATCTTCAGCATCGAGATCAGCGGACACCCTTTTCAGTCCCTCGCTCGTTCGTTGAGCTCTTATCGTAAAGATAGCCCCGAAACGCCGGTCACCCCCAATGACCGGCGTTTCTTCTTTGTGAGCACGTTGCAGCACAAGGAATTTGCGGGTGACAGCTTTTGTCCTGACCGCCTGACATAGTGATCCTCAACGAAGCGAAAGCGCGATGGAGAGATCACAATGGCAATCGCAATCAATGCATATGTCGATGGCGTCAGCGGACTGCGCAACATGGTCCCGCACCGGTTCCGCGACGGATTTTATCGCATGCAGCGCCCGGGCGACGATATTGATTGCCTGCATGTCGAGGACCTGCGGTCCGTTTGTCGCTATCTCAACAAGGGTTATCAGCTGGCGATGAGCACGTCGGACGGGCATTCCATGCCGTCCTGGCTGCCAGCCGAAACCGTTCGGATCGCAATCCGCTAAACGAAAATGTCAGGCTCTTCGTACCAGCTTGGGTAAATACTGTTTACATGAATATTTCTTGTAAATCAGTACGTCCCGGCAATATGCCGTGATAATTGCGATATATCAGCATTGGGTATATTATTGCATGTATTTCAAGGTGGTCGGCATGATAAATAGTTTGGCTATGTTTGCTTTGACGGTTGCGTGCGCCTCTGACGGAGCTGCTGTCGGGATTGGAGCGGCGACGTCAAGGTCGCCGGCACCGGACAGCCTTGAGGTCCCCATGGCTGTAGACCTGACAGTCACAGGGACTGTTCGGGCGCGCGGTATTTTTGGTTTTGCCAGCGTGCGTGGTGTTCTCTCTTTGGGGGACGGCATGTTGAGCTGGGTCGTGAACGACTCAAGGGAGTGTGGCGCGTATGTCCTGACCTCGGAGGAAGGACAGGTTCGCTTCAGCGCGCGCTACCTCATCGACAATCAGGAGCAGGTCGACTGGACTGGCGTGATCGATGGTGAAAGCGTGTCGGATGTCCGCATTGTATGGACCCGCGTCGAGGGCGATTTCATTCATGACCTGTTCTTGCCCGAACAGGTGACGCTCGAATTCACGCCGGATCGGGGCTGATTACGGCAAGCCCGGGAAATCACTTCTTTGGTATTCGCGGACCATGTCGGCGAGTTCTGTCGGGGCGACGACCTCGACCTGGTCGCCCCAGGCATAGAGGTGCCAGCACATCTCAAGCCAGCCGCACGCTTCGAACCGGATTGTGAGTGAGCCGTCTTCGGCGGTTTCGCTGGTCTGTCCGGGATGAAAGCGATAGCGCGCCGCGTGCGGTGCGGCCCTGGCGGTGAAGCGCCAGACGACCTCGCCGAACTCCCGTTCATCCTGGAACACGCCGAAGGCCCGGTTGGCGTAGGCGTCAAAGTCAAACCCGTCCGAACGGGCGAACCAGTCATCGGTTGCCTCTGCCGCCTCCATGTCCTCGACACGGAAGTGGCGCATATGACCATCCTCGCGATCACGATCACGCCCGACCAGATAGCGCCGTGCGCCCAGGAGCAGGCCATAGGGCTCGATCCAGCGCTCCCTTGCCGCCTCGTCCCGCCGCCCGCGATATCGGATCTTGAGAACGAAGGGGCCCTTGAGTGCCTGGGCGATGGCAGCGTCGACTTCGGGGTCGGACGCCGGTTGCGGACCCGGGCGGGCCGCGTGCCCCATGGCTTCCAGCAGCGCCTCCTCGTCAGCTTCCACACGGGCCCGTCCGCGATCCGGCATCAGCAGGTCAATCTTGGAGCGAAGGCTGCGCAGCTGGTCGGCCTCGCGTGACAGCCCGTCCCGTTCCAGCGTCGACAGGGCCACTTCCAGCGCGGCAACCTCATCGGCCTCAGGCGCGAAAAACTCGCCAACGCGGCGCCGCGGCACCCGCCAGCGCTTGATGCCGTCGCCATCGACATGATCCTCGGTGTCAGCGAATACCTGTTCCAGCGCCTGGGTCATGCGCTGGGCGGTTCGCCGGACACAGCCGAATTCACGCTCGATCTCGGTCAGGGACACGCCGCTGTAATTGCTGGCCATGCGGGCCAGCCGCAACAGATCAACCGCTTTGCCAAAGGACATGATGTCTTCCTGAATTGCGCTGCTGTATTGCCGGTTGATCTGATAGACTCACCGGCGTGTGAATTGCATTCGACAGGACATGGACGAACCACTCAACCCGACCCCGCGCCAGCCTCACCTGCTGGTCCGCATTTTCAGCGTCATCATCGCCGCGATCAGTCGGGCGATGGCGCGCGACGTCATGCTGTTTGCCGGTGGGGCCTCTTTCTTCGGCATGCTGGCGCTGTTTCCGGCCATTGCGCTCGCCATGTCGGCCTATGGCCTGATCTTCTCGGCTTCCGATGCCGAACAGCAGATCGCCCGTTTCGCTGAAATCATGCCTCCGGGGGCCCAGGACTTCGTGCTGGGGCAGATGGGCCGGTTGGCTGACGCACCGATTGCGGCGCTGTCCGTGAATGGTTTCATTGCCCTGATGATCGCCCTGTTCGCCGCCTCGCGCGGGGTGAAGGCCATCATCGCCGGTCTCAACCATCTGGCCGAAGACCGGGACATCCGCAATATCCTCCAGTTCAACATTCTAGCCATGATGAGCGTGCTGGTTGGCGGCGCCTTGCTGACGGTTGCCAATCTGGCGGTGCTGTTGATCCCGGTCCTGCTGGCGCGCCTGGCCGCGGCACTGGGGATCGAGGCGCTGGACCTTGGTTCGGTTGTCAATGAATGGACCGTGGCGGCCGGCTTCATGTTCATCGCCCTCGAACTGCTTTACCGGGTCACCATGCGCAAGCGCAAACAGGCCGTCAGCTGGCGCGCCTCGACCGTCGCGGCCATTGTCGCAACCCTTCTGTGGCTTGGCCTGTCGAAAGGTTTTTCGACCTATGTTGCCGAGGTGATTGATTTTAGCGTCTATGGCTCACTTGGCGCACTTGTCGTCTTTCTGCTGTGGATTTATTGGTCTGCCTATGCCGTGTTCTTTGGCGGGGCCCTGGCCATTGAAGTCGACAATCGGGTGCGCGCTTCGCGTGAAGTTGACGACACGATGTCAGACCCGGGCTAGCTATTTGCTGCGGTCGCGATATAAACATGAACCGAATATCAACTTCGAGACGGGGTTCGCATGAAAAAGGTATTTGCCGACGCCCAGGCCGCGCTTGACGGACTGGTCTTCGACGGGATGACGATCATGGCCGGCGGGTTCGGCCTGTGCGGCATTCCCGAAAACTCGATCGCCGCCCTGCACAAGTCCGGGGTCAGGGACCTGACTGTGATTTCCAACAATTGCGGCGTCGACGGATTTGGTCTGGGGGTGTTGCTTGACGCCAAGCAGATCAAGAAAATGGTCTCCTCCTATGTCGGTGAGAACAAGGAGTTCGAGCGCCAATTCCTGTCCGGCGAGCTGGAGCTGGAATTCAATCCGCAAGGCACGCTGGCCGAGCGTATCCGCGCCGGCGGCGCCGGTATTCCCGGCTTTTTCACCAAAACCGGCGTCGGAACCCTGATCGCCGAAGGCAAGGAACACCGCGAATTCGACGGTGAAACCTTCATCATGGAGACCGGTCTGAAGGCTGATGTCTCGATCGTGAAAGCCTGGAAGGCTGACCCGCAAGGAAATCTGGTCTTCCGCAAGACCGCCCGCAATTTCAACCCGATGATGGCGACGGCCGGAAAGGTCACCGTGGCCGAGGTCGAGGAAATCGTCGAACTCGGCTCGCTCGATCCCGACGAAATTCACACGCCGGGCATCTTCGTCCAGCGCCTGTTCGTCGGCAGTTTTGAAAAGCGGATCGAACAACGCACCATTCGTGAAAGGGAGGTCGCATAATGGCCTGGACACGTGATGACATGGCGGCTCGTGCCGCGCAGGAGCTGGAAGACGGGTTCTACGTCAATCTCGGCATCGGCATCCCGACACTGGTCGCCAACCACATCGCTGACGATATCGATGTGACCCTGCAGTCGGAGAACGGCATGCTGGGGATGGGGCCTTTCCCCTATGATGACGAGGTCGACCCGGACCTGATCAATGCCGGCAAGCAGACCATTACCGAGCTGCGCCGAACCTCCTATTTCTCCTCGGCCGACAGTTTCGGCATGATCCGTGGCGGCCATATCGACCTGTCGATCCTGGGTGCGATGGAGATTTCCGAGAAGGGCGATATTGCCAACTGGATGATCCCGGGCAAGCTGGTCAAGGGCATGGGCGGAGCGATGGACCTGGTCGCCGGCGTCAAGCGCGTCGTCGTGATCATGGATCACGCCAACAAGAAGGGTGAGCCGAAACTGCTCAAGGAATGCACCCTGCCGCTGACCGGCAAGGCGTGTGTCCATCGCATCATCACCACGCTGGGCGTGTTCGATGTCGTTGAGGACGGGCTGGAGCTGATCGAATTGGCCCCGGGCGTGTCCCTCGACCTGGTCGCCGAGCAGACCGAGGCAAAATACTCCGTCTCCGCCAAGCTGGTTGAGCACGAACCGGCCTGACACGGCCGTTTGACCCTGCACAAATACCGGGCAAGGCAAGGGCGGTTCACCAAAGCGTGAGCCGCCTTAGCATTGTTTAATCCGGGTTTCACCTTCGCACACAAGCGCGTCCGGTTAAGACAGGCATGCGAGGGAGAATCACATGCCATTGACACGCCTGTCATTGAACAATCCGGCTGCCGTTTTTGTCGGCATTGCGCTGATCGTGCTGATGGGCGTGGTCGCCTTCACACGCCTGCCGATCCAGCTCTTCCCGGATACCGAGCGGCCGCAGGTCAATATCGCGACCTTCTGGCGCTCGGCCTCACCCCTGGAGATGGAAAGCGAAATCATCGAGCCACAGGAGCAATTGCTCACCGGCCTTCCTGGGCTCGAGGAAATGCGCGTGTTTGTGGGTGAGGGCTCGGCCTTCATCAATCTGACCTTCGCACTCGAAACCGACATGACCCAGACGGCGATCGATATCTCGAATCGCCTGTCGCAATTGCCGCCGCTGCCCCGCGACGCAGTCGGCCCGAATATCGGCGGTTTCGGCGGTGACGCGCAGCAAAGCCTGATCTGGTTCTTCCTTCAGGCCCTGCCGGACAATCCGAACGAAATCCATGACTACTCCGCCTTCGTCGAGGACACGGTCATTCCGCGACTCGAGGCCATCCCGGGCGTTGCCAGCGTGCAGATCGGCTGGGGTCAGAGGCCGGAAGAGTTGCAGGTCACCATCGATCCTTACCGCGCCGCAGCCCTGGGGGTAACCCTGCCGCAGATTTCCGGCGCCATCGTCAATAATTCCGACGTCTCCGGCGGCAATGCCGAGATCGGCCGGCGTTCCTACCAGATGCGCTTTGAGGGCGAGTTCGAACCGGAGGAGCTGGACGAGCTTGTCATCGTCTGGCGGGACGGTACGCCGGTGCGGCTGGGCGATGTGGCCACGGTCGCGGTCAATTATGGCGAGCGCAATAACTTCACCTACCAGAACGGCAATCCGGCCATGGGCATTGAGGTGCGACGCCAGCCGGGCGCCAATGTCCTGTCGGCCCTGGACGCCGTGAAGGCGGAGGTCGCGGAGATCAATGCCACCCTGCTGGAAGAGCGACAGCTCGTCATGGCGCCATCCTTCGACGCGTCGGTCTTCATCATGCGGGCGATCGACCTGTTGCGGACCAATCTCCTGCTGGGTGTGGCCCTGGCGATCTTCGGCCTGTGGCTCTTTTTGCGGCGTGCGCGGGCGACGCTGATCATTTCGCTCGCCATTCCGGTGTCGCTCCTGTCGACCCTGATCGTGCTCTTTTTGCTGGGTCGCTCACTGAATGTGATCTCGCTGGCGGGCCTGGCCTTCGCCACCGGCATGGTGATGGATGCGGCGATCATCGTGCTGGAGAACATCATCCGGCGACGGGAGGCCGGCGAAGATGCCGACACCGCCTCCGACAAGGGCGCGCAACAGGTCTGGGGCGCGCTTCTCGCCTCAACGACGACCACGGTCGCGATTTTCCTGCCGATCATCTTTACGCGTAATGCCGAGGGGCAGATCTTCGCCGATCTCGCCGTGACCATTGCGGTCGGCGTGGCGATCTCGATGATCGTGGCAGTGACCATCCTGCCCGTCGCCGCGAAATACTGGATCCGCGACCGCACCACCGTCACCCGTCAGCCTGTTCTCAACCGGATCGCCGGTTTGGTGATGACGGTCAGCGACAGCCCGCGGCGCAGGATCGGGGTCGCGGCGGTGCTCATCGCCGTGCCGCTGGTCTTCACCTGGTTCTCCCGTCCGGCGATGGACTATCTGCCCCCGGTCAAGCGCGACGCGGTCGATGCCTTCTTCATGTTCCCGCCGGGCTCCAATCTCGACTGGATCGAGGAAGAGGTCGCCGCGACCATTGTCGAACGGCTCGAACCTTATATGAGCGGCGAACGCGAGCCGGCCCTGCGCAATTATTATTTCGGGACCTTCCCGGGCGGTGGCGGCGCGACGGCTGGTATCCGGGTGCAGGACCAGTCACGCGTGGGCGAGCTGGAACGGATTGTGCGCGAGGAAATCATCACCGGGATTCCCGATGTGATCGGCTTTGCCCAACAGGGCAATCTGTTCGGCGGCTTCGCCCAGGGGGGCAATATCCAGGTCAATATCCAGTCCTCCGACGAGCGCGCACGTGCCCGGGCCACACAGGTTGGGCTGCAGATGTTGCGTGAACGCTTCCCGGGCGTGAACATCAATGCCAATCCGCCACCGGAATCGACCCAGCCGCGCCTGACCCTGGTGCCCAATGACCGCCGCATCCAGGAAGCCGGCTGGGCCCGCCGCAATGTCGCCGGGATGATCGCCATGCTCGGTGATGGCCAGTTCATCGGCGAGTATTTCGATGGCGAAAGCCGGATGAATATCATCCTGCGCTCTGAAGGCTGGGACACGCCGGACCAGCTGGCCGGTCTTCCCATCGCCACGCCCAGCGGCGCGGTTGTGCCCTTGGGTGACCTCGTCCAGGTCCGTGAAGAGGTCGGTGTCGGAGGCATCCAGCGCCTCAACCGCCGCCGCACGGTGACGATCAATATCAACCAGCCCGAAGGCGTGTCTCTGGAAGAGATCCTGACCGTCGTCCAGGACGAGGTCGAGCCCGCCATCCGGGCCGAGTTACCGCCCGATGGATCGGTGGTCTATGGCGGCAGCGCCGACAGTCTCGACCGGGCGGTCAACACCATGCTGATGAATATGGGCATGGCGATGGTCATCCTCTTCCTGATCCTGGCCGGCATGTTCCGCTCTCTGCGTGATGCGGTTCTGGTCCTGGTCTCGATCCCGCTGGCCGGGGTCGGCGGGGTCGCCATGTTGCAGATTCTCAACCTGTTCGTGACCCAGCCGCTCGACCTGCTGACCATGATGGGCTTTGTCATCCTGCTCGGTCTGGTCATCAACAATGCCATCCTGCTGGTCGACCAGACCCGCCAGGGCGAGCGCGAAGGCCTGGGGCGCCGCGAAGCGGTGGAACAGGCGCTGCACATGCGCCTGCGGCCGATTTTCATGTCGACCATGACCAGCCTTCTGGGCATGTTGCCGCTCCTGCTCGTTCCGGGCGTGGGCAGTGCAATCTATCGCGGGCTTGCCGCGGCGATCGTCGGCGGCATGAGCATCAGCCTTGTCTTCACCCTTATCCTCATCCCGTGCCTGTTGCGGCTGGGCGAGGGTGCGCGTCAGCGCATCGCGCTCACATCCTCACCGGTTTCGGCCGAATAGACCTGTCTGCGGAGATTCTCATGCTGGCCCGACTAACCAAACTGGCACTTGCCGCCCTCCTGCCCGGTCTGACGGGAGCAGCGCTTGCCGTCCAACCCGGACCGCCGCCGCCTGCCGTCGTGCGTACGGCCGAGATCACCTCGCTGGACATGGCCCGCACGCTGACCACCCCGGCCAGTGTCATGTCTCGCAATGATGCGCAGATCGCCGCCGAGGCATCCGGGCGCATCACTTTCATCGCCGAGCCGGGCGACGAGATCCCCGAGGGCGGGCTGATCGCGCAAATGGATGACCGCCAGGCCCGTATCCAGCTGGAAGAGGCCCGCGCGCGGCATGCGCGCGCAACCGCCAATGCCAATTACCAAAACGCCGAGGCGACGCGTTATCAACAGCTGGCAGAAAACGGGACTGTTCCGGCCACTCGACGCCGCGAAGTGGAACTCGCCCGTGATCTGGCCGTGCAGGACGCGCGAGAGGCCCGCTCGGCGCTCGACCGCGCAGAACTGGCGCTCGAGCGGACCCAGATCCGTGCCCCCTTTGCCGGACGGGTCGCCGTGCGCTTGATTCAGGTTGGTGAATTGTCATCGCCCGGACGCGATATCGCCCGCCTCGTTGACATTGAACACAAGGAAGCGGTGGCCCAGGTCCCTGTTGCCGTCGCGCCTTTCCTGCAGGTGGGCATGGACGTGTCGCTCTCGCTCTCGGACGGGCAAACCGTGCGGGCCCCGATCCGTGCCATCATTCCGGTCGGCGATGCCGTCTCCCGCACCTTCGAGGTCCGCATAGATCTGGAAGGGTCGGACTGGATTGTTGGTTCGGCGGCCCGCGTGGCCCTGCCCACTGAAACTCCCCGGACCCAGCTCGCCGCGCCCTATGACGCGGTCATCCTGCGCGCCAATGGCAATTTCGTCTTTATCGTCGATGATGAGGATGTCGCGCATCAGGTCGCCGTCATTCCCGGTGTTCGAAGCGACGGCTTGGTCGCGATTGCCGGAGATATAGAGCGCGGACAGCGCGTGGTCGTGTCAGGTGCCGAAACCCTGTCGGACGGCCGGCTGGTCACCGAGCTGGGCGAGGACGCCTGATCAACAGGCCACCACATTCACCGCAAGCCCGCCCTGGCTGGTTTCCTTGTATTTTTCCTGCATGTCGACACCGGTCTGACGCATGGTTTCGATGACCTGATCCAGTGAAACCTTCATGTCCGCCGATGTCGCCCGCAATGCCAGGCGCGCGGCGTCGATCGCCTTGATCGCGCCGATGGCGTTGCGTTCGATGCAGGGGATCTGAACGAGGCCGCCGACCGGGTCACACGTGAGTCCCAGATTGTGCTCCATGCCGATCTCGGCGGCGTCCTCGATCTGGGCGTTGTTGGCGCCCATGGCGGCAGCCAGGGCCGCTGCGGCCATGGAGCAGGCGACGCCCACCTCACCCTGGCACCCGGCTTCGGCGCCGGAAATCGACGCGTTCTTCTTGTAAAGCGACCCGATCGCGGCGGCCGTGAGGAAAAAGCGCTGCAGAGCCTCCTCATCGTCCTGGTCACGATGGTATCTGTCGAAATAGCGGGCCACGGCCGGAATGATACCGGCGGCACCATTGGTGGGCGCGGTCACGACACGGCCACCGGCCGCGTTTTCCTCATTGACGGCCATCGCCCACAGATTGATCCAGTCCATGGCGGCGAGCGGGTCTTTCTTTGGGTCGACCGGTTCGGCGATCAGGTCGCGATTCATCTTGGGCGCGCGGCGCTTCACATTGAGGCCGCCAGGCAGGACGCCATCCTGCTTGAGGCCGCGATCTATGCAGTCCTCCATGGCCCGCCACAGGCCCTCAATACCCGCCCGGATCGTGTCGTCGGGAAGGAAGGTGCGTTCATTGGCCAGCATGATGCGATAAATGGACAGGCCGGTGCGTTCGCCAATCTCAAGCAGTTCGGCGGCCGAGTTGAAGGGATAGGGTTCCCCCTCCTTCACATCGGCGGCGGAATTGCGGCCTGCCTCGTGCTCATCGATCACGAAACCGCCTCCGATCGAGTACCAGATTTCCTCGCGAATGAGGTCGCCGCTTTCGTCCAGCGCCCGGAATTTCATTGCGTTGGAATGGAAGGGCAGGCGGATATCACCCCGGAAGTCCAGGTCCCGACGTTCGTCGAAAGGAATTTCACGGCCGTTGGCCAGCTTCAGCGTCTGCGCCTCGCGTATCCGGGCGAGGCGGGCCGGTATCGTGTCCGGATTGATGCGGGCCGGATCGCTGCCTTCCAGGCCGAGGAGTACCGCCGTATCAGTACCGTGACCCAGGCCGGTCAGGGCGAGCGATCCATACAACTCGGTCTGCAACTGCGCGATATTTGTGCCGGCCTTGTCCTCGAGCACGCGCTCGACGAACACCTTGGCCGCCTTCATCGGCCCCACTGTGTGGGAGCTCGACGGGCCGACGCCGATCTTGAAAAGGTCGAAAACACCGAAATGCATATCTCAGGCTCGCTGGTCGGGAGTGGCGGGGTGAAGGTGGAGGGCTCAGTCGTCGCCGAGACCCTGGTCGCGGGTGAAGGCGTTGAAGCAGATAATGGTCTGGGTGTCCTTGATGCCCGCGATTGTCTGGACCTTCTGGTTCACAAAACGGCCGATATCGGTGTCGTCCTGCAGGGTGAACCGCGCCAACAGGTCAAAGGCGCCGGAGATCGAATGCACCATCGGGGCCTCGTCGAGATTGTCGACCAGCTTGGCAGCCACGTCGTAGGTGTGACCCAGCTCGCATTTGATGAAGACGTAGAATTGACGCATGGCTAACTCCTTGGGACTGCCGGGTACCCGGCGGGGGGACTGCCGGACACCCGGCGGGGCAACTGCCGGCGAACCGGCGGGCAATATGGGTATCAGGTCACGGCCGACCGGATGTTGAAACGAGCGTCCTGCCAGACGCCGCTTTGCATGACATCGGCCAGAATGTCGACGGCTGTCCAGACATCCGCATAGCCGGCATAGAGCGGGGTGAAGCCGAAACGCAGGATGTCCGGCGCGCGGAAATCACCGATCACACCGCGCTCGATCAGGGCCTGCATGATGGCGTAGCCGTGTTCGTGGGCGAAGGAGACCTGGGAGCCGCGCTCGCCGGCAGCACGAGGGCTGCGCAGTTCGAACCCGTCGAGTCGGTCCTCGACCTGCTCGATGAAAAGATCCCCCAGAGCCTGCGACTTGATCCGGATCTCCTGCATGTCGGCATCGAGCAGGATGTCGACGCCGCATTCCAGCGCCGCCATGCCGAGAATGGCCGGGGTCCCGCATTGGAAGCGGTCAATGCCCGCTGCCGGCTCGTAGCGGTCATCAAAGTCAAAGGGTCGGGCATGACCCAACCAGCCGGACAGGACCGGAAACACCCTGTCCTGATGGCGTTTGGCGACGAACAGGAAGGCCGGGGCGCCGGGCCCGCCATTGAGATATTTATAGCCACAACCCACCGCGAAATCGGCCTCGCAGTCATTCAGCGCCACCGGCATGGCTCCCGCGCTGTGGCTGAGATCCCAGATCACCGGGATGCCAAGTGCCTGGGCCCGGGCCGTCACAGCTTTCATGTCGTGTAATTGGCCGGACTTGTAATGGGTATGCGTGAGCAGAAGCGCCGCCACGTCGTCGGTCAGCGCCGCATCGATCGCGTCCCGCTCGACCAGGACCTGTCGGATACGCCCACCGGAGAGCGCCGCCAGGCCTTCCATCATATAGGCATCGGTCGGGAAATTGCCGGTCTCGGACAGGATCACGGACCGCTCAGGTGTCAATTGCAGACAGGCGCACAGGGCTTTGAAAATATTGACTGATGTCGATTCGCCAGCAATCACTTCGCCGGGTGCTGCGCCGATCAGTCTGGCGATTTTGTCGCCCAACCGTTTGGGAGCACTGATCCAGTCCCGCGTATTCCAGGCCCGGATGAGATCTTCACCCCATTCGCTTTGAACCACAGCCTCGACACGGCCAGACGTGGCCTTGGGCAGGGCACCCAGCGAGTTGCCGTCGAGGTAGATCACACTGTCGGGAAGGGCAAAGCGCTCGCGAAATCCCGCCAGCGGATCGGCGGTGTCGAGTCGGCGTGCATCATCCAGTGTCGTCATGGCAATTCTCTCAGTACGGCACGAAGCGGCGCAGCGTCTGCCCCGGCGATCTTGAGGGGCAGGGCGATGAGTTCGTAGTGGCCATCCGGGACACCGTCGAACACCAGCCCTTCGAGGATCCGCATGTCGTGCCGCTGCACGGCGTGATGGGCGTCCATGGTCTTGGATGTTTGCGGGTCGAGGGAGGCGGCATCGACACCGATCAGGCGGCAACCGGTCGCTGCAAGACGCTCGATCGTGTCGGCATGCAGGGCGCGGAAGTCCGGATCCCAGTCATCCGCTGGAAATTTCGCATAAGTGCGGACCAGAACGCGCGTGGCCCCATCAATTGCCGCCCAGTCCAGATCGGCGGGCTGCACGTGAGGGCCATTGCCGGACGCTGTTACCAGCCGGCAGGGTCCGACATAGAGCTCCAGCGGTGTTGACGCGATGTCATCGCCGGCCTGATCGTAATGGCTGGGCGCATCGGCATGGGCGCCGCTATGGGTGGACAGGGTCAGGCGGGAGACCTGGACCGGGCAATCAGGTCCGATGCTCCAGACCTCGTCACAGGCAAAGGCGGTGTCACCAGGCCAGACGGGCAGGTCCGGGCGGAGGGTTTGCGATATGTCCCACATTTTCGCCATGGCTCAGAGCGAGGTCCGGACGGTCCAGATCTCCGGGAAGAAGCGCAGATCCAGCGCTTTGACCAGATAGGACACGCCGCCCGTGCCACCCGTGCCTCGCCGGAAGCCGATGATCCGCTCGACCGTTTTCATGTGGTTGAAGCGCCATTGTTGGAATTTGTGCTCGAGATCGACCAGTTTTTCGCCCAGCTCATAGGCTTCCCAATGGGTCTCGCTGTCGCGGTAGATGGTCCGCCAGACATCTTCCACGGCGGCGCTGGCTTCATAGGACTGCGACCAGTCGCGCTCAAGGCGATCAGCGGGAATGTCATAGCCCTTGCGGGACAGCCAGCGCAGGGTCTCATCCCACAGGCTGGGGCGTTGCAGGGCGTCATTGACCATCTTGAATGCCGGCGGGTTGCTGGCATGAACACGGGCGAGGGCGGCATTCTTGTTACCGAGCCTGTATTCCAGGGTTCGGTATTGGAAGGACTGGAAGCCCGATGAGGCGCCGAGCTTGTCACGGAAGGCCAGATAGTCCGTCGGGGTCATCGTGGCGAGCACTTCCCAAGCCTGGGTCAATTGTTCCTGGATGCGGCTGACCCGGGCGAATTTCTTCAGCGCCGGGCCGGCATTGTCCTGTCGGAGATCCTCCAGCGCGGCGCCGGTCTCATGCAGGAGGAGCTTCATCCACAATTCGGCGACGTGGTGGATGACCACAAACAGCATTTCGTCATGCTCGTCGGTCAGCGGTGTTTGTGCGGCCAGGAGAACGTCCAGCGACAGGTATCCGCCATAGGACATCTCGTCCTTGAAGTCCCAGTGGATGTCCTCGCCGGACACGTCCACGCGGGACGAGAATGTCTCGCTCATCCTGTCACTCCCCGTTCTCCGGTCGTGAGCCGAGCGACTCACAATCACCGTCGTCGTTGGGTCGAGGTGTAGGGGTTAAGCGGGGCCACTGGCAACCGCGCCGGACGCTTGATGGCAAGCGCCGCCTTGCCTAGTTTTCGCCGCCAGCCTGCGGAGTGGATCATGGAAGCAGCCGTCGAACAGAGTGTCTGGGACGTCATCGGGCTTTACCTGCAACAGGGCTTTATCCACATCCTGCCGCGCGGCTTGGATCACATCCTGTTTGTGCTCGCCCTGTTTTTCGCCTCGACGCGCCTGAAATCACTGATCTGGCAGGTTTCCGCCTTCACCCTGGCCCATACACTGACGCTTGCGCTAGCCGTTCTGGGCTATGTCCATCTGGACCCGGCCATTGTCGAACCGATCATTGCGCTCTCCATCGCCTTTGTGGCCATCGAGAACCTGATCTTCAAGGACATGCCCCGCTGGCGTCCGGCGATCGTGTTTGCCTTCGGCCTGTTCCACGGGCTGGGCTTTGCCGGGGTGCTCAGCGATTACGGCCTGCCCCAGGACGCATTGATTGCGTCACTGCTCAGCTTCAATGTCGGGGTCGAGGCCGGGCAGCTGACTATCATTGCTGCCTGCTGGCTGGTCCTGCACCGCTTTGCCGAGGCCAGCTGGTATCCATGGCTGGTCCGGATCGCCTCGGGCATCATCGCACTGATGGCACTGTGGTGGGCGTTCGAGCGCGTCTTTTTCGGCGGCTAGACATGAAAAAGGCGGCCCCGGAACGGAGCCGCCTTCTCATTTGGTCAGTCAGTCGTCCTACCAGCCGCAATCGCGGGTGGCGTTCTGTTCTTCCAGATGCGTCATCAGCGGCTGGAAATAGGCGATGATGGCCGATCCATCCATTTCGCGGGTGCCGGTAAAGGCTTCCAGCGCGTCCGGCCAGGGCTGTGAGGCCCCCATTTCCATCATCGCGCTGAAGCGGGCGCCAACTTCCTCATTGCCGTAGATCGAGCAACGGTGCAGCGGACCTTCCCAGCCAGCCATCTCGCAAGCGGCCTCGTGGAACTGGAACTGCATGATGAAGCTCAGGAAGTAGCGCAGATAGGGCACATTGTTGGCGATGTGGTATTTCGAGCCCGGATCGAAGGCCGTCTCGCCACGTTCGACCGGCGGCACGATGCCCTGATAGCTTTCGCGCAACTCCCACCAGGCGTCATTGTAACTGTCCGGCTGGATTTCGCCACGCAGCACCCGCCAGCGCCACTGATCCATCATCACGGCGAAGGGCAGGAAGGCGATCTTGTCGAGCGCCGTATCCATCAGCAGGCCAAGGTCGGCCGAAGCATCCGGCACGTCCGCCTGGTCGAGCAAGCCGATCTGGACCAGATAATCTGGCGTCACCGACAGGGCGATAAAGTCGCCGATGGCTTCGTGGAAACCGTCATGCGCTCCGCCCTGGAACAGGAAGTCCTGCTGGTTGTAAGCGCGCTGGTAGAAGTTGTGGCCCAGCTCGTGGTGCACGGTGACGAAGTCATCGGCATTGACGCGGGTACACATCTTGATGCGCAGGTCATCGACGCTGTCGAGATTCCAGGCCGAGGCGTGGCAGGCGACCTGGCGGTCACGCGGCTGGGTGATGAGGGAACGCTCCCAGAAGGTGTCTGGCAGCTCTTCCATGCCCAGGGAGGTGAAGAAGGTCTCGGCGGTTTCGACCATGCGGATCTGGTCGTAATCGGCATCAACCAGCAGCTGGGTCAGGTCATAGGCAGGGCCGGCATCGCTGACCGAGGCCACATCGGCCAGGGCCGCCCAGGACTGGGCCCACATATTACCCAGCAGATCGGCCCGGATCGGACCCTCGGCAGCCTGGACCTCGTCGCCATAGAGGCCATTCAGCTCCGAGCGGACGGCACAATGGAGCTGCTCATAAAGCGGCTCGACCTGGCCCCAGAGGCGCTCGACTTCGGCCTCCATCTCGTCGGCCGGCATGTCGTAATTGGACAGCCACATCTCGGCGAGATCGGAGAAACCCAGATCGCGGGCGCCGGCATTGGCGATCTCGACCATTTCGGCATAGTCGGTCGACATCTGCTCGGGATTGTAGCTGTCACGCCAGCCAGCCCAGACATGGGACAGGAATTCCGGGTCGCGGCTGGTCCGCATGATGTTTTCCAGCTCGTTATGGTCGACCATCTCGCCGTCGATTTCCATCAGACCGGTCGAATAGGCCGAGCCCATCCGGGTCGTCAGCTCGGACAGGCGTGCCGCCGCGGCACTGTCTGACGGCGCCGGCAGTGTGATCCCGGCGCGCAGCACATTCATCTGCCGCGACATTTCGGTGGTCATCTCCAGCTCATTGAAGCGCGCGGTCTCGGTCGCCAGACGGACAGCCATCTCGGTGCCTTGAGTCGACATGCGCTCGAGCAGCCAGTTGGTGTCATAAGTGATGAAATTGTTCTGGACCCAGGCGGTGCGGGCGCCGAACTCGCTGAACTCACGCAATTCCGTCGTCGCATCGGCGAGGAATTGTTCGGCATCGGCCACCGTGACGGGTGAGGCGGTTGCAGGTGCAGCAGCTTGCGTGTCGGCAGCAGGCTCATTGGGGGCGCTACAGCCCGCAAGTACTGCCAGAAGGGCGCCGGAGGCGACCCCGGTCATCAAACGTTTCATGGTCATTCTCCCCGTCTGCCCACAGGGCAGGATTGGCTAACTGTCTCCATCCTGATGCGCTCGTCGTGCGCGTCAAGACGACATTGCGTGATTTCGTGCTGGTACCGCTCGCAATCAGGCCTTTTTCGCGGCCGCGGCGCGCATCACGCGTTCCATGCCATCAAGAAAGGACGAGCGGTCTTTCGGCCCGAAGGGTTTGGCGCCACTTGTGACCGCCCCGGTTTCCCGCAAGTCGGTCATCAGGTTACGGGTCGCCAGCGAGGCACCGATATTGTCCTGGGTCCAGAGCTTGCCGCGCGGATCAATGCCGATCGCGCCAGCCTTGATGCAGCGATCGGCGAGCGGAATGTCGGCGGTCACGAAGACGTCGCCAGCGCCGATATGGTCGGCGATCCAGTCATCGGCCGCATCCAGCTTTCCCTCGACGATGACCAGCCGCGCCCATTGTGAATTGGGGCGCCTCAGCCCGCCATCGCAGACGAAAAGCATCTCCGTCTGATGGCGCTCACCGACGCGGATGATTTCGTCTTTCACCGGGCAGGCATCGGCATCGACATAGATGGTCATCGGATCAAAGCTCGCTGACCAGGGCCAGCATGGCATCCAGATTGGCGGCACCCAGCTTGCGGCAGCGCTCCGGCGACCAGCCAAATTCGGGATCCGGCAGGTCGGCATTGTCCTTGAAGGGCATTTCCAGCGTCATCGCCAGGCATTTGAATTCATTGGCGAGATAATTGGTGCAAACTGACAGGTTAGCGGTGCCCGGCGCGTCGACATCATAGCCATGCTCGGTCTGGAAGTCCGGGCTGGCGAGGCAGAGCGCGTCCTTGTAACCGTCCAGCAAGGCCTGGCCGCGCTCATCGAAATTGGGAGCGCCTTCGCCGCCGGCAATGAAGTTGTAGGGCAGGGCCTCATCGCCATGAACATCGAGGGCGAGATCGATCCCGGTCTCGCGCATGCGGTTCAGGACATGGAAGACCTCGGGCGAGTTCTCGGGCGTCGCCTTGTCCCATTCACGGTTGAGATTGACGCCCTTTGCGTTGGTCCGCAGATGGCCGCGTTTTGAACCATCCGGATTCATGTTGGGCACGATGTGGAAGACCGCTTGTTCGCGCAGCTTGCGGGCCACCGGATCATCATCATCGAGCAGCCGGCCGAGAAAGCCTTCCATCCACCATTCGGCCATGGTCTCACCAGGGTGCTGGCGGGCGGTGACCCAGATCGTTCGCGTGGCACTGTCCTGCTCGCCGACCGTGAGGAGGTCCATGGTCTGCCCGTCCAGGGTTTCGCCGATAACCTCCAGCTCGACGGCATGGTGAAGCTGGGCCCAGGCGATCAGGTCCTGGTGTCGCTCCATCGAGAAGGGCGCGAAATAGGCAAACCAGACCGTGTCTGCTTCCGGCATGTGGTGGATGGTCAGCGTGCCATCGGCATACTCCGTATCAACACGGAACCAGGTCTCGCGGTCATAGGACGCGCAGGCCTGATAGTCCGGCCAGCCCTCCAGATAGGCCGCGCCACCGGCGTTCTCGATGGCCATGGAGAGTTGTTCGCCCATCGCGCCGGTGACCCGGAAATGGAACCATTGATAGAAGTCGGAGCCATTATCCTTGCGGATTTCAAGGCGAATACGGCCCGGATCGGCAGCGTCGAGGATCTCGATATTACCGCTGTCGAAGGCGTCGGTGATGTGCAAGGCCATGGGTCGCTCCGCATTGCTCGCTAAAGGGTGACTCGCTTGTGAAGCTGATAGACCATATCGCACGGCCAATCGATGGCGCGCCTGCGTGCGGTCTTGTTGACCGCGTTACCGGCAGGGGCCGGCTCAGGAGATTTTCACCATGATGATTTGGCTTTCACGCTTGGTCCGTTTCGGATTGCCGCTCTTCGTCTCGGCCATCTTTCTCGACTCGTTGCGCTACAAGTTCACCGACGCGCCGGAGACGCAGGAAATCTTCGGGCGGCTAGACGCTTGGGCAGCCAGCCTGGGTGCGCCGGGCCTGTTTGATTATACCGGCTTGTTCAGCCAATACGTTATTGGTTCGGCGGAACTCCTTGCGTCTGCTTTGCTTTTGATCGGTTTCATACCGGCATTCCAGCGGTTTCAGATTGCCGGTAGCGCGCTGGGACTGGCGATCATGAGCGGGGCAATCAGCTTCCATCTTTTCACCCCGCTGGGAATCGACCCGAATGCAGATGGCGGCGGCCTCTTCGTGGCGGCCTGCCTGGTGTGGCTGTCATGCCTGGCCCTGCTGGTGATCAAGCGTCAGGCGGCGTTGGTGCTGGGATGCGGCCTTTTGCGCGCTTTCATCCCCACCAGCCGATAGGCCAGCAGGGCGGAAAGAATGCCGCCATGGATCCAGGGGGCAAGCTGGAAGCCCTTCACCATGAAGCCATGGTGCAGGACGGCCAGGATGGCGAGCGGGTAGACCAGCCGGTGCAGACCCTGCCAGCGGCGAGCGCCCAGCCAGCGCTGGCAGCATTTGAAGGATGTTATCGCCAGCGGAAGCAGCAGGATGAAGGCACTCATGCCGAGCGTGATATAGATCCGGTCGGTCACATCCCGCCAAAGCGCAGCGAGGGCGCCGCTCGCGGTCCCGGCCTCGATGAATAGATCCAGCCCGAGATAGGCGAGGACGTGCAGCAGCGCATACCAGAAGGCGGCCAGGCCGATCCGCCGCCGCACCATCATGATCGGACCCCATCGGGTCAGATCGCGGATCGGCGTGATCGCCAGTGAAACCAGCAGGATGCGGATCGCTGTATCGCCGAGAAAGCGATGAGTGGTCTCGATCGGATTGAAGCCGAGCCCGTGCGCCTGCCCGTTGAGCAACATGCCCCATTGCCAGCCCAGCCACAGGACGGGCAGGGCGAGCAGCCAGAAGGCCAGGGGCTTCAGGAGATGGCGGCTGAAGGTGCGCAGAAGGGCATTGCGGGCCATGTTTGAGAACTCGCTTTGGCCTAATGGTTCTCGATGAGGTCCATGCCGGCATACATGTGCGCGACCTGCTCGGCATAGCCATTGAACATCTCAGTGTCGCGGCGGGCGAAAACATTGCCGCCAATCACCCGTTCCGAGCTCTGGCTCCAGCGCGGATGGGCCCGGTTTGGATTGACGTTGGAATAAAAGCCGTACTCGCGCGGCGCCGAGCGGTTCCAGCTGGTTTCCGGCTGCTCGCTGACGAAGCGGATTTTCGAGATCGACTTGATTGATTTGTAGCCATACTTCCATGGCACGACGAGGCGCACCGGCGCGCCGTTCTGGTTGGGCAGAACCTCGCCATAAAGACCGACCGCCAGGAAGGCGAGCTCGTTCATTGCCTCATCCATTCTCAACCCCTCAACATAGGGCCAGTCCAGCACCGGGAAGCGCGTGCCGCGCATCTCGTCACGGTCAAGATGGGTCTCGAACTGGACATAGCGGGCATCGGACGTCGGCTGGAAGGCCGCCAGGACACGCGAAAGCGGGACGCCGACCCAGGGAATGACCATCGACCAGGCCTCGACACAGCGCAGCCGGTAAATGCGCTCTTCCAGGGTTGAAAAGTCGACCACATCCTCCAGGGCAAAACGCCCGGTGCGGGCGGCATGCCCCTCAATCTCGATCGACCAGGGATTGGTGGTCAGGGCGGAGGCATAGCGGGCCGGGTCGTCCTTGCCGATGCCGAACTCGTAGAAATTATTGTAGCCGGTGACCGCCGGATAGGGGGTTTGCGGATCCGCGATCGTGTAGTCGGTGGCGCTGAAGTCCAGTGCTCCGCTGGCCGGGCGCTGTCCGGCGCCGGTCTGTCCGGCCGCCACTTGAGCTGACTGGGCCTCGCAGCCGGACAGCCCGGCAAGGGCCAGCGCACCGCCGCCTGCCATGATGGCGCGCCGGTCCAGATAGAGGCCTTTCGGCGTGACGTCGTCTTCCCGGCTCTGCCAGGGGCGGTTCTTGCGAATGAACATGGTGTCGTATCCGTGCCGTTTACCCGCCTGAACCTAGGGCATTTCGCGCCTGCGTCTTCCCCCTCAACGGTTTCGTGATGATTGCGGGAGAGCATGTTACCATCCGAGAGACTGCCAGGGAGGCCCCCATGTCACGTATGCTCCTGTCCTGCTTGTGTGTTTCCATCCTGTCGGCCAGCCCGGCCGGTGCCGATGGACCGATCCGCTGGCACAGTGAAAATGTTCAGATTCTAAAGGGCTTGAACTATGAACTTGGCCCTGAGGAACGCACCATCATCACTGTGGAACATGCTCATACATCCGACATCGGGGACCTGTTCCTGTTCACCGATTTTACGTTTGAGCCGGATGGCGACATCCAGGCCTATGGCGAGATCACGCCGCGCCTTTCGCTGTCACGCCTGACGGGGCGGGATTGGCGCGCGGGCGTTTTCAGCGATGTCTTGCTCGCTGCCAATTACGAGCGCGGTGAGGGCGGGGTCGAGCGCTACCTCGCAGGTGCCGCTATCGACCTCGACATTGAAGGGTTTCGGTTTGTGCGTGTGCACGCTTTCCTGCGGGATGATCCAAGTCGATCCGGGACCACAGGGCAGCTGTCGATTGCCTGGAACCGACCCTTTGAAATCGGCGGGGAAGCCTTTCTCGCTGAAGGATTTGCGGACCTGGCCGGGGCCGAGGGCAATGGCGTCGCAAATCAGTTATTGGTTCCCCGATTATTGTGGGATATAGGCGCGCACCACGGTGCCGCAGGCCGCGTTTATCTGGGTCTGGAATGGCAGTACTGGCACAACAAGTTCGGCGTGGACGGCGTCACTGAATCCGTACCCCAGATCCAATTGAAATGGGTGCTCCACTAGGGGCGCCAGGCAACCAGCTCTCAGAGGTTTTCCTTGCCCAGCCAACCCGGTCGCTCTTCCCTCAATGTCCGCAACGCCACGCTTGAGGACATTCCGCGCATCATCGCGCTGGTCGGCAAGGTCTATCCCTCGATGGACACTTACTCGGTGGCCATGCTGCAGGGCCAGATTTCCATCTTCACCGATGGCCAGGTCGTGGTCGAATATGATGGTGAGATTGTAGGCTATGCGGCCAGTTTCATCATCGACGGTGAGACGGCGCTGAAGCCGCACACCTGGGACTCGATCACCGGTGGGGGTTATGCCTCGCGCCACAATCCCAAGGGCACGTGGCTCTACGGGATGGAGGTCTGTGTCGATCCCGAGCGGCGTCGCCTGCGGATCGGTCAACGTCTTTACGATGCCCGCAAGGAATTGGCCGAGCGCTATGAACTGGAAGGCATTGTCTTTGGGGGACGGATGCCGAACTGGCAACGCAAGCGCAAGCAATTCCCGACGGCCAAAGCCTATCTCGATGCGGTGATGGCGCAGGAAGTTGCCGACCCGGTCATCCGTTTCCAGGCCCGCATGGGCTTTGAGCCGATCGGTGTGCTCAAGGGATATCTGCCGTCGGATACCGCATCGCGTGGCTGGGCCAGCCACATGGTCTGGCGCAATCCTTACGCGGTGGAACAGAAGCTCAGCGCCAATGCCCCGCCGGGGCACAAGGAAATGGTGCGTGTCGCCACGGTCCAGTTCCAGCAGCGCCGGGTCGAGAGCTTTGATGAGTTCATCAGCAATATCGAATATTTCGTTGATGTGACGTCGGACTATCGATGCGATTTCGTGGTCTTTCCCGAGCTGTTCACCCTGCAGCTCCTCGCGCTCGAGGAAACCCGCCTGACGCCGGCCCAGTCGATCGAGCGCCTGACCGAATACACGCCGCATTTCGTCGAAAAAATGCGTGAACTGGCGATCAGCTACAATATCAACATCATCGGTGGATCCCATCCGACGCGCACCGATGATGGTGACATTCAGAACGTCGCCTACGTCTTCCTGCGGGACGGCTCGGTTCATGCCCAGGAGAAGATCCACCCGACCCCGTCCGAGCGGCATTGGTGGAATATCCTGGGCGGCGACGAGATCATAACCATTCCCACCGATTGCGGTCCGATCGGGGTGCTGATCTGTTATGACAGCGAGTTCCCGGAACTGGCGCGCAAACTGGTGGATGCCGGTGCCAAGCTCCTGTTCGTGCCGTTTTGCACCGATAATCGCCAGGGCTATCTGCGGGTCCGGTATTGCGCCCAGGCTCGCGCCATCGAGAACCAGTGCTATGTCGTCATGTCCGGCAATGTCGGAAATCTGCCAGGCGTGGAAAACATGGACATCCAATACGCCCAGTCCTGCATCCTGACCCCGTGCGACTTCCGCTTTGCCCGCGATGGTGTTGCCGCGGAATGTACCGAGAATGTCGAGACTGTGGCCATCGCCGATCTTGACCTGACAGACCTGGACTGGGCCCGTCAGGAAGGCACGGTACGAAATCTGCGCGATCGCCGCTTCGACCTCTACAAGGTCGACTGGAAAGGGTGATGCCGGTCACCATAGGCGAGGCGGGGCTGAAGGACCTTGACCGGATCGACCGGATCGAGGCCGCCAGTTTTGACGCGGACCGTTTTGCCCGTCGAAACCTCTCCCGGATGCTGGCAGGGGGGCGGACCCGTTTCCTGCTGGCCGGGGATGTTGTCGGGGAGGGCGGTTATCTGGCCCTGAGTTTCAGGGCGGGCAGTCGGGTCGCGCGAATCTATTCGCTCGCGGTCGATCCGGCATCACGGCGCCAGGGAATAGCCGAGGCTTTGCTCGACGCGGCGAAGTCCCGGGCTGCAGCGCAGGGATGCCGCGTGCTCAGACTGGAAGTTCGCGCCACAAACAGCGCCGCCCGCAAACTTTATGACCGTCACGGATTTCGCTTGCATGACGAGCGAATTGCCTATTACGAGGACGGTGAAACAGCCTTGGTTCTGGAGGCCCCTCTGGAGGTGCCGGCCAGCCCTGTCATAGCGGAGCATGACCCATTGTGAGCGACTGGCTCATCCTCGTTGAATTTCCCAACGACCTCGCCCAACACGAGACCCCGCACAAGGTCTTGCGCATCCGTGACTACCTTGCCAATCCGGGGCTTTTTACCCAGCGGCGGCCAAATATTCTCAATCTGGCCCGCTCTTACGGCTATCAGACCCAAGGTTATTATGCGTCCTTGCTGGCCGAAGCCCGGGGGCACCGGATCGCGCCGGCGGCGCAGACCATGGTCGAGCTGTCGCGCAAATCCCTCTATGCTCAGGCCCTGCCCGAATTGAACGCGGCGCTGGCTCGCGCCCATGCAGACGGGGTATCAACGCCCGGCAGAATGACTGTCTCTTTCGGTCGTGTCGACCAGTCCGGGCTGGGCCGGTTCGGCAAGCTGCTGTTTGACTGGTTCCGCGTCCCGGTTCTGGAGGTCACCCTCTCGAAATCCGGACTGACCATTGATCGGATCCGCGCCTTGGCGCCCAACGCGCTCAAGGGCGAGGCGCGCGCCTTTTTTCTCGACGCAATGGCGCGCCACACCCAGCGTGGGTGGGCAGATCGCAAGGAAAGGGCGCCGGCCCGCTGGTCGCTGGCGGTCCTGACCGACCCCACCGAAGAGATGCCCCCGTCAAAACCGTCGTCACTCAAACGCCTCGCCTCGGTCGCGGCGCGGATGGGGGTCGAGGTCACCCCGATTGGCCCGAATGATCTCGCCAGCCTCGCCGAATACGACGCGCTGTTCATCCGGATGACTACGGCGATCGACAATGTCAGCTATCGTTTCGCCCGCCGCGCCGAGCAGGAGGGCATGCCGGTGATCGACGACACGGCGTCGATGATCCGCTGTACCAACAAGGTTTTCCTCAAGGAATTGCTGGAATTGGGCGGCGTTCCGGCGCCTAGGACTGAAATTATCGACGAAACCCAGTCGCTCGACGGCTTGATGGACCGGTTGGGGACGCCTGTGGTCCTCAAGGCGCCCGATGGCTCGTTTTCCCGCTCCGTACACAAGGTTGCCACCGAGACTGAATTGCGCGAGCGGGCGCGGCAATTATTCGATGATACGGCCCTGATCATCGCCCAGGAATATCTGCCCACCAGTTTCGACTGGCGTGTCGGCGTCCTCGATGGTGAGGCGCTGTTCGCCTGTCAGTACAAGATGGCAAAGGGGCACTGGCAGATCATCAAACATGTCGAGGGCGGCAAATCACGGGAAGGCGGATTTGCGAGCTTCGCTGTCGAAGATGCACCGAAGGCGGTGATCGAGACCGCGCTGGCCGCCGCCCGTCTCATCGGCCGCGGGCTCTACGGCATCGACCTGAAGGAAACCCCGGACGGTGTCTTCGTCATAGAGATCAACGACAATCCGAATCTGGAGAGTGATGTCGAGGGCCTGGTCCTGAAGGACGGTCTTTGGGAGGCGATCATCGGATGGTTTGCGCGCCGACTGGAGGCCCGGATGACAGACGGTCGATCCCGCCAGCCGCTCACCACCCCGGATGCGATGGATATCCGATAGCAGGGTCTGGAAAGGTCATCGCCGAACCTCGGGCCTGACTCAAGCCCAAGCCCGGGCCCGATCCGTCACCAATCCTTCAACGGGTAGTCGTCTCCGCCCGGTGGTGGCCATGGAAAGTCGGCTTCCTGGATTATCCGCGCGAAGTTTGGCGTCGATTCCAGGTCCCACATCGCGCCACACCGGCAGGTGGCGGTCATCCGGATCAGATCAGTAAGTGACCGGGGCAGGGCATCCAATTGAGCCGCCATCCGGTTTGCCGCGTCGCGCTCACCCAGGACCGCATGGAGTCGTAATTCATACGGGTTGATCCCGCCTTCGCTCGGCTCGCCCATCAGGGTGCGCGCTTCGATGGCCGCCTCACGGTCACCACCGCGGGCTTCGAAAAGGGCCGCATAGAAGCCGCGCACATAATCGGGCACCTGGAGGAAATTCATGTAAGCCTCAACGTCCTCACGGCGACCGGCCTGAAACAAGGCGTTGGCGGAACTCCACATCAGGTCAGTGTCGGTGGAGTCCAGTTGCAGGCCGGCAATGGCGGCCTCGTGCGCGAGGTCGTATTGCCCGGCATCATAGGCAATACTGGTGAGGACCAGCCAGTTGATCCGATTGAGCGGGTCGCATTGCGTCATGCGTTGCGCATAGGGAACAAAGTCTTCCGACCGCCCGGACAACATTGTGAGCTCCTGAAGCCAGGCGGAGTAGGGGCAACCCGTTGTCCGGCTAGCCTGGTCAATGATCGTCCGGGCACCGACCCAGCTCTCATTCATGAACAGACGGTCGACATCGATCATGGCGCGACGATTGGGATCCCTTGTCGAGTTTTTCGCCAGGTCCAGCAATCGGTTGTAATTGTCACGCGCCGTTGCAAGCGTGATCAGGGAGTCTTCCGTATTCTCCCTCTGGGCCCGTCCCATTTGATGGGCGTAATAATCAGCGTGTAGCTGGTGGGCGGCCGAGAAGCCGGGGGCCAGGCGCGTGACCTCCTCGAAAAGCGACAGCGCCGGCTCCAGGGCTTCAAGCGTGTCGGCCCGGTGATGGTGTGCGCTGATACTGATCTCGACGGCACGCTGGTACAGAATATAGGCCTCAACATCCTGTACCCCGAACTCGAGCATGCGGGCGCGCTGATCCTCGTCGAGCACGATGTCCAGCACGTCGGTGATGTTTTGCGCGATATCATCCTGGATCGCGAAAACATCCTCCATGGTCCGGTCATAGGTCTGGGACCACAGGTGGATATCGTCGGCCGCGCGGATGATCTGGGCGGTCACGCGGACCCGGTCACCGGATCGACGCACCGACCCTTCGACGATGTGGGCGACCCCCAGCTGAGCCGCGATCTCCGGTGCGGACGGGATATCGTCTCCGCGATACTGGAAGGCGGAGGTTCGAGAGGTCACCAACAGCTCGGGAACGGCGGCCAGATAATTGAGAATTTCCTCGGACAGCCCATCGGCGAAATACCGGTCCTCCGGGTCAGACGACATGGCGATGAAAGGCAGGACGGCAACCGAGAGGGGCGGAGGTTCCTCCGCTCCAGCATCGCCCGCATTTGCGCCGGCGACCTGGTTGTCTTCGTCGGCTGAGATTGTGGCCGGCACACTTTCCGGCTCCGCAAGTCCCGCAATCTGGTCCGGTCTCGGCTCCTGCGGCGTGTCCCGCGGCCACAACCAGCTGGTCAACACCAGAACGGCCACCAGTCCCAACCCGGCCAGAATGGCGATGTCGAGCGTCGTGCCGGTCGCCCGGCTCAGGGACTTGTCCGGATCGACCTGCTCGGTCGGCTTCAGGCCGGCCGGGGTGAGTTCGAACGCCCAGGCGATGAAGACGGCGACCGGCAAGCCGGCCAGCAACAGGACCAGCGCCAGACTGTCCGCCCAGCCCGGCAATCCGGCGGCATCGGAGATGACCGAAATGACCTGCATGACCAGCCAGCCAACGACCAGATAGGCCGCGGCAACGCGGAACACGTTGCGGCGGCGAAGCTCGCTCAGGAGTTGATTCATTGTGGATGCATTCCCCCTGGGTGGAGGCCTAGCACAGGTGTGCACGGTCTACGAGCAGTTTGGGAAAGGCGTGTCGGGTTGGAAAAAGGCCTGTCGGGAAAGGCCTGTCGGGAAAGGCCATGGCGGAGGGGGAGGGATTCGAACCCCCGGAACCTCGCGGTTCAACGGTTTTCAAGACCGCCGCAATCGACCACTCTGCCACCCCTCCGGTCGCTTCAATTAGACGCCTTGGCGCATGGTGCGCAACTGTCCAGATGCAGCTTACGCTCCTTTCACCATTCTGCGCTAAACAGGAAGCGGACTGAATTTCGGTATTGGAGTGCTTCAGGCATGCACATCTGGCGGTTTCTCTTTCTTGCGATGGCGGTGAGCCTGGTCGCGGCCTGTTCTTCGGGCCCCAGCAATCTGCGTCAGTATTCCGAGGGCCGCACAGTCAGCAATGGCGGATCGGGCTGGGCGCCGGCATCGACGCGATCGACCCGCGCATCCGGCGCGGTGAACGCCTCCGGCCTGATTGCGTCTTCCAGTGACCACCAAAAGGTTGGTCGCGCCTACACGGTCGCTGGCCGTACCTACCGACCACAGCGCAATGACGGTTATGACGAGACCGGTATTGCCTCGTGGTACGGGCCGAATTTTCACGGACGTCCCACGGCCAATGGTGAAACTTTTGACCAGCACGCCATGACGGCCGCCCACACAACCCTGCCCATTCCTTCGATTGTCGAGGTCACAAATCTGGAGAATGGCCGGTCCGTGATTGTGCGACTGAATGATCGTGGCCCGTTCGTCGACAATCGTCTGATCGACCTGAGTCGGGCGGCGGCGACCGAGCTCGACTATATCGGCTCAGGACTTGCCCATGTCCGTGTCCGATATCTCGGGCCAGCGCACGAGGACGGGTCACCGCCGAACCGGGTCTACCAGGCGAATGCCGATCCGACGCCGGCCCGGATTCCGGCTCCGGTACAGGTGGCCGAGACCCTTCCACCTGTCGCAGAGCCGATGCCCCAACCTATTGAGGTGGCCACCCCATCGCTCACCCGGTCTTCCGGCGGGGCACTGTCGGGGGAGTATTCACTCCAGCTGGGCGCTTTTTCGGATCAGGACAATGCCCGTCAATTCGCGCGACGTCTTGATGGGGCCGGAGATGTCTGGATCGAAGCCGGAAATTCCCAACGTGGGCAGGTCTGGCGCGTGTTCTTCGGTCGCTGGGCTGACCGGACGGCCGCCCAGTCAGCACGCACCTCGCTGGCTGATTGGGGCATCTATGAATCCCGGATCGTCGCCACCCGCTGAGCCGGATGGCTGCCGACATCGTGATTGTGGTGCTGGACGCCATCGTCTCGCCGCGCTTCAATGCTGATCTCGCCTCGAAGCAGTACCGATTCCGGCCAGGGAGCGTATCGACGTGCGCGTTTATCCAGCAATTGCCCTTCTATTATCGTTCGTGATCTGTACGCCAGGACTGGCGCAGACCACTTATCAGACCGATGCCAGCCATGCGGTCATCCTTGACGCCGAGACAGGTGAAGTCCTGTTTTCGCGCAATGCCGACGAGGCCATGCCGCCGGCGTCGATGAGCAAGATGATGACCGTGCTCATGCTGATCGAGGCGATTGAGGCCGGGTCCCTGTCGCTCGATGATGAATTGCCGGTGTCGGAATACGCCTGGCGGACCGGCGGGGCGGCGTCAGGTTCTTCGACCATGTTTCTTGAGGTCAATTCCCGGGCGCGGGTGGATGACCTGTTGCGCGGCATCATCATCCAGTCGGGCAATGATGCGTGCATCGTGGTGGCGGAAGCCATTGGCGGCAGTGAGGCGGCCTTTGCCGACATGATGACGGACCGGGCGCATGAACTCGGGCTCACCAGCGCCAGTTTCGCCAATTCTACCGGCTGGCCGCACCCGGACCACCGCATCAGCGCGCTCGATCTGGCACGGCTGGCGCGGATCCTGATCGAGGATCATCCCGATTATTACGACATCTGGTCGGAACGTGAATTCACCTATAACGGCATCCGCCAATACAATCGCAACCCGCTTCTGGGCGTTTTCAGCGGTGCCGACGGGTTGAAGACCGGCCACACGGAAGAAAGTGGCTATGGCCTCGTCGGCTCGGCCGAGCGTGACGGCGAACGTCGCATCATCGTTTTCAACGGCATGAGCTCGAACAATGATCGCGCCACCGAGGCAGAACGCATGATGCGCTCGGCCCTGAGCGATTACAGCCTGTACCGACTGTTTGAGGCCGGCGATCCGGTCGACCATCAAGCCGAAGTCTTCATGGGCGAAGCCCCGACAGTCGCCCTGCGCGTATCGTCGGATGTGACAGCCGGTCTCCACCGCCGGGCACGGCGCGATCTCAGCGTCTCCGTCAGTTATGACGGCCCGCTTGTGGCACCGGTCCAGGAAGGCGATGTGGTCGGAACCCTGACCGTTGAAGCGCCTGACTACGAGGCCCGGACCTATGATCTCGTCGCGGCTGAATCTGTCGCCGAGAAAGGGCTGATGGGCCGGATCGGGGCAGCGATCGCCCACATGCTGCGGGGCTGACGGCATGAAGCACGGCAAATTCATTACGCTGGAAGGCGGCGAGGGGGCCGGCAAGACGACCCTCATCCAGGGGCTGACCCATGCGCTGGCGGATCGTGACATCGACGTGGTCGTCACGCGAGAGCCGGGTGGAACGCCTGGCGCCGAGCTGTTGCGGGACCTGTTGCTGAACGGTGAAGTCGAGCGCTGGTCGTCCCGTACCGAGGCCCTGTTGATGTATGCCGCCCGCGTCGATCATGTCGAACGACGCATCAAACCGGCATTGTCGCGCGGCGCCTGGGTGCTGTGTGACCGGTTTGCCGATTCGACACGGGCCTATCAAGGCGTGGCCGGTGGGCTGGAGCCTGCTGAACTGGCTGACCTGCAGCGCTTTGCGCTGGGCGATTTCAGTGCCGACATGACCCTGATTGTCGACCTCGATCCGGAGATCGGCCTCAAGCGCACGCTGCAGCGTGGTGAGAAGATCACCCGTTTCGAGAAATTCGACACCAGCTATCACCGACGCCTGCGGCAGGCCTTCCTGGACATTGCTTCCGAGGATCCGGAGCGTTGCGTCGTTCTTGACGGGACGCAGTCACAAGCCGATGTGCTGGCTGCTGCTATTGCGGCGGTCGATGCCCGGTTGACCGTGGGGACATGAGTACTGACCCCGATACGGGTTCTGATGTCCAACCCGGATGCCTGCCTCCTCGCGAACGCTACGACCTGTTCGGGCACGAAGCCGCCGAGCGCGCCTTTGCCACGGCCTGGGACAGTGGCCGACTGCATCACGCCTGGATGATCACCGGCCCGCGCGGTGTCGGCAAGGCGTCCTTGGCCTGGCGGGCGGCACGGCGCGTGCTGGGTGCCCGCCCGATGCCGGAAGCCGGACCGCTCGGCACTTCAGCCGAGGACCCGGTGTGCAAGGTGATCGAGGCCCAGGCGACACCTGACCTGCTGGTGCTGCGTCGGCCCTGGGACGACAAGCGCAAGCGCTGGCGCGGTGAAATCACGGTCGAGGAAGCACGCCGAGCGCCTCATTTCTTCGAGATGAGCTCAGGCGGTGGCGGTTGGCGGGTCTGCATTGTCGATTGCGCCGATGACATGAACAACAATGCCGCCAACGCTTTGCTGAAAACCCTTGAGGAACCGCCCAAGCAAGGCGTGCTGTTTCTGGTGACGCATACACCCGGTCGTTTGCCGGCCACAATCCGTTCGCGATGTCGGCGGCTGGCCTTGCGCGCACCCGACATCGATGCAACGGCGGAATGGCTCGAGCAAACCGGTGGGGCTGCGGATACGGGAGCGGCGATGGCAGCGTCGCGCCTGGCCGGCGGAGCTCCCGGTCGCGCCCTGGCATTGATCGCCGGTGGCGGGGTCGAGCTCGCGGCTGACGTCAACTTGCTGGTCGATCGCGGCGCGGCGGCGAGCGATGCAGATATACGAAAGCTGGCAGAGCGCCTCAGCCTGAAAGGACAGGAGGAGATGCGCGACCTGTTCTATGAAGTGCTGGCCAATGCCATCCGGCTGCAGGCGAGAGATCGCGGCGAGGCCGGGCGCGACACCACGGCCTGGCTTGACTGCTGGCGCAACATCAACACGCTTGTCCGCGACGCCAATGGCCTCTACCTCGACCCCAAGCAGACGATTTTGAGCGCGCTCGGCCAGGTCCGGGACGTGGCACGCAGGGAAAAGGCCGGGGTCTGAGCATGTGGGTCGACAGTCACGTCAATCTTCACGGCGAGCAATTCGCCGAGGATCTCGATCAGGTCATCGACCGGGCTCGCGCGGCCGGCGTCGGCCGCATGATCACCATTTGTTGTCGACTGTCTGATTTCGATGATGTTTCCAGTATCGCAGAGCGGCATGACGACATCTGGTGCACAATCGGCGCGCACCCCCATCATGCCAAGGATCGGCCGGACATCACCGCCGACGAACTCATTGAAATCGCGCAGCATCCCAAAGTCGTCGGGATTGGTGAGACGGGTCTGGACTTCCATTACGGGTATTCGCCGCGTGACGAACAATTCCGCTCCTTGCTGGCCCATGTGGACGCTGCCCGGCGCACGGACCTGCCGCTGATCCTGCATACACGCGACGCCGATGACGCCATGGCAGATCTGCTTGAGGATGAGATGGGGAAGGGGGCCTTCCGGCCGCTCCTCCATTGCTATACAGGCGGTTCGGTGCTGGCCAGGCGGGCCTCGAAACTCGGCGCCTATTTCGCAGCGTCCGGCATTATTACCTTCAAGAAGGCTGAGGATGTCAGGGCTGTTTTCCGCGATGACGTGGCCGATGACCGGGTGATCGTCGAGACAGATTGCCCGTATCTGGCACCGGTTCCGCATCGGGGGCGTCGTTGCGAGCCGTCATTCCTGCCGGATGTTGCGCGTGGCCTTGCCGCAGTAAAAGGCTGGACCGACCAAGAGTGCGCCGACATCACGACGCAGAATTTTTTCCGCCTGTTTGACCGGGTCTCGCGCTCGTGACCGGTATCACACGCCTGACACTGTTGGGGACCGGATCCTCGGGCGGCGTGCCGCGGGCCAATGGCGATTGGGGTGATTGCGATCCGGCCAATCCGAAAAACCTGCGACGCCGGTGCTCGGCCTTGGTCGAACAGGCGCGGTCGCGCGATGACCTCGACGCCGGAGAGGCTGTCACGCGTGTTGTGATCGACACGTCACCCGATTTTCGCGAACAAATGCTCTCGGCGCGGGTAACCCGTATCGATACCGTTCTTCTGACCCATGATCATGCTGATCAAACCCACGGGATCGACGATTTGCGGGCCTTTGCCTATCAGCAACGTCAACGCATCCCGGTATGGATGGATACAGCGACGCGGGCCACGTTGACAGAGCGCTTCGGCTACACTTTCGCGGCACCGCCGGGATCCGGTTATCCACCCATTCTCGATCAATGTGCGATGCCGGCCTTCGGCTCGGACATCAAGATTGACGGGCCGGGCGGCAGTGTTGTCATCACACCGTTCGATCAAGAGCATGGGCGCATCCGCTCGGTCGGATTCAAGATCGGTGAAATCGCGTATTCCGCCGACATCAATGGTCTGCCGGATGACAGCGCGAGGATCCTGGACGGTGTGAAGTGCTGGGCCATAGACGCCTTGCGTCATGAGCCGCATCCAACCCATTTCCATGTCGAGGCCGCGCTCGAAGCGCTGGAACGTGTCGGTGCCGAATTCGGTGTCCTGACCAATCTCCACATCACGCTCGACCACGACCAGTTGTCGGCGAAACTCCCCGAAGGCGTGCGGGCCGGTTTCGATGGGCTGCAGATTGTGTCGTCCGGTGATGGCAGCGTGACACTGGTCGGCTGAATTCCGCGCTTATGGGGGTTGGTCGTGGGTGCGCCCACCTCAACCTTTTCCCACATTTTATTTCTCATAATATTTATTATGCGCGAATTTGATGCGGCCCCAGCCCAAAGCTCGACTCGCTCCCCTCCAAACGGTTTCAAGGAATGCTGTTTATTTTCAATAGGTTTTCCGCGCCTTCTGTATTGAAGCTTCATCTGGGTTTTAGTTCACGTGGTATGAGACGCCTGAATTTTCTTGCCGCTTTAAGTATCCGGACGTCGGGTCCCGAGCGGAAAATCGGACTATGGTCGCAGCGATTCTGTTTCACCGGATTTTCTGGAGCCGCCATGTCCGTCCCGTCCGAAAACGCCTCCCCGATCGATCGTCTTCGCGCGATCATGGCGAAGCTCCGCGATCCGGATGGCGGGTGTCCCTGGGATCTCGAACAGGACTTCCGCAGCATCGCGCCTTACACGATCGAGGAAGCCTATGAGGTCGCCGACGCGATCGAGCGCCAGCGCTTCGATGAGCTGAAGGATGAGCTCGGCGATCTTCTGCTCCAGGTGATCTTTCACAGCCGCATGGCGGAGGAAGACGGGCTGTTCGACTTCGATGACGTCGTCGAGGCGATCAATGACAAGATGATCCGACGGCATCCGCACGTGTTCGGCGACGCCTCAACGCGCGATGCAGAGACGCAGACAGTCGAATGGGAAGCCATCAAGGCGGCTGAGCGCAAGGCGTCAGACAAGGGTGAAAGCCTGCTGGACGACGTGCCGGTCGCCCTTCCGGCGCTCAAGCGCGCCCAGAAGCTTCAAAAACGCGCGGCGACCGTGGGGTTTGACTGGCCGACGGCGGACCGTGTGCTGGAAAAGGTCGATGAAGAACTGGCAGAAGTGCGCGAAGCCATGGCTCAGAATGATCCGGAAGCCATCGCAGAGGAAATCGGGGACCTGATTTTCGTGTGCACCAATCTCGGCCGCAAGATGAAAGTTGATGTCGAGGCCGCCACACGCAGTGCCAACACCAAGTTCGAGCGACGTTTCCGCCATATCGAGGTCAGTCTGGCCGCCAGGGGTGCCAGGCTGGACCAGACATCACTCGACGATATGGAAGCCTTGTGGAACGACGCCAAACAGATCGAAAAAGCTGGCCGTCAACGCGACTGATCAAAAATCGTCTTCATCCTCGACCTCACCGATCCCTTGCGGGATTGCGAGATCGGGAAATTGTGAGCGGAACCGGCCGGCCTCGACGGGATGCAGTCGGACCTGGATCGTTGTTGCACCGGTCGCCGGATCGATCTCGCTGTCCAGGACATCGCCGTGTGCATGCAGCCAGGCCAAAGCGCGGGCATCCTGCGGCGGGACGATGATTTGCAGGCGCTCATTCTCGCTCGACAGGGTCCGTTCAATGGCATCGATGAGGCTATCAACGCCCTGCCCGGTTACCGCTGAGACTGCCAGTTTGACCGGCTTGCCGGCCTTGAGGTTTGCCATCTGGATGGTGATGGCGAGATCTTCCGTGCTTTCATCGTCCAGGCGATCAGACTTGTTCCAGGCCTCAAGCATGGCCTGGTCATGGGCAGGCCCCGCTTCGATCGCATCGAGCACGCTTTCAACATCCTGGATGCGTCCTTCCCGGTCCGGATCCGAAGCATCGATGATGTGGACCAGCAGATCGGCCTCGCGGACCTCTTCCAGGGTGGCCCGGAAGGCGGCAATCAGCTCGGTTGGCAGGTCGGTGATGAAACCGACGGTGTCCGACAGCAAAATCCGTGTGCCGCCGGGCAGGTCGACCGCCCTCACCGTTGGATCAAGGGTCGCGAACGGCATGTCCTGCGCGAACACGCCTGCACCGGTCAACTTATTGAAAAGCGTAGATTTTCCAGCATTTGTATAGCCAACAAGCGCGACGGTCGGGAATGGCACATCCTGGCGCTGGGAGCGATGCAGGGCGCGCGTGCGGCGCACTTCATCAAGCTGACGGCGCAGCTTGGCCATTTTCTCGTTGAGCAGGCGGCGATCGGTCTCGATCTGGGTTTCGCCCGGACCGGCCAGAAAGCCGCGACCACCGCGCTGACGCTCCAGGTGGGTCCAGGTACGCACCAGACGCGATCGCTCATAGGCGAGCCGGGCGAGTTCGACCTGAAGAACGCCTTCCTTGGTACGCGCCCGCTGGCCGAAGATTTCCAGGATCAGGCCGGTGCGATCGATGACCTTCACATTCCAGGCATTTTCCAGATTGCGTTGCTGGATCGGCGACAGGTTGGTGTCGATGACAGCGACATTCGCCTCCAGCTCGCCGATCATCGCGCCGAGCTCGTCCAGTTTGCCACGCCCGAAATAGCGGCCACTGTCTATCTTGCGGGTTTGCAATATGAAGGCGGCCCCGACTTCTAGGTCGAGGGCTTCGGCCAATCCGTACGCTTCTTCGAGACGCGCTTCGGCGCGGCCCAGCTCGGCGCGGCTGGCAGGATGAATGACAAGGGCGCGCGATACCGGCGCCTCGCGCTCAATCAATCGGTGGCGCTCTCTTCAGCTGCGTCGTCATCCGCCTTGTCATCTTCGAACAGCGACACTGGCGCGGCCGGCATGATGGTCGAGATGGCGTGCTTGTAGACAAGCTGGGACAGCCCGTCACGGCGCAGCAGGACACAGAAATTGTCGAACCAGGTGACAACGCCCTGCAGCTTGACCCCGTTGACGAGAAAAATGGTCAGGGGCGTCTTCGTTTTACGCACAGAGTTCAGGAAGACATCCTGGAGATTTTGTTTTTTATCGTGCGACATGTTGGCTCCGCATGCGTCGCTTTGATCAGCGATTCGTTGCTAGGGTATACAGGCCCGACCGCACCCTGCAACCTCTTCATTTTGCGTGGGAAGCTGGCCGGGTCCTCAGGATTGGTCGAGGTAGGCCTGGCGCAATGCCGTCGCCAGTGAACCGGGGCGGCCATTGGCAATCGTGTGATGGTCGATGGAAACGACCGGTGTCACGAATGACGTGGCCGAAGTGAGAAAGGCCTCGCGGGCGTCACACGCTTCTGCAGGGGTGAAGGGACGCTCCTCGATTTCCAGGTCAAGCAATTGGGAACACTGAAATATTCTGGCCCGGGTGATGCCGTGGAGAATGTGGTTATCGGCCGGTCTAGTAACCAGTTTTCCAGCCTTGGTGACGATCCAGGCATTGGTTGAACTGCCCTCGGTGACATGACCATCGGCATCGACGAGCCAGGCTTCCGTGGCGCCCGCTTCCTGGGCGGCCTGCTTGGCGAGGACATTGGGCAACAGGTTGACAGTTTTGATGTCACAGCGTGCCCATCGCTGATCGGGCACGGTGATTACGGCAATACCGGCCTCGGCCCGGGCATCGGCCGCGGCAAAATCGAGCCGTTTGCAGGTCAGCACGATGGTCGGAGTCGTGGCGGTCCTGGGGAAGGCATGGTCCCGCCTCGCCTGCCCGCGAGAAACCTGGAGATAGACGAGGCCGTTGCGGACACGATTGCGGCGCAGGAGTTCGGCAATGATCTGTTCCAGGGCGGCCCGGGTTCGGGGTGATGGTATCCGCAACTCGCCCAGCGACCGTTGCAAGCGCTGGAAATGCCCGTCCGCATCCAGCAGCTGGCCATTGCGCACACTCCAGACCTCATAGACGGCATCGGCAAATTGGAAACCGCGATCCTCGATATGGATGGCCGCTTCCGAATGCCGATGAAACCTCCCATTTACATAGGCATAGCGCATGAAGTTCCGTCACTTCCTGATGAAGATTGCCCAGACCGCAGCCACCGCCGCGAGGACTTCTAAACGCCCCAAGATCATGGCTGAAATAAGGATCGGCTTGGATTGATCCGGGATTTGCGTCCAGCTGGCCAGCGGTTGCGATTGATCGAGCATGGGGCCGATATTGGCCAGCGATGCCGCCATCGCAATGAAGGCGGTTTCGAAGTCGAGGCCGGTCGCGGTCAGGGCCATTGTGCCAAATCCGATCGCGGCGACAAAGGCGAGCACATAGGACCAGACGCCGACCAGCGCGGTCTCGCGGACACGGCGTCCGCGGAAACTGACCGGGACCACGCTGCGCGGGTCGGACAGGATGGCGAGCTCGGCCCCCATGCGCTTCCACAACAGCAAAATCCGCGACACCTTGATACCGCCCGTCGTCGAGGCTGCGGAGCCTCCGATGAGGACCACGAAGATCGAAGCGGCCAGTGCGGGGATGACACCTCCGCCGGCGGAAAAGCCGCTGGTCGAGACTATGAAGGCGGCGTCGATCACGTCGGAAAAGGGTGCGCCGGGACGCGCCAGGATGAAGAAGGCCGCCAGGCCGATGATCAAGGCTGCGATGCCGGCGATGTCAGGGTCACGCAGCACCGAGCGGTCGCGCAGCACATCCCAGAACAGGGCGATATTGAGCGAACCGACCAGGCAACCGATGACGACCCAGAAGGTCGAGATCGGGCCGATCGTGGCCAGCAGCCCGCCATCCTCGACCGTATAGCCGCTGGTCGAGATGGCGCTCATCGACAGGACCGTGGAATCGAACAGGCCATTGCCGCCGAAGAGGAGACCGAGCCACACCAGCGAGGTCAGGGTCGCATAGACGATGCCGACCCTTTTGGCGGCCAGCGGCAAGTGCGAAAAGACGTCGTCCGAGCGCAAGGTCAGCAGCGCCGATTTGCGGATCGCCGGGACATCGCGGTCAAGCGCAGCAAAAATCCCGATCGCCAGCAGCAAGGTCGCATAGCCGCCCAGCCAGGCCAGGATTGCCCGCCAGAAGATGAGCGAGCGCGGCAACTCATCGGCCGGCAACAAGGTTGCGCCGGTCGTGGTGACGGCTGAGTAGGCCTCAAACACGGCATCGATCGGGTCGAAATAGCCGGTCAGCCAGAACGGCAGCGCGGCCATGGCAGGTGCCGTGATCCAGGACAATAGTGCGAGACCCAGCGCATCAAGTGCGCTGGCTTTCGATCGCAAGCCGCGCGTGGCGCTGAGAATGAAAATACCGGGAATGAAGGCAATCAGTGCCGTGGTGCCGAACAGGGGCGCCAGATGTGTCTCACCGATCGCTGCGGCCACAAAGGCAGCGATCAGCGCGACGCCGGCCAGCAAGACCCACAAGGCGCCAAGCGGCCGGAGGAAGGCGACGGGTGTCATGGCTCAGAAGTATTCGAGGCTGACACGGAAGAGATGCTCGACCTTGGGGATGAGCGCGGTGTTGCAGAACAGCAAGACCCGGTCATTTTCCCGGATCCGGCCCTCATCGCACGGCAGTATCACCTTGTCGCCCCGGACAACGGCCCCCAGGGCAACGCCGTCAGGGAGCTCCAGCTCGTCCAGCGTCTTGCCAACCAGGGGCGATGTGGACAGTGCAATCCCCTCCAGGGCCTCCGCCTGCCCGCCGCCAAGGCTCTGAAGTCCGGTAATCCGGCCGCGACGGATATGCTGCAGGATGGTCGAGACCGTGGTCGCCCGCGGATCGATCAGCACGTCGATTCCCAGTGCGTCGCGAAGCCCCTCAAAGCCACGATCATTGATCAGCGAGAGCGCGCGTTCCGCCCCTTCCCGCTTGGCCATGACCGCCGACAGCATGTTGACCTTGTCGTCATTGGTGACGCACACGACCAGTTCGGCTTCGCGGACACCGGCCTCATGCATCAATTTGGCATCAAGGCCATCGCCATGCAGGACAACGGTTTTCTTGAGGCTTTCCGCAGCCGCTTCGGCTCGGGCCTTGTTGGCCTCGATCAGGCGCACTTTCACGCCACCGGCCCGTTCCAGCGCCCGGGCCACATAGACCCCGATATTGCCCGCCCCGACCACCACCACACGGCGGATCTGTTCCGAACTGCGTCCGAAAATGTCGAGGATGCGCCGGACCTGCCGGCTTTCGGTCACCACATAGACGTCGTCACCCGCCAGGAGCGGGTCATGCATCTTGGGGATGAACAGGGTCTGTTCGCGCTGCACACCGACGACAGCCAGTCGCAGGTCCGGGAATAATTCCATCACTTGCTCGGTCGTCGAACCTGCGACCGGTGAATGCTCGTCCAGGCGCAGTCCCAGCAATTGGACGCGACCACCCGAAAAGACGGCGGTATTGAATGCGCCCGGCGTCTCCACACGCTGCAAAATGGCCCGGCCAACTTCCAGCTCGGGCGAAATCACCACATCCACCGGCATATTACCGGTCGAGAACAAATCGCCCCAGGCCGGGTCGAGATAGTTCTGTGCCCTCACCCGCGCGATCCGGGTCGGCGTGTGAAACAGCGAGTGGGCGACCTGGCAGGCAACCATATTGGTTTCGTCGGAATGGGTGACGGCGACCAGAAGATCGGCCTGACGCGCTCCGGCGCGTTCCAGCACGTCCGGATGCGAGCCGTGACCGACCACACCCTGCACATCAAGGTCGGTGACCACATTGTCGACCAGCTCGGTCGACCAGTCGACGACGGTGACGGAATTGCCCTCACGGGCCAGCGCCCGTGCGATACCGACGCCAACCTGCCCTGCTCCGCAGACTATCGCTTTCATGTCCGATCCATCCGTTCCGCGCTAGACCGCGCCCTCACGTTGAGGGCTGCCCACACCAAGCGATTTCAGTTTGCGATGCAAGGCCGAGCGCTCCATTCCGATGAAAGCGGCCGTGCGTGAAATATTGCCGCCGAAGCGGTCAATCTGTGCCTTGAGGTATTCCCGCTCGAAATTCTCCCGTGCTTCCCGCAAGGACAGGGCGATCATTTTCTCGGCATCATAGCCGACATCCTGATTGTCACGCGTAACGACTTCGGACGGCAGCGAGTCCAGCGTGATCGGTTCATCGAGTGATCCGGTCGCCAGGATCAACAAGCGCTCGATATTGTTACGTAACTGCCTGACATTTCCGGGCCAGCCATGGGCCTGGAGAGCGGCCATGACGTCATCCCCGAACTTGCGCCGCGGCAGGCCGGCAGCGGCGGTCAGGCGCTGGACAAAATGGGCGACCAGAGGCGGAATGTCCTCCCGGCGGTCCGCCAGCGGTGGCACCTGCACCGGAACCACAGCCAGACGGTGATAGAGGTCCTCGCGGAAATCTCCGCCCTGGATCCGGCTGGCGAGGTCCTGTGCGGTCGACGAAATCACCCTCACATTAACCTGTACATCCGCCGCTCCGCCAATTCTGCGGAAGCGTTGCTCGACCAGAAGGCGCAGCAGCTTGCTCTGGGTTTCCCGCGGCATGTCGGCAATCTCGTCGAGATAGAGTGTCCCGCCATGCGCCCGTTCCAGCAGTCCGACATGTTTGACGCTGCCATCCGCGTTTTCGCGGCCAAACAATTCTTCCTCGACGCCCTCTGGCGACATGCCAGGCGCGCTGACCGGCACGAAATCGGCCTCGGCTCGGGGCGAGTTTTCATGAATGAGGCGGGCGACCAATTCCTTGCCGGCGCCGGACGGTCCCCGGATGAGGACGCGGCTATTGGTCGGGGCGACCCGGTCAATCAGCTGGCGGACCTGAACAATCCCGCTGGACTCACCGATCAGGGAGCTCTGAGCCTCGCTGCGGGCCCGCAATTGCGCATTTTCCTGGCGCAAACGGCTGGTTTCCAGGGCGCGCGTGACCGTCAGCAGCAATTTGTCGCTCTTGAACGGTTTTTCCAGGAAGTCATAGGCTCCCTTGCGGATCGCCGCGACCGCGGTTTCGATCGTGCCGTGACCGGAGATCACGATGACCGGCATATTGGCATCGATCGAGCGGAACTCGTCGAGCAGTTCGATACCATCCAGACGGCTGCCCTGCAGCCAGACGTCGAGTATGACCAGGGATGGCTTGCGCGCCCGGATCTCGGCCAGGGCGCCGTCGGCATCAGCTGCTTCGCGGGTCTCATACCCGTCATCTTCCAGCAAGCCGCCGATCAGCTCGCGGATATCCGCCTCATCGTCCACGATCAGAATGTCGCGAGCCATTGATCAGGCCTCCTGTATGCTTTGAAGTTCTTGTTCCGGCAGGTCGGCGAGCGGGAAGATCAGGCGCACGACGGCGCCGCTTCCCGACGCAGGCAGGTCGAGTTCGAGCCGCCCCTTGTGGTCTTCCATCACGCGTTTGACGATCGCCAGGCCCAGCCCGGTCCCCTTCTCGCGCGTGGTCATATAAGGCTCGGTCAGCCGTTCCCGATTGGGTGTCGGCCAACCCAGACCATTGTCTGTCACTTCGATGATCGCGGATCCGTCCCGCTCGGTCAGTTGCACCGATATGGAGCCGGCACCACCGTCCTTTTCCATACGTGCTTCAACGCTTTCCGAAGCATTCTTCAGAATGTTGGCAAGGGCCTGGCTGGACAGTCGCGCGTCACACAGTCCGAGTACGGGCTGATCCGGCTTGTCGAAGGTGACATCAACCGAAGCGGAGGCCACGCGCCGCGCAAACACCGCCGACTTGGTCAGCTCACCCAGCTCCACCGCCTCCACCTTCGGCTGCGGCATGCGGGCAAAGGACGAGAACTCGTCCACCATGCGACCGATATCGCTGACCTGACGGATGATTGTTTCCGTGCACCGGTCAAAGGTCTCGAGGTCGCTGGATATCTCCGCCCGGTATTTGCGCTTGATGCGCTCGGCGGACAGCTGGATCGGTGTCAGCGGGTTCTTGATCTCGTGGGCGATCCGGCGGGCGACCTCCCGCCAGGCTGCATTGCGCTGCGCCGTTACCAGGCGGGTCACATCGTCAAAAGTGATGACCAACCCGGCTTCTTCATCCAATGAGGCCCGCGCAGTGATGTGGCGGATCTGCTCATCCGGCGTCTCAAGGTCTATCTGCGCCTCGGCAACCGAGCCGGGCCGGCGCCGGGCATCGAGGACGAGATCGGCCAGTGCTGGCGTAATGTCTTCAAGGTGGGTCCCGATCCTGTCGTCAGCCCCCGGCGACAGCATGGCGATCGCCGAGCGGTTGATCAGGGTGACCTTGTCATCCTTGTCCAGCCCGATGACACCGGCTCGAACGCCAGCCAGAATGGCTTCAATAAAGGCGCGACGTTGTTCGCTTTCCGCATGGCTCTCGATCAACTCGCGGCGCTGGGTCCGCAATTGCCGGGTCATCCGGTTGAAAGCCCTGGCCAAGGCCGCGATCTCGTCATCGTCGCGGCCCATTTGCACCCGCGCTTCAAGATCACCGCGACGGACACGTTCGGCAGCGGCGACGAGACGGGAAATCGGCGTGACGACCCGTGTGGCCGCGCTCAGTCCCAACCACACCGAGCCAATCAGGATCAGGGCAGCGACCTCGAAATACAGCAGGAAGAAGGTCTGCCGGATCGAGGACTCCTGTTCGTCGGCCCGGCGCAGGGCGACACGGGCTTCCTCCATCTGCCGGAACAAGTCCACATTCATGGGAATGGACACGAACAGATAGGCGTCGTCATAGGCTTCCAGCTGGTGCAATAGTCTGACGACGTCAGCCCCGACTGGCGAGAATTCCGGTGTCGATACGGCGACCCCGCCGTCGCTGGCAAGTTCATAGAGACGCGTCGAAGGCGCCACATAAGGTTCGTTTTCCTGGAACCGCGTCTGGGCCAGTAGATTGCCGCGCCCATCGACTACATAAGCCGCCGAGAAACGCTGTTCCGCCGCCAGCGAGCTCAAACCCCAAATGAATTGGATGCGGCTGGTGCTGAAGGTTTCCACGGCGTCCGGGCGATTCAAGGCTTCGGCCATCGCGGCGAGCTTGTACCCGGCTTCAGTGGTCTCGCGCTCATAGATTTCGCGGGCTACCGTGGCTGTCCCGTCGACCACGGTCGAGATACGCTCGCCAAACCAGTAATCGACGCCGCGGTTCAGGACTGCCCCCAGAAACAACGCGGCCAGGATGGCCGGGGCAGCGGCTGCCAGCGAAAACAGGGCGACGAAACGCAGGTGCAGACGCGGTGTCGGCTCCCCGAAACGGCGAGCCCGGACCCGCCGGACAAACCGGACAATCACGACGCCTGCCAATCCGGCGATCAACACCGAATTGCCGATCAACATCGCCATGGCGGTGCGATCACTCAAACGCATCACGCCATTATCGCCCAGCAGCCCGGTTGCCGCGATGGTCAGGAAAACCGCGGAGGCAACAAAGCCGATCCCGAACAGAGCCGCAGAGCGCGGCGATATGTTTCGGATCAGGGGCTTCGGGTCAGCGTTCGGCAAGTGTGGTCTCACATGTTGCAGAAGCGCATCATTACTCCGTTGTTGCACACAATCAACACCCGTGCCGCACAGGTCACATGTCGTCGCTGTCCGGGTCCAGTTCAGCCAAGCGCCGAGCGAGCGTGTTCCGATTCAGACCCAACAGGTCAGCGGCTCGGGATCGATTGCCGCCACACCTATCCAGAGCCTGGCTGAACAGGGCCCGGTCGACCGCATCAATGGCCACGGCCCGGGCACTCGTCCGGCTCAGGGACAGGGCCGCAATCGCATTGGCGTGCACATCGAGGGCTTCGCGAGCATCTCCGGCATCGGCCATGATGGCGGTCATGACATCGTCCAGGCCAGCCACCCTGCCCCGGGTCGCCAGCGACAAGCGCGACAGGACGGAGCGCAACTCGACGACATTGCCGGTCCAGGCCGAGCCCTCAAGGTATTGAACGGCATCCTTGTCGAGGCGCACCAGGTCTTGATTGTCCCGGCGTGCGAACTGACCCAGGAAGGCGTCGCACAGGGCCGGTATGTCACTGCGTCTTTCGCGCAAGGGCGGAACAGAAATGAGGCACTCGGACAAGCGCCCGAGCAAACGCGGATCAAGGCCCGCCTCCGGCGATTGAGAGGCTGTGGCAATGACCCGGCCAACTCCGGCGTCCAGAGCGTCGCGTGCGGCACGCTGTTGCTCTGAGCTCCATTCCTCCAAGCGCAACCACACGACCTGTTTGGCTGACTGGGTTGAAGCGAATATTTCGGCGACCGGGTTTGAGGGCGTCACCACGACGGCATCATCAGACGAAATCCCGCGCGCTCGCAGCAGGGCCTCGGCAGCCTGGCGCTTGCCGACCCCGGGTTCCCCCATGATCATGACGTGGGCCTGGCTGGTGGCGGCGCGGGCGATGGCCTTGAAGGCCGACTGCATGGCGGCGGACTGGCCGATAAAACCGGTCGGCTCCTCGGTCATCTTGCGCCGGCCAGCCTTGGCCTCCTCGCCGAGCGCAGCCGACACCGCCGAGATCATGTCGTCCAGGTCGAACGGCTTGGGCAAATACTCGAACACGCCGCCCTTGGCGGCGCTGATCGCCGTCGAAGCCGTGGCTTGTGCGCTCATCACGATGACCGGCATTTGCGGTCGCAATCGTGCGACCAGTCCGAGATTCTCAAGGAAATTACTACCGTCGAGCAAAACATCCGCGAGCAGGAGGTCGCCCTCACCGTTGCGAATCCAGTTCAGCGCGGTATCCGGCGATGCCGTGGCCCGGACCTGGTATCCCGCAGAGCCCAACGCACGGGAGAGGATCAGTTTCAGGCTTTCATCGTCTTCGAGCAACAGGATGCGGGCGGTCACGGCAAATCCTTCTTGGCAATCGGCAGGCGGATATTGAACACGGTGGTTCCCGGGCGGCTTTCAAAGTCGATCTGCCCGTCGTGCAGCGCGGCAATCCGGGCCGCGAATGCCAGCCCCAGACCTTCGCCGGCGGGTTTGGTCGTCACAAACGGTGTAAAGATACCCGGTCCGAGCGATTCCGGAATGCCGGGACCATTGTCGCGAACCGAGAGGACCAGCGGCGTGGGATGCCCGCTTGACCGGCTACGTGGACCGGCATCGTAGCGGGTCTCCACGGTAATCGTCCCGCCGGGATCGGACCGCACGGCATCGAAGGCATTCTGGATCAGATTCAGGACGGCCTGCATCAGCAGGTCCGGATCGCCATTGATTGACGGCAGGGATGGGTCAAAATTCTCGCGCAGGACACCGATCGTGGCCGGATCAGCCCGGTTGAGGCTCTCCATCGCACTCACTGCCAGCAGGTTGAGATTGATCTCCGACTGCTCGCCCAAGCGGATATCGCCGACCCGGCTCCAATGGTCAGCCAGCCGGGTGATGCGGTCGACATCCTGGATGATCAAGCGGGCCAGATCACGTGCGCCTTCCAGCTCGGTCTCGCGCCGGATCAGTTGCGCCGCCCCGCGAACGCTTGCCAGCGGGTTCTTCAATTCGTGCGCGAGCATGCGGCCGAAACCCAGCGCTGGCGCTTCAGACGCCTTGGCGCCCATGGATTGGTGGGGCAGGACCGAAAGGGCGAGCTGTTCATGCTGGTCAGACCAGCGGGCATGGACATCATAGAGCCCGGCCCCGCCCAGTGGTCGGCCCAGCGCCACCAGGGTCCGGCGCGCATCACAGGCTTGATCGACAATGTCGGCGAGGTGCGCGCAGACAGCCGACAATTCCCCGAACCGGCTTTTTCGGATGTTCCGGATCGACAGGCCGAGCCATTCCTCGGCCTGGGTATTGGCCCAGACACAGCGCGCCTCGTCGCTGAAAATGAGAATGGGGATAGCAGCCTGATCGGCGGCCAGGGCGGCAGCGCTGGGTTCGATCGCTGCCGTCATGCCACCGCCCGCCCATCGAGCGACCGCAAGCCGTCCAGCGCTGCATGGACATCGGCCGGCCGGTCGGACCGACACAGGATGGCCCGCTGGGCCCGCACCCAGTCCAGGTCCCCGACCTCGCATTCGACATCACAAAAGCTGGCAAAATGCTTGCGCATCATGCGGATACCCAGGCCTTCGCCATAGTGCTCAAGGCAGTCATCGAATTGCTGGCCGAGCGCGTCGATCTTGTCGTTCCAGGGCGTTCGGGCCGCCGGCTCACCCAGCAGTTCACGGCCGATTTCGCCGAGCAGCCAGGGCCGACCCTGGGCCGCACGACCGACCATCACCGCGGCAGCGCCGGATTGGTCCAGGGCCGCGCGGGCATCCGCCGTGGTGTGGATATCACCATTGACGATGACCGGCAGGTCGACCGCCTCTACCACCTTGCGGACGGCAGCCCAATCGGCCTGACCCTTGTAGAATTGCTGGCGGGTGCGCCCATGCACGGTGAGCAGTTTCACACCGGCATCGCGGGCCCGTCTGGCGAGCTCGGGAGCGTTCAGGCTGGCATGGTCCCAGCCGAGGCGCATCTTGAGGGTGACCGGTTTGCTGGTAGCGCCGACGGTGGCTTCGATCAGGGTCAGGGCGTGGTCGAGATCGCGCATCAGGGCCGAGCCGGACAGGCCCTTTGTCACCTGCCGGGCCGGACAACCCATATTGATATCAATGACTTCGGCACCCGCATCCTCGGCAATCCGGGCCCCTTCCGACATCCAGTGGGCCTGCCGTCCGGCGAGCTGGATGACGCAGGGCTTCAACGAGGCGTCGAGTGCTGCCTTGCGGATCATGTCGCGGCGACCGGCGGCCAAAGCGTCCGAGGCGACCATTTCGGAGACCACCATGCCGGCGCCGAAACGCTGCGCCTGGCGCCGGAACGGCAGGTCTGTCACACCGGACATCGGCGCCAGGACCGTCGGTATTTCAATGGCGTGGCTGTCGATTGAAAAGCGCATGCGGCTGGACAAATCCTCGGTGTGCGTCGTAAGGCCAAAGGCTAGCGAGTATGCTGCGCTGCGGCAATCCACGAGGCCTGTTGATGAAGATCGCTGCTGTCATTGTTGCCGCCGGACGCGGTGAACGGGCCGGTGGCGGGGTGCCCAAACAGTATCGGCGACTGGGTGGCTTCTTCGTACTCACCCATACGCTTCTTCGTCTGCTTCATCGTGAGGTGTTCGACAGCATCATCGTGGTGGTCAATCCGGCCGATGCCGACCACATCGCCGCCGTTGAGGCCGAACTCGACATTAAATTGGATACAGTGCCCGGCGGCGCGACCCGGACCGCCTCGGTGCGCGCCGGTCTGGAGCGGGCCCGTGATCTGGGTCTCGACGCAGTGATGATCCATGATGCGGCCCGGCCATTCCTCGGCGACGCGCTGATCGACCGTCTGGTGAAGGCCCTCGCCGACCATCCCGCCGTGATCCCGGCCCTGCCGGTCGCCGATGCCCTGTTTCGCGGCGGCGATGCGAGGATGGGAGACCCGGTCTCCCGCGATGGCCTTTACGCCGCTCAAACGCCGCAGGCCTTCCATCTGGCGCCACTGCTCAAAGCCTATGCCCGGCTGGGCGACACCGCCCTGCCCGATGATGCCGCGGTGATCCGCGCCGCGGGGGGTGAGGTTGCGCTGGTTCCCGGTGAGGCGGAGAATTTCAAGCTGACGACCCGGGCCGATTTCGAACGGGCAGAAAGACAGATCATGAGCGAGACGATCACCGTCACCGGTCAGGGCTATGATGTGCACCGGCTCGAGCCGGCGGATGTGATGTGGCTGTGCGGCGTCGAGATACGGGCCGGGCTGGGCCTGATCGGCCATTCCGACGCCGATGCCGGCCTGCACGCGCTCACCGATGCCGTCCTGGGCGCTGCGGGAGCCGGTGATATCGGCCAGCATTTCCCGCCCTCGGACCCGCAATGGAAGGGCGCCGCGTCCGACGCCTTCCTGTTGCACGCCATCAAGCTCCTCAAACAGGTCGGCGGCGAGCTCGTCCATGCCGACATCACCCTGATCGCCGAACGGCCCAAGATCGGCCCCCATCGCGACGCCATGCGGGCACGGGTCGCGGAGCTGACCGGGCTGCCGGAAAAGCGGGTCAATATCGCAGCGACCACGACGGAAAAACTCGGCTTTACCGGGCGCGGCGAAGGCCTGGCTGCCCAGGCCATTGTGACAGCGAGACTGACAACATGATGTTCAACCACGCCCTGATCGAACAGGCGGAAACCCTGATTGACCGCGCCCGCACGGCCGGTGTGATGGTCGCCACGGCAGAGAGTTGCACCGGCGGGCTGGTCGCCGGCCTGCTGACGGAAATCCCCGGCTCGTCAGACGTGGTCGACCGTGGTTTCGTGACCTATTCCAACGCCGCCAAGACCGAGATGCTGGGCATTCCGGCGCGGGTGATCGCGGCCAATGGCGCGGTCTCCAGCGAAGTCGCCCGGCGCATGGCGGACGAGGCCCTGTTGCGCTCGAACGCCGATATCGCCGTTTCGATCACGGGAATCGCCGGCCCGGGTGGCTCAGACCACAAGCCGGCCGGCCTGGTGCATTTCGGGCTCGCCTGCCGCGACAAGCCGACCCGCACCGAAGTCTGCCGTTTTGGTGATCGCGGACGCGACGCGGTCCGCCTGGCCAGCGTCGCCACGGCGCTGGACCTGCTAGCCGATGGCGTTGATCTCTTCGGCTAGGTCGAGGGCGGGATCACCGCAGGTTTGATAGCGACGCTCGGCCTCGGCCGAGAATTTGCCGATCAGGACCCGGCCGGCACGCTCGCGATTGCTCTCCAGCAGCATTTGCAGGATGGCATTCCTGAAGGCGGCACGGATCGAAAAATCAACCAGGCAGGACCCGTCGGTCAGGGCGTGAAAGCGCCAATGGTTTTCCAGCACCCGGAAGGGCCCGGCGACAAAGCCGACATCGATCCGCCGCACGGCCCGGTCGGCCTCGACCTTCGAGGTGAAACGCTCGGTGACGAATTTATAGCGCACGCGTGCTTCCGCAGTCAGCTCAAAGCGCGACCCGTCAAACCGCTCATCGAGCACGCGCATGGCCGTGATCTGGGGGATGAATTGCGGATAGCGACGGACATCGCTGACCAGGTCATAGAGATCATCGGCGGCATGAAAGAGGCGCAGGCGTTCGCGGACTTCAACAACCATCTTCGCCCCCTGCCACTGCCCTTGCCCTCACAGCCCGCCTGAACGCGATCAGCCGCGCGCCATCATCTGCTCGCGGGCCGCGCGCAGCTTGGCGAAATCATCACCGGCATGATGGCTTGAGCGGGTCAGCGGCGTCGCCGAGACCATGAGGAAACCCTTGGCGCGGGCGATCGTCTCATAGGCCTTGAACTCATCGGGATGCACGAAACGGTCAACGGCGGCATGCTTGCGGGTCGGCTGCAGATACTGGCCGATGGTGAGAAAATCGATGCCGGCAGAACGCATATCGTCCATCACCTGCATGACTTCTTCCTTGCTCTCGCCCAGCCCGACCATGATGCCCGACTTGGTGAATTGCGCCGGATCGCGATCCTTGACCCGCTCCAGAAGCCGCAGCGAATGGAAATAGCGCGCGCCCGGACGGATCGACAAATACAGCCGCGGCACCGTCTCCAGATTATGGTTGAACACGTCCGGCCTGGCATCGATCACCGCTTCGGCGGCGCCCGGCTTGCGCAGGAAGTCCGGGGTCAGGATCTCGATCGTCGTCGAGGGCGTCGCGGCGCGGATCGCCTCGATCACGTCGACGAAATGCTGCGCCCCGCCATCATCGAGATCATCGCGGTCCACAGACGTGATGACGACATGATTGAGACCCATCTGCGCCACCGCCTCGGCCACACGGCGCGGCTCGTCCGTGTCGACCGCGGCCGGCAGGCCGGTCTTGACGTTGCAGAAGGAACAGGCGCGGGTGCAGGTATCGCCCAGGATCATGAAAGTGGCGTGCTTTTGCTCCCAGCACTCACCGATATTGGGACAGCCCGCCTCCTCGCACACCGTCACCAGACCGCCATCCTTGACGATTTTCTGGGTCTCGGAAAACGTCTTGCCCAACGGCGCCTTGACCCGGATCCAGTCCGGCTTGCGAAGCACCGGCGTATCCGCGCGCTTCTGCTTTTCCGGATGGCGAGCCGCGCGCGCGTCAGAGGCAGCGGAACGGGCGGTGTTGTCGATCAGATTGGCCATGGGGGCGATGTATGATGTGGGGCGCGATGTGGCAAGGTTTTGGGGCTGTGGTGTGTGGGGGTGGGGGTCGAAGAATGAATTCTGGAAATATCACGGAGCGGTGCGCTGCTAGCGATCTCGAACGATGAACTGAGCACGGTCGAGCAGTTCGTCGAATGTTACGATCTCCAGGCTCCTGTTTTCGCGGCGAAACAATTCAAATGTATCCCGTTTAATATCGGCGCTTCGTCGATCTTCGCTATTGAATTCTAACAGAGACCCGACAACGAGGATGGTCTTCGCGTTTCGAGTCCGCGCGGCGAGGCGCTCATTTCCTGCGTGATTGTACTGTTGGCCTACTTGCGCAAATGAAAGCCATTCAGCCTTTTGTTCAAGTACCTGGGAGACAGCGCTCGTGAATTCCCTGCTGAATTCCCACGTCCCTGCCCGCCCCCCTCTACCTTTTCTGAATATCGGGGTGCTCGGCTTCTTAATTTCGACCAAGGCCGTGTAATCAGTAAAGGTCATCAAGAAGTCGACGACCGGCTTGTTTTTGTTATCAGTGCCCCCACTCCCGACAGTCATTTCGCGGTCAAATTGGCGCATGACCCGGTAATCCAGCCCATAGCCAAACACCCACGGCTCTTTCTCGAAAAAATCTTGCCATTCCGACTCAGCCCAATCGTCCATTTTGAGATGATTACTGTAGGTTTGAAGCGCATCTTTTCGTCCGAGAAGAATGTTAACCTCGTCCTTCGAAATCGTCCCTCGCAACTCTTTGAGAAATTCTTCGCGTTCTGATCTAGACATTTTCTTGACACGATCGACGATCACACGATCTGTGCCGTCTATAATAGCCTTGTGTCCGGCTTGCGTGGAAATATCCTCTATGTGGAAGTTGTCTTCATTGGACAAATCCACAAACTTGATCGCCTCTAGGAACTCTAGAAGCCGATTAAACTCATTCGCTCTGAATGTGAATGCGTGCTCTTCAATTGCCTCGAGCCAATCACCAGCTCGATTTTTGAACGTCAACAACGAAAGACGCTCCACCTTTTTGTCATCTTGGGTAACTAACGCCGTTATCTGAGTCTTTCGAATATTTCCTGTTAGACGTAGGCACATAGCGCCTTCAATTTCACCCAAGTATAATTCATCTGATCCATCAAGCACCATCCGGATTTTTCGGACGGGCTCAGGATTTTTTGTGTCAAAACTAAAAACTTTTGAAATGTATGTTTTCGTGGCTTGGCGGGCCCGGAAAAACTTGTGCTCGTTCTCGTCAATCATCCGGCTTAGCCTTTCGGTGTAATTGGACACGCTGTAGCCTCAGAGAAAGGCGCAGGAACAGCCAAACATTGTACACTCAAGAGAAGCAAGCGTTAGATGTGATTGAATGTATCGGCGTTTCGCCTTGGTCGACCTCCGGCCAGGAAAATGGGTGCGTACACCTGCTTATTGGAAAGCTGCTAGTTCTAGAACACGTCAGCAAGGTCTAGCGGAGTGCCCGACTCAATTGAGCCCTGATGGGCCCTGGCACATTCATGCACATGAGTTCCAAGTCGTTCGATATCGGCGGTGTGGTCTGACAGCTGCTTTCGAAAGATGACGTGCAGCTCGCCAGTTGCCTTATTGTGTCCGTTCCGGTGAACACAATCATGCCGCATGTCGATAATTCGTTTGAACCGCTCAATGTCACCATCCGCATCCGGGAAAATGGAAAAGCCGAATGCATTAGTGAACATTCTATCGACGAGCGGCAGATGGTGGAACGACATCGAATGTAGATGAGCATTGATCCGTGTTTCGACAATGTCCGGATCAGTCATCACCTCCGCGAGACGAATCGACTTTCCGTTCAGTTTGTCCGTAGAAGAAACAAAGCGGTGCTTCGCAGCTTCATCAATGTCAATAAGCGTCCGAAACGTCTCGTGGAGAAACTTTTCCAGTGCGCCGACCTGATGAATAAAGAGAAGGCGGCAAAGGAACGGGTCCTCGATCTCCATCGCTTGAATGCGTTCTCTAGTGTCCCTAACGTCTAGGCCAAATGAGAAAAAGGGGTGCGGTTCGCGATGGGTCCAGTCTAACCAATCTTCAGCTTCGGCCTGCTCGCGCTCGTACGCGTCGACGATCATTTCGTAGTTGCTGCATTGGTCATAAAACGGCGGTTCGCCGTCGTACACACCGTCGTCAGGCGCATGTTCTATTAGGGCATTCGCGACTTGGTCGTCACACTCCATGAAGTCCTGAACGCAGATGACTAGAGGTTCGCCTCGCTGGGTCATAAACGGTTTGTCGCGACTGTCGAGGCCGGCAAATTCTTGGCCACCTAGGCAATACTCGCTTCGAAATGCTTCATCGAAAATTTGCGCTGCCTCATCGATCAGAATTACAGGGTAACGGGTCCCGTGCGCGGTATCGAAATCGCATCTCCCGGCGGATCTCCCATGAAACAAATCTTCACTAACGGCCTTGTTCTGGATGCACGCTGAACAAACAAAAGAATCTGCGCCTAACATTTAGTAACGTCTCCTATTGAGCAGAGAGGGTACAGCCTATACGGATTTGCTGGGAACTTGCATTGGTGTTGTACAAATGGCCCAACCTAAAAAGATCTCGTTGCGAAGGAAAAGATAACAAGCACCAATTTTCAACGCACCCCACCCCATAAACCCCATGCCAGCCAGCGGGCCGTATCCGTTTCTTCAGGTCAAGGGCGCCGCAGGCGCCGCTTCGCGGGCATGCCCCTTGAGCTGAAGAAACGGATACGGCGATCTCCCGGCAAGGGGTTTATGGCCCAGAGCGCGCTCGGCGCGCTTGCTTCATGTCTGGATAGTGCGCGCTCGGCGCGCTTGATTGACGGGCTGTGGGATCGCCCGCCTCGCCTCCCCATTTTTCCCGGACGCGCTTCGGCGCGATCCGGGATCTGCCGGAAACGCATTGCTTGACGGGTCGCTCGGTGGGTCCCGGGTCTTCGCCCGGGAAAAATGAACATGGGGACGGACGCCGAACGCTCCGATCCGCGGTGCTGCCTTTCTTCTCCCTGGGGAGAAGGTGTCGCGGAGCGACGGATGAGGGGGATCAGCACCCAGGCACCGGGCTTTCCCCCTCACCCGGCCTTCGGCCACCCTCTCCCGGGGGGGAGGGAAAGGCGGTGCCTCTTTTCTTCCCCACGGCGTGGGGAAGTGGGCCGGCGCGCAGCGTCGGGTCGATGGGGCCGAGCGTCAGCGAGTGTGCCCCTGCCGCCTGCGGCGCCACCCCTCCGTCTCGCCCTGGCGGGCGATCCACCTCCCCACATTGTGGGGAGGAAAGTCGGAGCTCATACTCGCCTCCCCATTTTTCCCGGACGCGCTTCGGCGCGATCCGCTGTGCTGCCTTCCTTCTCCCTGGGGAGAAGGTGTTGCGGAGCGACGGATGAGGGGGATCAGCACCCAGGCACCGGGATGTCCCCCTCACCCGGCCTTCGGCCACCCTCTCCCGGGGGAGAGGGAAAGGCGGCGGCTGTTTTCTTCCCCACGGCGTGGGGAAGAAAATCCGCCCAGCCTTGCCTTGTCGGGCGCAACGCGCTCTTTAGGGACCGGGCTGTCCAGCCCGGGGGAAAAGCATGATCCTGCGGCGTCTTGCCATTGCCCTGCGCAAGCAGGACTGGTTCACCGTGGTGATCGAAACGCTGATCGTGGTGTTTGGCGTGTTTATCGGTCTGCAGGTCAACAACTGGAATGAGGCGCGGCAGGAGCGGATCGAGACGCACAGCCTGCTGGAGCGGCTGGAGCGTGATTTCGAGCAGCAATTGGCGCTGACCGAGAGCGGGATCGCGCGGCAATTGCTGTATCTGGAGGTCACGGACCGCTTGATCACCGGTATTCGTGCCGGCCAGCTTGATGAGGACTTCCTTGCCTCCGACCTCGCCCTGGTGGATTCCATCGGCAGCCTGCCGGCGCCGTCCGCCGCGTTCGAGGAATTGGTCTCGACGGGCCGGATGCGCCTGATCAGAAACGCGGTCTTGCGCGACGAACTCTACAGATATGACAGCTATACCGGCTTCCTGTATCTCCAGTTCTCGCAAGTCGCCGAGCCGGTGGCCGAACTGAGCCGGGTCATCATCCGGGCGAAAACACTGGAACTGACCGGGCAACCCTCACAGAGGTTCGAACAGCTTGGCCGGGTTGAGGCGATCGATCACGCGGTTCTGCTGGAAGATCGAGACATCATGGATGCGCTGCAGAGCGCTTATATCACCCAGGACAACACCCACCTCATCCTGATAGCCCTGCGGGCGCGGATCGAGCGGATCCTCGACCTTCTGGCCGAGGAGCGCGGAGAGGCGGGTCCCTAGTCCGAAACCGGGCCAAGCGGCCATATCGACACTGCAGGCGCTGTTAAAATGGCGCTCATGACTGGTCAGAATGCGCCCGCGCAAGCTTGCACCACAACACAAATCCCCTAACCTCGCCGGACCTATTGTTTGTGTTGGGGATTCGGATATGACGCAGTTTCTTGGAGCAACCAGAACGGCGTCAGTGCCGATTCATTTGATCGGTTTTCATGTCACCGCCGACGGGACGCGGCTGTATGACCGTGCCGCGCTGCTGATCGATACCGACGGCCGGGTCTCCGGCTCGGTCGAGCGCATCGCCGAGCGCGACGGTGTGGCCCGGCCCGCCGAGGCGCGCGGCATGGTGATGGGCGACCGCCTCGCCCTGATGCTGGAATTCGAGGGGCCGGCAACGGGCAGTGCGGCTGGCGTGATGCTCGACCTCGGGCCGGCGCCCTGCCTGCACGGCGAGGCGCTGGGCGGACGTATCGCCGGTGCCGGTGGTAGCGGTGCCCTGCCCTATGTCATGGCGCATGCGCCGGCGGTCCGGCTTGACCGGTCACCGACCCATGGCTGGGGCAGCGTGCTGGAACAGGCGGTGGCACGCGGTGAGGTCTTGCTGGGCATTGACGGACCGGTCGGCGCCAGGCAGACGCCCTACTCCTTCCGCACCGATGACAATCGCCATGTCGAGCCGACCGGTTATGGCCATTTCGTCAATCATGCCTGCGAGCCAAGTTGCGAAATCGTCTATGACCTGGAGACCGCACTGCCGACCCTCGTGGCGCTGCGCGATCTGGCGGCCGGGGATGAGGTGACATTTGACTATACCCGCACCGAAGGCGCACTGGCCGGGTCTTTCGAGTGCCGCTGTCCGGCGCTCGTACACAAGGTTTAGGCGCGGCGGGCCCTAGTCGGAAAAGCGGACCCGGACCGGGGCGCGCCGTCCCGGTCCCTGCATGGCCGTGCGGACAGCCGAGTTGAAGCGCAGGTTGGTCATCATCACCTGGTCGTCGAAGGTTTCGGCGAGCAGGTCATTGTCGACGATGAAGCTGGCCTGCTGCGCAGGAATGGCGGCGGAAAAATAGATCCAGGCAAACTCGCCATCGGCCTCGGCACCGACATAGCTGAGCGCCAGGAGCTCACCATCCGTGTCGGCCATGCGGAAAGTCTCGCCGGCATAGGTCCCGGCCGCGGCCAGGCCTTCCGGCGTGGCCAGGAAGGTCGCGGCATCAAGGCCGGTCCGGTCCAGCGCTTCCATCAGGTCGTGACCATAGATGCGGTGGATGATTTCCAGCTCTTGCGTGCGCTCATTGACGGCAATCTCGGTGACGCCGGCATGCATGCGATGGGCCCATGACGGGGCTGTCAGCAAGGACAGCCCCGCCAGTGCGGTCAGGATGGTCGAACGGATACGCATCTCGTTGAACCGGTCTCCTGTGGCTTATTCCGGACGCGTGCGGACACTGTCACGGGTCACTCGCAGGTCCAGATCATCCATCATGCTCGATGGATTGCTGGACGAACGATAGAGCTCGAGACGGGACGGTTCGATGCGCGGCGGATAGTAGTTGTCGGTGCGGTCGGCATCGGCGGTCTCGCGCAGCGGGTCGAGCTCGACCGAGACGACCTGGCGATCGGTGACATAGGTCCAGGTCACATTGCGCGGATCATAACGCCAGACTTCAGCCGGGATGCGGACGAGATCGGTCGTGCCGTCGGCGAAGGTGAATTCCAGGATGATCGGCATGATCACCCCGCCCTCATTGGTGAAGTCGAGATAGTAGACGCGTGTCCCGCTTTCGAGGATCTCCGCTTCCCAGTCTTCCATCCGCTCGCGCGCGGACTCATAGGCTTCCCGCTCGCGCTCGGTGACCGTGAACGGGTCATTGGCCGAGTAGAAATCCTGAACTTCCGGGTTGCGGTCGGCATAGGTCACGATCCCCTCAGCCGCATTGCGCTGCGGGGTGAGGTTTTCGCGGAATTCGGTATCGTCGGCCCGCTCCAGCAAGCTTTCAATGGCCGGATCCTCGGTATCGAACCTGCCTTCGATCACCCGGTCGAGCGAGATGTCGACATGGTCGGTAGAATAGAACCAGCCACGCCAGAACCAGTCGAGATCGACACCGGAGACCTCTTCCATGGTGCGGAAGAAGTCATAGGGCGTCGGACGCCGGAAACGCCAGCGCTCGGAATAGGCGCGGAAGGCATCGTCGAAGAGTTCCCGGCCCAGGATCGTCTCGCGCAGCACGACCAGAGCCGTGGCCGGCTTGCCATAGGCGTTGGAGCCAAACTGGACGATGGAATCCGACTGGGTCATGATCGGCATCTGATTGCTCGATGCCATATAGGCTGAGATCAGGTCGGGATCGCCGCGTCGGGAGCGGAACCCCTCTTCCCATTGCTGCTCGGCCTGGAATTGCAGGAAGGTGTTGATCCCTTCGTCCATCCAGGTCCACTGGCGCTCGTCGGTATTGACCACCATCGGGAAATAGATGTGGCCGATTTCGTGAATGATCACGCCGATCAGGCCGCGCTTGGAGCCGAGTGAATAGCTCAGATTGCCGTCATCATCGACCATCGGACGGCCATAGGAACCGCCATTGAAGGTGATCATAGGGTATTCCATCCCGCCCTGGGGACCGGCAATCGATTGCGCGACCGGATAGGGATAGGGGAAGGCAAACTCGTTATAGACGTCCAGCGTGTGCTCGACAGCGCGCGTCGAGAAGGTCGACCAGAGCGGCTCGCTCTCATTGGGGTAGAAGGACATCGCCATGACCAGGTCAGGCGCATCACCACGCCCGTCCTGCTCGACGCCAACCGCGTCCCAGATGAATTTGCGCGAGCCGGCCCAGGCAAAATCGCGGACATTCTCGGCCCGGAATTCCCAGGTCGCCATGGACCGGGTGCCCCGGCGCTCATTGGCGCGGGCTTCGGCCGGGGTGACAATGAAGACCGGCTCGTCGGCAGTCCGCGCCTCTTCAAGGCGGTCACGCTGCGGCTCGGTCAGGACCTCGTCGGGGTTTTGAAGCACGCCGGTCGCCGAGACGATAAAGTCCTGCGGTACCCGGATCGAGACGTCGTAATCGCCGAATTCAAGGGCGAACTCACCGCGGCCAAGGAATGCCTTGTTGTGCCAGCCCTCATAGTCAGAGAACACAGCGGCGCGCGGGAACCACTGGGCGATCTGGTAGATACAATCGCCGCCGGTATCCTCGGTCTCCTCGAAGCATTCCCAACCGGCCCGACCGCCAATTACCTGGGTCTCGACCAGGCGGTAATCCCACTCGATCGTGAAAGTGACGCTATCGCCGGTATTCAGATCATCGTCGAGATCAAGGCGGAGCAGCGTATCGACAATTGTGAAGTCCATCGGCTCGCCATCGGCATCGGTGACGCCGGTGATGTTGAAGCCATAGCCGTCAGCCTCGATCATCTGGCGACGCCGCATCGCCGACGCCGAAATCCCGTCCGGGAATGAGCCGCCGGCGCGTCCGGCCGAGCGTCCGCCACCGCCAACCGTCTCGGTCATCACAGCCATGGAATCGGGCCGGAAACGGTTCTGGTCGAGCAGGAACCACAGGAAATCGAGCGTGTCGGGGGCGTTGTTGGTGTAGGTGACCGTCTCGGTGCCGTAGAGATGACGGGCCTCTTCATCGAGGCGGATATCGATGTCGTAATCGACCTGTTGCTGCCAATAGTCCGGACCCGGCGCGCCGGTAGCGCGGCGTTCGCGGTTCGGTGACGGCCAGTCCTCGTCCTCAAGCTGACGGAAGGCGTCCTGCCAGTCATTGACGGTCTGCTGGACTGGCTGGGCAACCGCGACGTTGAAGGTCGCGGTTGCCGTCGCCAAGGCAATCATTGTGATGGTGCGCATAATTTCCCCGTTACCCCGTTTACTGGGCTGTGTTCAGGGAGAGAATTAGCGCGCACCTCCGGTCGGGTCACCCCTGGCTTACCGTATTGTCATGATACGGCCGGCCCGGGGAGTGACTAGACCGCCTGGCCCGGAGCCGGAATGGCGCCACGATCCCGTCGCTTGCCGAGCGACAGCATCCAGGCTCCAAAGCCAATGAAGAGCAGGGTGAACCCGGCGAAGAAGCCTAGCACGGTGACCGATCCCAGCGCCGCGAAGACCGCAATCACCACGAAGGAGGAGACCAGTCGCATGCCGAGGCCGAGCGATTTTTCGTCCGGACGGCGGTTGAAGATCATGTCGCCAATCGCGATGGCGCCAAAACCCATGCACAACAGCATGAAGGGCCAGAAAATAACCCACATGATCGGGATCAGCAGGACACCGATCACCGTGATCGCCAGCAGCACGGTCAGGATGACCAGGATGACGGGCGACAGGGCAAAGCCGATGAAGCCCAGGAAGCCACTGACGACCGGCTGCTCGCGGAATTTACGGGTGATCGCACGGGTCCCGCCCGGAGCGATCAGCAGGGACAGGGCGGCCAACAAAAAGGCGGCGCCCGGAATGAACAGGCCGAACACGGCCATTGACGGGAAGAAATCGAAATCGAAATCGACATCTTCCCAGTCTTCCGCACCGAAATTGAACTCGGAATACTCATAGTCATAGGCACCGAAGGTCGCGCCGTCGGCAACAACCGGCGCCTGCGGCGAGCGAATGGTCAGCGTACCGGTCACGCGCGTGCCTTCCAGGATATAGACCTCCTCGGCCATGATCTCGACATCGTCCAGAAACACACCGGACAGGTGGATTTCGCCGCCCTCCACATCAGCACGACCGTCAATCTGCCCGCGCAGGTGGACCTCTCCGCCGACGATCTCCGCTTCACCATTGATGCGGCTGGAGGAGGTCGTTGAAATATATCCGCCGGCCAGCTTGGCGTCGCTGCCGACCTGGCTGCCGATCTCGACATGGCCCGAGGCCGCATTGAGGAATCCCGCAATGGTGCCGGAAATTCGTGATTCGCCGCCGGCAAAATTGGCATCGCCGCCAACATTGGCATCAGAGTCGATCTCGCCACCGGCCAGATCAAGATCATTGCCGATTGTGCCGGAGACACTGACCTCACCGCCAACCAGCTGCACCGATCCGGTCACATCCGCATCGACGCGGATACTGCCGGCAATGCCCTTGATATCGCCTTCGACCTGGCCGCGAACGTCCATTTCTCCGCCGAGGAAAACAACATCATGGCGGCTGCCGTCGACGTCGACCTCGCCACCAATGATCTGGGCAGACGCATTGCCTGCGAAAAGGGAAATGGCCAGCCCCCCGGCCATCATCCACGTCTTCGCCATCTTCCACGTCTTCATCGTGTTCGTGTTCATTGACATATCTCCCTGCGCCCCCCGGCGGTCAGGTGAAGGATGAAAAAAACTGGGCCGCCCTCGATCAGTCGTCAATCAGGTCGTCGCAGTCGCGACCGTTGCGTGGGCGGTAGTCGAGCCCGGACACCTGGGCGCCAGACGCCACGCTCGGTGCGCTCTCGGCCCAAACGGTCACGCCTGAGCCGACACGGCTACCTTCGGCGAAGGCGACCGAAATCGCACAGATTTCACCACCACCGGCCAGCGTGCCGTCGATCTCGATCAGGCCGCGCTGATTGTTGCGACGGGAATTGCGCAACTCGTCAGCGGCAACCAGCTTGACGGGACCGCGCGCCTCTCCGGTAAACCGGATTTCGTCGGCTTCAGCGTGCAGGCTGTCGCCAAACCATCCGGCCAACACCATTTCGCCAGCTGCCATCGACGCTTCGCCATGCACCCGGCCTGAAAACTCGATTTCGCCGCCAGCAAGATTGAGTTCGTCGCCCACTTCGGCCGAAAAATTGATCTCGCCGCCTGTAATGGACGCTTCGCGGCCAACCCGGCCGGAAAAATTGATGTCACCGCCGACAATTGACGCATCCCCGCCGATATCGAGATCGTCGATATCAACATCGCCCGCGACAAGGCTGAGGTCGCCGCCATTACGGCCACGCAGCTTCACATCACCGGCCAGGCGTGTGTAGTCACCGTCGCGATCCAGCACGACATAGCCGTCGGCGGTTCGAGTGCTGTTGCCACGCATCATCTTGGCGTCACCTTCGTCAGCCACGACAATCACGCAGCCCGAAGTGACAAGAGCCATGGTCAGGGCCGTAGCGGCCAGCAGGACCTTTTGCATGTAAGTCTCCGTTCCAGTCAGGGCCATTGGAAGACCCGGTCAAACGCTCCCCAACGTTGAATCGGAGCATACATTATCGAAAATCGATATCAACCGGTTTTTTCGTTTTTCGATAAATTATTTCCGTAAATCGCGATGTCATGAGAGCCGGATGGATGTGAATCATTCCTCCCCCTTCCCTATGCGTCAGCCGCGCGTAATATCGACGGTCAAACGAGCATCCGCCCTACAAGGATGCCGATGGGAGGATTTCATGGCTGACACTACAGCCGCCGGAGCGATTCCGGCCGACACCGCCTTGCCGACCGATACCGCCGTGCCGACCGACGGTCAGGTTTATTCCGGCGGTGACTTCAACCTCAAACGGATCCGCAAATCCGTCTTCGCTGCCCTGCTTGATTCAAAACGGCGGTATGGCAGCAAGAAGCTGGCCGCCGTCGATGCGGACGGGCGCGAACTGTCCTTTGGCGACCTGACCAAGGCCGTGTTCGCCCTGGGCCATGCCCTCAAGGCCGGTACCGAGCCTGGCGAGGCTGTCGGTGTTCTTCTGCCCACCGGGGTCGGCGCCATCATCTCCTTCTATGCGGTGTCGGCCTATGGCCGTGTCCCGGCGATGCTGAACTTCACCGCTGGCGAACGGGCCCTCAAGGCAGCCTGCCGGGCCTGCAAGGCCAAGCGGATTGTCACGGCCCGTCGCTTCATCGAACTCGGCGAGCTGGAAGAGCTGGAGGCAACCCTCAAGGAAGATCACGAGCTGATCTATCTCGAGGATGTCCGCGAGAACCTGTCGATCATGGACAAGATTGCTGCCGCGGTCGGCATGGTGGCTCCCTTCCTGGTGCGTGCCCATCCGGACCCGGACAGCCCGGCGGTCTATCTGTTCACCTCAGGGACCGAAGGTGATCCCAAGGGCGTTGTTCTCAGCCATTCCAACCTGTTGGCCAATGTCGAGCAGGTCCGTGACCATATCCGCATTCTGCCCACGGACGTCCTGTTCAACCCCCTGCCCACATTCCATTGCTTTGGACTGACCGGCGGTGTGCTGGTGCCGCTGGGCCTGGGTGTGCCGGCGATCTGCCATCCCACGCCCCTGCAGGCCAAGACCATCGTCAAGCGGATCGCCGAGACCAAGGCGACCATCCTGTTCGCGACCGATACCTTCATGAACCAGTATGCGCGGGCCGCTGGAGCCGACGACCTGTCCTCGCTGCGCATGGCCGTCTGCGGTGCCGAGCGGGTGAAGGACGAGACGCGCTCCTCGCTGCGCCGCCGTTTCAATCTGGAAATCGTGGAAGGCTATGGCCTGACCGAAGCCGCACCGGTGTTCTCGGTCAACCAGCCGGACAATAACCGCCCCGGCACCGTCGGCCAGATCATGCCCGGTTGTGAAGCGCGCCTGGTCCCGGTACCGGGCATCAATGATGGCGGGCAACTGCACATCAAGGGCCCGAACATCATGAAGGGCTATATCCGGCCGACAGCACCGCTGGAACTGGAGGCGCCGGCCGATGGCTGGCACGATACCGGCGATATCGTCTCGATTGATGATGAGGGTTTCATCTCGATCCGCGGGAGGGTGAAGCGTTTCGCCAAGCTGGGTGGCGAGATGGTCTCACTGGCCGTGGTCGAAAACTGCGCCACCTCGCTGTGGCCCGACAACATGCATGCCGCCGCCGCGATCCCGGACAAGCGCAAGGGCGAGCAGGTCATTTTGCTGACCGATTACGACAAGGCCGACCGGGGTGACCTGGTCGCCTTTGCCCGCAATCACGGCATTTCCGAACTCGCCATCCCGCGCAAGATCATCAAGGTCGATTCGATCCCGGTGCTGGGGACCGGCAAGACCGATTACGGCTCGGTCCAGAAAACGGTCGAGGCCCTGATGGCCGAGACCGAAGCGCCGGTCGCAGAACCGGCCGAGTAGGTCCGGGGGTTTCCGGGGTCTGACACATCCAGCCGGGACAAGGGGGCTTGGGCTGGCTGGCTTCCGCGCAGGAAGCGTGATGTGCAGACCCCGAAAGGCAGAAGCGGGCCCGGAGAGCGGCGCTCAGACCCGGTCGCAATCCCGTCCGGCCAGGGCTTCAAAGGTGAAGCCAACGCCATCGGGTCGATTGTCGGAAATGATCCGCAAATCGCCTTCGATACGGGCAGCGCGGCGGATATTGACTTCGGCCGCACAGATCAGGCCGCCCTGGCGCAGTCGCCCGGCGAGATCGACGCGCCCATTGCGGCTGTCATCACGGCCCTGACCGCGGATCTGGACCGGTCCGGCGATATCGGCCCGCAGGATCATGCGGCCACCATCCATTTCCAGAGCGCCATCGATGCGGCCATCCAGCGTGATGCGCCCGGCGGCGATCACGGCGTCGCCGCGAATGATGGCATCAACATAGCCGGTCCCTGCGTCGATTTCGGCATCGCCGGCCACTTCGCCGGTAAAGCGGACACGGCCGCCGGCGGCGGTAAGATTGCCACCGACATGGGCACTGGACCGGACACTGGCACCGGCCAGGTCGAGATCGCCACCAACATCGCCATCCGCTCCGACAAACATGCCGGAGAATTCGGCGTCGCCCGGCACATCGACGTCGCGCGAGGCGACGAGACCGGCGGACTCGACCGAGCGATTATCGCCATGGCCCGACACCGAATAGGTGCAGGCGCTCAGGGCGAAGGCGGCGGTGGCACAAAGAAGGGATCGGGTCAGCATGGCATCCTCGCAAGGGTCTGGTTTGACCCTTGGATGCGCGGCATCGCAGAAACGGATGCAGTCGCCTCAGCTTTCTGCATTCACTCAAATGTGGAGGGCGCGTCCGTAGGCGTCGAGAACGCTTTCATGCATCATTTCCGACAGGGTCGGATGCGGGAAAACCGTGTGCATGAGTTCCGCCTCTGTGGTCTCCAGCTGCCGCCCGACGACATAGCCCTGGATCATCTCGGTCACTTCCGGGCCGACCATATGGGCGCCCAGGAGTTCACCCGTCTTGGCATCAAAGACGGTTTTGACCAGGCCCTGGTCATCACCCAGCGCGATCGCCTTGCCATTGCCGACAAAGGGAAAGCGGCCGACCTTGATCTCATGTCCGGCGGCCTTGGCCTTGGCCTCGGTCAGGCCGACAGAGGCGATCTGCGGATGGCAATAGGTACAGCCCGGGATATTGCCGGTCTCGAAGGCGTGGACATTCTCGCCGGCGATTTTCTCGATGCAGACAACGCCTTCGTGCGACGCCTTGTGCGCCAGCCAGGGCGGACCGGCGACATCGCCAATGGCGTAGAGGCCTTTGACATTGGTACGCCCGAAACCGTCATTGACCACATGGCCGCGATCAATCTTCACGCCCAGCGCTTCCAGGCCCATATTCTCGATATTGGCGGCAATGCCGACAGCCATGATGACTTTCTCGACCTCGACAATCTCGACCTTGCCCTTGGCGTCCTTGACGTGGACCTTCACAGTTTTGGCCGTCTTCTCCAGCTTCTCGACCTGGGCCGAAACCTTCAGCTTCAGGCCCTGTTTCTTGAAGCTCTTGGCCGCGAAGGCCGAGATTTCCTCGTCTTCGACCGGCAGGACGCGGTCCATCATCTCGACCACCGTCACCTCGGCACCCATTGTGCGGTAGAAGCTGGCGAACTCGATACCGATGGCGCCGGAACCGATGACCAGCAGGGATTTGGGCATTTCGGTCGGCACCATGGCCTCGCGATAGGTCCAGATCTTGTCGCCATCCGGTTCGAGGCCGGCCTGCGGGATGGTGCGGGCACGGGCGCCGGTGGCCAGGATGACATGCTTGGCGGTGTAGCGGTCCTTGCCGACGACGACCGTGGGGGCATCCTTGCCCCTGTCCAGCGCGGCTGAGCCTTCAATCACCGTGATCTTGTGCTTCTTCATCAGCATGCCGATGCCGCCAGTCAGGCGCGACGAGACCTTGCGGGAGCGCTGCACGATAGCCTCGATGTCGAAGCCGATCTTCTCGGCCGAGAGACCGAAATCAGCCGCGTTCTGCATGAGGTGGTAGACTTCGGCCGAACGCAGCAGCGCCTTGGTCGGGATACAGCCCCAGTTGAGGCAGATGCCACCGAGATTGTCGCGCTCCACGACGGCCGTCTTGAAACCCAGCTGCGCGGCGCGGATCGCTGCCACATAGCCACCGGGGCCTCCACCGATCACGATCACGTCGAAAGCGCCTGCGCTCATGGCCATCCTCATTTATTTTGCATGCGAAACAGATGCGTACAGTCTGTTCGCGGGATAGCAGTTGCCCCCGTGCAGATCAATGCCGGACACGAAAACCCTGACGGTGAAGGCGGCGGTGGGCCGGTCTACAGGTCAACAAGTTCCTGGGTCAGGTCGCTGTCGGGATTGTCACCGGTATTGGTCACGCCGGCCTTCTCGATCAGCAATATATGGACGGTTTCAGTCTGGGTGACGGGGCGGTGGCGCACGCCCTTGGGGATCACGCACAGCTCGCCCGGCCCCAGCAGGACCGGGTCCTGTCCCTCGATCTCGATCCTCAGAATGCCCTGGCTGATGAAGAAGAGCTCGTCCTCATCCTCGTGGCAATGCCAGTCAAAACTGCCCTCGCCCTTGGCCAGCTTGACCTCGTAATTGTCCAGCTTGGCGATCCGCTTGGGTGACCAGGGCTCGTCAAACTGGCTGTGCTTCTCCACCAGTGAGATCACGTCTACCGTCATTTGTCCGTTCCCCTCGTGCGACTCGTTATTCATTGTCCTCTAGTGCATCGATTCTAGTGGCAAGCGGGAGCGCTCCGAAATGGCCGGTATCAGTGATCTGAACGTCCTGTTGGCCGGCCTGCGGCCCGAGCCGGACCCGATCCGCTATGGTTTTGTGACCGGCCCGGCTGCCCGCCTGGACCCGATTGCCGGACAGGCCTTGATGCGTTTTGTCGAGGCCGAGGGTGTCACCTTGATCCTGCCCTTCGATGACGCCCTCGCGGCGGGACTTGAGCCCATCTTCCCGTGTCGCCGGATCACGCTGGCGATCCACTCCTCGCTCGAAGCGGTCGGCTTCATCGCCCGGGTCGCCGCGGTGCTGGCAGCCGAGGGGATCGGCTGCAATCCGGTGGCTGGCTATTTCCACGACCATGTCTTTGTGCCCGAAGACCGGCTCGGTGACGCCCTCGCCGCACTGAAGGCGCTGGCCCGTGCCAGCGGGCGCGAATTCGATTGACCGCGCAGGCCGCCGGGCGTACCAGCGCGCACCCTGATTGATCGGACCCACGCGTTTGAGCCTCATCCCATCGGGCCTGACCGGCCTGCCCGCCCTCGACATGGACACCGTCTGCGACGCCCTCGCAGGCCCCGGATATGTCGCGGTGCGCCTGACCGATACCGACATGCTGGCCGCCCTGCGCCGGGAGGCCGAGGCGCTGTGGCAGGAGGATGCCCTGACCCCGGCCGGCATTGGCCGCGCCGATGATCATGAGCTGATCGCCCGCGTCCGTCGCGACAAGACGAAATGGCTCGACGGATCAACGCCGGGACAGACCGCCTGGCTGGCCTTCGCGGAGACCCTGCGCCGGGAGGTCAATGCCCGCCTGATGCTGGGACTGTTCGCCTTCGAAGCGCATTTCGCGGTCTATGAGGCCGGCGCTTTCTACAAACGCCATCTCGACAGTTTTCGCGGCGCGCGCAACCGTGTCCTCTCGACCGTGCTCTATCTCAATCCGCACTGGCGCGAGGGCGATGGCGGTCATTTGCGGATCTATGGCGAGGACGATGACGTCATCACCGAGCTGCGTCCGGAATTCGGCACGTTGGTCCTCTTCCTGTCCGAAGAAATCCCGCACGAAGTGACAGTGTCGCACCGCGAGCGCTTCTCGATTGCCGGCTGGCATCGCTGCAATGATCGAGGCCTGGCGCCGGCGCTGCAGGTGCGGGCCCTGCCGATCGCACCCTAGACTATCCCAGAGGCCCGGCCGGGGTCGGTCGGCCCTCATCATCCAGGGCGACCATGACATAATCCGCCGTGCCGACCTTGCGGCGCTCGCCGGTCATCAGGTTTTCGGCTTCGGCCAGGACACTGACGGTCATGGAGGTCCGCCCCACCTTGGTGACCTCGGCGATGACATCCAGCATTTCGCCTTCAAGCGTCGGCGCGATGAAGTCGATTTTGTCAGTGGCCGCCATGCCGACATCGAAACGCGTATGGCGCGAGGCGGCGATATAGGCGGCCTTGCCCATGATCGACATGGCATTGCCGCCAAACAGCTGACCGAGATGATTGGTGTCGCCCGGAAAGACGAGTTGCAGCGTGCGCGCATAGGCTGGCGGGCTGGGCGCGAAATTCGGCGCTGCGTCGGGCGATGGCGGCAATCGGTCAGGATTGGTCTTGCGGTCCGCGGCGACCATGGTGAAGGCGCCGCGCGTGCACACATGACGCGCGCCGGTGGTCAGGTCTTCCGCCGCCAGTTCGACATCGACGATGAGCGAGGTGCGGCCGACCATGCGCACCTGCCCGGTCAACTCGATCAGATTGCCGACATGGACCGGTGCCACGAAATCCAGCTTGTCACAGGAAGCGGTCACGAAGGGCCGCCGGGCGTGACGGGCCGCGACCAGAAAGGCGATCTTGTCCATCTCCGCCATCGCCGCGCCACCAAAATAAGAGCCCTGGTGATTGCTCTGGTCCGGGAAGACGAGATCGGTATGGCGGATTTCGGCGAGATGGCGGGGCTGGGTCATGGGAGAAGGCCTCACTTTGTCGGTGATTTCTGACGACCGGCGCTTGCGCACACCCGCCCATTGATCGCTTGCCGAGACGACGCCTCAGCGCGTTTCTTCAGTCAAGGGGCATGCCCGCAGCGCGGCGCCTTCGGCGCCCTTGACTGAAGAAACGCGCTGAGGCCCGCTGGCTGCCAAGAGAACAATGTCTCCAACCGCGCAGAGCGCCGGTTTGATACGGGCTGACTGGTACCGGCCGAGGCCGGTCTCACCGCCCTACATCGGCCCCCTACATCAGCATCGTCATCGGGTCTTCGACATAGGTCTTGAAGGCCTGCAGCCATTTCGCGCCTGTGGCACCGTCGACGACACGGTGGTCGCAGGTCAGCGTCACCGTCATCACCATGGCAATGGCCAGGGCGCCGTCCTTGACGACCGGGCGCTGCTCTCCAGCCCCGACCGACAGGATCATGCCCTGGGGTGGATTGATGATGGAGGCGAAGCTGTCGATACCGAACATGCCCAGATTGGACAGGGAGAAAGTGCCGCCCTGGAATTCTTCCGGCTTCAGCTTGCGATCGCGGGCGCGCGTGGCGAGATCCTTGGACTGGCGCGAGATCTCGACCAGACCCTTTTGATCCGCATCGGCGATGATCGGCGTGATCAGCCCGCCTTCAATGGCCACGGCCATGGAGACATCGGCGTGCTTGTGGCGGGCGATCATGCCGCCCTCAATCCAGGACGAGTTGGCCGCGGGTACCTTCTTCAGCGCCAGGCCTGACGCCTTGATCAGGATGTCATTGACCGAGACCTTGTCGCCATCCTTCTCGGCGGCGGCATTGATGCGCTTGCGGAAATCCATCAACGCGTCGATGCGGCAATCGACCGTCAGCGGGAAATGCGGGATGTCACGGAAGCTTTCCGACAGGCGCTTGGCGGAGATCTTGGTGATCCCGTCGGCCTTCTCGACGTCATAGCGATCGCGGGCAATGCCATAGGCCTTGAGCGGATCATCCATGTCGACCGGTGCGGCGGCCGGCGCTTCGCTGGCGCTGGCAGAGGTCGCGGCAGACGGTTGGGCGTTCTCGACATCGCGCTTGACGATCCGGCCATAGGGACCTGATCCGTCAATGGTTTTGAGATCCAGACCCTTGTCGGCGGCGATGCGCTTGGCCAGCGGGCTGGCCTTGATGCGGTTATCGCCGCCCTTGGCGGCGCCCCCTTCGTCTCCGCCTTTGGCGGAGCCACTTCCCCCGCTCGCGGGGGCAGAAACAAGCTCGGATTTTTCTCCACCGCTTGCGGGGGAGGTGTCAGCGGAGCTGACGGAGGGGGCCGGCGCCGCAGGCGTCGGGGCAGACACTTCCGTCTCACCCTCTTCGAGAAGGATGGCGATCACGGCGTTGACCTTGACGCCCTCAGTGCCGTCCTCGACCAGGATCTTGCCGACCGTGCCTTCATCGACGGCTTCGACTTCCATCGTCGCCTTGTCGGTCTCGATCTCGGCCAGGACCATGCCGCTTTCCACGACATCGCCTTCCTTGACGTGCCATTTGGCGAGCGTGCCCTCTTCCATGGTGGGCGACAGGGCGGGCATCAGGATTTCTATCGACATGGTTTCAGTCCTCGCCTCAGGCGTCATTGGCGCCCGGTTGGGCCAGTTCGGGGTTGATCTTGGAGACGTTCTTTTCCCAGTTCGCGCCGTCGAATTCCTCGAAGCGCAGCTGGAGATCGGCATCGGCGTCGAGCGCGCGCAGATTGACGCTCCAGCCATCGGGATGCGAGCGCGGCACATAGAAGCTCTTCACGCCGCATTTGGAGCAGAAGAGGTGCTTGGCCTCATGCGTGCCGAATGTATAGGTGGTCAGGCTCTCCGCGCCGCGTTCGATCTTGAAATCGTCTTTTTCGACGATGAGATGAATAAAGCCGGTCTTGGCGCAGATCGAGCAATTGCACGACAGGGCGACGACACTGTCCGGCAAGTTCACGGCAAAGCCGACCTCGCCGCAATGACACTCACCGTGGCGCCAGGATTTATCCGGAGATGCCATCAGCCTACTCCGCGTAGCAGACGGCTTTCACCGCCTTCACGATATCATCCACGCCCGGCAGGGAGAGTTTTTCCAGATTGCCGGCATAGGGCAGCGGGACGTCTTTCTGGTGGACGCGGGCGGGCGGGGCGTCGAGATAGTCGAAGGCCTCGGCGGTGACGACGGCGGCGATCTCGGCGCCGACACCCATGCGGCCCCAGCCCTCTTCGGCGCAGACGATGCGATTGGTTTTCTTCACTGATTCCACCACCGTGTCGGTGTCGAGCGGACGCAAGGTGCGCAGATCGATCACCTCGGCGTCGATGCCCTCGCCGGCCAGGATCTCGGCAGCCTCAAGCGCGTAACCCACCATGCGGGAATGCGCGGTGATGGTGACGTCAGAACCCGTGCGACGGATTTTGGCCTTGCCGATCGGCAGGACCCAGTCTTCCACGTCCGGCACATCAAAGCTCTCGCCATAGATCAGCTCATGCTCAAGGAAGACGACCGGGTTGGGATCGCGGATGGCGGCTTTCAGCAGGCCCTTGGCGTCGGCGGCGTCATAGGGCGCGATGACTTTCAGGCCCGGCACATTGGCATACCAGGAGGAATAATCGTGGGAGTGCTGGGCGCCGACGCGGCTGGCTGCGCCGTTGGGACCACGGAAAACGATCGGGCAGCCCATCTGGCCGCCGGACATGTAGAGCGTCTTGGCGGCGGAATTGATGATGTGGTCGATGGCCTGCATGGCGAAGTTGAAGGTCATGAATTCAACGACCGGACGCAGCCCGTTGAAGGCCGCGCCGACACCCAGGCCGGCAAAGCCGTGCTCGGTGATCGGCGTGTCGACGACGCGCTTGGGACCGAACTCGTCCAGCAGGCCACGGGTGACCTTGTAGGCGCCCTGGTATTCGGCGACTTCCTCACCCATCACGAAGACGGTGTCATCGCGGCGCATCTCCTCGGCCATCGCATCACGCAGCGCGTCGCGGACCGTGGTGGAGACCATGCCGGTACCGGCCGGAATATCCGGATCAGCCGGTGCGGCGACAACAGGCGCCGAGACGGCAGCCGGTTCCGAGTCCGCAGTCGCGACCGGTGCAGCTTCAGCCGGTGCTGCGGCTTTGGGCGCGTCCACTGAGCTGGCGTCCTCGCCGTCCTCGGCCAGGATGGCGATGGGCGAATTGACCTTCACATTCTCGGTGCCTTCAGCGACCAGGAGTTTGGCGACGACGCCCTCCTCGACCGCTTCGACTTCCATTGTCGCCTTGTCGGTTTCGATCTCGGCAATCACGTCACCGCTCTCGACGGTGTCGCCTTCCTTGATATTCCACTTGGCAAGCGTGCCCTCTTCCATCGTGGGAGACAGGGCCGGCATGAGAATCTCAATCGACATCGGTTTTCATCCTGTTTTCCGATGGCATGCCCAGCGGCACCCCATCGACATCGTAGGGCTGGCCGAAGGTGAACGCCTCCGGGGATGGCCCGTTTTGCTGCAAATGGTCGAGACGCCGGATGGCGTCATCATAATCCGGCCCGTCACCTGTGTCGTCGAACCACCAGAGCGCCATGTGGGCACGTCCGGGCGACACGAACCATTTGTCGCGCTTGGAAAACAGGTTTCCGTGCGCCGAGCGGTAGGTGAAGTCGCGGAGGCTGTTTATGTCCTCCCAGACGGTGAGGTTGGGCAGGGCCTTGGGGTCACCCCAGGGCTGATAGCCATTGTCCGGCACAATCCGGACAAAACCGGGCGAGCGCCCGGCAAGCTTGTGCACGCTGTCGATCGCACCGACGAAATCGGCCATCACCGGATCGTCGATACTCCCGCGCATCCAGGCAATATTCAATTGCGCCAGATGCCTAGCCATTGGCCGCCTCGGGTTTGTAGCGCAGCGCGTGCTCGCGCATCTTTCCGGCGAATTCCATCAGCGTGTTCATCGGGCGGATCAACACTTCGATACGCACCATCTGGCCCTCATCATTGAGGGTGATCTTGTCGATGCCGACCAGGCCCTTGCCCTCCACCGTGCCGGTGAATTCGAGGATGAGATCATTGCCGCTGACCCATTCCTGACGATAGTCGAAGCCTTCGACCACCGTGATCACGCCCATCAGGATGTGCAGCAGGTAATGCTTGTCGGCTGACGGCTTCCACACCACCGGCGAATGCAGTTCGCAGCCTTCAGCGATGATCGAGGACAGACGCTCGGCATCGCGTTCACGCACGGCCTGGTGCCAATTGTCGAGGAAGTGTTTCACTTGCGGTGTCATGATCAGACCTCCACCAGCACGTCGGTATACAGCTCGGACGGATCCGGCTCCGGGCTGTCCTTGGCGAACTGGGCGGCCTCGTTGACGATGGCTTTCACATCCTTGTCGAGCGCCTTGAGCTCGTCTTCGGTTGCGTGGCCGCCTTCGACCAGACGCTTCTTGATCAGATCGATCGGGTCATGGTGCGAGCGGATGTCGTCGACTTCCTCGCGGGTGCGGTATTTGGCCGGATCGGACATGGAGTGGCCGCGATAGCGGTAGGTCTTCATTTCCAGGATATAGGGGCCATTGCCGCCGCGGGCGTGCTTGACGGCTTTTTCGGCCGCGCGCTTGACCGCTTCGACATCCATGCCGTCGACTTCTTCGCCGGGAATGCCGAAGGAGATGCCGCGCTTATGCAGCGCCGTTTCCGAAGAGGCGCGCTTGACCGAAGTGCCCATGGCGTACTGATTGTTCTCGATCACATAGATGACCGGCAGGTTCCACAGCTTGGCCATGTTGAAGCTCTCATAGACCTGGCCCTGATTGGCCGCGCCGTCGCCGAAATAGGCGACCGAGAGCTTGCCATTGCCCTTGTACCAGTCGGCAAAGCCAAGGCCCGTGCCGAGCGCCACCTGGGCGCCGACAATGCCGTGACCGCCATAGAATTGTTTCTCGCGGGAGAACATGTGCATGGAGCCGCCCTTGCCGCGCGAATAGCCGCCCTCGCGACCGGTCAGCTCGGCCATGACGCCCTTGGGGTCCATGCCGCAGGCCAGCATGTGAGCGTGGTCCCGATAGCCGGTGATCACCTGGTCGCCCTCTTCGAGCGCCGCCTGGATACCGGTGACGACCGCCTCCTGGCCGATATAGAGGTGACAGAAGCCGGCGATCAGGCCCATGCCATAGAGCTGGCCGGCCTTTTCCTCGAAGCGGCGCATCATCAGCATGTCGCGATAATACTGAAGCAGCTCGTCTTTTCCGGCTGTACCGGGAGCAACTGTGGTGGGCTTCTTGGCGGCCGACTTGGACGCGGCGGTCTTGCTGGTACGCTTGCTGGTCATTTATTCGCACGCGAAATATATTGTTCGCGCTCCCATCTGACGTCTATTGCCGCATAGCAGATGACGCACTGCACGGGCAAGCGCGAAGCGGTAATTCAAGCAAAGGGGGAATGCGCCAAAGGAGTGACGCCTGATCTCAGCGACGGTCTTCGGTATCGAGCTCGACGATGAATTCGCGCGGATGGGCGACGTTGAGTATGTCGCGGGCCCGCTCCTCGACATAGTCGAGATCAAGGCTGTCGGAACGCAAGCGGGCGGCTGTGACCTCGAGGGATTCACGCTCGGCAACGGCCAGGGCCAACTCGGCCTCGGCTTCGCTGATTTCGGTCTCGACCACGATCCAGTTCAACACACCCTGCTCGCCCGTCAGCGCGTGATAGCCGAAATAGGCTATCGCAACGGTCAGCAATGCTGTTGTGGAAAAGCGCTTGATCGCGTCCAAAACCCGTACACCCTCGTTGAGACCGGCGCTTTTGCACCGTGTTCTTCTGCAAGCGTGATTCAACACGATCACACTTTAGGAGTCGTGAATCCGGGATTCAGGTCTGGGTAAGGGATTGGGCCGGAATGAGGCTGGGTGGCCCCGTTTTGTCATCCCCGTGGGATGTCCGGCGAAGGCCGGACGCACGACGGGGATCTAACTGGTTGCAGGCACATAGGTCCCTGACTTTCGCCCCGCCTGCACGGGGCGTCCATCAGGGATGACAAAAAATTGAAACGTGCCGCTTAACCCTAGCTGGCCAGACCGGACGGTCCGGCGAACATGCCGGTTTCGCCCAGCAGGCTCTCGATTCGCAGCAGCTGGTTGTATTTGGCGGTGCGGTCGGAGCGGGCCAGCGAACCGGTCTTGATCTGTCCGCAATTGGTGGCAACGGCGAGGTCGGCGATGGTCGCGTCCTCGGTCTCGCCCGAGCGGTGGCTCATCACGGCGCCATAGCCCGAACGCAGGGCCATATCGACAGCGTCGAGGGTCTCCGACAGGGTGCCGATCTGGTTGACCTTGACGAGGATCGCGTTGGCGGCCCCGGTCTCGATACCCTTTGCCAGGCGTTCCGGATTGGTGACGAAGAGGTCGTCGCCGACCAGCTGGCAGCGACCATCCAGGCGCTGTGTCAGCGCACGCCAGCCATCCCAGTCATCCTCGGCCATACCGTCCTCGATCGAGACAATCGGGTATTTATTGACCAGCTTTTCCAGATATTGCGAGAAGCCCTCGGCATCATGGCTCTCATCGGCGCCTTCCAGAACGTACTGGCCGTCCTTGTAGAATTCCGTTGAAGCGACATCGAGCGCCAGGGCGACATCCTCGCCCGGCTTGTAGCCGGCCGCCTCGATGGCATCCATGATCACGTCGAGCGCCTGTTCGGCCGAGCGAAGATGCGGCGCGAAACCGCCCTCATCGCCGACATTGGTGTTCAGGCCATCGGCTTTCAGGCGCGATTTGAGGGCATGGAAGACCTCGGCACCGCAGCGCAGGGCTTCGGAGAAGCTGGGCAGGCCGACCGGCATGATCATGAATTCCTGGAAGTCGATCGGATTGTCGGCATGGGCGCCGCCATTGATGATATTCATCATCGGCGTCGGCAGGACGCGGGCATTCATGCCGCCAATATAGCGATAGAGCGGCAGGCCCTGCACGTCAGCCGCGGCATGGGCAGCCGCCAGCGACACGCCCAGCATCGCATTGGCGCCCAGGCGGGACTTGTTGGCGGTGCCATCCAGCTCGATCATCGCCTCGTCGATGCGACGCTGGTCTTCAGCGTCCATGCCGGCAATGGCTTCGAAAATCTCGCCCTCGACCAGATCGCAGGCTTTCAGGACACCCTTGCCGCCATAACGCTCACCGCCGTCACGCATCTCGACGGCCTCGTGGGCACCGGTCGAGGCACCCGACGGCACCGCGGCGCGACCGAAGGAGCCGTCTTCCAGCAAAACATCGACTTCGACCGTCGGATTACCGCGGCTGTCGAGGATTTCGCGAGCGATGATGTCGGTGATGGCGGTCATGGGACTCTCTTCAAGGTAAGGGCGCGTTGGGCGCTTCATAACCAAGGCTGGCCCATACGCAAGCCCGCCAGTGCGGGGAATCCGCCGTGTTACCGCGAACACCCGAAATAAGTGCGGTTAATGGCACGGTTGGCGCAAAAGCCCGGCCTAGAACAACCCTTCAACCTCACCCTCAGCATTGAGGTGAATATCCAGCGCTGCCGGCTTACGCGGCAGTCCGGGCATGGTCATGATCGCGCCGCAGACCGCCACCACGAAACCGGCGCCTGCCGAGAGACGGACTTCGCGCACGGGCAGTTCATGGCCTTCAGGCGCCCCGGTCAGGGCCGGATCGGCCGAGAAGGAATATTGCGTCTTGGCCATGCACACGGGCAGATGCCCATAACCCGCCTCCTGCCAGCGCTCCAGCTGCAGGCGGGCCGAACGTTCGAACACCACCGATCCGGCGCGGTAGATGGATTGGGCCACGGTCTCGATCTTGTCGACCAGGGGCATGTCGTCGGGATAGAGCGGCGCAAACCGGCTCGATCCGCCCTCCACAAGCTCGCTGACGGCCTCGGCCAGCTTTTGCGTGCCCTGCCCGCCCTCGGCCCAATGAGTCGCCAGGACGGCCTTCACGCCGCGCGCTTCGCAAAAGGCCTCAACCGCGGCGACCTCCGCCTCGCTGTCGGCGGTGAAATGATTGATCGCGACGACCACCGGCACGCCGAATTTGGCCAGGTTCTCGATATGACGACCGAGATTGGCGCAGCCGGCCTCGACAGCGGCGACATTCTCTGCGCCCAGCTGATCCTTCGGCACCCCGCCATTCATTTTCAACGCCCGGATCGTGGCGACCAGGACAGCGGCGGAGGGTTCGAGCCCTCCCTTTCGGCATTTGATGTCGAAGAATTTCTCTGCCCCCAGATCCGCCCCGAAACCGGCCTCGGTGACCACATAGTCGGCCAGGCGCAGCGCCGTGTCGGTGGCGACCAGCGTGTTGCAGCCATGGGCGATATTGGCGAAGGGACCGCCATGGATGAAGGTCGGCGTGTGTTCCAGGGTCTGAACCAGATTGGGCTGGAAGGCGTCCTTCAGGAGAACCGTCATCGCTCCGGCGGCACCGATATCACGGGCTGTGACCCGGCTGCGATCGGCCCGCTCGGCAATCACGATGTCGCCGAGACGCTCTTCCAGATCCGCCAGGTCACGGGCCAGGCACAGGATCGCCATGACTTCGGAAGCCACGGTAATGTCGAAACCGCCCTCGCGCGGCGTGCCGTGCGCCGGACCGCCCAGCCCGGTGACCAGATTGCGCAGCGAGCGGTCATTCATGTCGAGCACACGGCGCAAGGCGATGCGGCGACTGTCGATCTGCTGCTCATTGCCCCAATGGACATGATTGTCGATCAGCGCGGCGAGCAGGTTGTGGGCCGAGGTGATGGCGTGGAAATCGCCGGTGAAATGGAGATTGATATCCTCCATCGGCACGACCTGGGCCATGCCGCCGCCGGCCGCCCCGCCCTTCATGCCGAAGCAGGGACCCAGGGATGGTTCACGCAGACAGATGGCGACCTTTTTGCCGATCCGCGACAGGCCATCGCCGAGGCCGACCGTGGTCGTGGTCTTGCCCTCACCCGCCGGGGTCGGACTGATTGCGGTGACGAGGATCAGCTTGCCGCGCGGGCGATCCTTGAGCGTGGCAATGAAGTCGCCCGAAAGCTTGGCCTTGGAACGGCCGAAGGGAATGATGGCCTCATCCGGTATCCCCAGCCGCGCCGCGATGGCGGCCATGGGCTTGAGCGTCGCCGCGCGGGCGATTTCGATATCGCTGGTCATGTCATCCCCTGTCGGTACGAGACCGCCAGTTTGGGCAAGTTGCAGCCTTGTGCAAGCGGCGGGAGAAAACACGCAAAATCCCGCGCAACAGGACAGAACACGCAAAGAAAAACGCGCCTGGCATTGGCCTGGCGCGTTTTCCTGTCAGCTATGTTGACCGGGAAACCCGGTCAGCCGGAAACGACTCAGTCGTCCTTCGGCTCGAGGATCTGGCGACCGCGATACATGCCCGACTTCAGGTCGACATGGTGCGGACGGCGCAGTTCACCGCTGTCCTTGTCTTCGATATAGACCGGGCTCGACAGGGCGTCGTGGGCCCGGCGCATGCCGCGTTTGCTCGGCGTCGTTTTTCTTTTAGGGACGGCCATTGAGCCTCTCCAGCGCTATGAATCAGTGGTCGGGACAGCTTTCACTATCCTTTCGAGCCGCGCCGTATACAGGCTTAATCAACGCGGTGCAAGCATGGCGCGCGGCCTGATGCAGGCCGCGCTGCCAATCATGTCAGCCGCCGGCGGAATGGCTGACCGATCCGCCCATCGAACTGCTCGCATGGCGGGATGGCGGATTACCGTGAATGCGCACCGAGGCGCCCATGCTGGCCGAGGCATCGGAGGCCTCTGTGGCATGCGCCGACACTGACGCCCCGGTCGAGGCGTCGACATTGACCCGGGCACAGATCAGGTTGCGGGCGTTGAGCGATGTCCCGGTCGAGGCATCGATCTCGAGGGCGTTGCAGCTGCCTGACAGGCGGACTGATGCGCCTGTGGAGACATCAACGTCCAGCTGTTCGGAATCAATCCCGGACACCTCGGCGCTGAGCCCGCGCCCGAAGTCCAGCTCCTCAATGAGCGGCATCGTGACCTGGACGACGACATCCAGGCTGTGGCGACGCGAGAACCAGCCCGTATCCTGATCGATTTCAAGCGTGCCGCGCTCGACCTCGATTTCGATATCGTCGAAATCATCGGCGTCACCGACCAGCTCGACCGAGAAGGTCTCACCCTGAACCACAACCAGCTCATAACCGCCATTGGCGTCGATCGCCGTGAAGCCGGCGAACTCGCGGGTCTCGCTGTCCTGGGCCAGGCCCGGCGCGGTGAGGGCCAGCGCCGCGAGGGCAGTGCCGGCGAGGATGGTGAAGCGGTGATGGCGCATGGCAGTCTCCTTGATCCCGTATGATCCCGATTGATCCAGTGGCCGCATGATAGCGGTCTTGCTCACAGGATGCGTGTGACAATGGGTTTAGATGCACGGGCGATGTAAAAAACTGCGACTGCCACCGGGGATGATAATGAAGCTCGAAGAATTTGGCCTGTGGTCGCGGCGCATCGCCGACTGGTCGAAAACCTACCTCGAAACCCTGCGTGAGCGCCCGGTCCGCCCGGCGACACGGCCCGCAGACGTGCTCAATGCCCTGCCCGTCACACCGCCCGAAGACGCCACCGACATGGCCGAGATCTTCGCCGATTTCGAACGCATTGTGCCGGATGCCATGACCCATTGGCAGCATCCCCGTTTCTTCGCCTATTTCCCGGCCAATGCGGCGCCGGCCTCGATCCTGGCCGAACAGCTCGTCTCGACCATGGCGGCGCAATGCATGCTGTGGCAAACCTCGCCGGCGGCAACCGAGATGGAAACCCGCATGGTCGACTGGCTGCGCCAGGCGCTCGGCCTGCCCGATGGCTGGCGCGGCGTCATCCAGGACAGCGCCTCCTCGGCCACCCTCTCCGCCGTCATGACCATGCGTGAGCGGGCGCTGGACTGGCGCGGCATCCGCTCGGGTCTGGCGGGAGAAAAGGCACCGCGCATTTATGCCTCGGCCCAGACCCATTCCTCGGTCGACAAGGCCTGCTGGGTAGCCGGCATCGGTCAGGACAATCTGGTCAAGATCGCCACCACCGATGATTACGGCATGGACCCGGATGCCCTGCGCGCCGCCATCCGGGCTGACCGCGCCGCTGGCCACCTGCCCGCCGGCATCGTGATCTGCGTCGGTGGCACCGCCATCGGCGCCAGCGACCCTGTGGCGGCCATCATCGAGGTCGCGCGGGCCGAGGGCCTCTACACCCATATCGATGCGGCGTGGGCCGGCTCGGCGATGATCTGTCCGGAACTGCGCCATATCTGGGAGGGTGCCGAGGGCGCCGACAGCATCGTCTTCAACCCGCACAAATGGCTCGGCGCCCAATTCGATTGCTCGGTGCAATTCCTTCGCGATCCCACCGACCAGCTCAAATCCCTCACCCTGCGCCCGGATTATTTGGAAACGCCGGGCATGGATGACGCGGTCAATTATTCCGAATGGACCATTCCGCTGGGTCGCCGTTTCCGCGCCCTCAAGCTCTGGTTCCTGATCCGCGCCTACGGGCTGGAGGGGCTGCGCACCCGCATCCGCAATCATATCGCCTGGTCCAACGAGGCCTGCGAGGCCATCCGTGACCTGCCCGGCCTGGAGATTGTCACCGAGCCCCGCTTCAGCCTGTTCAGCTTTGCCTGCACAGCGGGCGATGAGGCCACCGCAGACCTGCTGGAACGCATCAACAGCGATGGCCGCACCTATCTCACCCAGACGCGCCATGAGGGCCGCTATGTGATCCGCCTCCAGGTCGGGCAGTTTGATTGCACGCGGGCGGATGTGATGGAGGCTGTGGCGGTGATCGGGGAGTTGCGGGGCGAAGGCTAGCCTTGTCATCCCTGATGGACGCCCGGCGAAGGCCGGGCGAAAGTCAGGGACCTATGTGATTGCGAGCAGTTAGGTCCCTGCCCTGCGTCCGGCTTCCGCCGGACATTCGGCAGAGATGACAATCAAGGGCGAGAGGTTCTGGCCCCTAAACCATCCGGCTCTGGTGCAGGGCTGCCGCAATAAAGCTCGCAAACAGCGGGTGCGGCTCGAACGGCCTTGATTTGAGTTCCGGGTGGAATTGTACGCCGATGAACCAGGGATGGTCCTCGATCTCGACGATTTCCGGCAGCACGCCATCAGGTGAGAGACCGGAGAAGGTCAGGCCGCACGCTTCCAGCCTGTCCTTGTAGCCGACATTGACCTCATAGCGGTGGCGGTGGCGCTCTTCGATATGGGCCTGGCCATAGATCTCGCGGACTTTGGAGCCATCTTTCAGAACGGCCGGATAGGCGCCCAGGCGCATCGTACCGCCCATATCGTCGCCGACCTTGCGGGTCTCGACTTCATTGCCGCGGGTCCATTCGGTCAGAAGGCCGATCACCGATTCGCCCGTGTCCGAGAATTCAGTCGAGACGGCATCTGTGACGCCGGCCAGATTGCGGGCCGCTTCCAGCACCGCCATCTGCATGCCGTAGCAAATCCCGAAGAAGGGCACCTTGCGCTCACGGGCAAAGCGCGCCGCGGCGATCTTGCCTTCGACACCGCGCTCGCCAAAGCCGCCCGGCACGAGCACGCCGTGCACGTCTTCCAGCGGTTCGAACGGGTCGTCTTTTTCAAACTGCTCACTGTCGAGCCATTTGAGTTTGACCTTCACCCCATTGGCGATGCCGCCATGGGCCAGCGCTTCGATCAGGGATTTATAGGCGTCGAGCAGGCCGACATATTTGCCGACCACACCGATCGTCACTTCGCCGTCCGGGTTGGCGATGGTCTCGGAGATGCCCTGCCAGCGTGACAGGTCCGGCGCCGGGGCATCGTCAATGCCGAAGCAGCGCAGGATCTCGGTGTCGAGACCCTGGGAATGGTATTCCAGCGGCACATCATAGAGCGAGGCCGCATCACGGCCCTCGATGACGGCGCTTTCCTTGACGTTGCAGAACAGGCCGATCTTGCGCTTGTCGCCGGGCGGGATCGGGATTTCGCAGCGGCACAGGAGGATATCCGGCTGGATACCGATCGAGCGCAGCTCTTTCACCGAGTGCTGGGTCGGCTTGGTCTTCATCTCGCCGGCGACCTTGATGAAGGGCAGCAGGGTGACATGCAGGAAGACCGCATTGCCCTCGCCCAGCTCCTGGCCGAGCTGACGGATCGCCTCGAAGAAGGGCAGGCCCTCGATATCGCCGACCGTGCCGCCGATCTCGCACAGGACGAAGTCGACATCCCCGGCGTCGGACAGGACGAATTGCTTGATCTGGTCGGTGACGTGCGGAATGACCTGAACGGTCGCGCCGAGATAATCGCCACGTCGCTCGCGCTCGATGATGCGCGAATAGATGCGTCCGGTGGTGATGTTGTCGGCCTGGCTGGCGGGAACGCCCGTGAAGCGTTCATAGTGACCCAGGTCGAGGTCGGCTTCGGCCCCGTCATCGGTCACATAGCATTCGCCATGCTGATAGGGCGACATCGTGCCCGGATCGACGTTGAGATAGGGGTCCAGCTTGCGCAGGCGGACTTTATATCCACGCGCTTGAAGCAGGGCTCCGATGGCAGCTGACGCGAGGCCCTTCCCCAAAGAGGAGACCACGCCGCCCGTAATAAAGATATATCGCGGCATGGGCCGTCTGATTATCCCAGATTCGGACGCCTCGAAAGACGCGAGTTGAAATATGTGATGATTAAATGCGCGAGGGACTAGCCGTCGGTCGGCACCGGTGCCCCGGATTCGTCCTGCTCGATAACGCCGATGGCCGGGTTGTCGATCTCGGTATCGAACACGCTGGTGCCCTCAGCCGTGACGCCGGTCACAATGGCAAGCAGGATCGAATTGCCGATGAAGACCGCGCCGAGGATCATCGTGGTGCGGGTCAGGATATTGGCTGCGCCGCGACCGGACATCATGCCCCCGCCGCCACCGCCGCCACCGATACCCAAGGCACCGCCCTCAGACCGCTGCAGCAAAATGACGCCGATGAGACCAAGGGCGACCAGGAGCTGGATGATCAAAAGGACTGTGGTCATGAATACCGCCATAAATCGGGCCAGACCGCCTCATCGGGCGGCTCGACCTGTTATATAAGGAGTTCCCGGTGCGATGCCAGCACCGTCCGGTCACATGGCGGCGCGTTTTATAGCAGGCGACCCGACTTGGCCAGCATCGTCTGCGGTTTGGGCTGCGGCTTCGCTGGCTGCCAGCTGGGCTTTGCGTTTCACGGCTTCTGCCCGCGCCTGCAGGCGCTTGCGCAGATTGGAAACAGTCCGCCCGATCTCGTCTTTCGAGCGCTCGATGGTATCGCCATTGGCGAAGGCAGCGTAGGAGCCCATCGCCAGCTCCTTGACCAGCTTCAGCGTGCCTTTTTCCGCATTACGGCCATCGCCGAGCGTGCCGATCTGATCGATCAAGGCTTCGGCGACCTCGGCCGCCTCGCGGCGCCCGGCCCGGATGACATGGGCCCGCAATTCACGGGCCGCGCGCTGAAGGTCATTGACGTCCAGCGCGATGGGAACCTTGCCGCCCGTCTCCTTGGAAGCCTCCAGCTCGACCGAGATGACAATGCGCATGGCAACGCGCCGAACGCGCTCAGAAGTGACAGCTTCTCGTGCCTCCTGGACATGCTGGCGCCCATTGTTCAGGGCAACCTCGTCATTTTCGACGGCCGCCTTGAGGAAATTTGGAACTGAAATCGGCACCGCATCGGTCGACCGGTCGGCATCCTTGCGACGATCGGGACCGATATAATCGGACGTGACGATGAAATCCTTGCGCCCCTTGATCAGGGTCCGGACCCGCTCCTCGGCGAACATGGTCGAGAAGGGCCGCACGATGACATCATCGGCGCCGCATTCGATCGCCTTGCGAATATGGCCGGTATCGCGACTCCACGTGGTCAGCAGCATCACGACGAATGGATTGGATCCGACTTCGCTGCGACGGACGCCGCGAACAAGCTGGAAGATTTCGGTGTCGGTAGCGCTCGACTCGGCCACGATCATGGCCGGTGCACTGTCCGCGATAGCCGATTTGAGATCAGCCAGCGAAGCGACACACTCGATCTGCCGGAATCCGATCTCGAACAACGCATAACGGGTCGTCCGCTGGTTCACATGGACAGGATCAAATAGGAGCACGGGTGCCCGGGCGTAGTCGATTTCGGCCATACTCGGTTCGGCTCCAGCAGCGGCTAACGGAAACTCAGACCTGGAGATTGACGCGAATAGGTTTCGATCCACTTACCGAAGAGGTTCATTCTCCAGACTGACGGCCTCGATTATCGCACTGAAATCAGCCGCATCGAGGCTCGCACCACCGACCAGGGCCCCATCCACATCGGCCAGTGACAATAGCTCCCGAGCATTGCCCGGCTTCACCGAACCACCATAAAGAATACAAGTGGTTAGAGGATCTGGCAGGCGTTCTCGGATGGCCGCATGCATGGCTGCCACATCGGCCGCCGAGGCCGTCCGTCCGGTGCCGATGGCCCAGACCGGCTCATAAGCTATGACTAAATCCAGGATTGCAGAATTTTCCGGAAGTGATCCAGCCAGCTGGCGGGCCACCACCTCGACCGCCCGGCCGGCTTCACGCTCGGCCAAGGTTTCGCCGACACAGATCACCGGCACCAGGCCAGCGGCAAGGGCGGCAACTGCCTTGGCGCGGACATCCCCGTCGGTTTCACCATGGGCGGCGCGGCGTTCGGAATGGCCAAGGATCACATGAGTGGCGCCGCAATCCCGCAGCATGGCGGCCGAAATATCACCCGTGTAGGCGCCATGGTCCTGGGCGTGACAATCCTGGCCACCGACACGGATACCGGTTCCGGCGCAGGCCTGAACGGCAGCATGGATCAGGGTCGCGGGCGGACAGACCAGCACATCAGCTGATGCTCCGGCCGCGACGGGCGCGAGTTCCGAAAAATAGCCGAGCGCGCCCGAAAGCCCGTTCATTTTCCAATTGCCTGCAATAAGTTTGCGCCGCGACATCCAGCCTCCCCGATCTGCCATTCCGACCCCCTGTCGATGCGGCAGGAGTACTCATCATTTCCGGCTCGGGCAACGGCCTGCGTCCACAATCGCAGGACAACCGCCCCTGACGCTTGCGACGGCCATACCTCGCCGCTACCTTCCGCGCGACGTTTTTCAAAGGCATCCCGGTCTCATGCTTTCCAATTTTCGTGCTTTCGCCCAGTCGCCCATAGCGCTGATCATCATTGTCCTGCTGGTATTGTCTTTCGCGATTGCCATGCCGGGCGCCGGCGGCATCTTCACCGGCAGCGGTGATGCAGTGGTCGTGGTTGGCCCCGAACGGATCAGCCAGCGGGAAATGGCGACAGCCTTCAATCGCGAGGTTGCCCGCCTGCAAGAGCAGAACCCGGACGTGACCCGCGAAATGGCGCGCGAGGAAGGGATCGCCTACCAGGTCCTGCAACAGCAGATCACCATGGCAACCATGGCCGCCCGGGCCCGGGATCTGGGCCTGGCCATATCCGATGTCGCCATCGTCAGCGAAGTTGCCGACGTCCCGGCCTTCCAGAATCCGATCACGGAACGCTTCGATCGTGACACCATGGCGGCCGCGCTGCAGCGCTCGGGCGTGACCGAAGACCAATTCGCCCGTGATATCGAAGGTGACCTGTTGCGGTCGCAATTGATGGCCACCCTGGCCGGCTTCAGCGATGTCCCCGACCAGATCGCCGCGACCCGCTATCTCGTTGCCGAGGAACAGCGCCGGATGACCGGCCTCGTGATCGACGCCTCGACCGCCGACGAGATCGAGGACCCGACGGATGAGACCCTGCAAACCTTCATTGACGAGACCCTCGGCGCCAATGGCGAGCCGGTCTTCACTCGCCCGGAATACCGCGCCATCACGCTCGTGCGTTTCCAGCTCGATGACTTCATCCGCGATGTCGCTGTTGATGAAGCGACCCTGCGGGAGGTCTATGACTATGAAATTGCGACCAACCAGATCGGGACGCCCGCCTATCGCAGCTTCACCCAGCTGACCGTCAGTGATCAGGCGGGTGCCGATGACGCAGCCAGCCGTCTCGCCGCGGGCGAAGCCCCGTCTGCCGTTGCCGCCGAGCTGGGCCTCGACACGCCGCTGGTCCAGACCGATGTCCAGCAATTCGAGATCCCCGACGAGGGTCTTGGTGAAACCGTATTTGCCATGTCGGCCGGTGAGGCCCGCGCGGTTGAGGGACGTTTTGGCTGGAGCGCCGTGATTATTACTGGCGCCGAAGAGGCGACCCAGCCTGCATTTGAGGAAGAGCGTCCGCGGCTGCAGGCCGATGCGGCCCGGGCCCAGGCGACGGACGACATGTATGATGCCATCTCGGCGTTCGAAACCGTTCGCGCAACCGGTGCTTCGCTCGAGGTCGCTGCCGAGGAATCCGGTACGCCGCTGGAAATCTTCCAGCCTCTCGCCGTGAATTCGATCGACGAGGACCTGCAATTTGATGGCGAACGCTACCAGGCACTCGCCCCTGAAATCCTGCCGGCGGCCTTCGATCACATCGAGGGATTCGCCACCAATCTGGAAAGCTATAACGAGACCGATTTCTACACGCTTCGCGTCGACGAGATCATCCAGAGCCGTCCGTTCGAACTGGAAGAAATCCGTGAACAGGCCGAGAGCCGCTGGCGCTCGATCCAGGTCGACACCCAATTGCAGGCTCGTGCCGAGGATGCGCTGGCCCAGCTTGAAGCCGGTTCCGACATGGAAATCGTCAGCCTGATGGTTGGTGGGCGCACGGAAACCTCGACCCTGAAACGCGGTCAGACGGCGGGTGGCTTTGATCGCAATGCGGTTGCCCTCGCCTTCACGACGGACCCTGGCGCCTACGAAATGATTCAGGTGGGCGAAGGCCAATACCTGGTTCTCACCGTCAACGAGATCATCCCGGCCGACATCGCCGCGGCCCCCGCCGCCGACCTTGCTGGGATCGAAACCAGCCTGACCACCGAGCTGGGCAATGACATCGTTTCGGCGACCCGGGAATACCTGATCCGCGATTACGGTATCACGGACGAGTCGATCGACAATCGCCTGTATTCGCTCGCCATTGGTGAGACCGATCCCAGCACACGGCAATGACGCCGCACGCGGTCATCACGCCTGACTTCGCAACCGCTGCGGCCCAGCTGGAGCGGGGTGAAACCTGCGTCATACAGGCGCGGCGGGTCGATGACCTGCTGACCCCGGTCGCCGCCTATCTTCGACTGGCTGACAGCCAGCCCAACACCTTCCTGCTCGAATCGGTCGAGGGCGGCGCCTGGCGTGGACGCTATTCCGCCATCGGCCTCGACCCAGACCTGATCTGGCGTTGCCGCGATGGTGTGGTCAGTGAAGCGCGCGGCATGGACGTCGCCAAACGCCGTTTCTCGCCGATCGAGGCCGCCCCGATGGAAGCCCTGCGCGAGGTGATCGAAGCGGCCCATTGTCCCCTGCCGATCGATGCCCCGCCCTTGGCCTCCGGCCTGTTCGGCTATCTGGGCTATGACATGGTGCGCTACCTGGAACGCCTGCCCGAAGGCGCAGCACCGGACCCGCTCGGCCTGCCCGAATCCATCCTGCTGCGCCCGCAGACCATGGTCGTGTTCGATGCGCTCAAACAGGAAATCCAGGTCTACTGCCCGGTCCGCCCCGGCGAGTACTCAGCGCGCGAGGCTTATGACGCTGCTGTCGAACGCCTGCAGACGACCTTGCAGAAACTGGCCGGTGCAACGCCCGAAAAGGCGGCGCCAACCGGCGAGCTGGGCCCGCGCCAATCCAATCGCAGCCCTGACGATTATCGCGCCGCGGTCGACAGGGCGCGTGACTATATCCGTGCCGGTGACGCCTTCCAGGTCGTCCCCAGCCAGCGTTTCTCCGCCGACTATCCGGCCGATCCGTTCTGGCTCTACCGCTCGCTGCGACGCCTGAACCCCTCGCCTTTCCTGTTCTTTTTCCGCTTTGACGGGTTCGAAGTGGTCGGCTCCAGCCCGGAAATCCTGGTGCGGTTGCGCGATGATGTCGTCACCATCCGGCCCATCGCCGGCACCCGTCCGCGCGGCAAGACCCCGGCCGAGGATGACGCCTTTGAGGCCGATCTGCTGGCCGACCCGAAAGAGCGCTCGGAACACCTCATGCTGCTCGATCTGGGCCGCAATGATGTCGGCCGAATTGCCAAGCCCGGCTCGGTCCGCATCACCGCCCGCGAGATCGTCGAACGCTATAGCCACGTCATGCACATTGTCTCGAACGTCGAGGGTGATCTGCGCGACGACCAGGATGTCGTCTCGGCCCTGTTTGCCGGCTTCCCGGCGGGCACAGTGTCCGGTGCCCCCAAGGTCCGGGCGATGGAGATCATCGATGAGCTGGAGCCACACCGGCGCGGCGTCTATGCCGGGGCGGTCGGCTATTTCAGTGCGGGTGGCGGCATGGATACGGCGATCGCGCTGCGCACGGCGGTGTTCAAGGACGGGCGCATGCATGTTCAGGCCGGTGCCGGCGTGGTGCTGGACAGCGATCCGGAATCCGAGCGTGTCGAGACCGTCAACAAGGCCGAAGCGCTATTCCGCGCCGCGATTGATTCCTTCGGCCACTGAAGCCTGCAGACCGGGTTCGGCCAGGAAGAGCTGATCAGCCAGCGTGCCGGCGGTGACAAAGTCGATGCCTTGCGCGGCCGGGCTTTCGAGCCAGGCGGTCAGCGTGTCGAGGGTCAACGTGTGCGGATGCCCGATCACCACGGCAAACCCGTCCTGCCGCGCCAGCTCGGCGGCGTCCGCCAGGCGCGCTTCGATCGCCTCCGCACTCCGGTCATGGTCCAGAAAGATGTCGCGTTCCAGGGCTCTCAGGCCGAGACCGGCCGCGACTGCCCGCCCCCGGCTTTCACCCGTCGTCAGACTGTCGAGGAAGAGCGGGTTGGTGTGGCTGACAGCCGACAGCGCCACGCGCAGGGCGCGTGGATCGGCGGTAAAGCGGCTGCCCATGTGATTGTTGAGACCGATGGCGCCCGGCACGCGCGCCATGCCCCAACGCACACGGGTCTGAAGGTCGACATCGCTGAGACCGATGCGCAGGGCATTCGGTCCCGGATCGGCCAGACCGACCGGCTCCATCGGCATGTGCAGCAGGACGTCATGCCCGTTCAAACGCGCCAGCGCAGCCAGTTCGGCCGAAGCCTCGGCATAGGGCAGGATCGCCACGGTCAGCGGTATCGGCAGCGCCACAACCCGCTCGGCCGCGGCAACATCCAGCCCGACATCATCGATGACCAGCACGATTTGCGGGCGTGCGATCGCCGACAATTGCGGGTCTGCCGGCGCGATGACAACCGGGCTCATATTTGATGCGGCGATGTCGATCGGAGCCTCCAGAGAGGCCGCTTGCACGTCAGCGCCGTCGTTTTCGAGCGAATCGAAATTGCGTATCCGGCTGACCCGCACCGACAGGTGATGGTCGGAACTGTCAGCGGAGGCGACCGAAAAGCTCGGGAAATCGCCCTTGCTCACGACAGAAAACACAACTGCGCCAAGCAGATAGGCCGACGCCGCCAGGGCACCGGCAAAAGCTGGGATGGCGGAATGACGGGCCTTGAGCGGAGCGAAGACGGGTTTCGACATGTCACCAGCACGCTGGAATGCGGTTAATCAGAGGTTAATGCGTTCGCGGGATTGGCGAAATCGGCCCTGCTGACTAGGGTCGCGGCAGGGAGAGCGCCATGCTGCTGATCATCGATAACTACGACAGTTTCACCTTCAACCTGGTCCATTACTTCGAGGAGCTGGGGGCCAGCACGAAAGTGATCCGCAATGACGCCATGAGCGTGGCGGAGGCGCTGGCGCTCAAGCCCAGCGGCATTGTCCTGTCGCCGGGGCCCTGTGACCCGGACCGGGCCGGGATCTGTCTCGAGCTGATCGCCGCCGCGCCGCACGACCTGCCCATTCTCGGTGTCTGTCTCGGTCATCAGTCGATCGGTCAGGTATTCGGCGGCGAGGTGATCGCGGCCAAGGCCATCATGCACGGCAAGACGAGCGCGGTGAGCCATGATGGCAGCGGTCTGTTCACCGGCCTGCCCAGCCCTTTCACCGCAACGCGCTACCATTCCCTCGCCGTGCGCCCGGAAAGCCTGCCGGATGTTCTTCGGGCGACCGCCCACACTGCCGATGGCGAGATCATGGGATTGTGTCACCGAGACCGGCCTGTCCATGGCGTCCAGTTCCATCCCGAATCGATCGCTTCCGAGCACGGTCACGACCTGCTGCGCAACTTCCTCGACCTGACCGGGCTGCCCCGCGCCGAAGCCGCCTGAGCCCCGTCACCGCCAGCCGGCGTTGAACCAGCGGCTGGCACGCGCTAGATCGTGTCTGTTCGCTTTGTTCAATCCGGTGACAGGTATGCCGTTTTCTGCCGATCCACACGCTGTTCGCCCGGCCGCCCGCGCCGGTCGCTGCGCTGTGATGGCGGTGACGCGCGTTCGATACTCCCAGCCGGCAGCGCAGTGGTGCCCGGATCATCGATGGCGCGACAACCACGCCTGACCCTTCCGGTTCGCGGCTTCTGTCCGCCTGTGATCATACCCAGCGAAACGACTGACCATGCAAAACATCTATCTGTGCCTGACCGCCTTTGCCCGCGGCACCTATCCTGACGACGCGGCCATTGCCGGTGCTTTCGACGAGCTGATGTCCGGCGACGCCCCGGATGCCGCGATCGGCGGATTCCTGGTCGGCCTCGCCGCGCTCGGCGAACGCCCGTCCGACATTGCCGCCGGCGCCCGGGCCCTGCGCAGCCGGATGACCCGTATCGAAGCGCCTGTGGGCGCCATCGACACCTGCGGCACCGGTGGCGACGGCAAGGGCGCCTGGAATATCTCGACCACAGCCGCAATCATCGCCGCCGGAGCCGGGGCGACCGTGGCCAAGCACGGCAATCGCGCCGCCTCGTCCAAATCCGGCTCCTCCGATGTGCTGGCGCAGCTCGGGGTCAAACTCGATTGCCCGCCTGCTGCCGTCGAACGGTCTCTGGCCGAGGCCCGCGTCGGCTTTCTCTTCGCCCCGGCCCACCATGCCGCCGTCCGCCATGTCGGCCCGGCCCGTCAGGCACTGAAGGTCCGCACCGTATTCAATCTCTTGGGACCGCTCTCCAATCCGGCCGGCGTCAAACGGCAATTGCTGGGCGTGTATGACAGGCGCTGGCTGGTGCCGATCGCCGAGGCGCTGCGTGACCTGGGCTGCGAGCACGCCCTTGTCATTTGCGGCCAGGACGGCATGGACGAGCTGACCACCACGACCGGATCCGACATTGCCGAGCTGCGCGACGGCGATATCCGCGAGTACAGCTTCCACCCGGAAGAAGCCGGCCTGGCCCTGGTCAGGGAAGCCGATCTTCAGGGCGGAACGCCAGCCGACAATGCCGCGGCGATCCGGGCCCTGCTCGACGGTCAGCAAGGCGCCTTCCGCGACATCGCGATTCTCAATGCCGGCGCCGCACTTGTGCTGGCCGGGCTGGCCACGACTATTCCCGAAGGCACAAGCCTCGCCGCGGCCGCCATTGATGATGGACGGGCCAAGGCCGCCTTGATGCGGATGGTCGCCATTTCAAACGGGGAGGCCTGAGCCATGACCAACCCGCCCGACACCCTCGCCCGCATCGGGGCCTACAAGCTCGACCATATCGCGGCCTGCAAGTCCGCCCGGCCCTATGCCGAGATCGCCGCCGCCGCTCGGGAGGCCTCACCGGTGCGCGGCTTTACGAGCGCCCTCGCCGCCGCTCCCGGCGGTCTGGGTCTCATCGCCGAGATCAAGAAAGCCAGCCCCTCCAAGGGGCTGATCCGTGCCGATTTTGATCCGCCCGCCCTGGCAAGGGCCTATGAGGCCGGCGGCGCCAACTGTCTGTCAGTGCTCACCGATACACCCAGCTTCCAGGGAGCCGACGCCTTCCTGACCGCGGCCCGTGAGGCCGTCTCCATTCCGGCCCTGCGCAAGGATTTCATGTATGACCGCTACCAGGTCGCCGAAGCCCGCCTTCTGGGCGCCGACGCGATCCTGGTGATCATGGCGGCCATCGACGACGCCACGGCCCGCGATCTGATCGAGGAGGCCGCATTATGGTCGATGGACGTGCTGGTCGAGGTTCATGATGCCCCCGAAATGGAGCGGGCCCTGCAGCTCGATGCGCCGCTGATCGGGATCAACAATCGCAATCTGCGAACCTTCGAGACCTCGCTCGACACGTTCGACGCCCTCGCCCCGATGGTGGGCGGTGACAGGCTGCTGGTCGCCGAGAGTGGCATTTTCGGCCCGGACGATGCCCGTCGTGTCCAGGCTGCCGGTGCGCGGGCGCTGCTGGTCGGTGAAAGCCTGATGCGGCAGGACGACGTCACCACGGCCACGCGGGCACTCATGGGACCATCCGGACCTGCTTGACGGCATTTCAGAACACTTGTAGAACAAACTCAGCTATTCCTGATTTGTTCCTGCAGTATCGGTACCGATGCCCGGCCCGATTCCCGGAACGCGAACAAGGGGGTCACCTTGCTGACGCGGAAACAGAACGAGCTTTTGCTCTTCATCCATAATCGCATCAAGGAAACCGGGGTTTCACCCTCGTTTGACGAGATGAAAGGTGCCTTGCAGCTGGCGTCAAAGTCCGGCGTGCACAGGCTCATCACGGCGCTTGAGGAACGCGGCTTCATTCGTCGCCTCGCCCATCGCGCCCGGGCGCTGGAAGTGCTCAAACTGCCTGAATCGGCCGCGGCCCACGAAACCCCGGCTATTCCCAAAGGCGATCTCGGCGCCAATGTGGTCCGCGGCAATTTCGCCAAGCCTGAACCGGACGCCCGCGAGAACACGGTGGACATTCCCATGCTCGGCCGGATCGCGGCCGGTGTTCCGATCTCCGCAATCCAGCACGAAACCGACCGCTTCCCCGTCCCCGCCGACATGGTGATGGGCGGTGAGCATTTCGGTCTCGAGGTCAAGGGTGACTCAATGATCGAGGCCGGGATCATGGACGGTGACACCGTGCTGATCCGGCGCTGTCAGTCGGCCGAAACCGGCGATATCGTGGTCGCCCTCATCGATGATGAGGAAGCCACGCTGAAACGCCTGCGCAAAAAGGGCGGTTCCGTCGCCCTGGAAGCGGCCAATCCCGAATATGAAACGCGTATTTTCCCACCCGATCGGGTCAAGGTGCAGGGTCGCCTTGTGGGCCTGATCCGGCGTTATCATTAGGCCGATCTGATTTCAGAGCGATCAGGCTTCAAGCCAGGGCGCGCCCGGTCAAACCGCTCCGACGCCGCAGCAGGGCAAGTCAGGCCGCCCGCGAACCATCAGCCGGAGGCCTGCTGACAGGGCGCAGCGGGCGACATTGGGTGCTTACCACCAGGCTGTGCCCCGGTCTGAGCTGCCGCGAGCCGGCCGCGCACGTTGTCACGGGTTTGCCGGACGAATTACCGAGCTCAAATCCGTCTGAACAGGCTTGAGTAATGACACGTCCGGGCAGAGTGACACGTCCGGGCAGAGTGACACGTCCAGGCAGAATGACACTTGCGGACCGACGTCTCTCGGCCGTTGTCTCCTGTTCGTGGGGCCCTGATCTCGGTTCCCTGGTCTCGGCTCGCTGATCTCGGTTCCCTGGTCTCGGCTCGCGGATATCGGTTCCCTGACTTCGGCTCGCTGATCGCGGTCCCCTGATAGTTACAAGCTGGTCGCGGCATCCCGAACTTGGCGACCCGACCAGGGCATGCCCACCAGTGCATCCCGACCAATGCCTGCTGATCGATGTCACCGGATTGAGACTTTTTGCTCGTGACGGCCTGTCATGCCTCCCTGATCAGGCCTGTTTTGGCCCTCCTGTTCAGGCCTGTTTGCAGCCTCCTGATCAGGACTGGGTCCAGGGCCGGACGACGCCCGGCGGCCGGGCGCTCTGCACCCTTGCAATGCCATTCGCGCCCAGATGAATGACCTGACTGCCGGTCGTGGCCAGCCTGTCCGGATCAAAGATCGCGGCCTGGCACTGGCTGACAATCCAGCCAGGTATTCGCGCCGCACTGACAATGACATCAGACCGCGCGCAGTCCGTCGCCCAATCAGCGACATGGTCCAGACGGGTGACGACAAGACCATTAATACGCGTACTGCAGCCATATGGGTCGCACAGGGCCTGCCAACGTTGCGGTGTCGGGCCGGCGACACCGCGTGCCTCGAGGAAGACCCGCGCTGCAAACCGTGACGTCCGCCGGTCACTAACGACCCACTCACCATGGCCATCCCGCGCCAGCACCAGCCCGTTCTCCGAGATGAACAGGTCGGGCTGCGGCATCAGGGTCCACACGGCCAGTGCCGCCGCCATAACCAACCCACCTGCGCCACGCATAGGTCCGCGCATCAGGATAAGCAGGACAAAGCCGATCGAGAAGGCGGCGAGCACGCCACCGGAGGCGGCGGCGACGGTGCGCTGCGCGCCCGGCCAGTTCGCGACATGGCCGGCCAGATCCAGCATCAGGCTCAGACCGGCTTCCATCGCCGCGAAGGGGATGGCATCGAGCCCGATCGGAATCAGCACCAGACCCAATACGCCCGCCGGCATCACCAGGAGGGAAAAGATCGGCATCACCAACAGATTGCCAGCCAGGCCGAACGTGGCAATGCGGTGAAAGTGAAACGCCGCAAAAGCCGCTGTTGCACTGCCGGCAACCAGGCTGGTCGTACTCAACCCGGCGACAAACAGGCGGATTTGCCCCAACACACCCCGGGCGTCGCCACCACTGCGGGATTGCTGCCAGACACGGGCCACGGCAACAAGGGCGGCGGCGGCGGAAAACGACATCTGAAACCCTGGTGTGATGACCGCCTGAGGCTGCAATACCAGGACCGCGATCACGGCGATTGCCAGGGTATGCATGGACAGGGCCCGGCGTTTCAGGATCACCGCGCCCAGCACCGACACGGTCATGATGAAGGCGCGTTGGGTCGGGATCGTCCCACCTGACAGGATGAGATAGCCGGCCGCAAATACCAGCGCCATCCCGGCCGCCGGAATGGCCGGATCATGCCGCCTGGCCCAGGGCGTGACGGCAGACAGCAAGAGGCGGATGGCAAAAAAGACCCCTCCGGCCAGCAAGGCCATGTGCATTCCCGAGATCGCCAGCACATGTCCAAGTCCCGCCCGGCGCAGGGCTTCCACGTCACGGGCGGCTATATGCGCCCGGTCACCGGTCAGCAGGGCCGCGGCGAGTGCACCAGGCCGCGGTGCCATGCGGTCGCGTATATGGGCCGACAGGGATGCCCGGATACGGGCGATTCGACGGGCCAGCCGATCGCCGGTCACTGCGGGACCCGCGGCGGCCGGTGCGATCGCATAGCCAGTCGCGACAATATCGGAAAACCCGGCATGGAAGGCGAAATCATAGCCGCCGGGGACCGCTGACGATCGTGGCGCGGCCAGCACGGCGCGGATGGCGATGGGGTCGCCGGCCACAAGACCGGCCGGATCGCCCAATACCCTGACCCTGGCGATACCGCGTGACGATCCCGGCAAGCTGGCGTCCTGGCTGCGAATCAAAAGTCTCTGGCGCCCCGATCCGCTGCGATCAACCCGCTCCAGCCAGCCCTCGATCAGGACTGCCTCGCCATCGCCGCGATAAGATTCGGCGCCGTGATGTGCCTGCGTATGGATCTGGGCGCGCCACATGAAGGCCAGGCTGGCAACCAGCAACATCGCCAGCATGATGGCCACGCGCCGGAGGGGTTTTCGGCCGACAGGGGAAAAGCGGGCGCTCCAAAGGACAAGGAGTCCGGCCGCGCCTGCCAGCAGGAAGACGACCGGTCCGGGCTCGACCGGCAGGACAAAATAACTGCTGCAACCGATAATTCCGCCCAAGGCGGCAATCGTGACCGGGCCGAAGTCCGCGAATGGATCGATAGACTTAGCCGATTTCTTCCAGCGCCGCGCCGCCGGATGCGGCCTGAGGGAGTCAGGATCGAGCATGAAGCAGCCTACGGTCTATCGCAAAACCTGATATTCATGCTAACACGACTTCTTCCTCTCGCAGTGCAACATGAATTCGCAATTGCAAAACAACGACAAGATGATCCGCACACGCTTCGCGCCCTCCCCGACCGGCTTCCTCCATATCGGCGGAGCCCGCACGGCCCTGTTCAACTGGCTGTTGGCCCGGCGCCATGGCGGCGCCTTCCTGCTGCGCATCGAAGACACCGATCGGGCCCGTTCCAACCCGGCTGCCGTTGAGGCCATTCTCGACGGGCTCTCCTGGATGGGCCTGGACTGGGATGGTGAGCCTGTGTCCCAATTCGAGCGCGCCGACCGGCATGTCGAGATCGCTCACGAATTGCTCGCCCGCGGCCACGCCTTCAAATGTTATTGCACTGCTGAGGAAACCCAGCTTCTGCGCGATGAGGCCTTCGCCGCCGGACGGGCCCTGCGCTCACCCTGGCGCGATCGGGACGCTTCAGAGGCTCGGGCCGACACGCCCTTTACCATCCGCTTCAAGGCACCCGACAGCGATGTGGTGATCGAGGACGCTGTCCAGGGTCAGGTCCGCTGGGCCGCCAAGGAGTTCGATGATCTCATCCTGCTGCGCTCGGACGGGACGCCGACCTATAATCTCGCCGTGGTGGTCGACGATCACGACATGGAGATCACCCATATCGTTCGCGGCGATGATCACCTGGTCAATGCCGGTCGCCAGAGCCAGATCTATGATGCCATGGAATGGCAGCGCCCGGTTTTCGCCCATGTTCCGCTGATCCACGGCCAGGACGGCAAGAAACTGTCCAAGCGCCATGGCGCACTGGGTGCCGAGGCCTATCGCGACATGGGATATCTGCCGGAAGGGCTGCGCAACTACCTGCTGCGCCTGGGTTGGTCACATGGTGACCAGGAATTGTTCAGTGACGCCGACGCTGTCGCGGCATTTGACCTGGCAGGGCTGAACAAGGCGCCGGCCCGCATGGACCTGGACAAGCTGAACCATATCAATGGTTACCACCTGGCCCAGGCTTCTGACGACCGGTTGTGCGAATTGGTCACACCCTTCCTTGATAGCCTTGAAAACCGGATCGAGGATATCAATCTCACCACGGCCCGCCTGAAAGCGGCCATGCCAACATTGAAAACACGGGCCGCGACACTGGAAGAATTGGCGGACCAGAGCTATTTTCTGCTTCGTCAGCGCCCTATCCAGCTGGAGGGCAAGGCGGCCAAGCCACTCAAGGACGACGAGACCCGACAGCGGCTTTACCGCCTGTTCACGCATCTCGGCGATTTGAAGGCTTGGAATGAAGCCGCGTTGTCCGACGCGCTCAAACAATTCGCTGAAGCCGAAAGTGTCGGTTTCGGCAAAATCGGTCAGCCGCTGCGCGCAGCGTTGACTGGAGGAGCACCCGCTCCCGATCTTGCGCTGGTCATGACCTTCATCGGTCGCGACGAGACGCTGGACCGTATCAAGGATCAGATGACGCCGGCTACAACCGAGTAGGCGGCGAACCATGGGGATGACGTGATGAAAAACAAAGCCAAACCAAACGGATCGGCCACGCTCAACTACAATGGCAAATCACTCGAACTGCCGGTGTTCAGCGGCGAAATCGGGCCGGATGTGATCGATATCCGCAAGCTCTACGCCGAAACCGGCATGTTCACCTATGACCCCGGCTTCACGTCGACCGCGAGTTGTGAGAGCCAGATCACCTATATCGACGGCGACAAGGGCACCCTGCTCTATCGCGGCTATCCGATCGACCAGCTGGCAGACCATTCGAATTTCATTGAAGTCTGCTACCTGCTGATGAAAGGCAATCTGCCGTCCAAGGACGAGCTGGAAACCTTCGACTGGACAATCCGCCGCCATTCGATGCTGCACGACCAGTTCGACCAGTTCTTCCGCGGTTTCCGTCGCGACGCGCACCCGATGGCGATCATGGTCGGCACGGTCGGCGCCCTGTCGGCCTTCTACCACGACTCCACAGACGTCAATGATCCGGCGGCCCGCACGATCGCGTCACACCGCATGATCGCCAAAATGCCGACAATCGCGGCGCGGGCCTTCAAATATGCAGTCGGCCAGCCCTTTATCAGCCCGCGCAATGACATGGACTATGCCGCCAACTTCCTGCGCATGTGCTTTGCCGTGCCGGCCGAGGACTATGAGAGCAACGCCGTGCTCGCCAAGGCGATGGACAAGATCTTCATCCTGCACGCCGACCACGAGCAAAACGCTTCGACCTCGACAGTTCGCCTGGCAGGTTCGTCGGGCGCCAACCCGTTTGCCTGTATCGCAGCGGGCATTGCATCGCTCTGGGGCCCGGCTCATGGCGGCGCCAATGAAGCGGCGCTGAACATGCTCAACGAGATCGGATCGGTCGACAAGATCCCGGAATATGTCCGCAAGGCCAAGGACAAGTCGGACCCGTTCCGCCTGATGGGCTTCGGTCACCGCGTCTACAAGAATTACGATCCGCGCGCCAAGGTCATGCGCGACACCTGCCACGAAGTTCTGGACGTGCTGGGCGTGCGCAATGACCCGACCCTGCAGGTCGCCATGGAACTCGAGCGCATCGCGCTGGAGGACCCGTATTTCGTCGAGAAGAAGCTGTATCCGAATATCGACTTCTATTCCGGCATCACGCTGAAGGCGATGGGCTTCCCGACCGAGATGTTCACGGTGTTGTTCGCGCTGGCTCGTACCGTTGGCTGGATCGCCCAGTGGTCGGAAATGATCGAGGATCCGACCCAGAAGATCGGTCGCCCGCGCCAGCTTTTCACCGGCGCCACGCCGCGCGACTATCTGGACCTGTCCAAGCGTTGATCGGACAGACCGGAAAAGCCATCAAGGCCGCCCCTCCAGGGCGGCCTTTTTGCTTTCGGGTCAGGCTTGGTGGTTGAGCCCGGCAAGTACGGCCTCGGCCGCACGCTTGCTGGCCTGACCGTTGCCGCGCAGTGTGTCGGTTATGGCCCGCAGCCGCACTGACATGGCAGCCCGCGCCGCCGGGTCCCCGAGCAATCGGTCCACCGCATTGGCGAGATTGGCCCCGGTACACTGCAACTGGATGATTTCCGGCACCACGCGCTCATCCACCGCGATATTGACCAGCGAAATGTGTCGGGTGCGGATCAGGTTGAAGGCCCGGGCGATTGCCCAGGTAATCCAGCCCAGCTTGTAACTGGTCACGGTTGGCACGCCGGCTGTTGCGAGCTCTGTGACCACCGTCCCCGAACAAGCCAGCGCCTGGTCAGCCGCCGCGAACGCGTCAGCCTTCTCGTCCTCGCCAACCCTGATCGCACCAGCCAGCACCTCATGGCGGGCGATTGCCGCGCTGACATCATCGGCCACCGGATCGGCGACCGGCAGGACCAGTCGCAGGTCACGATGGCGCGCCTTGAGGCGCGCGAGTGCCTCGACAAAGGGCGGCGTCATGCGACGGATTTCAGACGGGCGGCTACCCAACAGGACTACCAGGACCAGATCGGCCGGATCGAGCCCGTGCCGGGCCCTGAAAGCGGCCCCGTCGCCGGCCGGTAGGCGTTCCAGTGTCGGGTTGCCGACAAAGGTCACAGGCAGCCCGTGCGGCGTATAGAAGGGCTTGTCAAAGCTGAGGATGGTCAGCAGTTCATCGACCGTGTCGGCGAGGACGGCCGCACGGCCTGGCCGCGTCGCAAAGACCTGGGGACCGACATATTTGACCAGGCGGATAGACGGATCCACCGCCCTCACCCCGCGCGCGACACGCAGGGTGAAACCCCAGGAATCAATCAGCACGACCGTGTCCGGTTTGGCCGCAAGGATCAGCTCGACGGCCCTGGCGACAGATTGCTTGACCCGCTTGTAGGCCTTCAGCCCGTCAATCCAGCCCAGAATGTTGAGCCCGTCGATTGACATCATCGACGCCACGCCGGCCTCGGCCATGGCACTCCCGCCAATGCCGGACAGTGTCACTTCATCACCGGTCAGCGTGTTCAGCGCTCGAGCGAGGTCGGCACCCAGCAGGTCCCCGGACCGCTCGGCGGCAACGAGAAAGATATGAGGGCGGCTCATTCCGGCGGCTCGATCAGGACGAAGAGGCCATGCCGTTTCAGCGCACCCTCGACACCGGCCCGATCAACGATCAGCGCACCGTCTGCCTCCAGGACAATCCCGGCCAGACCGGCGGCGGCACAACGCTCCACCGTGCCCACGCCTATGGTGGGCAGGTCAACGCGTCGCTCCTGGATTGGCTTGGGACGCTTGGCCAGCACGCCCAGTCGCCTGGAGGCGTCGCCCCGGATCGGAGCGGGCAGCCCGGCGACACGTTCCAGCATCGCATTGGTGCCCTCCTGGGCCTCGACCGCCAGGACAACGCCGCCAGCGACCACCGCACCCTGTCCGATATCGAGACGCCCGATCTCGGCGGCGACCATCATCGCCTTGCCGGCATCATCGCGATGCGCCTCCACCGCGGCGGCATCACCCAGACAACCCGCCGGCAAACCGTCCTGGCCCAGCAGGCTGTCGGCCCCGACGACGGCGAAACCGGCCCGCTCGAACTCGTCGACAACAACGCGGATCACCGCATCATCGCCCTTGCGACCCGCTGCCAGCGCGCGCGGCACCATGATCAGGCCGCGGGCATCCATCTTCAGGGATTTGAGGTCAGGTCGGGTGACATAGCCGGCAAAACAGATCGCATCACACCCCGCCCCGCGCAGCGCCTTGATGATCCCGCCGATCTCGCCCACTGACAGAGACACGCTGTCGGCCCCGCCATAGTCACGGTCGGCAAAGCCTTTGAGCACGACAACGAAGACCGGCTTGCCGGCCTGGGCCCTGAGGATTTCCAGCGGCAGGTCGCCGCCGCCCGCGATCAGGCCGAGCTTTGTCCAGCCAGACTCAGTCATCCGGCATGCAGATGGACCGTTTCGCATCTGCCCGGATGAAATCGATGATTTCGGCAATCGGCGCATTGCCCGAATACAGGTGCGCGACATCGTCGACGCGTTCTTCAAACGTGCCTTCGCGGGCGAACAGCAGCCGGTAGGCGGCCCGCAATTCGCGCAGCGTCTCACGCGGCATGCCCCGGCGTTTCAGGCCGACCACATTGAGGCCGGCCAAATGGGCATGATTGCCGATCACCGAACCATAGGGAATGACATCCGACGTCACCATCGCCATCGCGCCGATGAAGGCATGACGCCCGATCCGGCTCTTCTGGTGAATGCCCGCATAGCCGCCCAGGATGGCGTGGTCCGCGATCACCGTCTCACCGCCGATGGCCGCACAATTGGCGAACACGACACGGTCGCCAACAATGCAGTCATGGGCGACATGGGAGCCAACCATGAAGTAGCCGTCATTCCCGACCACTGTCCGACCGCGCGCGAAAGTCGTGCCCGGATGCATGGTGACATTCTCGCGCAGGATATTGCGCTGGCCGATCACCAGTTGCGTGTCCTCGCCCTGGTATTTGAAGTCCTGGGGCGGATGGCCCAATTGCGCCCCGGGATAGACGACGCAATCCTCGCCCAGGGTCGTATTGCCGGCGATGGTGACATGCGAAATCACCCGGACCCGGTCCTTCAGGACGACTTTCGGGCCGATGATCGAGAACGGCCCGATTTCGACCCCGACGCCGAGCTGGGCAGCGGGATCCACAATGGCGGTCGGATGGATATCAGCGGTCTGGGTCATATATTTTCGATCGCCTTGGCAGAGAATTCAGCCTGGACGGCACGCTTACCGTCAGCCCAGACTTCACCTTTGAACTTGAACACGCCATGGCGAGCGGCGGTGACCGTGACCGGCATGCGCAGCATCATTCCAGGACGCACCGGCGCCCGAAAACGGACCTTGTCGGCCCCCATGAAGAAGACGGTCGCGGAGTCCGGCGACGCACCCAATGTCTTGTACATGAGGACGGCGCCAGCCTGGGCCATGGCCTCGATCATCAACACGCCCGGCATGACCGGGTTGCCCGGGAAATGTCCCGGAAAAAAGGGCTCGTTGGCTGTCACCCCCTTGATCCCGACGATCGACTGGCCGGCGATGTAATCCTCGGCGGCATCTATCAGCAAGAACGGGTAGCGGTGCGGCAGGAGAGTTTGGATCTCCGCGTTCTCAATGCGATCGGACACGCCAGTCAGCCTTTCTTGGGAGTCTTGTTCTTCGGTCGCGCCAGACGGCGCAACTCCGCCAGTTCACGCATGTGTTGGCGCATCGGCTGGGCCGGGTTGCCGACCCAGAACTCGCCGGCGGGAACGTCCCGCGAAGCGGCTGAGTTGGCGCCCACGCGGGCACCCTCGCCAATGGTGACATGATCGTAGACACCAACCCGGCCACCCAGCATGGCATTGTCCGCAATCACGGCGCTTCCGGCCAGGCCGGAATACCCAGCCATGATCACGTTCTCGCCAATGTCGGCGTTGTGCGCGATATGGCAGAGATTGTCGATCTTGGACGATGCGCCGATACGCGTCGCGCCAAATAGGCCGCGATCAATCGTACAATTGGCACCAATGGTGACATGGTCGCCGATGAGGACACTCCCCAAATGCAGAATTCCAACGGTATTTCCGTTGGATACTGCAATACCGAAGCCGTCCTCGCCAATCACGGCTCCCGCAAGAATGTTGCAGTCGGCACCAATATCACTGCACTGCAGGCTGACATGAGGGGATAATCGGCTCCGGTCACCGATCCGGCAGCCCGGCCCGATGACGCAGTGAGGCCCGATCACGCAGTCGGTCCCGATCTCGGCGCCTTCACCGATGACGACCCCGGCACCCAGACGGGTCCCGGCGCCGATTTTTGCCGATGGATCAATGAAGGAATCGGTCGCAAAACTGCGCGTCTGAAACAGCGCAGGAAGCACGCTGGCAAAGGCCGCACGGGGAGCTGTGTGGGTCAGGACGGCAGCACCGAGGCGTGTGGCCTCGCTGGCCGCATCGGGCGGACAGATCACGGCGACACCCGACAGTGCACCATCCGGCGCGGACCGCAGAAGTTTGCCGCTTTCAGCATAGCTCAGCGCACCTGCAACCGGTTCACCAAGCGGGGTGACCCGGTCAACGGACTGATCCGCAGTGCCAGAATCAGAAATCGCCGCACCCGAGAGCGCGGCGATATCCTTCAGGGTCAGCGGGCCTAGCCGGTCATAGAAACGCGGATCTGCCACACTCTCCCCCTGTTCGTCAGATTACTGCGAGCCCGGCTGGCCGGATCCGTCCTGCGGCAGGCGCACACGTGTCACCGGCACGGTTGGCAGTCGCGAATTCAACAGCGCAATCACGTCCGCGGAAATGTCCATTTCCGGGGCAGCGAAGACCAGGTTGGAGCGGTCGACGAGAATGTCGATGCCTTGAGCCGCAACGACTTCCTCCAGGATCGGGCCAAGCGCTTCATAGACCGGGCGCATGGCCTGGCGTTCTGTCTGCACGATTTCCTGTTGGCGGGCACGACGCAGCACTTCGAATTGCTGTGCCTGCTGGTTCAGCGTCGTGATGCGGCTCATCAGGTCCGGACGTTCCTGGATTGCCTGCTGCGTCATCGACGCGGTTTCGGCGTTCAGCCGCTCGGTTTCCTGCTGGATCGGCTGGCTCAGCGCCTGAAGCTCGGAGTCAATTTCTTGCGCGATTTCCTGCATGCGGGCGGCGATATGTTGCCCCGCAGCGCTTTCGCGCAGGACACGCTCTTCATTGAGCACAGAAATATTGGCCTGTGCCATCGCCGGGGCAGCGATGCCGATCACAAGGACCGGAAGGAGGAGAAGAGATTTAAGCAGTTTCATTGTATCAGAACCCTGTTCGCGTGCTGAACCGGAAGAATTCGGCTCTGTCATAGTCTTCACGAATGAAGGCCTGAGCAAAGTCGAACCGCACCGGTCCGAATGGTGAATCCCAGAAGATGCTCAGGCCGGCTGACGCACGCAGCGCCAAATCATCAACCGTGAACACCGCGTTTGTTCCCTCGTCTACCTGATCCGCCGAATCGAGCATGCCAAGCGTGCCGAACTCGGTGAACAGGCTGCCTCTCACCCCATACTGCTCGGGCAGACCGAGCGGGAATGAGACTTCCAGTGCACCCACTGCATAAAGCCTGCCACCCAGGGCATCGCCCCGGATCAGCTCACCCGTATCGGGGTCGCGCGACACGGCGCGCGGGCCAATACCAGCCACTTCAAAGCCTCGGAAGGAGTTCCCGCCCTTGAAGAAGCGATCGTTGATTCGAACCGAGTCGCCGCCCCATGGCAGGACAAATCCACCATTCATCGTGAAGCTGGCGACCACGTCGTCACCGAGTAGACCCGGGAAGAATGGCCGATAAATGGCACCATTGAATTCCGAGCGCACATAGCGCACATCGCCGCCAATGCCGGCGAAGCCCTGCGTGAACTGGAGGCGATAGCCATTGCTCGGCTCGATCGGGTCGTTCAGACGCGACCAGTTAAGCGTATAGGTCAGAACCGATGTGGCCCGGCTGCCGGCCTGGTTCAACAGCGCCGAAGACGCCGAGGAATACACCAGGACATTATCGGTCCGGTAGGTGTAGCCGAGCTGCAGATTGGTGGAGGCCGTGACCGGGAAACCGAGACGCAAGCTGGCACCGGTTGACTCAGTCTGGAACGATGCCTCGGACAGGAAGTCGGAATTGACCCGAAACAGGTCAAAACCAGCCGCCAGGTTGCGGTCCAGGAAGCGCGGCTCGGTGAAGCGGATATCCAGCGACTCGCGATTGGACGAGGCCGAGATGCGGAAACGCAGGAACTGTCCCCGGCCCCGCAGGTTCCGCTCCGAAATCGACAGGTCGATCAGGAAGGAGTCGGTCGACGAGAAACCGGCACCGAAGGCCAGCTCACCAGTCGGCTGTTCGCTCACGGCGACGTTGACGCGGGCCCGGTCGGGTGCGGAACCCGGCGTTTCCTCAACTTCGACTTCCTCGAAGAAGCCAAGGCGGCGGATATTGTTGCGCGAGCGGTCGATCAGAACCTGGTTGAAGGCATCACCTTCAACAATGTCCAGCTCGCGACGGATGACGCGGTCCAGCGTCCGGGTATTACCGGAAATGTCGATGCGTTCGATATAGACCCGCGGACCCTCATCGATGACGAATTCAACGTCGACGGTGCGGTCTTCGCGATTGCGCGTGGTCAGAGGGCGGATATTGACGAAGGCATAGCCCGCTGCACCGGCCGAGAAGGTCAGCGCGTCGATACTGTCTTCGATCAATTGCCCCTGAAAGAGATCGCCTTCCTGAACCGGCAGGATGGCTTGCAGGAAGTCCGGATTGAGGTCTGGAATTTCCGTTGAAACCGTGACTTCGCCGAAATTATAGATCTCGCCTTCGTCAATCGTGATCGTGATGTAGAAATCGCGCTGGTCCGGCGTCAGCTCAGCGACGGCCGAAAGAACGCGGAAGTTCGCATAGCCCTGGTTGGAATAGAATTGACGCAGCAGCTCGCGGTCATATTCCAGACGATCCGGGTCGTAATTGTCATTCGACGAAAAGAAACGCCACCAACGCGATTCGCGTGTCACCAGTTCGCGGCGCAGACGACGGTCGGAATAGCTCTCATTACCGATGATATTGATCCGGCGAACGCCGGTTACCGGGCCTTCGGAAATTTCGAAGATCAGATCGACACGGTTTTGCGGTTGCTCGACGATCTTCGGCGTGACGGTCGCGGCAAAGCGCCCGGAACGACGATAGACCTCGATGATGCGCTGGACATCGGACTGGACCCGCGAGCGCGTGAAGATGGCGCGTGGCTGGGCCTGGATCTCGTCGGTGATCTTCTCGTCATCGATCGCGCTATTCCCCTCGAGGATGACGCGGTTGATGATGGGATTTTCCTGCACACGCACCAGGACGATCTGGCCCCGGTCCTCGAACTGCACGTCCGAGAACAGGCCGGTGGCCATCAGGGTCTGGATCGACAGGTTGACCAGGCGGGAGTCGAAGGGCTGACCCGGCTGGAGCAGCAGGTAGGACAAAACCGTATCGGCTTCGACCCGCTGATTGCCTTCAACCAGGATTTGCCGGACCAGCGGAGCGGCAACAGGCTGCTCCACCTCGGTCTGGGCCGTCGCGGGAACTTCCGCACCCGATTGTTGTGCCGACGCTATGGCCGACGCACTCACAGTCATCAGGGCTGCGAAGAGCACACGCAGAACACTCACCATGGAAGATCGCCGCTTTGCTGGGCCCGGTCAGACATTCATCAGAAAATCTGGCCGAGCAAATAATTCAGGTCATTCCAGGTCGCTACAAGCATCAAACCGAGCACGAAAACAAGCCCCACCCGGAAACCGAGTGCTTGTGCCTGCATGCTCAGCGGACGTCGTGCCACCGCTTCATAGCCGTAATACACCAAATGCCCGCCGTCGAGGATGGGTATCGGCAGAAGATTGACCAATCCCAGTCCGACCGAGAGCACGCCGGCCAGGTTGATCAGGTTCACCAGCAGTGCACGTGCGGCGTCGAAAGCGCTGCTATGCCCTTCTATGGAACGCTGTGCCACCTGCCCGGCCGCGGTCGCGATGCCCAGGGGACCATTAAGAAGCTCCGGCGATGCGCGTCCCGTAATGATGTTCGTTACATAATCGACAGTTGTGGAAACAACGGCACCCGTCTGGCTGATCCCGTATCCGACCGCCTCGATCGGATTGTAGCGACGGTATTCGATCAGACGCCCGCCCGATACCAATCCAAGACGGGCATAGGCCGGTGAGACATTCGTCGCGCCGTCCGGCGTTTCCCGAGGCGAGACCGTCAAGGTCATCGCCTGGCCATCGCGTTCGATTTCGACAGGCACGACGCCGTCCGCGGCGACAACCAGCTGGCTGAATTGCTGGAAGCTGGCGACCGGCAAACCGTCCAGGGACGCAATCCGGTCGCCCGGCTCAAACCCCGCCAGTGCCGCCGGGCTGCCGGGTTCCACGCCACCAACAACCGGATCGGAGAAGGCTTGAATGCCCAATTGCGGCAAGCGGCGCGTACCGCCGAACTCGTCTTCCACCGTATTGCGAGCAGCCACAATCTGCAGCGGGATGAGCGTGCCGTCGCGCTCGATATCGACCGCGAGTTCGCTGGTACCGCCGGAAATCACGATCCGCATGATGTCGTTGAAGGCGCGAACTTCGCGCCCGTCGATGGCCACGACCCGGTCGCCGACCCGGATGCCGGCATTGTCGGCCGGAGAATCAGCCACGACGGCACCGACAACCGGCTGCAGCTCGCGATTGCCCAGGGTCAGAGACAGGGCAGCAAAAATGGTGATGGCCAGGATGAAGTTCGCGATCGGACCGGCTGCGGTGATGAAGGCGCGCTGCCAGATCGGTTTGAAGTGATAGCAGCGGTCCGCCGCCTCCCCCATCTGCGCGCGTAGCTGCGCCAGCTTGTCGGCATCCGGCTCGCTGGCCGCACCGGCATCGCCGAGGAATTTCACGTAACCGCCCAGTGGCAAGGCCGCGACACGCCAGACCGTGCCGCGCTTGTCCCGCCATGAGAACAGGGTCGGACCAAAGCCCATCGAGAAGGCTTCGGCGTGCACACCGCAAAAACGCCCTGCCCAATAATGCCCAAGCTCGTGAATCACGACGACAATCGAGATCAGGAATACAAAGGAGAATATGGTCAGGAAGCCGTCGCCGATCAGGCTCATGGGGATAATGTCCGTAATTATGAGTGTGTCAGGCGCTCGACCATCAAGTCCCGTGCCATCTGGCGCGCACGATGATCAATCGCGAAAACATCTTCAAAAGCCGTTAGCGAGCGCGGCATGTCCGCATCCGAAAGGCTCCGCTCGAGAACCTGTTCAACGCCTGACGCGATGTCAAGGAAGCCGATCCGGTCGGCCAGGAAGGCCTCGACCGCGATCTCGTTGGCCGCGTTCAACACGGCAGGTGCAATGCCGCCGGCCTCCATGGCCTCGCGGGCCAGACGTATGGCCGGGAAGCGGGTCAGGTCAGGCGGTTCGAAGTCGAGCCGCGCTATATCGGTCAGCCGCAAGCGCTCGACCGGCGCTGCCATCCGTTCCGGCCAGGCCAGCGCGCTGGCGATCGGCGTGCGCATGTCGGGCGATCCCAATTGCGCCAGCAGGGAGCCGTCCGCGTATTCGACCATGCCGTGGACGATGGATTGCGGATGCACCACCACCTCGACGCGCTCGGGCGCCAGGTCGAACAGCCAGCAGGCCTCGATCACTTCCAGGCCCTTATTCATCATCGTGGCGCTGTCGATGGAAATTTTCGCGCCCATCTCCCAGGTCGGGTGAGCGAGCGCATCGGCCCGGCTGGCGCGCGCCATCACCTCGCGCGTGGCTTCCCGAAAGGGACCGCCCGACGCGGTCAGCGTGATCGAGCGGATCGCTTCGCGATGGGCCCGGTCAAAGACCTGGAAAACGGCATTGTGCTCACTGTCGACGGGCAGAAGCGTCGTGCCGCAGCGCGCCGCCTCGTCCATGAACAAGGATCCGGCACAAACCAGGCATTCCTTGTTGGCGAAAGCGAGCGCACGCCCTTGTCGCAAGGCAGCCAGTGTGGGCTTGAGCCCCGCGGCGCCGACAATGGCGGCCATGGTCCAATCCGCGTCGCGGGCCGCCACATCACACACGGCGTCTTCACCGACCCCGATCTCGATGCCGGGATGGTCCTTCAACGCCTGTTGCAGCGCCGGTGCTGCGGCGGGGTCGGCAATCGCCACGCATTCGGCCTGAAAGCGGATCGCCTGGCGGGCCAGTTCGGCCGCATTGGTCTTGGCCGTCAGGGCCACGACCTTGTATTGACCCGGCGCCGCCCGCCCGATCAGGTCCAGCGTGGCCGTGCCGACCGATCCGGTGGCGCCCAGAATTGAGACCCGGCGCGCACTCATGACAGCGCCCATCCCAGCGGCCACAAGCGCGCCGACAGGACCGCCGCGATCACCGCCAGCATCAGCGCATCGACCCGGTCCAGCACCCCGCCATGCCCGGGGATGAGCGTGCCTGAGTCCTTGACCCCGAAACTGCGTTTGAACACCGACATTGCCAGATCGCCGCCGACCGAGGCCAAGGCGACAAGGACAGCAAATGGCAGCACGCGGATCGGCTCGAGGCCAAACAGATAACCCGCCGCCAGTCCCGCCGCGGCGCCGGCCAGGATGCCGGCCAGGAAGCCGGACCAGGTCTTTTTCGGACTGGCCTGGGGCAGGAGTTTCGGCCCGCCGATCCAGGTGCCGACCAGATAGGCCAGGCTGTCAGCGGCCCAGACGACAGCGAACAACAGGATGACGGCCTTGAGCCCATGATCCGGTTCAGCTCGCATGGCCGCCAGCAGGGCCGCGGACAATGACACGTAGAGCACGCCGAGCACTTCGCTCGACCAGCCACGTCGCCAGCGCTCGATCCCGCTCGCCAGCGTACCGGCTGCGCCCCAGGCAAGTGCATCCATGACGCTGGTCTGCCCCGCCAGAAGCACCGTTCCGGACGCTGTCGCACAGGCGATGGCGTAGGCGACCGGTGGCGCATCCCGGTCGGACATGTGGATCCATTCCCAGGCCATCGCCGCAGCAAAGGCCGCGACCCAGGCTGTGAAGGCCAGGTCCCCGACATAAAGCAGCACGACCGCGAGCGGGCCGAGGATCAGCGCGGAAATGAGACGACGCCGGAAAACCGGATCACGCGGCGCCGGCATCAACGCCTCCATAGCGCCTGACACGCTGGTGATAGGTGTTGATGGCGCTCGCCAGATCGTCAGTGGTGAAATCGGGCCAGAGTGCCTCGACGAAGACAAGTTCGGCATAGGCCGCTTGCCAGAGCAGGAAGTTGGAGATGCGTTGCTCGCCACTGGTGCGGATCATCAGGTCCACATCCGGCAGGCCTTCAGTATCGAGGAAGCCGCCAAGGCGCGCCTCGTCGAGCGTCGACACATCCAGGGCCCCTGATGCCGCCTCCTTTGCCACCGCCTGGCAGGCACGCAGGATTTCGTCCCGCCCGCCATAGTTGAAGGCGATGGTCAGGTGGAAGTCGGTATTGTCCCGGGTACGCGCCTCGGCCCGGTCAATAATGGCGATCAGGTCGGCACCGAGATTGTCACGTCGACCGATGATGCGGATCCGCACACCACGCCTGGCCAGCCCCTCCAGGTCCGCTTCGACATAGTGTTTGAGCAGTTCGAACAGCGCCCCGACCTCATCGGCCGGACGGCTCCAATTCTCGGTCGAGAAGGAGAACAGGGTCAGATAGCGCACGCCGAGCTCGCCGGCATGTTCGACAATCTTGCGGACCGTTTCGACACCGCGCTTGTGGCCAAAGGAGCGCGGACGGCCGCGGGCCTTCGCCCAGCGACCATTGCCGTCCATGATGATGGCCGTATGGCGCGGCTCCGGTCGGTCTGCGGAAGCGTCGTCAGTCATGCATTCGCTCCGCCAATCGGGTTGATCAGACCTGCATAATCTCTTCTTGCTTGGACTTCAGGTTCTCATCAATCCGCTTGATCGCTTCATTGGTGAGTTTCTGGACGTCCTCGGAGAAGGCTTTCTGCTCGTCCTCGGACAAGTCGCCATCCTTCTCCATCTTTTTCAGCGCGTCCATGCCGTCACGCCGCACATTGCGGACCGCGACGCGGGCATGTTCGGCATAATTGCCAGCCAGCTTGGCGATCTCGGCCCGGCGTTCCTCATTGAGCGGCGGAATCGGAATACGCAGAAGCTGGCCTTCCATCACCGGATTGAGGCCAATGCCGGAATTGCGGATCGCCTTGTCGACGGCGGCCACCATGTTCTTGTCCCACACCTGCAGGGTGATCATGCGCGGCTCGGGAACCGAGATATTGCCGAGCTGGTTGATCGGCGTCGGCGTGCCATAGGCGTCAACCTTGATCGGCTCGAGCAGGCCGGCGCTGGCCCGGCCTGTACGCAGACCGGCGAATTCCTTGCGCAGGGACTCGATGGCCCCGTCCATGCGGCGCTTCAGGTCGTTTTCGTCATACTCGTCGCTCATGGCGTTTTCGCTCTTTCTGGAGACAATCCGCGCCGGTCAGACCGCAGCGGCGTCAGACTTCATCTTGCCGATCATGGTGCACTTGCCCTCCCCGGCGAGCACACGGGCAAGACCATTGGTCTTGTGAATGTCAAACACGACAATCGGTATCGCATTTTCGCGCATCAGCGTCACCGCCGAGGCATCCATGACCCGCAAATCGCGGGTCAGGACGTCGAGATAGTCGAGTTGGTCAAAGCGCTCGGCATCCGGATTGGTGCGCGGATCGTCCGAATAGACGCCATCGACCTGGGTGCCCTTCAACAGCGCATCGCAGCCCATTTCGGCGGCGCGCAGCGCAGCAGCCGTATCCGTCGTGAAGAAGGGATTGCCGGTGCCGGCGGCGAAGATCACCACCCGGCCCTTTTCCATGTGCCGTGTGGCGCGGCGGCGGATATAGGGCTCGCAAACCGTGGTCATGGGGATGGCCGACTGGACCCGGGTCTGGACGCCAATGCGCTCCAGCGCGGTCTGCATGGCCAGGGCGTTCATGACGGTGGCCAGCATGCCCATATAGTCGGCTGCGGCCCGGTCCATGCCCTTGGCCGCGCCGGACAGGCCCCGGAAGATATTGCCGCCGCCAATGACGAGGCACATCTCGGTCCCGCCCTTCACGGCTGCGGCGACTTCGCGCGCAATCCGGTCAGCGGTATCAATATCGATGCCATAATTCTGGGAGCCCATCAGGGCTTCACCAGAGACTTTGAGCAGTACCCGCCGGAATTTCGGCGCGCCCGCTTGGCCATCAGCCGGCCCGGATGCAGAGGAATCAGTCACGGCGTGCAGCATATAGAAAGCGGCGGCGCTGGAAAGCGCCGCCGCTTGTTGTCAGACAGGGATCAGGATTGGCCTGAAGCGGCAGCAACTTCAGCTGCAAAGTCTTCTTCCGGGCCCTTCTCGACGCCTTCACCCAGGGCCATGCGGACAAAGCCCGAAATGGTCACCGGAGCGCCAAGATCCTTGGCAGCGGCTTCGAGAACCTGCTCGATGGTATTGTCAGGGTCCATGACGAAGGCCTGCTTGAGCAGCACGACTTCCTCATAGAATTTGCGCATGCGGCCTTCGACCATCTTCTCGACGATCGAGTCCGGCTTGCCGGCCTGGCGGGCCTGGTCGGCGAAGACTTCGCGTTCCTTGTCGGCAATCGCGCTGTCGACACCGTCGACATCGACCGAGACGGCAACGGCCGGGGAACCGGCAGCGACGTGCATGGCGATCTTGCGACCCAGCTCGGCCAGCTTGTCCTTGTCACCGTCCGACTGGAGGCCGACGAGCACGCCGATGGCGCCCATGTCGGTCGCGGCCGGATTGTGCACGTAGGACGCAACCACGCCCGGCTCGGCCACGACAACGGCGGCACGGCGCAGGGCCATGTTCTCACCGATCGTCGCGATCAGGTTGGTCAGGTGATCCTCGACCGTGGAACCGCCAGACGTCGACGCCGCCTTGATCTCGGCGACATCACCGCTACCGCCAATGGCGAGGGCAGCGATTTCCTTGACGGCGGTCTGGAACTTTTCGTTCCGGGCCACAAAATCGGTTTCGGAATTGACTTCGACCACAGCGCCCTGGCCACCCTGGGTGGCGACGGCAACGAGGCCTTCAGCGGCAACGCGGTCAGCCTTTTTGGCAGCCTTGGACAGGCCCTTCTTGCGCAGCCAGTCAACGGCCGCTTCGAAGTCACCATCGGTCTCGCCGAGTGCCTTCTTGCAGTCCATCATGCCTACGCCGGTCTTGTCGCGCAGTTCCTTCACGAGAGCAGCGGTAATGCCAGCCATCGGTTTCTCCTGAATTTCGCTTTGGATCGAAGTCTTAGGCTTCGGTCTTGTCAGATTCGGATGACGTGTCCGTGGCAGCCGCCTCGGCTTCTGCAGCCGGGGCTTCCTCGGCTGCCGGAGCAGCTTCGGCCACGACTTCAGCTTCGGCTTCGACCAGGGTCTCGACCGGTGCTTCGGCTTCGCCCAGATCCATGCCCATCGCCAGCTGGCTGTCGCCCATGCCGTCCAGGACAGCGTCGGCGATCAGGTCGCAATACAACGAGATGGCGCGGCTGGCGTCATCATTGCCCGGGATCGGGAAGTCGACGAGGTCCGGATCGCAATTGGTATCGACCACGGCGATGACCGGAATGCCGAGCTTCTTGGCTTCCTGGATGGCGATGCCTTCCTTGTTCGTGTCGATCACGAACATCAGGTCCGGCGTGCCACCCATATCCTTGATACCGCCGAGCGAACGATCGAGCTTTTCGCGCTCGCGGGTCAGCATCAGCTGTTCTTTCTTGGTCAGGCCGGCCATGCCGCCCTCATTCTCGAACATGCCTTCCAGCTCGCGCAGGCGGGCGATGGAGTTCGAGATGGTGCGCCAATTGGTCAGCGTACCGCCGAGCCAGCGCTGGTTCATGTAGTACTGGGCGCAACGACCGGCAGCCTGGGCCAGCGGGTCCTGGGCCTGGCGCTTGGTGCCGACGAACAGCACGCGACCGCCCTTGGCAGCCGTTTCGCGCACTTTCACCAGGGCCTGGTGCAGCAGCGGGACGGTTTGCGAGAGGTCGATGATGTGAATATTGGACCGCTCACCAAAGATGAAATCCTTCATCTTCGGGTTCCAGCGGTGGGTCTGGTGTCCAAAGTGACAACCAGCTTCGAGCAGCTGACGCATGCTGAAATCGGGGAGAGCCATCGTGTTTTCCTTTTCCGGTTGGCCTCCACGGGGCGGAGTCACCTGCCTGGGCAGCTGACACCGGAGCGTCTGGTCACAATGACCGGACGTAGCCCCGTGTGCGTGATGGCGCGGCTTATAGGCGCGCATGGGCAGGTTGGCAAGCGCGGTCAGGCAGGACCGCAGCAGTGCCAACACAGCGGATTGATCAGAAACACGCCGCCTTGTGTCAAACGCGCCCTCGTGGGCGCGCCCGAACGCAGTACCATGCCCGCCGCGCCCCGCTCCGCGGGGCTATTCGACCGTAGCCATTTCTGGCGAAACCGAGGCATGATCGGCCACATAATACCAGCGCCCCTCGATGCGGGCCTGGACATCCATGAACCGCCCCGTCAGCACGAATGGCTCGCCACCGTCTGCCGGGGTCTGGGTCATCGTCCACACGCCCCAGGCGGCATGGGTATCATCGACGTGCACCGAACCGTGCGGCTCGATCACCAGGGCGATATCATCGAAGGCATCGAAAAACCCCTGCCAGTCGGCTGCGATCGCCTCGCGGCCACGGACATGATGGGTGCCCGGGGCGTAGCTGTCGGCATCTTCGGTATAGAGCTGGGCCAATGCCGACGCGTCCTCCGAACTGATCGCCGTGATGAAGGCGTCAAGCAGCGCATCAGGTGTCTCCTGAGCCTGCGCTGCGCTCGCAAGCCCGACCGCCAAGGCGGCAGCTAGCCAAAAACGGTTCATGGATCATTCACTCCGCAAAATGCGAGCATCCGCTGCATTACGGCCCCGCGCAACCGAAAACATGCCGGCCGCGACCAGAGCGACATCGCCCCGGTCAGGCCGTCTCCACGGACGCGACGCCCTTGACCCCTTTCAACGCCGCCTGCAACGCCGCGTCGGCGCTGTGGCGGCCGGGCAGACGCATCTCGATTTCGCCGCCATCGCGCAGCGGCAGCAACAGGTCGATCACCGCGTCATGACTGGCATCGGCACGCTTGTTGGCCCGCTCGAGCCGGGCATGCACGCCTGTCAGCGCATCCGGCAGGTCGAGGCGGATCCGCAGCCGCTCGGCCGAGATCTTGGTGTCCAGCGGCTCGATCTTGTCGGCGAAGAAGGAAATCTGCTCGTCGCGCTCATCGACCCGGCAATTGACCATCACGGCCTGGCCGCTGTCGAGAATATCGCGCGAACTCACCAGCAGATCGGAATTGACGAAGACCTCGAACTCTCCGGTCGGGTCGGACAGGGTGGTCCAGGCGAAACGCTCGCCATTCTTGTTGGAGACCCGCTCCTGGCGCCGCCGCACCATGCCGGCCAGGCGCAGCGCCGTCGCGCCGTCGGCGACGCGGGCCGGCGCCTCGGCGAAGAAGACCACGCCGCGACCGGCCAGGTGTTCGGTCAGATCGTCGAGCGGATGGCCGGACAGGTAAAAGCCGATCGCCGACAATTCGGCATCGAGACGCTGGGTCGCGGTCCAGGGATCGGGCTCGGGCAGGCGCGGCCGCTCGAGCTGGGCCTCCTCGCCACCACCGCCAAACAGGCTGGCCTGGGCGCTCTCGCGCTGCTCGGCGGCATGCTGGGCCATCGAGATCAGGGTTTCCGCCGAGGCCATGACACGGGCCCGGTCCGGATCGAGACTGTCAAAGGCGCCGGCCTTGGCGAGGTTTTCAAAGGTGCGCTTGTTGACCTGGCGCGGATCGACGCGTTCGGCGAAATCGTAAAGATCGCGGAATGGCCCGTTGGCGGTGCGTTCCTCGACGATGTGTTCCATGGCCACAAAGCCGACATTGCGGATCGCGCCGAGGGCAAAGCGAATCGTCCCCTCCTCGACCGAGAAATCGGCCTGGGAGGCATTCACGTCCGGCGGCCGCACGTCCAGCTTCATGCGCCGCACTTCCTGGAAGAAGGCGGACAGCTTGTCGGTATTGGCGGCATCCAGCGACATCAGCGCCGCCATGAATTCGACCGGGTAGTTGGCCTTCAGATAACCGGTCCGGTAGGCGATGGCGGCATAGGCGGCAGCGTGTGACTTGTTGAAGCCATAGCCGGCGAACTCGGCCACCAGTTCAAAGATGTAGGAGGCTTTCTCGCGGCTGACGCCCTTGGCCTCGGCGCCTTCGAGGAAACGGACCTTCTGCTTGTCCATCTCCTCCTTCTTCTTCTTGCCCATGGCCCGGCGCAACAGGTCGGCCTCGCCGAGCGAATAGCCGGACAGGATCTGGGCGATCTGCATCACCTGTTCCTGGTAGATGATGACGCCATAGGTTTCCGACAGCACGCCCTCGAGATCGGCATGCAGGCAATCGACCTCGGCGCGACCGAATTTCCGGTCGACATAGACGTCGATATTCTTCATCGGGCCCGGTCGATAGAGCGAGATCAGGGCGATCAGATCCTCGATCGCATCCGGCTTCATCTTCTTGAGTGTGTCGCGCATGCCGGATGATTCCAGCTGGAACACACCGATCGCATGGCCGGACTGCAAAAGGTCGAAGGTCGCCTGGTCGTCGAAATCGAGCCCTTCGATATCGGGCACGTCCTTGCCGGTCGAGGCGATATAGCCCAGCGCACGGGCAATCACGGTCAGTGTTTTCAGGCCGAGGAAGTCGAATTTCACGAGACCCGCCGGTTCGACCCATTTCATGTTGAACTGGGTGGCGGGAATGTCGGAGCGCGGATCGCGATAGAGCGGAACGAGCTCGGACAGTTTGCGGTCACCGATCACCACACCGGCGGCGTGGGTCGAGGCGTTGCGGAACAGGCCTTCCAGCTTCAGGGCGACGGTCAGCAGCGTGTCGACGGACTCGTCATCGCGCCGCATTTCGCGCAGCCTGGGTTCGATATCGAGGGCCTGGGCCAGGGTGACCGGATTGGCCGGGTTGGCCGGCACCATTTTGGCGAGCCGGTCGACCAGGCCCAGCGGCAGCTGCAGGACCCGGCCGGTATCGCGCACCACGGCGCGGGCCTGCAGGGTGCCGAAAGTGATGATCTGGGCGACCCGGTCATGCCCGTATTGTTCCTGCACATAACGGATCACCTCGCCGCGTCGTTCCTGGCAGAAGTCGACGTCGAAATCGGGCATGGAGACCCGCTCGGGATTGAGGAAGCGTTCGAACAGAAGACCAAAGCGCAGAGGGTCGAGATCGGTGATGGTCAGCGCATAGGCGACCAGCGAGCCGGCGCCCGAACCCCGGCCCGGCCCGACCGGTATGTCGTTATTCTTGGCCCACTGGATGAAGTCCGAGACGATCAGGAAATAGCCCGGGAACCCCATCTGCTTGATGATGTCGAGTTCGAAATCGAGACGGGCGCGGTAGTCCGCCTCGGGCGCCGCCGCATTGATGCTGGCCAGCCGGTCTGTCAGGCCTTCATGGGCGCGCGCGATCAGCTCTTCGACCTCGGTCCGGCCGCCCTCGGTCGGGAAGCTGGGCAGGATCGGCGCGTGGGTGCGGACCCGAAAGGCGCAGCGGCGGGCAATTTCGATCGTGTTGGTCAGCGCTTCCGGCAAGTCGGCAAAGCGCGCATTCATTTCTTCCGGCGTGGTCAGGTAGTGGTCCGCCGTCACCCGGCGCCGGTCGGCGACCGAGACAAAGGAACTCTCCGAGATACACAGCAAGGCGTCATGGGCCTTGTGCATCGACTGGTCCGGGAAATAGGCCTCATTGGTCGCAACCAGGGGCAGATCGCGGGCATAGGCTTGGCCGACCAGCCAGTCCTCCGCTTCGAGCTCGGCTTCCAGACCGTGACGCTGCAGCTCGACATAGAGCCGGTCGCCAAAGGCCGATGCGAGCTGGTCGAGATAGGTCGCGGCCTCGGGCTGCCGACCGCCCGTGATCAGACGGTTGAGAAGACCATCCGGCCCGCCGGTCAGGGCAATCAGCCCCGCCGCATGATCGAGCACCAGGCTGAACGGGATGTGCGGCTCTTCCGACCCGTCGACATCCAGATAGGCGGCGCTGGAAAGCGCCATCAGATTGCCATAGCCGACCTCGTCCTGGGCCAGCAGGACCAGTGTCCCGTCCGGCTCGGCGCGCTCGCCCGGATGCGGGTCACCCAGACGGACTTTCAGCGTACACCCGACAATCGGTTGGACCCCAGCCCCGGACAGGACCTCGGAGAACTCAAGCGCCCCGAAAAGATTGTTTGTGTCCGTCAGCGCGATCGCCGGCATGCCATGGGTCTGGCAGGCCTCGACCATTTTGGGCATGCGGATCGCGCCCTCGAGCACCGAATAAGGCGACCGAACCCGCAAATGCACAAAAGGTAGCTGCGCGGCCATCCCACTCTCCCGAACCGGCCCCGATCCTGCCTAGATCATGGACACCGCATCAGGCCGCCATCCGGCCCGACCGCTCACCGGATCAGCACCTGCCAGCGCGCTCCGAGTCAGCCGGGCCAGCATAGACGGTTCAGGCAGCGCCGAGAACCGATCCCCACATCGCGATCATCCAGGCGAAACCCAGAACAGCAGTGGCGGCAGAAACATCTTGAACAACGCGGCGCATGGCTATCTCCCCAACAACAATGTTCGTGCTTTGTTCTATTTGGCGACAATCAAGACGTCAAGAGATTTGTTCCAATTTTGTTCCATTCGGTGAAAGTGCCTTGCTCAGGCAGGGACATAGGGCGTCAGATGCCCGTCCGCGAAGGTCAGGATGCGGTCCATCCGCCCGGCCAATTCGTGGTTATGGGTCGCCACGAGCGCCGCAGCGCCCTCGGCCCGGACGGTATCGCGGAAAGCGGCGAACACCGTGTCGGAGGTATCCGGATCGAGATTTCCGGTCGGTTCGTCGGCCAGCAGCACATGCGGCGCATTGGCCAGCGCCCGGGCAATTGCGACGCGCTGCTGTTCCCCGCCGGACAATTGAGAGGGCTGATGGAGCAGGCGCTCGGCCAGACCCAGCCGGGTCAGCAATTCTTCGGCGCGCTGACGGGCCCTGGCGGACGGAACGCCGGCGATCAGCTGCGGCAGGACGATGTTTTCCAACGCGTCGAATTCCGGCAGCAGATGGTGGAATTGGTAGACGAAACCGATATCGCGGCGGCGGATGGCGGTGCGTGCCCGATCATCCAGATCACGCGTCGCCTGTCCCCTCACCCGCACTTCGCCGGCATCGGGACGCTCCAGCAATCCGGCCGCATGCAGCAAGGAGGACTTGCCGGAGCCGGACGGTCCGACAAGCCCGACAATCTCGCCCGGTGCCAGCGACAGGCTGGCGCCGCGCAGCACGGGCAGCTCGCCGGCCTCGGTCACATAGGTGCGTTCGATGGCGTCGAGTTCGAGGACGAAATCACTCATAGCGCAGCGCCTCCACCGGATCGAGACGGGCCGCTCGCCAGGCTGGTGGCAGGGTGACAAGCAGCGACACCACAAGGCCGAAGATCGAGATGAAACCGACCTCGCCCCAATCCATCTTGGCGGGAATGCGATAGAGATAATAGACGCTTGGATCCCAGACCTGGGCGCCGGTCGTCCAGGTGATGAAGTCCTGGATGGGGCCGATATTCATCACGAACAGGATGCCCAGGGTGAGGCCGGCCAGGGTTCCGGCCATGCCGATGCTGGCGCCGACGATCAGGAAGACCCGCATGATCGAGGCCTGGGTCGCGCCCATGGTCCGCAGGATGGCAATGTCGCGGGACTTGTTCTTCACCAGCATGACCAGGCCGGAAATGATGTTCATCGCGGCGATCGCCACAACGATCGACAGGATCAGCCGCATCGCCGTGCGCTCGAATTGCAGCGCGTTGAAAAAGGCCGGATCGAGCCTTGTATAGTCGTAGACGGCGGCATTGGGTCCGGCGATCGCGCGCACGGGATCTACATAGAGCGGCGCCTGCTCGGCGTCGTCGAGACGCACCTGGATCAGGTCCACATCATCACCCCGCACGAAGAACAACTGCCCCTGCTCCAGCGGCATATAGGCCAGGCTGTCATCAATGGTGGAGACGCCGGCGGCCAGGATGGCACCGACATAATAGGCTTTTTGCTGAGGCCGGGCCCCGAAAGCCGACGGCGCGGCGCGGGCCGACAGGAAAGTCACCCGGTCGCCGACATTGACGCCGAGACGACGGGCCACGCCGGTGCCCAGCACGATGACATCGCCGCCATTGCGGCCCGTTCCGAATTCCGAGAGGTCGCCATGGGTCAGCCCGGTTCGGCTGCGAGGGTCCTCGCCGGAGCGGATGACATCCATTTCGGCGAGATCCTGCGGCCGTACGGCAAGGACCTGGAGGAAGGTTTCATAGCGGTCCGAGGTCGCCATGACCTGACCGGATATGACCGGATCAGCGCTGGTCACGCCCGTCATTGCTTCGATTTCGAGCAGAAGGCGGTCGACATCATCAGCGGGCATTTCCCGTGTATCGACATAGACATGCGGCTGAAAGCCGAGAAGTTGGCTGAACAGCTCGGCACGAAACCCGTTCATGATCGACATGACGGCGATCAGGCCGGTCACTGCCAGCGCAATCCCGCCAAAGGATATCCAGGCAATCAGGGCAACGCCGCCATGCTTGCGGCGCGAGCGCAGATAGCGAAAGGCGAGCAGGAATTCATAGGGGCTGAACGGCCGTGCGCCGCCGCCTTCACCAACACCCGTCCCGCCAGCCGCCTCAGACATCGCTGAACGCCCCTTCGGCGAGCCGGCTGACCGCATCCTCGGGCGACATTTCGTGGGTCTCACCCGTGCGGCGGACTTTCAGTTCGATCTTGCCCTCTTTCAGACCACGCGGCCCGACCACAAGCTGGTAGGGCAGTCCGATCAGGTCGGCGGTGGCGAATTTGGCGCCGGCGCGGCTGTCGGTATCGTCATAGAGCGGGTCGAGACCGGCCTTCACCAATCCCTGGTAAGCGGTCTCACAGGCCGCATCACAGGCCTCATCGCCGACACGCATATTGATGATGCCCGCTCCGAAGGGGGCGACGCTTTCCGGCCAGATACAGCCCTTCTCGTCATGATGTGCTTCGATGATCGCGCCCAGCAGACGCGACACACCAACACCGTAGGAGCCCATATGGACCGGGCGCGGCTGACCGTCCTGGTGCTGGACCGTGGCCTTCATCGGCTCGGAATATTTGGTGCCGAAATTGAAGATATGACCGACCTCGATACCGCGGGCCGACAATTGGCGGTCGGCCGGCACGGCGGCGAATTCTTCGGGCTGGTGCATTTCCTCGGTCGCGGCATAGAGCGCCGTACGCTGGTCGACCAGCGGCTGCAGATCGCCGTCGAAATCAACATCGAGGCCCGGCGCGCCCATCTCGACGAGATCGGCATGGCAGAAGACCTCGCTCTCGCCGGTCTCGGCCAAGACGATGAATTCATGGCTGAGATCGCCGCCGATCGGACCGGTATCGGCCTGCATCGGCACGGCCTTCAGCCCAAGCCGCGCGAAAGTGTTGAGATAGGCCACGAACATGCGGTTGTAGGAGCGCCGCGCCGCCGCCTCGTCGACATCGAAGGAATAGGCATCCTTCATCAGGAATTCGCGTCCGCGCATGACTCCGAAACGGGGCCGGCGCTCATCGCGGAATTTCCACTGGATATGATAGAGGAGCTTGGGGACGTCCTTGTAGGACTTGCAATAGGACCGAAAGATGTCGGTGATCATCTCCTCATTGGTCGGCCCGAACAGCATGTCGCGATCATGGCGGTCGGTGATGCGCAGCATCTCGTCCCCATAATCATCATAGCGCCCGCTCTCGCGCCACAGATCAGCGGACTGGATGGTCGGCATCAACAGTTCGACCGCGCCGGCCCGGTCCTGTTCCTCGCGCACGATCTGCTCGATCTTGCGAAGCACCCGATGGCCCAGCGGCAACCAGGCATAAATGCCGGCGGCCTCCTGTTTGATCATGCCGGCACGCAGCATCAGCTGGTGCGAGACAATCTCGGCATCGGACGGGGTTTCCTTGAGGACGGGCAGGAAATAACGGGACAGGCGCATGGGGCGATTCCGGTGGGTAAGAGTGTGACGCCCATTAGACCGGGTGAGCGCCGTAATACAAGGCGGCAGCGATGTCGGGGTGCAGAGACTGCGCGGCAGACTGGCTGACCAGGTCCGGATTTGCATCTCCCGCGCCGGAAAGCGGGGGCCTATCCCCGTTGCGCGCTGCTTTCCTTCTCCCCTGGGAGAAGGTGGCCGGAGGCCGGATGAGGGGGATTTCTCCTGCGGTCACCGGGATTTACCCCTCACCCTCCTCATCATTTGCCCCGCAGGCGCACAGCGCCATCCGGGACCGACGGGTTTGGTTTGAAAGGGCTGTCCGACGCCGATGCACGCCTGTCATCCCGGACGAAGCCCTGACTTGATCAGGGCGAAGACCCGGGACCCATACGCCCGGTGCGGCCAGCTTTCGCGATAATGGGTCCCGGATCGCCGCCCGGCTCGAGGCCGGGCATATGTCCGGGATGACAAGGTTTTGTGCCTTTATCCCCGCTGTGCACCCCACACACCGTCATCCTGGCGAAAGTCAGGACCCAGTCTCGCACACTCGATTTCGCCAGGCTTGGCAATAGCTTGCGTCGCAGGCTGGGTCCCGGCCTTCGCCGGGATGACGGTGTGTGGAGCGGGTGTTTGAAGAAAACTTATCCTCCCCCCTAGACCGCCAGCACATAATGCCCTCGGTTTTCGGGACGGGAGGCACGAGCTCAGTCACTTGTGCCCGGAAGCGAGCGGAGCCTGTCCGCGCGTTGGATGTGACATTCCAAAGCTCCGGCAGGGCGTGCGACCAGGTCGCGGGGCACTAAACGACCGACCCCATCTACCTGCCGCATTGGAATCGGGGGCGAGAGCGTCCGGGAAATCTCCGAGAACGGGATGTCGAGGACATCACGGACACCGCAGACTACCAACAGGACACCCCGGTGTCCGCCGACATCCCGTTCCCTCCCACACTTCGGCGCCCTGGCGCGCGAAGACAAAGGCGCATGCCGCAGGCGACAGCAAGGATCGGGTGGCGGCCTCGATTCAGGCGCGCCAGGGTGCAGCCTGCAATCTCGAGGAGACACCCATGGCCTTCACCATCAGCGGGCTCGCGCCGGACGCCTTCACACCCTATTTCGGCATGAGCGACACAGAACTGGCCGAGCACGGCATCATTCGCCACACCGCGACCGCCAAGCCCGGCTATCCCTGCCGCATCACGCTGGAAGACGCCGAGCCGGGCGAGACACTGCTCCTGCTCAATCATGTCAGCCACGCGGCCGACACGCCCTATCGCAGCAGTTATGCGATCTTTGTGCGCGAGACGGCCGTCGAAACCGCCCGCTTTCACGATGACATCCCGCCGGTGATGAAAGGACGGCCGCTGGCGCTGCGCCTGTTTGATGCGGAAGGCATGCTGGTCGGAGCCGATCTCGCCCTGAGCGGTGACCCGACGTCCAATATCGAGGCCGCCCTCGCCCGCAAGGACGTCGCCCATGTGGACGTGCACAACGCCGCCCATGGCTGTTTCGCGGCGCGTGTGGAGCGCGATTGACCGCTGCCTAGCTGAACAGGCTTTGCGGCATGAATTGCTCCATCACACCGCTCTCGGTGATCAGGAAATAGGCGATCCAGACAATCGAGGTGGCGATGGTGGTCCACCACATCTTGCGCTTCAGATTGGGCGCTTGTGGTGCGCCGGGCTCGGAACCGGCCACCACATCGCCGGCCTCCTCCTGCGAACGCACGCCGATCGGCAGCATGGTGAAGAAGAACAGCCACCAGACGATCAGGAAGACGACCAGCCCGTTGACGATTCCGACACCGCCATCCCGGACGAAAAAGCCCTTCAGCCAGAATATGGCAGCCAGGGCGACTGGCAGGTACGGCAGGAAGCGGGTCATCGGGCTGGCTCCTGCATCAATTCGATCAGCTGGCCATGGCTGTCCTTGGGGTGAACGAAGATCACCGGCACGCAATGGGCGCCGATATAGGGTTCGCCCGTACCCAGCACTGTCGCGCCACGCTCGCGCATGGCGTCGCGTGCAGCGATGATGTCGGGCACTTCAAAACAGATATGGTGCTGGCCGCCCTTGGGATTGCGCTCGAGGAATTTGTGGATCGGGCTGGCCTCACCGCACGGCTCGATCAATTCGATCTCGGAATTGTCGAGATGGACAAAGGCGACCCGTACACCCAGATGAGGGAAATCCTTGGTCTCGGTCGCTTGGGTCGCGCCATAGAGCGCGGCATAGGTCTTTTTGGCCGCCTCGATATCGGGAACGGCCACGCCGACATGGTTCAAACGTCCGATCTTCATGGGGTTATCTCCCGGTTTCAGACTTCCAGCATCATGATCTCGACCCAGGGCTTCTTGCCCCAGATGCGGTTGGCCTCGCGGCGGACCGCGCGGCGGACTTCTTCCTCGGCCCGCTCGACATCGCGGCGGTCGCGCTTGGACAGGCGGTCGAAGGCACGTTCGGCCTCGTCGGCCATGGCGTCGGCGAAATCATCGAGGGACATGTTGTCGTCTTCCGGCACACCCTGCAGGCGCACTTCCGGGCCCGAGACAATCTCGCCCTTCTCGCTGACCGCCATCGACAGGGTCACCTGACCGGCATGGGCCAGCTTGCGGCGCTCGCGCATCGAGGCGGCGTCGGCATCGACGATGAAATTGCCATCAACATGCAGCCGGCTGGCCGGCGCCTCGTCGACAATCGAGGCGGTGCCGTCGGAGCGTATCTGCACCATGTCGCCATTGCGCACGGAGACCGAATGCGGCACCTGCAGCTCACGGGCAAAATCGGCATGCTCGAGCAGGTGACGGCGCTCGCCGTGCACGGGGATGGCCACACTCGGCTTGGCCCAGGCATACATCTGCGCCAGCTCGTCGCGGCAGGGATGGCCGGAGACATGGATCGGCCGGGTCTTCTCGGTGATGATATGAACACCACGCTCGGCCAGCTGGTTCTGCAGCTCGAAAATTCCCAGCTCATTGCCCGGAATGACACGGCTCGAGAAAATGACGGTGTCGTCCCTGCTCAGCGAGACATTGCGGTGATTGCCCGCCGCGATGCGTGACAGGGCGGCGCGCGGCTCACCTTGTGATCCGGTGCACAGGTAGAGAATCTTGGAGGCCGGGAAGGACGACGCCTCTTCTTCGCTGACGAAATCCTTCACATGCTTCAACATGCCGACAGCCTTGGCGGCAGCCGTCATGCGGTGCATCGAGCGGCCCACCAGACAGACGCGGCGGCCATTGGCCTCGGCGGCCTCGATGGAGGATTGCAGTCGCGCGACATTGGAGGCGAACGACGCGATCGCCACCTTGCCGGTCTTGCACTCGCCGACGACCTTGATCAGCTCTTCCCGGACATCGCCTTCCGAACCGCTCTCGCCCGGCGAGAACACATTCGTGCTGTCGCAGACCATGGCCAGCACGCCTTCATTGCCGATTGCGGTCAGCGCGTCGATATCAGTCGCCTCGCCAATCATCGGCGCCGGGTCGATCTTCCAGTCGCCGGTGTGCAGCACCATTCCGGCCGGCGTGCGGATGGCGATGCCATTGGGTTCGGGAATGGAGTGGGTCAGCGTCACCAATTGCAGGTTGAAGGGTCCCAGATCAAAGCGGCAATCCAGCGCCATCTCGTGCAGCTCGACCTCGTCGAGAAGCCCGTACTCACGCAGCCGGTCACGGACCAGCCAGGCGGTGAAGGGGGTCGCCCAGATCGGACAGCGCAGGCGGCGCCACAAATGGGCAACAGCGCCCATGTGATCCTCGTGCGCATGGGTCAGCACCATGCCGATCAGGTCGTCGCGCCGCTCTTCGATGAAGCGCGGATCAGGCATGATCAGGTCGACACCCGGCGTCGTCAGATCGCCGAAAGTGACCCCGCAATCGACGATGATCCATTTTTGTTTTCCCTCCGGCCCGTAGCCGTAGAGATTGAGATTCATGCCGATTTCATCGGATCCGCCAAGCGGCAGGAAGTAGAGGCTATCGGTCACGTATCGGCACCGCCATTGAGTTTCCAGACTTCAAGAAGACCGCGAATGGTCAGATCCGCGTCATAGTGGTCGATCGCCTTCGAGGCGCCGTCAAACAGCGAGACGACCCCGCCGGTCGCAACCACGGTCATGGGTTGGGCGTACTCGCTCTTGAGCCGCTGGACCAGCCCGTCAATCAGGTCGATATAGCCCCAGAACACGCCGGACTGCATGGCCGACACCGTATCCTTGCCCATCACACGCGCCGGTTTGGCAATGGCGACACGCGGCAGCTTGGCCGCGGCGCCATGCAGGGCCTGCATGGACAGGTTGATGCCCGGGGCAATGATCCCGCCTTCAAAGGCGCCATCTGCCGCGATCACATCGAACGTCGTCGCCGTGCCGCTGTCGATGATGATCAGGGCGCCGTCATAGACCGCGCGGGCGCCGAGTGCGTTCACCAGGCGGTCAGCACCGGCATCCTGCGGACGGTCCAGGCGGACCTCGATGTCCATGCGGACGCCCGGCTCACCGACGATCACCGGCTCGGCCTTGAAATAGCGACGCGACAGGTTTCGCAGGTTGAACAGGGCCTGCGGCACCACCGTCGAGATCACGCAGGCGGTGATGTCGGCAAAGCTGCGCCCTTGCAAGCCCATGAGCTGGGACAGCCAGACCGCATGTTCGTCAGCGGTCCGGGTCGAATCGGTTCCCGAACGCCATTGGGCGACCCAGTCATTGCCGTCATGAATGGCAAACAGTGTATTGGTGTTGCCGCAATCGATCGCGAGCAGCATGGGTTTCCTTTCATCCCGCATCCGGGAAAAACACGTCTCCTGCGGAGATATACCGGCGACCGCCGCCAACCAAGTCCAGTCGCAGCGCGCCATCGGGCCCGAGGTCCGCAAAGACGCCCTTGACTGTCTCGCCCTCGAGCCGTGCTTCGCAGGGCTGGCCAAGCCCGTGGGCCCGGGTCAGCCAGCGATCGCGGATCGGACCGAAGCCGCCCAATTGCCAGGCCTGACGCTCACGCTCGAAGGCGTTCACCAGGGTCTCGAGTGCGGCGTCGGGCGACAGGGTTGCGCCATGCCGGTCCAGCGACGTCGCCGGACGCTCAACATCGTCAGGTGCAGCAGCCAGATTGATGCCGATGCCGACCGCCAGCCACAGACCGCCCTCGGGCGCCGGACCGCTCTCGAGCAGGATGCCCGCCACCTTGCGGCCATGCACGAGCGCGTCATTGGGCCATTTCAGGCGCGTCACCGACGGGTCCCGCGTGGCGCTGTCGCAGACCGCCGCAACGGCCAGGGCAGCGGCGAAGGACAACTCGGCCGCCCGGCCGGGATCAGATTGCAGCGTGTACAGGCCGGTCGTGAAAAGATTACCGGTCAGCCCGCTCCAGACCCGCCCGCGCCGGCCACGGCCCGCGGTCTGGCGGCGAGCGGCCAGCCATAACGGGCCACGCTCACCGGCCAGGGCCCGCTCCCGGATATCGGCATTGGTCGAGCTTGTTTCCTCGATCCACTCGATACGAGGCTGGGGCTGGGTCTGTGCCAAGGCTATGGCGCTAGAGCAGCGCCAGCCCGACCGAATAGGCGCGGAAGACCAGCCAGCCGAGCACGGGCAACAGCAACACCGTCGCCAGGCCGGCAATCCGGGCAATCCAGTAAGTCGAAACCGCAGACGGTACGAACTCGATCTCCGAGCTGTCGAACCAGATCACTTTCACGATGCGCAGATAATAGGCCGCACCCACGACAGAGAACAGGACGGCGAGGACCGCGAGGATCATCAGATCGGCCTGCACGGCGGCATAGATCACGAAGAATTTGCCGAAAAAGCCGACCATGAAAGGCAGGCCACCGATCGAGAACATCAGGGCGGTCATCGACCAGCCGAGGCCGGGATTGCGCTGGGCGAGACCGGCGAGATCGGAAATCTGCTCGACCATGCCCTCACGTGTCCGCATCGACAGGATGGTGGCAAAGGACCCGATGGCCCCGACCATGTAGAGCACCATGAAGACCAGCAGCGCCCACAGGCCGGTCTGGCTGGCCGCTGCTACGGCAACCAGGGCATAGCCCATATTGCTGATCGACGAGTAAGCCATCAGACGCTTGATGTTCTGCTGGGTCAGGGCGCCGAAGGCACCGACAGCCATAGACAGGACCGCGATCATCCAGATCACGTCCCGCCACTGGTCGACCACAGCCCCGAAGGGTTCCATGAGCACGCGGGCCAAAAGCACGATGGCGGCAAATTTCGGCGCCGTTGCGAAGAAGGCGGTGACCGGTGTCGGCGCGCCTTCATAGACGTCCGGGGTCCACATGTGGAAGGGCGCGGCCGAGACCTTGAAGGCCAGACCACAGATCACGAAGACGAGGCCGACGGTGAGGCCGATATTGCTGCCGCTTTCGACGGCCAGGGCGATGTCGCCAAAACCGGTCGAGCCGGCGAAACCATAGACCAGCGAGGCACCATAGAGCAGCAGGCCGGAGGACAGCGCGCCGAGCACGAAATATTTCAGCCCCGCCTCGGACGCCCGCAGGCTGTCGCGATTGAAGGCGGCGAGCACGTACAGCGCCAGCGATTGCAGCTCGATGCCCATATACATGGCAATCAGGTCATTGGCCGACACCATCATCATCATGCCGGTCACAGCCAGCACGACCAGGACCGGATACTCGATCTTGCCCAGCTTCTCGGCCTGCAGATACGGCATGGCCAGCAGCATGGCGATCGCCGCGACAAGGCCGATGGCGGTCTTGGAGAAACGCGCCAGGCTGTCAAAGACGAAGCTGTCATTGAAGGCCATGCCCTCACCGCTCACCAGGAAGAGCGCCGCCAGTGCCGCCGCGGCCAGCAGGCCAACGGTCAGCCACTGGACCAGTTTCTCGGTCCCGTCGCCCTTGAGGAAGACGCCCAGCATCAGCAGCGCCATGGCGCCGCCGGCCAGCACCAGCTCGGGAATGAGAAGCGACAGGTCGTGGGAAAGCATGTCCGCCGTCATGGCTGGCTTCTCCTACTGGGCCGATGCGGCAAGCGCCGCATCATAATTGGAAAGCAGATGATCAACCGCGGTTGCGGTGACATCCGTGATCAGGGTCGAGAACACGCCGAGCAGCAGCGTACCGATGATCAAGGGGATGAAGATCAGCCACTCCATCCGGTTGAGATCGGTAATGGTCTCGAGCTTGGGATTGGTGATCTCGCCGAACACGACATCGCGATAGACGGTCAGCATGTACATGGCCGACAGGATCACACCGACCGCGGCGCCGGTGGCAATCCACCAGCTGACCTGGAAGGCGCCGACCATGGTCATGATCTCACCGACAAAGCCGGAGGTGCCCGGCAGTCCGACATTGGCCATGGCAAACAGGCCGAAGATCGCCGCGAAAACCGGCATCCTGTGAACCAGCCCGCCATAGAAGGCGATCTCGCGGGTGTGCATGCGGTCATAGATGACGCCGACACACAGGAAGAGCGCACCGGAGATCACGCCGTGCGAGATCATCTGGAAGATCGCGCCCTGCACACCGGTCTCATTCATCGCGAACAGGCCCATGGTCACGAAGCCCATATGGGCGACCGAGGAGTAGGCGATCAGCTTCTTGATATCGGTCTGCCGGAAAGCCACCAGGGAGGTGTAGATGATGGCGATGATCGACAGCACGAAGACCATTGGCGCGAAATAATCACTCGCCTCCGGGAACATCGGCAGGGAGAAGCGCAGGAAGCCATAGCCGCCCAGCTTCAACAATACGCCGGCCAGAATGACCGAACCAGCGGTCGGCGCCTGCACGTGGGCATCGGGCAGCCAGGTATGGACCGGCCACATCGGCATCTTCACCGCGAAGGAGGCGAAGAAGGCCAGCCACATCCACATCTGGGCATTGCGGGCGAACTCGGTCTCCAGCAGAACGGTGACATCGGTCGTGCCGGCCTGCAGGAACATCACGATCATGGCGACCAGCATCAGCACCGAGCCGAGCAGGGTGTAGAGGAAGAATTTGAACGCCGCATAGACGCGGTTCTGTCCGCCCCAGACACCGATGATGATGAACATCGGGATCAGGCCGCCTTCGAAGAAGATGTAGAAGAGCACCAGGTCGAGCGCGCAGAACACGCCGATGACCATGGTTTCCAGCAGCAGGAAGGCGATCATGTAGTCGGCGACGCGGGTCTTGATCGCGCCCGACGCCATGATGCAGATCGGCATCAGGAAGGCGGTCAGGACGACGAACAGGATCGACAGGCCGTCAACACCCATCCGGTAACCCAGACCAATCTGCTCGAGCCAGGTCACTTCGTGGACAAACTGGAATCCGGTCGCCTCGGCATCAAAATTGGCCAGAAGCAGAACCGACATGCCAAGCGTCACCATGGTGGCCAGCCAGGCCACCCAGCGCGAATTACGGTCGATCAGGCTCTGGTCCTCTGAGCGGGCCGTGAACCGGAAGATCGCAATGACCAGCGCGCCAAGCGCCGGAACGAACGTCAGGATCGACAGGAAGGCTTCAAATTCGCCGAACATTTAAAGACCCCCTTGCCCGATCATGATCCAGAGCGTGAAGCCCAGGACGCCGATCAGCATGACGAATGCGTAGTGGTAGAGGAAACCGGACTGGCCCTTGGCCAGGCGGCGCGCCGCGGCCAGCGTCGTGCCGGCCACACCATTGGGACCCAGCCCGTCGATGATCTTCACATCACCGATTTTCCAGAACAGGTCACCGAGTGCCTTGGCACCGCGGACGAAGAGGAAATGGTAGATCTCGTCGACATACCACTTGTTGTAGAGGAAGGAATGGAGCGGACCACCGCGCGCGGCGATGCGGGCGCCCATGCCCTCATTGATCAGGTAGAACCAGATCGCGAGCCCGAAACCGGTCAGCGTGGCAAAGAAGGGCGACAGCAAGACCCAGGTCGGCGGATGATGACCACCGCCATGATCGCCCTCACCGGCCTCACCATGATCATCGACCACGGCATGGTCATCCGCCGCCGCGTGCGCCGGCGGCGCGTCATGGCCGGCTTGCGCCGCATGATCATCGACCACCGCGTGATCACCGGCTTCAGCATGGTCATCACCATGACCACCGGCAACGGCCTCGCCGTGCGCAGCTGACGGCATGGCGTCATGCCAGAAGGCGGACGCCCGCTCGCCGATGAAGTCGGCCTTGAAAATGCCACCGGCCAGGATCGCGCCCACCGCCAGCACCACCAGCGGCATTGCCATGGCGAATTTGGGGTCATGGGCGTGGTCATACACATCCTTGGGACCGCGATAGGTGCCGTGGAAGGTCATGAAGATCAGGCGCCAGGAGTAGAAGCTGGTCAACAACGCCGCGACACAGCCGATCCAGAAGGCCGGGATGCCGAAGAAGACACCTTCGCGGCCGGCCATGAAGGCCCCCTCGATGATCGCATCTTTCGAGAAGAAACCGGCAAAGCCCAGATCCCAGGGCAACAGGCCCAGCATCCCGAAGGAGAAGCCGACGCCGGTCAGTGCGACCGTACCGATGAGCATCATCAGCCAGGTCATCGGCATCATCTTGTAGAGGCCGCCCATCTTGCGCATGTCCTGCTCGTCATGAACGCCGTGGATCACCGCGCCGGAGCCGAGGAATAACAGCGCCTTGAAGAAGGCGTGCGTGAACAGGTGGAACATGGCGGCGCCATAAAGGCCCAGACCGGCAGCAAAGAACATGTAGCCAAGCTGCGAACAGGTCGAATAGGCGACCACGCGCTTGATGTCGTTCTGCGCCACACCGACCGTCGCTGCGAACAATGCCGTGGTCGCACCGATCACGGTGACGAAGGCCGAGGCCGCTTCGGCGTCCTGGAAGATCGGGAAAGCCCGGCAGACCAGGAAGACACCGGCGGTGACCATGGTGGCGGCATGGATCAGGGCGGAGACCGGCGTCGGGCCTTCCATCGCGTCCGGCAGCCAGACATGCAGGAAGAACTGGGCCGACTTGCCCATCGCGCCGATGAACAGCAGGAAGGCAATCAGCTCGATCGCGTTGAGCTCCATGCCGGCAAAGGCCAGCACCGTGTCGCGATGCTCGGAGACACCGGCGAAGACGTCGTCAAAGCTGACAGAGCCAAAGACGTAGAAGATCGCCATGATGCCCAGGGCAAAGCCGAAATCGCCGACCCGGTTGGTCACGAAGGCCTTGATGGCCGCATCATTGGCCGACTTCTTCTTGTACCAGAAGCCGATCAGCAGATAGGAGGCCAGCCCCACGCCTTCCCAGCCGAAGAAGAGCTGAAGGAAGTTGTCGGCGGTCACCAGCGACAGCATCGCGAAGGTGAAGAGCGACAGGTAGGAGAAGAAGCGCGCCTTGTGCGGGTCGTGCTCCATATAGCCCCAGGAATAAATGTGCACGAGCGAGGAGACCGAGGTCACCACGACCAGCATCACCGCGGACAGGCTGTCCAGCTTGATCGCCCAGGAGACGTCAAACGCGCCAACGCTCATCCAGGTCGCGAGGTGAATGGTCTGGGCATTGCCGCCATAGGTGACGTCAAAGAAGGTGATCACCGACAGGACGAAGGACAGCACCACGAAGAAAGTGGTGACGATCTGCGCCGCGCGGTGGCCGACATGATTGCCGAGAAGACCGGCAAAGGCCGAAGCGATCAGCGGCCCGAAGACGATAATGGGTGCCATGATCCCCTAGCCCTTCATCAGGTTGACGCCCTCAACCGAGATATCACCCCGGTTGCGGAAATAGACGACGAGAATGGCCAGACCGACCGCCGCCTCGGCGGCCGCCACGGTCAGGACGAAAAGCGCGAAGACCTGCCCGGCGAGATCGCCGAGGAAGGCCGAGAAGGCCACCAGGTTGACATTGACGGAGAGCAGGATCAGCTCGACCGACATCAACAGGATGATGACATTCTTGCGGTTCACGAAAATGCCGAAGACACCGATGGTGAAGAGCACACCGGCGACGGCGAGATAATGTCCCAGTCCGACGTCCATCATTCCCCAATCCCCTGTCCCGGCTTGATATCATGCATGGTCACGGCGTCCTTGCGGTCGCGGGCGACCTGGGCCGAAACGCTCTGGCGGCGCACGCCCGGCTTGTGGCGCAGGGTCAGCACGATGGCGCCGATCATGGCGACCAACAGCACCAGGCCCGCAGCCTGGAAAAAATAGACATATTGGTCATAGATCACGAGGCCGAGCGCCTCGACATTGGTCAGCCCGTCGGGAATGGCCGCATCGCGCAGCGCCATCGCCTGCTCGGAGGCCTGCCAGGTCATGCCGATCATGCCCAGCTCGACCGCCAGGATGATGGCGACCAGACCGCCCAGTGGCAGATAGCTCAAAAAGCCCTGTTTCAGCTCGGTGAAATCGACGTCCAGCATCATCACGACGAAGAGGAACAAGACCGCGACCGCGCCGACATAGACAACGATCAGCAGCATGGCGAGGAATTCGGCGCCGAGCAGCACGAAGAGCCCGGCCGCCGAGAAGAAGGCCAGGATCAGGAACAAGACCGACCGCACCGGGTTGCGGGCAATGACGACCATCAAGGCCGACAAAATCGCCACTCCGGAAAAGGCCCAGAAAGCCAGGTTAGCGAGCATGGTGCCCTCGTCCTCTCAAATGCGTCCCAAAATCGCTCCCAACCGCATCAGCGGTAAGGCGCGTCGAGTTCCAGGTTCTTGGCAATTTCCCGTTCCCAGCGATCGCCGTTCTCGAGCAGTTTTGCCTTGTCGTAGAAAAGTTCTTCGCGGGTTTCGGCGGCGAATTCGAAATTCGGGCCTTCCACGATTGCATCGACCGGGCATGCCTCCTGGCAGTAACCGCAATAGATGCATTTGGTCATGTCGATGTCGTAGCGCGTGGTCCGGCGCGAGCCGTCAGAGCGCGGCTCGGCCTCGATGGTGATCGCCTGGGCCGGACAGATGGCTTCGCACAGCTTGCAGGCAATGCAGCGCTCCTCGCCATTGGCATAGCGGCGCAGGGCGTGCTGGCCGCGGAAACGCGGGCTGAGCGGACCCTTTTCGAACGGGTAGTTCAGCGTCGCCTTCTTGGCGAAGAAATAGCGCATGCCGAGCCCGAATGCGGACCAGAAGTCCATCAGGAGCGCGCCGCGAAATGCTTGTTGAATGCGTCCCATGACTTACCCCTGAGGTCCGTAAACGACGGCGGCGCCGACCAGGGCGACTGCCGCGAGCGAGATGGGCAGGAAGATTTTCCAGCCCAACCGCATCAGCTGGTCGTAGCGGTAGCGCGGCACCAGGGCCTTCACCATCGCGAACATGAAGAAGAAGAAGACGATCTTGGCGGCGAACCAGAAGAAATACCAAGCGTGCGAGGCCAGGTAGGGCCAGCCGGACACGTCCAGACCGAAGGGGTCATTCCAGCCGCCAAAAAAGAGGATCGCCGTCATCGCGCACATCAGCACGATGTTGAGATACTCGCCGACCATGAACAGCAGATACGGGGTCGAGGAATATTCGACCTGATAACCCGCCACCAGTTCCGACTCGGCTTCGGGAAGGTCAAACGGCGGACGGTTGGTTTCGGCCAGGGCCGAGATGAAGAAGATCACCGCCATCGGGATCATCACCAGGAACATCGGCATCGGCCAGGCGTGGAAGGACAGCACATTCCAGTTCCAGAAACCGCCACCCTGCATCTCGATGATCTCGGACAGGTTCATCGAGCCGGCGAACAGCAGCACCGTGACGATGATGAAGCCGATCGAGACTTCATAGGACACCATCTGCGCCGCCGAGCGCAGTGCGCCGAGGAAGGGATATTTCGAGTTCGAGGCCCAGCCGCCGATGATGATGCCATAGACACCCAGGGACGACATGGCGAACAAATAGAGAATGCCGACATTGAGATCGGCAATCACCCAGCCCGGCGCTGCCGGGACGACGGCCCAGGTCACGAAGGCGAGGATCAGGGTGATCAGCGGTGCCAGCAGGTAGAGCGAACGATCCGCCCCGGCCGGAACCACGATTTCCTTGAACACGAATTTGAAGAAGTCGGCGAAGGACTGCAGCAGGCCGAAGGCGCCAACGACGTTCGGGCCCTTGCGCATCTGCACGGCGGCCCAGACCTTGCGGTCCATCAGCAGCAGGAAGGCCAGTGAAATCAGCAGGACAACGGCAAAGGCCAGGATCTGCAGAACGGCAATGCCGAACCCGCCCCAGACACCGAATTGTTCGATGAAATCCGTCATCGCTTACTCCGCAGCCATCTGGGCCGGACCGGACGCCAGGGCGGAACATTCCGCCAGCGTCTTGGAGGCCCGGACGATCGGGTTGGTGAAGTAGAAATTCCGCACCGCCGGCACGAAATCAGTTGCCTCGACGTCACCGGCAGCACCGGCGGCCTTGGCGTCATATCCCTCACTTGCACCCGGTGCGTGATCGATTCCCGCCAGCACGGGAACATCCTCGAACAGTTTGTGGCGCAATTCGGTGAGATTGTTATAGGGCAGCGTCTTGCCCAGACGCTCGGACAGGGCCCGGAAGATCGCCCAACCCTCTTTCGCATCGCCCTTCGGGAAGGTCGCACGATAGCCCAGCTGTACCCGGCCTTCGGTGTTGGCGAACAGTCCGTCCTGCTCGGTCCAGGCGGCGCTTGGCAGGATGAGATCGGCGCGGTGGGCACCGGCATCACCATGGCTGCCGACATAGATCACGAAGGCGTCGCCGAACTGGTCCATGTCCAGCTCGTCAGCGCCCATCAGGACAACCGTGTCGAGTGCGGCAGACTGCATGCCGGCCACATCATGACCACCCTCGCCCGGCACAAAGCCGAGATCGAGACCGGCAACACGGCTGGCCGCCGTGTGCAGGATCGAGAGACCATTCCATTCGGCGCTGACAGCCCCTACCGCATCGGCGAGTTCACCGGCGGCGCGCAGCACCTGGGCGCCATCGGCGCGGGTCAGGGCGCCGGAACCGACCAGGATGAGCGGACGCTTGGCATCCTTGAGGGTCTTGATGAAGCCGGAGCGCTTTTTCTTGAGGCCGGCGAGAATATCGGCAGACGTGCCGACATGCTCATAGGGATAGGTCAGATCAACAGCTTCGCCGATCAGCCCGACCTTTGTGTCATTATGCAGCCAGGTCTTGCGGATGCGGGCATTGAGGATGGCCGCTTCCTTTCGCGGATTCGACCCGATGATGAGGATGGCATCGGCCTCCTCGATCCCGGCAATGGTCGCGTTGAAGAGATAATCCTCACGCGCGCCGTTCCCGTCCTTGGCGCCGACTTTCGCGCCATCCTGGCGGCAATCGGTCGAGACCACGCCGAGCGCGTCGGCGAGATCCTTGGCGGCTTTCATTTCTTCAGCCGAGCAGAGATCACCGGCAATCATGCCGATCTTGGAGGCGTCACCACCCAGCTTTTCAGCCGCGATGGTCAGCGCTTCAGGCCAGTCGGCCGGACGCAGCTTGCCGTTCTCGCGGACATAAGCCTTGTCGAGACGCTGACGGCCAAGGCCTTCCCAAGCGTAGCGCGTCTTGTCGGAAATCCATTCCTCATTCACGCCCTCATGGACGCGCGGCAGGATGCGCAGCACGGCGGAGCCGCGCGCATCAACACGAATATTCGAGCCGAGCGCATCCATCACATCAATGGTCTCGGTCTTCTTCAGCTCCCAGGGACGGGCGTTGAAGGCGTAAGGCTTGGAAGTCAGCGCGCCGACCGGGCAGAGATCGATGACATTGCCGGAAAGCTCCGACGTCACGGCGCTTTCCAGATAGGTGGTGATCTCGGCATCCTCGCCGCGACCGATCATGCCGATCTCGGGCGAGCCGGCGACCTCGGTCACGAAACGGACGCAGCGCGTGCACTGGATGCAGCGCGTCATCTCGGTCGCGATGATCGGACCCATTTCCTTGTCTTCGACGGCGCGCTTGTTTTCCGGAAAACGCGAGCCGGTGCGGCCATAGACCAGCGACTGGTCCTGCAGGTCGCACTCACCGCCCTGGTCACAGATCGGGCAATCGAGCGGGTGGTTGATCAAGAGGAATTCCATCACGCCTTCGCGGGCCTTCTTGACCAGCGGAGACAGCGTATTCATCGCCGGCGGCTCGCCATTCGGCCCGCCGCGCATGTCACGCACATTCATCGCGCAAGACGCAGCCGGCTTGGGCGCACCAACGAGCTCGACCAGGCACATCCGGCAATTGCCGGCGACCGAGAGGCGCTCATGATAGCAAAAGCGCGGGATTTCCCGGCCAGCCGCTTCAGCGGCCTGCAACAGCGTATAGGAATTCGGAACCTCGATTTCCTCGCCGTCGATAATGATTTTGCGGAGATCTTCGCTCATCGGATGATGCCCCTACTCGGCCGCGACCTGGCTGACAAAGACAGGCTTGCCAGCGCGGTAATTATTGATGCGGTCCTCGATTTCGGACCGGAAATGGCGGATCAGGCCCTGGACCGGCCAGGCGGCCGCGTCACCCAGGGCGCAGATCGTGTGACCTTCGACCTGACCGGCGACGTCCAGCAGCATGTCGATCTCTTCAATCGTCGACTCGCCGCGCGACATGCGGGTCAAGACGCGCCACATCCAGCCGGTGCCTTCGCGGCACGGCGTGCACTGCCCGCAGCTTTCATGGCGGTAGAAGTAGGAGATGCGGGCAATCGCCTTCACCACGTCGGTGGACTTGTCCATGACGATGACGGCAGCCGTGCCCAGACCCGACTTGTGCGCGGAGAGCGCGTCGAAATCCATCAGCACGTCGTCGCAAATGTCTTTCGGCAGGAGCGAGACCGAGGAGCCGCCCGGAATGACGGCTTTGAGATTATCCCAACCGCCGCGCACGCCGCCGGCATGCGTCTCGATGAGGGTTTTCATCGGGATCGACATGGCTTCTTCGACATTGCACGGATTGTTCACATGGCCGGAGATCGAGAAGATCTTGGTGCCGACATTGCGCTCGCGGCCAAAGCTGGCGAACCATTCGGCGCCGCGGCGCAAAATGGTGCCGGCAACGGCGATCGATTCGACGTTGTTGACCGTGGTCGGGCAGCCATAAAGGCCGGCATTGGCCGGGAATGGCGGCTTGAGGCGCGGTTGCCCCTTCTTGCCTTCCAGGCTTTCCAGCAGGGCCGTCTCTTCGCCGCAGATATAGGCACCGGCGCCGTGATGGATATAGACGTGGAAGGGCCAGCCATGAATGTTGTCATCGCCGATCAGCTTGGCCTCATAGGCCTCCTTGACGGCCTTTTCCATGGCCAGACGCTCGGTGACATATTCACCGCGCAGATAGATGTAGCAGGCATGGGCCTGCATGGAGAATGAGGCGATCAGGCAACCTTCGATGAGAAGGTGCGGATCATGCCGCATGATCTCGCGATCCTTGCAGGTGCCCGGCTCGGATTCGTCGGCATTGACGACGAGATAATGCGGGCGGGCGCCCACTTCCTTTGGCATGAAGGACCATTTCAGACCGGTCGGGAAACCGGCGCCGCCACGACCACGCAGGCCGGAGGCCTTCATGTTCTCGATGATCCAGTCACGACCCTGCTGAAGGATCTCGGTGGTGCCATTCCAGCAGCCGCGCTGCTTGGCGCCTTCCAGATCCGGGCTGTGATGCCCGAACAGGTTGGTGAAGATGCGGTCTTTGTCCTGGAGGAGTTGCGTCGCCATGGTTCAGCCCTCCGCCTTGCCGGTATTCGGCAGCTTGATTTTCTTGGCGCGCGAACCGTCATAGAGCGACGGGTCGGTGAGCACCTTGGTGCCATGCGGCTCGGAAGCATTGCGCTCCGATTGCGGGCCGTACTTGATCTGTTTGCCGGCGGCGAGGTCGTCCATGAGGGCTTCCAGTTTCGCCCCGTCGAGATCCTCGACGTAATGGTCGCCGTCGGGGTTGGCGAGCTGGATCATCGGGGCATTGGCGCAGGCGCCCATGCATTCGACTTCGATCCAGGTAAACTTGCCGTCGGCGGAAATCTCGTGCTGCTTGCCGATGCGCTTCTTGCACACATCGATCAGCTCGCCCGAACCCCGCAACATGCAGGGCGTGGTACCGCAGACCTGGATCAGGTGTGTCCCGACCGGCTCGAGATTGAACATGGTGTAGAAGGTCGCGACTTCGTAGACGCGGATATAGGGCATCTCCAGCCGGCCCGCGATGTCGCGAATGGCGGGCTCTGAGACCCAGCCTTCCTGCTTCTGCGCAATCCACAGCATGGGAATGACCGCCGATGCCTTCTTGGCCTCGGGATATTTGGCCAGCCAGAACTTGATCTCGGCTTCGCTCTTCTTGTTGAAGGCAAAGCTCTCCGGCTGCTCTTTTGCGAGACGACGAACGCTCATCGGTCGATCTCCCCGAACACGACATCCAGCGAGCCGATGATCGCTGACACGTCGGCCAGCATGTGGCCCTTGCTCATGTAATCCATCGCCGCGAGGTGGGCGAAGCCCGGTGCGCGGATCTTCAGGCGGTAGGGCTTGTTTGAGCCGTCCGAGACCAGGTAGACGCCGAATTCGCCCTTGGGCGCCTCGACGGCGACATAGGTCTCGCCCTCTTCGACATGGACACCCTCGGTATAGAGTTTGAAGTGCTGGATCAGCGCTTCCATCGAGCGCTTCATCTCGGCCCGGCGCGGCGGCGAGAATTTCGAGTCAGTGGCCAGCACCTCGCCCGCATTCTCGTCCTTCATGAGCCAGTCGCAGCACTGGATCATGATCTTCACGCTCTCGCGCATCTCTTCCATGCGGCAGAGGTAACGATCATAGCAATCGCCATTCTTGCCGACCGGAATGTCGAATTTGAGCTCGTCATAGACCGAATAGGGCTGCGAACGGCGCAAATCCCAGGCCAGGCCAGAACCTCGCACCATGACGCCGGAGAAACCCCAGGCCAGCACGTCTTCCTTGGTCACAACGCCGATATCGACATTGCGCTGCTTGAAGATGCGGTTTTCGGTCAAAAGGCTGTCGATATCGTCCAGCTTGGCCGGGAATTGGTCACACCAGGCACGGATGTCCTCGACCAGCTTCATCGGCAGGTCCTGATGGACCCCGCCCGGCCGGAAATAATGCGCGTGCATGCGCGAACCGGAAGCGCGCTCATAGAAGACCATCAGTTTTTCGCGCTCTTCAAAACCCCAGAGCGGCGGCGTCAGCGCGCCGACATCCATGGCCTGGGTGGTCACGTTCAAGAGGTGGTTGAGCACCCGGCCAATCTCGCAATAGAGCACGCGGACATATTCGCCGCGCTTGGGCACGGTGATGCCGGCGAGCTTTTCGGCGGCCATGCAGAAGGCGTGCTCCTGGTTCATCGGCGCGACATAGTCGAGACGGTCGAAATAACCGATGCCCTGGAGATAGGTCTTGTGCTCGAGAAGCTTCTCGGTACCGCGGTGCAGAAGGCCGATATGCGGATCAACGCGCTCGACAACCTCGCCATCCAGCTCCAGCACCAGGCGCAGCACGCCGTGCGCAGCCGGGTGTTGCGGGCCGAAATTGATGGTGAAATTGCGCGGGGCCTCGGTGGCCTGGGTCATGTCGTCAGCCATCGTCTAACCCTCCGCCTTCTCATCGCCCGGGAGGATGTATTTGGCACCTTCCCACGGGCTCATGAAATCAAAGTCGCGATATTCCTGGACCAGCTCGACCGGCTCGTAGACGACGCGCTTTTCTTCCTCGTCCCAGCGCACTTCGACATAGCCGGTGAGCGGGAAGTCCTTGCGCAGCGGATAGCCCTCGAAACCGTAATCGGTCAGCAGGCGGCGCAGGTCCGGATGATCGGCGAAGACGATGCCATACATGTCGAAGGCTTCGCGCTCGAACCAGTCAGCGACCGGGTAGACCGGAATCACGGTCGGGACCGGTGCTTCCTCATCCGTCGACAGCTTCACGCGGATGCGGTGATTCTGGTGCATGGAGAGCAGGTGATAGACGACCTCGAAGCGCTCGGCGCGCTGCGGGTAGTCGACGCCGCAAATATCGATCAGCGTGGTGAAACGGCAGGCCGGATCATCGCGCAGCCAGGTCAGCACAGTCTCGATCCGGTCGCGATGGATTTCCACCGTCAGCTCGCCATTGGCGATCGACCAGCCGGTGACGGCCGCATCCTGGGCGTTGGCAATATGCTCGCCGAGAACCTTGAGGGCTTCGCTCATTTGCCGTTCTCTCCTAGCGCTCAATCGAGCCTTCGCGGCGGATCTTCTTTTGCAATTGCAAAATGCCATAGACCAGGGCTTCCGCGGTCGGCGGGCAGCCCGGGACATAGATATCCACCGGAACGATGCGGTCGCAGCCACGCACGACCGAGTATGAGTAGTGATAATAGCCGCCGCCATTGGCGCATGAGCCCATCGAGATGACGTAGCGCGGCTCGGGCATCTGGTCGTAGACCTTGCGCAGGGCCGGAGCCATCTTGTTGGTCAATGTGCCGGCGACGATCATCACGTCGGACTGGCGCGGGGAGGCCCGCGGCGCAAAACCGAAGCGCTCGACATCATAACGCGGCATCGAGGCCTGCATCATTTCAACGGCGCAGCAGGCCAGACCAAAGGTCATCCACATCAGGGAGCCGGTGCGGGCCCAGGTGACAAGATCATCGGCAGCCGCAACCACGAATCCCTTGTCGGCCAGCGCATCGCTGACACCGTCGAAGAACGGGTCGTGCTTCTTGGGGTCATAGCCCGGGACGGTCGCGCGTCCGGCCATGCCGGCATGAGGTGTGAGATCAGATGCCATTGTGGACTACTCCCAATCCAGCGCGCCTTTTTTCAGCTCGTAGACGAAGCCGATGGTGAGGACAGTGAGGAAGACCATCATCGACCAGAACTCGAACTGGCCAAGATGCTCGCGAAGCGTCACCGCCCAGGGAAAGAGGAAGGCGACTTCGAGGTCGAAGATGATGAAGAGGATGGCGACGAGATAGAATCGCACGTCGAACTTCATCCGCGCGTCGTCAAAGGCGTTGAACCCGCACTCATAGGTCGACACTTTTTCCGGATCGGGACGCGACGGGGCAATGACGAAGGCCGCCACCATGAAACCAATACCGATCACCGCGGCAATCGCGAAAAAGATCAGGATGGGCAGGTATTCAAGAAGCAATGCATCCATCGCCAGGCCTCGCCAAGAAGAGCGTCCGGTAGGGTATGGGAGGCTGCGGATTGGCTGGCAAGACACGCCGAAAGCGAATCGCCAACGCCAATCAGGCCCCCTGCCCGATTTGGCGCGGAAGCTAGAGCGCGTGGACGCTCGGAGCAAGGGCTAAAGACCGTCTGACATCAGTTCCTTGTCACGCGATCCGGGGATAATCAAACCTAGTTGCGAATGGTTTTCAACTGGAATGCGCAGCGACAGACCAGGCCGGCAATGCCTAGCGCTTGAATCCCAGCACGGATTGCCAGAAAGCCAGGCGCAGGAAGGGCGAGTTGAGTGAGAAGGCGCGATCCGGAAACACGTGCCAGGGCTTGTACCCCCAGCCGGTGACCAAGGCCCTGGCATCGAGACCGAAACCCTCCGCCTGGGCGGCAGCGATCGCCGCGCGGCGCGAACACCAGGTCGACCGGGCGGCCCGGAAACGGGCCAGAGCCTCCCCGGTCAGACCGCACGCCGCCCGGACAGAATGCCGCAAGGCACGAAACTCGCGATGACGGGCCAGGCTGTCGATGACGAGGACAAGCGCGCCGGTCGCGCAGGCAACACCCCACCAGACCGACGCGTGCAACAGCGACGCCAGCAGGCAGGTCGCGGCCAGAACGAGCGGCGGCCAGGTCGCTCGCAGATACCAGAGCGATCGACGGAGTTGGGCGGACAGGCGGTTCATGCTGGCCATTCTTGCACGGCCAACTAAGCACGATAGCGGGACTGGCACGACGGTTGTCCCCCGGACCGGGACGACGGAAGTCACCGACCGGCACAATTGCGGCTTGAAGCGCTGCAGAACTCATGGCTGCATGGCGTTGTGGACGCCGGGAGCTGTGCAATGCTGGACAATTATTATGGTGTCATCGGTTTCGCACTGATCGCGGCCGGGTTTTCCTGGCTCGTCGATCACAGCCCCTTGGCCAAGCACACGCTGTCGCGCCGGATGGATGTCCATCGCAAGCAATGGATGATGCACATGGCGGCCCGCTCGGTGCGGATCATGGACAGCCAGATCATCGCCGGGCTGCAGAACGGGATCGCCTTCTTTGCCTCGACCGCACTGCTGGGCATCGGCGCCGCCTTCACCCTGATCACCGCACTCGACCCGGTCATGGCCGCGGTCGGGGATGTGCCTTTCCTCGACACCTCCTCACGGATCCAGTGGGAGGTGATGACGCTGGGCCTGCTGGTGATCTATGCCTACGCCTTCTTCAAATTCGGCTGGGCCTACCGGCTGGTCAATTATTCGGCAATGCTGCTGGGCGCGACACCGGACGTCCAGCGCGACACCGAGGCGACGGCCGAGGCGCTGCGCGGCGCCTATCGGGCCGGCGCCATGAATGTGGTGGCAGGCCGCCAGTTCAATCGCGGCCTGCGGGCACTATTCCTCTCCATCGGCTATCTCGCCTGGATCGCCGGACCGGCGGCCCAGATCGGCGGGACTCTGATAGTCGTCGGCCTGCTGGCCTCGCGCCAGTTCTTCTCGCCCGCCCTCGCAGCGCTGGCCGCCGGTGAGGACGCCATGGATGGGGTGGAGATGCCCGCGGCCGACGACAGCGCGAACCGGACCTGATTCCGCTCGACCCGATCGTGTAGTCCGCACAGGCATTGCGCCCACCGGTCGAATGCGCTCAAACTCCCGGCCTTGTATTCGGGGAGACAGCACATGAGCATCGGATCAGCCATACTCAATTCGGTCGAGAAGGCCGGCAACAAACTGCCGGACCCGGTGACGATCTTTCTGATCCTGATCGCTGTGGTGATGGGCGCTTCCTTCGGCCTGGCGGCACTGGACGTAGCCGTGACCAATCCGGTCAGTGGTGACGATATCGCCGTCGTCAATCTCCTGACCGGTGCACAATTGCAGAATCTGCTCGTCGGGATGCCAGGCGTCCTGACCGGCTTTGCCCCGCTGGGCATGGTCCTGGTGGTCATGATCGGAGCCGGGATCGCCGAGAAAACCGGGCTCCTGTCTGCCGGTCTGCGGGTCATGGTCTCGGGTGCGCCCTCCTACCTCCTAACCCCGGTTCTCGTCTTCGCCGGCGTGATGGGCAATCTGGCCGTCGATTCCGGCTATATCGTCATGGTCCCGTTGGGCGCCGTGGTCTTCGCCGCTGCCGGCCGCCACCCGATCGCGGGTATCGCCGCTGTCTTCGCCGGTGTCTCCGCCGGTTTCTCGGCCAACCTGGTCGTCACCTCGCTTGAACCGCTCCTGTTCGGGATCACCGAAGTCGCCGCCCAGACAATCGAGCCCGGCGCGACCGTCGGCATGCTCGACAATTACTATTTCACCATCGCCCTCACTCCCTTGCTGGTGATAGTCGGCACGCTGGTCAATGACCGTATCGTCGAGCCCCGCCTGGGCACCTGGGTGCGCCCGGCCGACTTCGCGGAACCAGAGGGTAATGGCAGCCTCAGCGCCAACGAGCGGAAAGGCCTGCTCTGGGCCGGTCTCTCCCTCCTCGCCATCACGATCATTGTCCTGTTCATGGCTGTTCCGGTTGACGGCATTCTGCGTGATCCGAACGGAGACCTCGCCCCCTTCTATCGCTCCATCGTTGCTATCCTGATGATCGCCTTCCTGGTGTCCGGCACGATCTACGGTATCGCGGTTGGTTCGGTGAAGTCGGACAAGGATGTTGTCCAGCTTGGCACACGTTCAATGGCCGACATGGGCGGCTACATCATTCTCGCCTTCGCGATGGCGCATTTCATCATGCTGTTCGGTGCCTCCGAGATGGACACGGTCATCGCTATTTCCGGTGCAGGCGGACTGCAATCGCTCAACCTGCCGGCTCCGCTGCTGATAATCGGCATGGTGATTCTGGTCGCCGTCCTGAACCTGTTCATGGGTTCGGCGTCAGCGAAATGGGCGCTTCTGGCACCGGTCTTCGTGCCGATGCTGATGCTGTTGGGTATTTCCCCGGAGGGTTCGACGCTGGCCTACCGCATGGGCGACCAGGCGACGAATATCATTACGCCATTGATGCCCTATCTGCCGCTGATCCTGATTTTCTGCCAGCGCTATGTGCCGGAGTTCGGCCTGGGCAGCCTGATTGCAGTGATGCTGCCCTATTCGATGGCAATCCTGGTCTCGTCGTTGACCATGATCTTCGTCTGGTTCGCACTGGACCTGCCGTTGGGGCCCAATGGTGCCAGCTTCACCTATGAGGTGCCGGCAGCCGCGTCCGCCCCGGCCGAAGCCGGGGCAGATGGTCGACGATAATCGTCAGGCCGGCGAACGAGCGCCGGAGCGGTTATTGCGGCGGCGGGGACGTTTGGATCCGCCGCCCTGACCACCGCCTTGGCCACCACCCTGGCCGCCACCGCGGCTGCCGCCATTACCCTGTCCCTGCGGCCGGGCGCGACCGGCCGTGAAGGGCTTCTTGCGGGCCGGGCGCTGTTGCTTCTTCTGCGACGCGGCCGGCGTGGCATTCTTGGCCTCGGCGAGGAATTTCGCTTCGTCACCGACGAAGACCCGATCGATATCGAGCCCGGTCAGGCGCTCGATATCGCGCAGATATTCATACTCCCCCGGCTCACACATCGAGACCGCGACGCCGGACTTGCCGGCCCGTGCCGTCCGACCAATTCGGTGGACATAGGATTCCGGCAAGTTGGGCAGGTCGTGATTGACGACGTGGGAAACATTGTCGACATCGATACCGCGCGCCGCGATGTCAGTCGCGACGAGGATCTTGACCGCACCGGTCTTGAAACCGTCCAGCGCCTTGATCCGCTGGGCCTGCGACTTGTTGCCATGAATGGCAGCAGACTTGAGACCATAATCGACCAGGTGCCGGTTGATCTTGTCGGCGCCATGCTTGGTCCGCGAAAAGACGATGGCACGCTCGACGGCGCGATCCGACATCAGCTCCAGCAGGAGGTCCTTCTTGGACTCCTTGGGCAGGAGCACCACTGATTGCTCGATACGCTCGATCGGACGTGAGGCCGGCGCGACCGAGACTTCCTTGGGGTCGTCCAGCATTTCCTGCGCCAGGGCGCGGATCGGCTTGGGCATGGTCGCCGACAGCAGGGCCGTCTGGCGCTTGTTCGGCAGGAAGCTGACAATCTTGCGGATAGCCGGGAAGAAGCCGAGATCCAGCATCTGGTCGGCTTCGTCCAGGATCAGGATTTTCGTCTCGCTCAGCTTGACGGCGCCGGACTGCATCAGGTCGAGCAGGCGTCCCGGAGTGGCGACCAGGACGTCGACGCCCTTCGACAGGGCACGGATTTGCGGCCCGGGCTTCACGCCGCCCACGACCAGGGTCGAGGATACCCGCATATGACGGCTATAGCCGCGAACATTCTCGAGAATCTGGGCTGACAGCTCGCGGGTTGGCGACAGGATCAGCGCCCGGCAGGTTTTCGGATGGGTGGGCCGGTTCTCCTCGATCAGGCGATTGAGGATCGGCAGCACGAAGGATGCGGTCTTTCCGGTGCCGGTTTGCGCAATGCCGACTATGTCACGGCCTTCAATCATCGCCGGGATGACTTCGCGCTGGATCGGGGTCGGGGTCTCATAACCCTCATCGTTCAAAGCGCGCAGAATGGGCTCGGCCAGGCCGAGATCAGAAAACTGGGTCAAAAATCAAAATCTTTCTCATGGACCGGGCGCAGACAGCCGCGCGGCGCGATCCTCGGGGTTCTTGTTGCGGAAGCTTGCGTAGATCAGCTGCCAGTGACTGGCGCCGGACCTGGCGCCTGGGTGGCAATGATCAATACGGGCCGTCAAACGGCTGACTGTCTCGCCAACGACCACCGTTCGCAGCTACTCGCTGCCTACACACGGCGGATCGTGAGCTGCGTGTCCCATGTTTCGCCGCCATTGGCAAATTGTTTCGCGCTTGCAGCAAAAAGCCGGAATTGACACAGCTCCGGCATCGGGGGACGGTAAACACTGTTCACCCCGCCGATTGGGGTCCACAGCATGGAGCACGACATGGCCCGGACCGCCACACCCGACGATCTGGAAATCACGCCCCGGAACCGCAAGTTCACCGACGATCCGCACCGGCCACGATGGTGGCTTGGCGGCGATCCCTATGCGAGTGCCTGGCACAATGCCCTGTCGATCACTTTCCCGGCTGGCGAGACCTTCTTCATCGAAAGCGTCAGGCGCTTCCAAAAGGACGTCCCGCCCGCCCTCGCCGCACAGATAAAGGATTTCGTCCGCCAGGAAGCCTTCCACACCCGCGAACACAACAGCTTCAACCAACGCGTCATCGAGGCCGGTTATGATGTCAGCACCGCCCTGAAACGGGTCGAGGACAGCCTCGCCGAGGCGCGGGAGGGCCATCCTGTTGCCCAGCTGAGCATCACGGTCTCTCTGGAACATTTCACCGCGATTTTCGCCCATCTCGCCCTGAAGGATCTGAAGCTATACGCGGGCACGGATCGCGAATCGCAACGCATGTGGCTGTGGCACGCGATCGAGGAGATCGAGCACAAGAGTGTTGCCTACGACACCTATGCCCATGTCATGCGGGATGTGTCGCCGCTCAAGCGCTGGGGCATCCGCTGTGCCGTGTTTGCCCGGGTCTCGAAGGATTTCATGCTCAAGCGCTGGACCGACGCCCTCAACCTGCTCGCACAGGACGGAATCACCGGTTTGAGGGCCCGCCTGGGCCTCGCCGGCTATCTCTGGGGTCGCCCCGGTGTCGTACGACGGGTGGCCCTGCCCTGGCTGGCCTATTTCCAACCCGGCTTTCACCCCTGGCAGGTTGATGACCGCAATCTGATCGCCGACGTCGAGTCGCTCTACGATCTGGCCGAGCCGGTCGCCGCCGAATAGACCGGTTCCAAGGACAGTCCAAACGCAAACGGCCGCCCCGAAGGGCGGCCGTTTTGGCGTCTGGCCATCTCTTCCAACGTGAAAGAAATGGCGCGAGTGACGGGACTCGAACCCGCGACCTCCGGCGTGACAGGCCGGCGCTCTAACCAACTGAGCTACACCCGCATAAGGCGTCTCGCCGCAGCGAGGTGCGTTGTTTATGGGCAGAGCGCGGCCCGGTCAAGCGGGTTTCAGCACGCTTTGCAGGCCGAACGCAGATCGATTGCAGTCAGCCCGGCTGCAGCACAAATTGCGGCGCCGCGCCGCGCTCTTCCGTTTGATGTTGCGTGTGAAACGCTTCCCACATCACGCCATCAGGGTCAGACGTCCAGCTCTTCTCCGATTTGTGGTAGCAGCAAGTCGTCACGCCTTCCGGCAGATAGGGGGCTTCTGCAGATTTCATCCGCGCGAACACCTCATGCAATTCTCCCGGGGTTTCGGACTGCAGTCCGGCATGGCTGAACCCGGGCTCGCCCTCTCCCGCCTCGAGCACGAAATTCATGCGCGGGTCGTCGAGCAACCATTTCGCATACTGATCCCGGACAAGCGTGGGCTGGCATCCGAAGAGCTGGGTATAAAACTGAATGGACGCGTCAAGGTCGCGCACATTGAAGCTGACATGGAGACGTTTCATGAACCGGTTTCCTTGGCTTTCCCGGCGACAGCACTTGCTGGCGCCCCTTTGCAACAATCGTCGAGAAGGAATCCGGCGAGAGCCTGCAGAGCAGAAATACACGGCGTGTAGATCAGCGAGCGTCCGCGCCTCTGGTGCCGGACCAGGCCGGCACGCGACAATTCCTTCAGGTGGAAAGACAAGGTCGGCGCCGGCAAACCCAACGCCTTGGCCATTGCACCGGGGGTCAATCCGCCCTCGCCTTCACACGGCGATGCCGCCGTGACGAGCAGACGGAAAACATCCAGGCGGGCTTCATGGGCGAGTGCGGCGAGCGCGGTGATGGCAGCTGTCTTTTCCATTATTCCAATATAATGAAATAATCAGCGATCGCAAGTCCCGCTCTCAAAATTTTCGCCCTAGGAGAAATGCCGCCGCGCCCACCCTTCAGTGACCCGCAAAGTGGTATCGATCAGAACGGTCAGATCCTCAGCACTGATCACATAGGGCGGCATGAGATAGATGATGTTGTTGAATGGGCGCACCCACACCCCGGCATCAACGAAACAGGCCTTCAGCACATCCAGTTCGGGCAGGCTGGCCATCTCGATCACCCCGATCGCGCCCTGCCAGCGCACATCCACAACGCCGGGAAAGTCCCGCGCTGTCGGCAAGAGGGCGGCAAACATCGCCTCGATGGCATGGACCTGCGCCAGGCGCGGTTCGTGCTCGAACAGGTCCAACGAGGCATTGGCCGCCGCGCAGGCAGCCGGATTGCCCATATAGGTCGGGCCGTGCATCAGCGCCTTGCCGGGATCTTCATCCCAGAACAATTCGAACAGACGGGTGGAAACCAGCGTTGCCGCCAGTGGCAGTGTGCCGCCGGTCAGCGCCTTTGAGACCGTCATGATATCGGGCGTGACCCCCGCCTTCTCGGCAGCGAACATCGTCCCCAGCCGGCCGAAACCGGTCATGATCTCGTCGAAGATCAGCGGCAGGCCGTGACGGTCACACAGATCGCGCAAGGCTTGCAGCGTAGCGGCGTCATGGAAACGCATGCCGCCAGCGCCCTGGACCAGGGGCTCGACCACCACACCGGCCAGCGTGTCGATATGGTCAGACACCAGCGCGTCGAGACTGTCGATACGGTCGGCATCGGTTGGCAGGTCCGCGATCAGCTGCCTGGCAATCGCCCCGGCAAACATCGTATGCATGCCTTCTTCGGGGTCACAGACCGACATGGTCGCCAGCGTGTCACCATGATAGCCGCCGCGAAAGGCCAGGAAGCGGGTGCGCCCACGCAAGCCCCGATTGATGAAGGACTGGACCGCGACCTTCATCGCGATCTCGACCGAGACCGAGCCCGACTCGCTGAAGAAGGCGTGGTTGAGATCACCCGGCGCGATTGCCGCCAGGCGGCGGGCCAGGCACTCGGCCGGGTCATGGGTAAGCCCGCCCAGCATCACATGCGGCACGGCATCAAGCTGGCGCTTGACCGCGTTGATGATGTGCGGATGGCGGTAGCCGTGGCAGACCGTCCACCAGGACGAGACCCCGTCGATCAACTCGCGGCCGTCGGCAAGTGTCAGACGGACACCTTCCGCACTGAGGACCGGAAGGGCGGGCGGTGTGGTTTTCATCTGGGCGTAGGGACGCCAAAGGGCATGATCAGCGGGGTCGAAATTCATCTTGTCTGCATCCCGAAACATGTGGAGGCTTTAGCAGGCCACAATTCTGTGCGACAGGCTTTGTATGACATCTGCCAGTGCTTCCCTCGAGCGGTTCGCAGCCAACAAGCTGGCCGGGCTCGACCGGCGCAATCTGCGTCGCCGGACCCGTGAAACCCGCCCGCTGGGCGGTGCCCTTGTCGAACGCGACGGTCGCCAGCTCGTCAACGCCTGTTCCAATGACTATCTCGGCCTCAGCCAGCACCCCGCCGTGATTGAAGCGGCAGCCGCGGCAGCCCGGCAATTCGGTGCCGGTTCCGGTGCCTCCCGTCTGGTGACCGGTGGTCATCCGCTATTGTTTGAACTGGAAGCCCGCCTGGCAGCCTTCAAGGGGACAGAGGACTGTCTGGTGTTCGGATCGGGCTATCTGGCCAATCTGGCGATAACACCCGCCCTGGTCGGCAGTGGCGACATCATCTTCGTCGATACGCTCGCCCATGCCTGCCTGCACGCCGGGGCCCGGCTATCCGGCGCCCGTGTCGAAGTCTTTCCGCACAATGACATGGCGGCTCTCGAGGCGATGCTGAAGACGCTGAGGCCCGTCCATCGTCACGCCATGATCCTGACCGACGGCGTTTTCTCCATGGATGGCGATCTCGCACCCTTGCCCGACATGATGGCGCTGGCTCAAACACACGACGCTTGGACCCTGATTGATGATGCGCACGGTATCGGGGTGATCGGTGGCGGCCACGGCAGCACCCACGCTTTTCAGCCATCGGTGGTTCCGCCCTTGCAGATGGGGACGCTGTCGAAGGCCCTGGGAAGCTATGGGGGCTATGTGTGCGCGTCCCGTGATGTCTGCGATCTGCTACGCACCCGCGCCCGGCCGCTCGTCTTCACCACCGCCCTGCCGCCCGCCAGTATCGGAGCCGCGCTGGCGGCGCTTGACCTGATCGAACAGGACTCCGCTTTACGCGAGCGACCGATGGACCTGGCCCGCCGCTTCTGCCGGACGCTCGGCCTGGCTGAGCCCAACTCACCGATCGTACCGATCATCATCGGCGACGAATCGGCTGCCCTCTCAGCCTCGGCCGAGCTGGAGGACGCCGGCTTCCTGGTCACCGCGATTCGCCCCCCCACTGTGCCCCGCCGCACGGCCCGACTGCGTATCACTTTCAATGCCGCGCACAGCGAGGCCGATATCGACCGCCTTGCCACCACCTTGAAATCGATCCTGCAAACCGCCGAGGCTGCCGAGTAATGAGACCCCTGTTTTTCACCGGCACCGGAACGGATATCGGCAAGACCCATGTATTGTGCGAGATCATCCGCGCCTGGCGGGCCAGCGGCCGGTCGATGCGGGTGCTCAAGCCGGTCATTTCCGGCTTTGATCCGTCAGCGTTGAACGAAACCGATACAATCCGCCTTATGCGGGCCAATGAGGACGCCCTGACCGGGGAAGGCGTACAGGCCGTGTCGCCCTGGCGCTTCCGGGCGCCGCTCTCACCCGACCTGGCGGCGCGCAAGGAACGGCGCGAGCTGGCGCTCGACAAGATCGTCAGCTGGTGTCTGGACCATATCAGTCGCGACATGCCGACCGTGATCGAGGGCGCCGGTGGTGTGATGTCACCGATCGCCTCTGACGGACTCAATCTCGACCTGATCCGGGAACTCGATGCCCATCCGGTCCTGGTCGCCGGCAGCTATCTGGGGACGATTTCGCACACCTTGACGGCACTGCGTGTGCTCGATGGGCGCTGCAGCGTGATCCTGAATGACCACCCCGAAAGCGACACGCCGATCGCCGAGACCGCCCGTACAATCAGCCGTTTCGCACCGCGCGCTGATATCCGTGTCTTCGACCCGGCCGCACCCGAAGCGCTGCTCGACCTGTTCGAACGCGCAGCAGAAACCCTGCTCGACTAGAAACATGGTTGCCCGCGGGTCCGCGCCTTTGCGGCGCAGGCCTCACGGCTTGGGTATGGTGGGCGGTGAGGGGCTCGAACCCCCGACCCTCTCGGTGTAAACGAGATGCTCTCCCAGCTGAGCTAACCGCCCGGATACCGGTGCCCGTCGGATGGGCAGGAGGCGCTTGTAATGCGTTCGACCCCGATGGCGCAAGCCCGGCTCAGCGTCGCTGTGCAGCGTCGCGAATATAAGCACCCACCACCATCTCGATCTGGTTCATCGCGGTGGCGACCGGATCGTCATAACTGGCATTGGGCAGCACGATGCCGATAATGCCGTGGACAGCCGCCCAGAGCGCCCGCGCGGATGTCTCCCGCAAGGCGGCATCCTCAAGTCCGGGCGCCGCCTCGAGAACGTCGATCACCAGCCTGAAAAGCTGGTCCTCGTAATCCGTATAGTATTGTGGCGCAGAACCGCCCTGGCGTCGATTGAACGCCAACAAGGCCCGCCAACGCGCATTCTCGGCGGTTACAAAATCCACATAGGCTCTTGCCAACACCATGACCCGGCCGTGCACCTCGGACGGATCGAGGGCGGCCCGCTCCAGCGCCTGACGGTGATGCTCGGCGAAATCGCGATAGGTGATCATGTTGAGTTCGCGAATCAAATCATCGATATCGCCGAACAGCTTGTAGATCGACCCGACGCTGAGACCGGCCCGTTCCGCGATGGTCCGGGCCTTCATGCCGTTCAAGCCCTGCTCCGCCAGCAAGGCTCCGGCGGCGGCGAGCGCCTGCTCGCGGGTTTCCGGAGCCAGGGCCGGACGGCCTCGTGGCCGAAGTTTGTCCTGAACATCTGTCATAACCCATCTGATACTCCGGCGAGGCCCGCCGAACAATGTTCATTATTCGCCTTGCGTGAATGGGATTCCCGCCTAGCCTAATTAAATGAACATTGTTCACAAAGGAGAATGACATGTTCACGACACTGGTTGCATTGTTCAGGGCCCGGTCTGAATCCAGCCGGCAAAAGTTGGAAACCGAGAACGCCGCCCTGCTCATCGAACAGAAGATACGGGAGGCCGAACAGGGCCACGATACCGCCAAGCGCTCCCTGGCCGGCCTCATCCTTCGCGAGCGCCAGGAGGACACCGCGCTGAAGGCTCTCGCTGCGAGACGCCAGGACATGGAAAACCGCACGCGTGATGCCCTCAAGGCCGGGATGGAGGAGCTGGCCGGTGATGGCGCCAATGCCCTCGCCGATCTGGACAATGAACACGCGGCCCGCGCTGATGCCCTCGCTCGGACACGGGCCGGCGCACGACGATTGCGCCTGCTGCTGGAAAAGACCGAGCGCCGGCTGACCGATCTCAGACAGGGCCTCATAACGGCCCGGGCGCTGGAGGATGAACGCCGCGGCGGGACGGCCCTCCAGGGCAGCCTTGGCGGCCTCGGCGCCCTCATGGAGGGCGAGGCCGTGCTCAAACGGGCACTCGCCGCCCCGAACACTGGCGATTTCGCCGATATCCTCGACGACATCAATGCGGACCTGTCCGGCGATGACCTGGTCGACCGCATGGCCGTTCAGGGGTTCGGCGCCGCAGTAAAGGCACGCGGGGATGACATCCTCAAGCGGATCAGGGCCGGAACCGACACCGAACAACCAGCCGCGCATCCGGCCTAGGGAGGACAGGACATGCTGGGACAATCAAAACTCTGGATCAGTTTCAACTATGCCTGTGTTGCCGTGGCCTACGCCATGCTGGGCCTGTCACTGATGCTGATGCCGGTCGACCTGTCGACCAAAGGCTATGTCGGAATGGGGATCCTGTTCCTGACAGGTTCACTCATCACGCTGGTCAAGACGCTGCAGGAGCAGCGCATCAACGACCAGTTCTCGTCCAAGCTGGAACGCGCCAAACACGAGAAGATACTGGAGGACTATGTCACCAAGGCCTGACCGGCAAACGGCGCCCGTCCCGCGCGGGCGCCGTCAGCTGACAGGGACGGGCGAGACGGTCATTCGGCGACCGACACCTTGTCGATGGCGTCCATTGCATAACAGCCGAGCAGTTTGATCTCGCGGGTATGCTCCTCAAGCACCGACATGGACTCGCGGATCTTGCTGTCCTCCAGATGCCCTTCGACATCCATGATGAACATTTCTTCCCAGGGATTGCCGGCAATCGGCCGCGATTCCAGCTTCACCAGATTGATCCCGTTATCACGGAAACCGATCAACGCATTGACCAGCGATCCCGGCGTGTCGCGTGTGGTGAACATCATCGACGTCTTGCACTCGACCTCGCGCGTCGGGAGTTTGGACTTGCGTCCGATGACGATGAACCGCGTGATATTCTGCTCGTGGTCACCGACATTGCGCTCCAGAATATCCATGCCGAACAGGCGGGCCGCATCCTCGCCGGCGACGGCCACCGCCGTATCATCGTCCTCCAACAGCCGCTCCAGCGCGCGCGTGGTCGAGGCCGCCATGTGGGTTTCAAGCTCCGGATGCGAGCTGATATAGCGCCGGCACTGGGCCAGCGCCTGAGGATGGCCGAACACACGGCGCACGCGCCCCTGCCCGCTCGCCCGACCGACCAGGCAATGATCGACCCGCAGCAGGAACTCACCAATGATCTGCGTGTGGGAATTGATCAAGATGTCGTAGACCTCGTTGATCGACCCGGTCGTGGTGTTCTCGATCGGGATCACGCCATAATCGACTTCGGCATTCTCGACCGCACGGAAAATCGAGACAAAGTCCCGTTTCGGCGATGGCACCACCGTCGCATTGCGACGCTGGAAGACCTTTTGCGCGGCAATGTGGCTGTAGCTGCCGGGACCGCCCAGATAGGCGACCGTGGCCTCATTGAGCTCGTCATTGCGCATGGAGTCGAATTGCTGGCGCTGACGGCGGACCGACGCCTCGAACAGCGCATGAAACAGCGTCTCGACCAGTTCAGCCGGAACGCCTTTCTCGCTGCCCTGCTGGACGGCGGCCCGGAGCACGTCGCGCTCGCGCTCCCGGTCCCTGACCGGACTGCCGGTCCGCGCCTTGGCCTTGAGGATTTCTTCCACCAGTCCGGAGCGACGGGCGATGGCATCGATCAATTCCTTATCGATATCGCTGATAGCCGAGCGGATTTCATCCCGCGTCATGTCCGTTGCCATGTGTGTAATCCCTTCAGACAAAAGAAAAGGGCCTCCCCGTGGGGGAGGCCCTGGTTTCGTTGCGCTGTCGCACAATCTAGCCGGCCACCGCCCCCACCCGGGTTGCGTTGTCAAAATAGGCCGCAAAAAAGTACGTCGCATTGCTCATGAAACGGAGATTGGCCGCCCCCGACTGCACGGTCAATCCACTTTCTGCGCTTCGGGGCCGGATTTGCGCACAAAAATGGCCGGAGACGACGCCTCCGGCCAATATTGTTTCAAATGAAACCAGTTTCAGATGCTAGTGCGCAATCGCCTGTCCGGCTCCGCCATCACCACCCGGCTGTGAGGCAATCGCTGCCAGAGCCGCCTCGTCAGCCTCGGTCCATTCGACCGGCTCGACCGGTTCAACCAGCGCCCGCATCAGGACTTCATCAGCGGTCTCGACCGGAATGATCTCCATGCCCTCTTTGACATTGTCCGGGATCTCGGCGAGGTCCTTTTCATTGTCCTTGGGAATGAGCACGGTCTTCACACCGCCACGAAGGGCCGCCAGCAGCTTCTCCTTCAGCCCGCCGATCGGCAGGACACGACCGCGCAGGGTGATCTCGCCGGTCATGGCGATATCCTTGCGGACCGGTATGCCGGTCAGGACCGAGACGATCGCAGTCATCATGCCAACGCCGGCGGACGGTCCATCCTTGGGAGTCGCGCCTTCCGGCATGTGGACGTGAATGTCTGCGGCCCGGAAAATGGTCGGCTTGATACCCAGTGACGGGGCCCGCGACTGGACAAAGGAATTGGCCGCCGAGATCGACTCCTTCATCACGTCGCGCAGATTGCCGGTTACCATCATCTTGCCACGGCCCGGCATGCGGACGGCTTCAATGGTGAGCAGGTCGCCGCCGACTTCAGTCCAGGCCAGACCGGTAACAATGCCGACCTGGTCATGGTCCTCGGTCTCACCGAACCGGAATTTCCGGACGCCGGCAAACTCACCAAGATTATCGCCTGAAACCGTGATCGAGCTGGCCTTGCCGCGTTCGATCTGAACGACGGATTTGCGGGCCAGATTGGCGATCTCACGCTCGAGGCTACGGACACCGGCTTCGCGGGTGTAATAGCGGATCAGATCGCGCAGGCCGTCTTCTGTCAGAGACCATTCGCTCTCCTTGAGCGCATGGTTCTTCATCTGCTTGGGAATCAGGTGGCGCCGGGCGATCTCGACCTTCTCATCCTCGGTGTAGCCAGCGATACGGATGATCTCCATCCGGTCCAGCAGGGGCTGCGGCAGGTTGAGCGTGTTGGCCGTGGTCACGAACATGATGTCTGACAGGTCGTAATCGACCTCCAGATAATGATCGTTGAAATTGGCGTTCTGTTCCGGATCGAGCACTTCAAGCAGGGCCGAAGCGGGATCGCCGCGATAATCGGCACCCAGCTTGTCGATCTCGTCGAGCAGGAAGAGCGGATTGGACGAATTCACCTTCTTCATCGACTGGATGATCCGGCCCGGCATGGAGCCGATATAAGTGCGGCGATGGCCCCGGATTTCGGCCTCGTCACGCACCCCGCCCAGGGACATGCGTACGAAATCGCGTCCCGTGGCCTTGGCGATCGAGCGGCCAAGCGAGGTCTTGCCGACGCCCGGCGGGCCAACGAGGCACAGGATCGGTCCCTTCAGCTTTTTCGTCCGCGCCTGGACGGCGAGGTGCTCGAGGATACGCTCCTTGACCTTGTCGAGGCCATAATGATCCGTCTCGAGCACGCCTTCAGCGCGCTCCAGATCGTTCTTCAGGCGTTTGCGCTTGCCCCACGGGACCGACAGGATCCAGTCGAGATAATTGCGAACAACGGTGGCCTCCGCCGACATCGGGCTCATATTGCGGAGCTTCTTGAACTCGGCATCGGCCTTGGTGCGGGCTTCCTTGGAAAGCTTGGCCTCGGCCAGCTTTTCTTCCAGCTCGGCCAGCTCCTCGCGGCTGTCATCGCCCTCACCCAGCTCGCGCTGGATCGCCTTCATCTGCTCGTTGAGATAATATTCGCGCTGGGTCTTTTCCATCTGGCGCTTGACGCGCGAACGGATTTTCTTCTCGACCTGAAGAACGCCGATCTCGCCTTCCATCATGCCAAGGATGCGCTCGAGCCGGCGATTGACGTCCGGCTCTTCCAGCAGTGACTGTTTTTCCTCGATCTTGACGGCGAGGTGGGCGGCAATGCTGTCCGACAGCTTGCCCGGTTCGCGGATCTGCGACAAAGACGCCAGCGCTTCCGGCGGAACCTTCTTGTTCAGCTTCACGTAGTCATCGAACTTGGCCGAGACGGTCCGCATCAGCGCTTCCAGCTCCGAAACGTCACCGGGATCCTCATCAAGGACGTCGCACACGGCTTCGTAATAGTCGCTGCGCTCGGTGAAGGCGCTGATCTCGACGCGAACACCACCCTCGACCAGGACTTTGACCGTACCGTCAGGCAGTTTGAGCAATTGCAGGACAGATGCGATCACACCGGTCTTGTGGATGGCGTCGGCACCGGGCTCGTCGTCGGACGCAGTACGCTGGGTGGCCAGCAGGATCTGCTTGTCAGCCTTCATCACCTCTTCCAGAGCCTTGACCGATTTGTCGCGGCCCACGAAGAGCGGCACGATCATGTGCGGAAAGACGACGATGTCGCGCAGGGGAAGAAGGGGAAGGGTCTTCGTCGTGGACATGTTTTCTCCAAGCGCGCTCACTCGGGGGAGCGCGGGCAGACCTGTTACAGCGTTGGCCTACAATTCGTGACTGAACGGCTCACCGGACCGTCACGTCGAACGTGAGGCCCGGAGATCCGGCTTGCTACAGGAGGTGGCGATGCGACCTCGAAAGGTCAAGCGCCCTCCCGCTTGTCGTCCTTGCGCTCTGCATAGATGGACAGCGGTTTGGCATTGCCATCAACCACTTCGCCATTGACGACGATCTCTTCCACGCCTTCCAGACTTGGCAGATCGAACATGGTTTCGAGCAGAATGCCCTCCATGATCGAGCGCAGGCCGCGGGCACCGGTCTTGCGGGCAATGGCGCGATTGGCGATCGCCTTGAGCGCATCTTCGGTGAAGGTCAGGCCGACGCCTTCCATCTCGAACAGTCGCTGATACTGCTTGACCAGAGCGTTTTTCGGCTCGGTCAGAATCTGGACCAGGGCGCCGATATCAAGGTCTTCAAGGGTCGCAATGACCGGCAGACGACCCACGAATTCCGGGATCAGGCCGAAGCGCAGCAGATCGTCCGGCTCGACTTCGCGCAGGATCTCACCGGTGCGACGGGCATCCGGCTCACGCACATCGGCGCCAAACCCGATCGAGGACCCCTGGCCGCGCTGGGAAATGACCTTGTCGAGACCGGCAAAGGCACCGCCGACGACAAACAGGATATTGGTCGTGTCCACCTGCAGGAATTCCTGCTGCGGATGTTTGCGACCACCCTGAGGCGGCACAGAGGCAACCGTGCCTTCCATGATCTTCAAAAGCGCCTGCTGGACACCCTCGCCCGACACGTCGCGGGTGATGGAGGGATTGTCCGACTTGCGCGAAATCTTGTCGATTTCATCGATATAGACAATGCCGCGCTGGGCCCGCTCGACATTGTAATCGGCGGCCTGGAGCAACTTCAGAACGATGTTCTCGACATCCTCGCCGACATAACCGGCTTCGGTCAGCGTCGTGGCATCCGCCATCGTGAACGGCACATCGAGGATGCGGGCCAGCGTCTGCGCAAGCAGCGTCTTGCCGCAACCGGTCGGTCCGATCAGCAGGATGTTGGACTTGGCGAGCTCCACGTCGGAATTCTGCGATGCATGGTTGAGCCGCTTGTAGTGATTGTGGACCGCCACGGCGAGCACGCGCTTGGCATGCGCCTGGCCGATCACATAATCATTGAGGACGTTGAAAATCTCCTGCGGAGACGGAACGCCTTCCTTGGATTTGACCAGCGAGGATTTGTTTTCCTCGCGGATGATATCCATGCAGAGCTCGACGCATTCATCACAGATGAACACCGTGGGGCCGGCGATCAGTTTGCGAACCTCATGCTGGCTCTTTCCGCAAAAAGAGCAGTAGAGGGTGTTCTTCGACTCGCTGTCTCCGCCCGTCGTCTTACTCATGACCGCTCCATTTCAACCCGCAAGCATCGTTATGATACCTGCTTTCGCTTTCAGCCTCGTGCAAAATCAAGGCCGAACTTTAGCGAAAGGTTTCTGCCGCTGCGTATTCGATCACATGGATGCAGTTGCGATCAAGCACCAAGCCTGCATCCAGAATCATCGCTAGCTGTCAGAACCTTCCTTCTCGTCCTCGGCGCGACGCTCGATAACCTTGTCGACCAGGCCGAATTCCAAGCCTTCCTGCGCCGACATGAAGTTATCGCGGTCGAGTGCGCTTTCAATCTCGTCATAGGTGCGACCGGTGTGGTGCACATAGATTTCATTCAGGCGCCGCTTGATTTTCTGGATATCGGCCGCATGACGCTCAATGTCCGATGCCTGACCGCGGAAGCCACCCGAAGGCTGGTGCACCATGATGCGCGCGTTCGGCGCCGCAAAGCGCATGTCCTTTTCACCGGCCGTCAGCAGGAGCGAGCCCATCGAGGCGGCCATGCCCAGGCACATCGTCGACACCGGCGAGCGGATATACTGCATCGTATCGTAGATACCGAGGCCGGCGGAGACCACGCCACCCGGCGAGTTGATATACATCGAGATCTCTTTTTTCGGGTTCTCGGACTCGAGGAAGAGAAGCTGGGCGATGATCAGGCTCGCCATGTGGTCCTCGATCGGACCAGTGATGAAAATGATGCGCTCCTTCAGGAGCCGCGAATAAATGTCGAATGAGCGCTCGCCGCGGCTCGTCTGCTCGACGACGATCGGAACCAGATTCATCATTACGTCCTGGGGATCATGCATATCGCGCTCCTTGGGGTGACGGCACCAGGATCGGGCCGATTCTCATCAGACGGGACAGGGAACTATCGCGGGCGTCGAAGTTTCAGGCAAGGCGCGCGCTGCAGCGATCTCTGCCAATTCGTCCTGAAATGAAAAGCGCCGGCGCTTCTGGGAAGCACCGGCGCTGTATCAAAGCGAAACGCGACTGTGTCTACGCGTCTTTCTTGGCAGCAGCCTTCTTGGCCGGAGCCTTCTTCTTCGCCGCCGGCTTTTTGGCAGGTGCCTCATCCTTGGCGGCGGCTTTCTTGGCCGGAGCCTTCTTGGCCGGAGCCTTTTTCGCGGCCGGCTTGTCGTCGGACTTGGCAGCCGCCTTCTTGGCCGGTGCCTTTTTCTTTGCAACGGCCTTTTTTGCCGGCTTGGCGGGCGCTTCGTCCTCGTCAGCGTACAGCGCTTCCTTGGACACGGTGGTCTCGGTCACGTCAGCCAGCTCGAGGATGTAATCAACGACCTTCTCTTCGTAGATCGGCGCACGCATCTGGGCGACGGCGTTCGGGTTCTTCTGGTAGAATTCGACGACCTGACGCTCCTGGCCCGGATACTTCACCGCTTCCTGGTTGATGGCGCGGGACAGTTCTTCCTGGGTCACGTCGATATTGTTGCGGCGGCCGATCTCGGCCAGCACCAGACCAAGGCGCACACGGCGTTCGGCGATCTCGCGGTATTCCGACTTGAGCTCGTCTTCCGACTTGTTCTTGTCTTCGTCCTCGAGTTGGTCCTGCTCGATGGCGTGAGCCACTTCGCGCCAGATATTGTCGAACTCGGCGCCGACCATTTTCGGCGGCAGATCGAACTTGTGTTCCGCGTCCAGCTTGTCGAGCAGGTCACGCTTGACCTTCATGCGCGACTGCTGACCGTGCTCACCGGCGAAACGCTTCTTCAGCGCATCTTTCAGCCCGTCGAGGTTTTCGAGGCCGAGGCGCTTGGCCAGCTCGTCATCGACTTTTGCCTCCTGGGGAGACTCCAGTCCTTTGACAGTCACGTCGAACACGGCGGCCTTACCGGCCAGCTGAGCGGCCTGGTAATCTTCCGGGAAGGTGACGTTCAGCTCGCGCTCTTCGCCAACCTTGGCGCCAAGCAGCTGCTCTTCAAAGCCCGGAATGAAGGCGCCGTCACCGATCGCGACGCGCGCATCCTCGGCGGACCCACCTTCAAAGACTTCGCCGTCCAGCTTGCCAACAAAGTCGATCACGACGACGTCGCCGTCTTCAGCCTTGGCATTCTTGCCGCCCTTCTTGGCGGCAAATTCACGGCTCTCATTGGCCAGACGCTCGAGCGCCTCATCGACTTCCGCATCCTCGACTTCGGCAACCGGGCGCGTGACCGACAGCTTGGCCGGATCGGCCGGCTCGAAATCAGGCATGATTTCAAGGGCGATCTCGAACACGAAGTCGGCCTTGCCGGCGAGCACATCCTTGGCTTCGCTGGTCACCGAGATGTCAGGCTGGGACGCCGGACGCAGCTTCTTCTCGTCGAGCGTCTTCTGGGTGGTGTCCGGAACCAGCTCATTGAGCAGATCGCCCATGATGCTTTCGCCGAACATCTTGCGGATGTGGCTGGTCGGCACCTTGCCCGGGCGGAAGCCCTTCAGGCGGACTTCTGGGCGGATCTCTTCGATCTTCGCCGCCAGGCGAGCTTGCAGGTCGTCAGCAGGGATGACGATCTCATAGGTGCGGCTCAAGCCTTCGGAAGCTTTCTCGATGACGTTCATGGGTTAGCCTTAGATTTTCAAACAGACGGGCGGTCGAAACCGCGTGCAAAATCGAGCGCGCGTTATGTCACGCGGATTCGGCGTGTGCAACGCTGTGGAGCGGTTGGCCCGCATCACATCACACAGTTCGCTGCGTGCCGACCTGAAATCGACGTCCCGCTCTCAGTCAACAGATGACTTGCCACTCCAGAGAGTTGGCCAAGAAGATGGTGCGGATGGAGGGACTCGAACCCCCACGCCTCTCGGCACCAGAACCTAAATCTGGCGCGTCTACCAGTTCCGCCACATCCGCAGGTCGGGCGGGCGTTATGGCTTGGGTTTCGTGGCTGTGCAAGCGTCCCTTGTGCATGACCGGACGCGGGTGACCGGCGGATGCAGCGTGGTCAATCCTGCCTTAAGCATTGGGCGCCACCATGATCGGGACGCCAGCTGCCAGGACGCCCACGGATAGAGCATTCATGACTGCCGACCTCAAAACCTTCATCCGCCGGGCCCTGACACGCGGAGAGCGCATTGATGCCGGCCAGTTCCGCCTGCTCAATCTGGACGCCGTGCGCGAGCAGGCCGGTGACAATTGGCCGTCGGCGAAAAAGAAGATCATGACGGCCGGACAGCAATTCCTGTCCAAACGCCTACACGAGGATGACGCTGTGATCCCCTGCGAGGAGGGATTCCTCGTCCTGTTCGCAAGCCCGCCCGACGAACCGGCCGCCTTCCTGGCCGAGCTTGGCGAGGCGTTGATGACCTTTTTCCTCGGCAGTCCCGAAACCCAGTCAATGGCCGTGGAATCCCAGGCGTCGCGGGTTGATGCCAGCGAGATTTCGCAACTCGCCGCTACGACAGCAACAGCACCGCCAACGCCCGCAGAAAAGCCGTCACGCCCGGTCAAGTCCGAAGAAGACAGTCGCCCCCTGCCCCGCTCCCGCCCGGTTGCGGAGTGCGAGGAGGAAAGCGTGATCGCCCAGTATCGCCCGCTCTGGGACGCCCAGCGTCAATTGTTGGCGGCGAATGCCTGCCTGGCAAAGATCGTTATCGGCGGACGCGCCCTGGAGGGCCGCCGGGCCATTTCAACCCGGATGTCCGCAGCCCGTCAGTTCGACCTCGACCAGTGCGCACTCGGGGCCGCGACGGAAATGATCACGGCACTGGCCCGCAAACAGAAGCGCATGACACTGCGCACCGCCATCCATGCCTCCAGCTGGCAAGACCGGGACCAGCGCGCGGCCCTTACAGATTTCATCGAGCAGTTGCCGCAACCATTGAGGAAGTCCCTCCTCGTTCGGGTTGACGGCCTCAGCGACCAGCCGCGCGTGCAAGCTGACGCCCTGGCTGGTCTGGCGCCGCTGGGCGTTGGCCTGATGGCGGAAATCCCCTTCGGCGAATGCGAGCTGGGCCAATTTGCCGGCAAGGGCGTCAGCCTTTTTTCCTGCGCCTGCCCGCCACCGACCAATGCCAATTCCGAGGGCATGATGGACCATGACGCCCGCGCCCTGAATCTGATGGTGAAGGCAGCCGCCGAGCTGAAGGCCGCGACCTATCTGCATGACGTGCGCGACCTGCTCGTCCTCAAGGCGGCGATGGCCAGTGGCGTCCGCTTCTTTTCCGGCCAGGCTGTAGTCGCGGACCGGGCAACTCCCGCCCCGTCACAATCCCTCTCCATGGTCGACCTCTACCGCATGAACAAGGCAGCCTAGACGCGCCCTTTTGCGTCCCCGATAGTGCCGCCATGACACATGACGAAAACCGGTCCGCGTTTGATTGGGAAGCCCGCTTCATCGACGGCAATACGCCTTGGGAGCGCGGCGCATTGCACCCGGCGTTCGAAGCTTGGCAACATCAATCCGCATTCGCTGCCGGCGACCGCGCTCTCATTCCAGGCTGTGGCCGTTCTCCGGAACTCCTCGCCCTGGCACAGGCTGGCTTGGCGGTGACCGGCGCCGACCTTTCCGGGACGGCGATGGCATGGCAGAGAAAACTGTTCGCCGATGCCGGGCAACAGGTTGAGCTGATCACTGGCGACGTCTTCGATTGGCAACCGCAGCAAGCACTCGACCTGGTCTACGAACAGACCTTCCTGTGCGCGATCCACCCCCGCCTGCGAACGCGCTATGAGGAAGCCCTGGCCCGATGGTTGAAACCCGGCGGGCGGCTCTATGCGCTCTTCATGCAAAAGCCCGAGCGTGGCGGACCGCCCTTTGACTGCGCGCTCGACGCCATGCGCGCCCTCTTTCCCGCCGAACGCTGGACCTGGCCGGCTGAAGCGGACATCCAGCCCTGGCCTCATCCTCAGCTCAATGGCAAGGCCGAACTCGGCGCGGTCCTCATCCGCCGCTAGGGCGTATCCTGGGCCGCAACCGGATCGGCCTGCGGGTCAGCGCGACGTTTGCGCTGACGCCCATGCTTGGCGGTCATCGGCGCGCGGAGCAGCACGAAAAGCGCCGTCGCGGCTCCGGCAAGAACATTGGCGAAGGCGACACCCCAGATCACGCCGACCGGTGCGTCGAGATAGTAGGCACCAATAATGACCGCCGGGATCATCAGACCCAGCGCTCGACTGGCCGTGATCACCATGCCATGGGCCGGCCGGCCCAAACCGTTGAAGCCGGCAGAAGCGGCTATCGTGATGCCATAGCCGGCTATGGTCACCGGCACGATGCGCCAGTAGGCGATCGCCGCCGACTGACCGGCTTCACTGGGCAGGAACAGGTCAGCCAACCAGGGCGCCGTGATCCAAAGGATGGCGGCGATCGAGACGCTCCAGCCGATGCAGAAGAGGAAACTGGACCGGAAGGCCTCGCGGACCCGGTCCAGTCGATCTGCGCCGCCATTCTGGCCCGTAACCGCGCCGATACAGGCCGACAGCGCAAACAGGGGCACAATCGCAAATGCCTCGATCCGGCCCGCCACGCCAAGCCCGCCGACCGCCGCATCACCGAAACGCGCCATGGCCAGCCCGGACATGGCAACCGTCATCGCCAGGGGATTGAAAATATTCGACAGACAGGCCGGCAGACCGACCCGGGCCACATCCACCCAGTGATGCCAGACTTCACCGAGGTCTTCGGGTTTGAAGTCGATCAGCTTTTCCTTGAATACCAGATACCAGGCCACCATCAGGAAAGTCATGGCATTCGCCGCCACAGTCGCCAGCGCCGCGCCGGACACCCCCCAGCCAAGTCCGGGGAAGAGGCCAAAGACGTCATCCAGGATGAAAATCGGATCCAGCACCAGATTGACGACAGCAGCAGCGATCATCATCAGGCTTGGGACGATTGCATGACCCAGGGCCCGCAGGATATTGCCGGCAACCATCGGGCCGACGATCAGGACGATCCCGGCGAACCAGACCGTCATGTAGTCGACGACATGGGGCATCATGGTTTCGCTGGCACCGAGCCCGGCGAAAATCGGCTCGACAAAGATAACGCCGAGTAGCGAAACAGAGCCTACGGAGATCAGCGCCAGGGACATTGCGTCGGTGGAAATGCGGGCAAGGGTCGAACTGCCATCCTTGCGACCAGCCGCCCGTGACACGGCCGAAACCGCGCCGGCCCCCAGCCCGATCGACACGCTCATTACCAGCATGGTGACCGGAAAGCTCATCTGGACTGCGGCCTGCTCGGCCGTACCCAGCGTGCCGACCCAATAGGTATCGACAATGCCGACCAGCATCATGGCGAGGATGCCGAAACTCATCGGCATGATCATGCGCAGGATATGTCCGAATACCGGACCTTCCGTCATGTCATGGGCTGCACGTCCGGCCATATTGTCCCCTCTTCACTCACGCCGGAGCATAGATAGGAAGTGTCGGGCCTGTCTGCACTGCCTCGCTGTCAAATCGCTGTGAAGGGCCGGGCTTCGATTATCGCGTCCGCGTGACCGTCCAGACGATTTCGGCCTGAACACCGTCCATCGGCGGCATCGCACAGCTCGGCTCAGCGAGTTCCGCGCCGATCTGCGGCACCGAGAAGCCGGAACAGCGTGTGTCTCCGCTGGCACTGCCCCGCAAGCGAAGAAAGTCATTACGCCCGGCAAAGCTGGCAAGGTGGGGAATTCTTCTCAGACTTAGCGAGCTCCTGGCTGTCCCTCCGGATTCGCTTCGTGCAACAGCCTATCCCGCCAAACACTAAATTCGCACTCACAGTGAGATGGATGTCGCGTCTTCAGCCCGGGACCTTGTTCAGGTCGAAGGCCGCGATACCCGCCAAATTGACGATGTCGGTCACATTGGCTCCCAGTCGCGCGATCTGGACCGGCTTTTCCAGACCCACCAGCATCGGGCCGATCACCGTCGCTCCGCCGGCTGCCTTGAGTAGCCGGACCGCGATCGAGGCCGAATGAATGGCCGGCATGATCAGCACATTGGCCGGCTGGGTGAGACGTGAAAACGGGTAGAGTTTGTGGTGATCCGGGTCCAGAGCGACGTCGGCCGCAAGCTCGCCTTCATACTCGAAATCCGCACCCTGGGCGTCGAGGATCTCGACGGCTTGCTGGATCTTGGCGGTGCGCTCACCCGGTGGATTGCCGAAACTGGAATAGGACAGGAATGCGAGATGCGGGGTTATCCCGAAACGGCGTGCCGCATTCGCGGTGACCTCCGCAATTTCCGCGAGAGCCTGCGCATCCGGAAACTCCGTCACCGACGTATCCCCGATCACCAGGCTGCGACCACGGGTGATGGCGATCGTCACGCCAACCGGTCGGCTCCCCTCGATCGGGTCCAGAACCAGCTCGACATCCTTCATCACGACATTGGAATGGCGGGTCACACCGGTGACCATCCCGTCGGCATGACCCATTTTCAACATGCAGGCCGAAAACACGTTTCGGTCGTTATTGACCCGGCGCTGCACGTCCCGACGCAAATAGCCTTTGCGCTGCAAGCGCTCATAGAGATAGTCGGCGTATTCCGAATTGTGCTCCGACAGACGTGCATTGCACACTTCCAGCGAACCGGCCGGAATGCCCAATTCCTTCATGTTCGCGGCAACCACGTCTTCGCGTGCCACAAGGATGGCCTTGCCCAACCCCTGGACCTGGAAGGCATGGGCTGCCCGAATGACCGCCTGTTCCTCGCCCTCCGCGAAGACAATTGTCTTCTGGGCAGCGCGGATCGATGCCGTGATGCGCTGCTGGACAGCCGCGGTCGGGTCGAGCCGACGGGCCAGGACCTGCTTGTAGGCTTCGCTGTCCTCGAGGGGGCGCCGGGCGACACCGCTCTCGATTGCTGCCTGGGCGACAAAGGGCGGCACCCAGGAAATCAGGCGCGGATCGAAGGGCGTCGGAATGATGTAGTCCGGCCCGTACTGCAGCCGGTCGACCTTGTAGGCTTGCGCCACCTCGTCGGGAACATCTTCGCGGGCCAGCGCCGCCAGTGCCTGCGCCGCTGCAATTTTCATCTCTTCATTGATCGTACGCGCCCGCACATCCAGGGCGCCCCGAAAAATATAGGGGAAACCGAGGACGTTGTTGACCTGATTGGGATAGTCGGATCGACCGGTCGCCATGATCACATCATTGCGGACTTCCTTGACCTCTTCCGGCGTGATCTCCGGTGTCGGGTTGGCCATCGCGAAAATGATCGGGTTAGGCGCCAGAGACGCGACAATGTCCTTGGTGAAGACACCCGCAGCGGACAGGCCGAGCAGGACGTCAGCACCCTCGGCAGCGTCCGCCAGCGTCCGCTTGTCGGTCTTGATGGCATGCCTGTTCAGACGCTCATGGCCACCTGGCCGGCCCTCATAAACAACACCATCAATGTCGACCACGATCGTGTTTGCCGACTTCACGCCCATCGACTCGATCAGTTCGAGCACGGTCAGACCGGCAGCGCCGGCACCACAAAGCACGACCTTGAGATCTTCCATGCGCCGGCCGGTCAGGTCGCAGGCATTGATCAGCCCGGCCGCCGCAATGATGGCGGTGCCGTGCTGGTCGTCATGAAAGACCGGGATGTCGAGTTCCTCGCGCAGGCGCGTCTCGATTTCGAAGCATTCCGGCGATTTGATATCTTCCAGATTGATGCCGCCGAATGTGTCGCCGAATCCGCGCACGCAGGCGATGAATTTTTCCGGATCGGTGTAGTCGACCTCGATGTCGACAGCGTCGATATCCGCAAAGCGTTTGAACAGGACAGCCTTGCCTTCCATGACCGGTTTCGATGCCGCGGGACCGAGATTCCCCAACCCGAGAATGGCCGTCCCGTTAGACACGACGGCGACCATATTGCCCTTGGAGGTATAGTCGTAGACCGTGTCCGGATCGGCTGCGATGGCCCGAACCGGCGCGGCCACGCCCGGGCTGTAGGCCAGCGCCAGATCACGTTGGGTCGCCATTGGCTTGGTCGAGGCCACAGACAGCTTGCCAGGCGTCGGCTTCATATGAAAGGCGAGTGCATCCGCATCGAGTTGTGTGTCTGCGCGATAGGTCGATTCAGCCATGATTCATCCCGGGAAGTGTGCGGTTCCGACCATGTACCGCTCCGCGTCAGGTGCCAAGTCCCGCTAACGCCTAGCTTCCATGCGACAGGAGATGGCTCAGCGCTGCCGTTTGGCGCCTTCGTCGTTGCAGGGCTTGCAGCGCGCCTGGCAAGGCGTCGGGAAGGTCCTCGGCGGTCATTCCTGCCCCCTGGCGCAAGGCGGCATCTCCGTGCAGCCAGGTCGCGCCGGCCGCCGCGTCATGCGGCGACATGCCCGCCGCCAGTCCTGCCGCAATGATGCCGGCCAGGACATCCCCGCTCCCCGCCGTGGCCAGCCAGCGGCAGGCATGTCGGTTTATCCATGGTGTCAGCCCCGGCGTTGCGATGATGGTCGCCGGACCTTTGAGCAACACCGTGCAGCCACACCGGTCCGCCGCAGACTGGGCTTGCTCGAGCTTGTTCCAGTTCGGTCTGCCCTCCCCGAACAACCTGGAAAACTCGCCATGATGCGGTGTCAGGACGCACCGATCATGCAATTGGTCGACAAGACTATCCGCATCGTCGGCAAAACTGGTCAAAGCATCCGCATCGAGGACCAGAGGGACATTGGCCTCCAGGGCACCCAGCACGGCTTTGCGCGTGGCCGGACCAACACCCAGGGCCGGCCCCAGGACGGCAGCCTCGGCACGCAAGCCGGTCAGTACTTCACCAATCTGATCGTCACTACCCCACCTGGCCAGCATGATGGCGGTCAGATGCGCCGCATTGACCAGGCTGGCCGAGGGCGGCGTACAAAGTGTCACCACGCCGGCGCCGGCGCGTAGCGCGCCGGCCGCTGCCAGACGCCCGGCGCCTGAGGACTGGCTGCCCCCACTGAACACCGCCACGCGGCCGCGAGCATGTTTGTGCAAGCTGAGATATCCGGAGGGCTCGACCGGTTTCCAGTCGGGATTGTCGACCTCTCGCGCCACTGGCGTTACCCGGGCTTCCCAACCGTCCGGGATACCAATATCGACACAGACAGTTTCACCACACATTTCCGCAAAAGGCTCAACCAGGTGCGCCAGCTTTCTGCAATGAAAGGTGATTGTCAGATCGGCCGTCAGGTGGGGCGCTGCCAAGGGGCGCGCATCCCCGTTTATCCCGCTGGGCAAGTCGACTGAGACCACCGGCAGGCCACTATCACGAATTCGGACCAGCCAATCTGCCGCGCTTCCCTCGACAGGTCTCGACAAACCTGCGCCGAACAGGGCGTCGATCACGAGCGCTGCATCCCCCAAAAATCCCGAGGCTGGGGACTCAACCAGGCCGCCCCATCCCTCCAACGCTCTGGCTGCGTCTGTCGAAAGACCTTCCCGCGCTGCCAGCAACATCACGCGTACAGGCCAGCCCGCTTCGCGCAGGACCCGCGCGGCGACCAGCCCATCGCCACCATTATTGCCCGGCCCGGCCAGCACCAAGACAGGGACAGGCGCCCAGCGGGCCCGAATCGCATTCGCAACCGCGCGCCCCGCTCGATCCATAAGGGTTTGAACCTCAACGCCATTCTCAATAGCGAAGTGATCACAAACTGCGCTGTCAGCGGTTGCAAGGATAGCGGTGGTCATATGCGCCCCATTGTGTAGCAATCCTGCCCGATTGTGGGGCATATCTTGACCGGCCTGTCGAGGAGTCCGGTTTCTGTCTTGTCACCGGCCACACCGCGCCTAGCGTCCCGTCGAGATCATGGAGTCCGTGATGAAGAAAATCGAAGCGATCATAAAACCCTTCAAGCTTGATGACGTGAAGGAGGCCCTGCAGGAGATCGGTGTGCAAGGCCTGACTGTTATCGAAGCCAAGGGTTTCGGTCGACAAAAAGGGCATACCGAACTCTATCGCGGCGCTGAATACGTCGTCGATTTCTTGCCCAAGATCAAAATCGAGCTGGTCCTGCCTGCTGACCGTGTCGAAGCGGCCGTGGAAGCCATCCAGACCGCAGCCCAGACCGGGCGTATCGGGGACGGCAAGATTTTCGTCAGCCCGATCGAAAGCGTTATCCGCATCCGGACCGGCGAGACCGGTCGCGATGCCCTTTAGTCCAATCTGATCAAATATCTGGAGCCTGGCCCATGTCAGACGCAATTCTCAAAAAGCTCAAAGACGAAGACATCAAGTATGTCGACCTGCGCTTTACCGACCCGCGCGGCAAGCTGCAGCACGTCACGTTCGACCGCTCGGAAGTCAACGAAGACTTCTTCGAGGACGGCGTCATGTTCGACGGCTCCTCAATCGCCGGCTGGAAAGCGATCAACGAGTCCGACATGGTCCTCAAGCCGGATGCCAGCTATTGCGAGGTTGACCCGTTCTACCAGCAGCCGACCGCGGTTCTTCTGGCCGACATCCTCGAGCCGGGTACCGGCGAAGCCTATAACCGTGACCCGCGCACCACGGCGAAGAAGGCCGAGGCCTTCCTGAAGTCCACCGGCATCGGTGACACTGCCTATTTCGGGCCGGAAGCGGAGTTCTTCGTTTTCGATGACGTCCGCTACTCCACCAGCCAGCAGGACACCGGCTACAAGCTGGACAGTGAGGAAATGCCTCACAATACCGGGTCCAAGTTCGAAGGCGGCAATATGGGCCATCGCCCGGGACCGAAGGGCGGCTACTTCCCGGTCAATCCGGTCGATAGCGGCCAGGACATGCGTACCGAGATGCTGACCGTGATGGAAGAGCTCGGCCTCAATCCGGAGAAACACCACCACGAGGTGGCGCCAGCGCAGCACGAACTCGGCATGAAATTCTCGTCGATGACGACGATGGCCGACCGCCTGCAGCTGTACAAATACACCGTCCACATGGTGGCCCATGCCTATGGCAAGACCGCGACCTTCATGCCCAAGCCGGTCTGGAACGACAATGGCACCGGCATGCATGTGCACCAATCGATCTGGAAAGACGGCAAGCCGATGTTCGCCGGCGACCGTTATGCCGACCTGTCGGAAACCTGCCTTCATTACATTGGCGGCGTCATCAAGCATGCCCGCGCGATCAACGCTTTCGCCAACGCTTCGACCAATTCCTACAAGCGTCTCGTTCCCGGCTTTGAAGCGCCGGTCCTGCTTGCCTATTCGGCCCGCAACCGGTCGGCTTCGATCCGCATCCCATGGGTCGGTTCGCCGAACGCCAAGCGTCTCGAGACCCGCTTCCCGGATCCCGCCGGCAATCCATATCTGACCTTCGCAGCCCTCCTGATGGCCGGCCTCGACGGCATCGAGAACCGGATCGATCCGGGTGATCCCATGGACAAGGACCTCTATGATCTTCCGCCGGAAGAGCTCAAGGATATTCCGACCGTATGCCGGTCGCTCCGTGAGGCTCTGGAATCACTCGACGCTGACCGCGGCTTCCTCAAGAAGGGCGGTGTCATGGATGACGACCAGATCGACGCCTATATCGACCTCAAGATGGAAGAAGTGCTGCGCTACGAAATGCATCCGCACCCGGTCGAGTTCGACATGTATTACTCCTGCTAATTCAAACAGTTTCGACCGAGTTGTGGTCAAAAGCAGCGGCCGGGCATTTGCCCGGCCGTTTTCTTTTGACCGGAGAACACCTGACAAGGTCGACGAGCGCCCGGGCATTCGCTACAAATCGTGCACCAATCGACCCAACCCCGTTGGGAAGTCCTGTCAGGAGTTCGTATGCGTCGCCGTTTCTTGTTCGCCAGCGCCCTTGTTTCGCTGACCGTTACAGCTCCTGCCGCTTTTGCAGATCGCGAAATCACGGACGAGATCACCACCCCGATCGCAACGTCTACGGCAGGCGATGGCGGCGTTCCCGACAACATCGTCATCTCGGCAGGCGGCCGCGTTACCCTGGTTCCGGGCGCCACGGCGGTCACCATCGACAGTGATAACGACGTGACCAACAGCGGCAGCATCATCCTCGAAGGCGATGATGATGGCGGTGTCGGCATTCACGCGATCGGCGGCAATTCCGGTACGATCACCCATTCCGGCCTGATCCAGGTCCTGGCCGAGACCCGCGCCGGCGATACGGACGACCCTGCGGACGGCATGGTCGACGGGCCGCTTGCCGTCGGGTCGAACCGTGTCGCAATCCTTGTCGATGGCAACGCCGTGTTCACCGGCGACATCATCGCCACCGCCGGCAGCACGATGACGGTGATCGGCAATGATTCGGCGGGTCTGCGCGTGCTGACGGGTCTGGACGGAAATATCGACCTGGCCGGCAATGTTCGCGCCATCGGTGACAACAGCTTCGGGGTCGAAATCCGAGGCCATGTCACCGGCGATGTCGAAATCGACGGCCGGGTGGAGATCCAAGGTGAAGACAGCGGCAGCATTCTCATCGCCAGCGATGTGGATGGCGGTGTGAGTATCGGCGCGACCGTGACCGCAACAGCCTATCGCTTTGTCGGACGTCCGGGCGAGGAAGCGCGCGCCAGTCTTGAAGCCGAAGACACAGGCCAGAGCGGGTCCCCTGTCCTCATAAATGGCAATATCGGCGGCGGCGTCTTCTTCAGTGGCTATTCCGCGGATCGCCCGAGCACCCCGTCAACGAGCATTACAGTACGCGGTTCGGCTCCGGCCGCCCATATCCTTGCCAATGCGAGCTCCGGGGACATTGTTCTCGGTGAAGTCGTGCTGGAAGCGATTGCCGATGACCCGGATACAGCCGATGTCGACGAAAGCGTCGCTGCCGAGTTGATCGGCTACGCTCTCGTCAACCGTGGAGCCATCAATGCCCAGGGCAATCTGGACGGCATCGACACGATCGGGCTGCAAGTCAGCGGCGCGGACGGACACACGGTCAGCCTGACCGGCGGCTTTCTGAATGACGGCAATATCGGTGGTTCCGCCTGGTCCGCCACATCCACCGGTGTGGTCATGGGTATGGGCGCGATTGTACCAACCTTTGCCAATACCGGGGACATTCTGGTCCGGACCAATGGTGAAGGGGCTCTCGCCCGCGGTGTTTACATCGATACCGGCGCCAGCGTGCCAATGCTGGTCAACTCCGGCATCATCGACGCCACGTCCCTGAACGGGGGCGGCGCCGTCGCACTGACCGACCTGTCAAACTCGCTGACGATGATTGAGAACACCGGTGAGATTGCGGCCTACCATCTGAACTCTGTGGTCGGCACCGATCCGCAGGTTGATGACCTTGTCGCGATCGACCTGTCAGCGAACACGATTGGCACGACCATCCGTCAGTATCGCGCCGCCGATGCTGCAGACGATCATGTCGAGGAGATCATCGGTGAAGTCCGCCTCGGATCGGGTGATGATGTCCTCCAGATTGAGTCGGGCGTCGTGACCGGCGACATCGCTTTCGGCGACGGTGCTGATCAACTCATGATCACTGGCGGTATCGTGACCGGCGGGCTGACTGACTCCGACGGCAATCTTGTGGTTGAAGTTGATGGGGCCCAGCTGTCCCTCGGTGCCAATACAAGCGCCAACATCACAACCGCCCGCTTCGGTGATGGCTCGGTGATCCGATTCCAGATCGATGATGAGAGCGGTACCGCCGCGAACATTACGGCTTCGGGTGACATCACCTTCCAGTCCGGTTCCCGCGTTGCTGCGACCTTGGCCAATCTGATCGGTGACGGTGCAACCTTTGTGGTGGTCTCCGCCAATAATCTGGTGATCGAAGAAAGCCTGGATATTCTCCAGGACACGGAAGCACCCTGGCTCTATGAGTCCAATCTGGAGTTCGATCCGAACAATGCCAACGCACTGATTCTCACGCTGCGTCGCCGCACTGCGGACGAGTTGGGGATGAATGCGAACCAGGGCGCGGCCTATACCGCAGCGCTCGAAGGGTGGCAGAACAATGATGAACTCGGTCAGGCCATCGCGTCCTTGCTGACCCAGGACGAGTTCTTCGCGGCTTATGATCAGCTTCTGCCGGAATACTCCGCAAGTGCCATTCAATTTGCTCTTGCGGCCAATGACAGTGCGGTCGGCGCCCTCGCCAACCGCCTCGAGGCCGTTCGTCGCAGTCCTGAAGAGTCCGGTGGTCTCTGGGTTCAGGAATTCGGCTATTTCGCGGATCGGGCAGGAAGCGCATTTGGTCCGGGCTATCGTGGACATGGTATCGGCGTCGCCGTCGGCTTCGACCGCCCGGTCGGGCCGTTCTACGCCGTTGGTCTGAATGTGGTTGGCGCGGCGAGTGAAGTCTCGGAAGTCAATGGTGTTGACGAGCCGATGAGTGCCATCACGGCCCAGATCGGCTCCTATGCTGGCGCCCGTTTCGGGACGTTTGATTTCGATGTTTACGGAGCTGTTGGCTATGACAGCTTCGAGCACAATCGCCGGGTCCTCATTGGCGCCTTTGACGCCTCACCTACCGCAGACTGGACGGGTTGGCACACCTCGGCCTCGGCCCGGATCGCACGCGACATAGCCGTTGGCGACAGCTGGTTTGTCCGCCCGGCATTCTCGGTCGACTATTTGCGCCTGTCCGAAAGCGGATATACCGAAACCGGCGGCGGTGTCGGTGTTGATCTGACGGTCGATGATCGTGAGACGTCGAGCTTCTCCGGGACCGGCCTTCTGACCCTTGGCGCCCGCTTCGAGAACACCAATAGTTGGTGGTCGCCGAGTGTGCGCGTCGGTTTCCGCAACGAGTTCGGCGGTGGCGAATCGGAAACGGACGCTAGCTTCGCTGACTTCGACGACACCTTTACCCTGCGCTCGCAGTCAATGCCTGGCACTGGCGGGATATTCGGCTTCGGAATCGCAGCCGGTTCGGGTTATTCGACCTTCTCATTCGATTATGATGCCGATGTGCGCGAGGACTTCATTCGCCACACTGCCCGCCTCGTTATGCGGATGGTCTTCTAGGCCGCACGCCTTCTTCGTGGAACAAACGCCCCGGCTGCCCGTCAGCCGGGGCGTTTTTTATGTGGATGACCGATGAGAATTCCGCCCGGGGCTGTACAGGCAGGCTGATCAAGCACCATTCCCTGCGTAGAATTCCCTACCAACCGCCGACTCGTGCAAAGTGGATACATGTCGAACCAGAACTCCGATTCCGACCTGTTCTCAGGCGCACCAGCGCCGACGCCATCAAAAGCGCCGGCCCCCGGCTATTCAGCTGCCCATATCGAGGTTCTCGAAGGCCTTGAGGCGGTCCGCCGCCGCCCCGGCATGTATATCGGCGGCACGGATGAGCGCGCCTATCACCACCTGTTCGCGGAAATCCTCGACAACTCGATGGACGAGGCCGTCGCCGGCTGGGCTGATCGGATCGAGGTCGCAGTCGACGAAGACAGCTATATCACGGTCACGGACAATGGCCGCGGCATCCCCGTTGACCCTCACCCCAAATATCCCGACAAGTCCGCTCTGGAAGTCGTGCTGACCATTCTCCATGCCGGTGGCAAGTTCTCCGACAGCGCCTACAAGACATCCGGCGGATTGCACGGTGTCGGCATCTCGGTCGTCAATGCCCTGTCCGAGGTTCTCGACGTCGAAGTCGCTCGCGAGAAAACGCTGTGGACCCAGTCCTATTCCCGCGGTTTGCCGCAAGGGCCTCTGGTCAAGGTCGGGCCGGCACCGAACCGGCGCGGGACGAAAATCAGGTTCCTGCCGGATACCCAGATTTTCGGAGACAAGATGTCGGTCAAACCGGCCCGCATCTACGCCATGGCCCGCTCGAAAGCCTTCCTGCGCCGGGGCGTCAAGATCCAGTGGCGTTGCGCGCCCAGCCTGGTTGAAGGCACGGATATTCCAGCCGACGACATTCTGTGCTTCCCGGGCGGTCTCGCCGACCGTATGGCCGAGCTGGCCGAAAAACGCGCCCTGGTGACGGCCGAGGGTTTCAGCGGCCGCGTCGAGCGCGAGGATGGCGCCGGTGGCGTGGAATGGGCGATCACCTGGTCGGGGAATGGCTATGGCGGGGACGCGGACGGGTTTTGCCAGTCCTACTGCAACACCGTTCCCACGCCGCAAGGCGGGACACATGAGCAAGGGCTGCGCGCCGCACTCTCAAAGGGCCTGCGAGCCTATGCCGAGCACACCCATGCCAAGAAGGCGAGCCAGATCACGGCGGAAGACGTGTTGGGCGGCGCAGGCGCCCTGGTCTCGGTCTTCATCGGCGACCCTGAATTCCAGGGCCAGACCAAGGAAAGACTGGCGACACCGGAAGCAACCAAGCTTGTTGAGACAGCGGTCCGTGACCAGTTCGACCACTGGCTGGCTGGGTCACCGAAAGAAGCGGCCAAACTGGTCGAGTTTGCCATCGAGCGTGCCGACGACCGTATGCGTCGCCGCAAGGAGAAGAACGTCAAGCGCCAGACCGCGTCTCGGCGTCTTCGCCTGCCTGGCAAGCTGGCCGATTGTTCGCGGGCCGACGCCGACGGGACCGAACTCTTCCTGGTCGAGGGCGACTCGGCCGGCGGTTCCGCCAAACAGGCCCGCTCACGCCAGACCCAGGCCATTCTGCCGCTGCGCGGCAAGATCCTGAACGTGGCTTCTGCGACGGCCGACAAGATTTCGGCCAATCAGGAGATCAGTGACCTCCTTCTGGCGCTGGGCTGTCTGACCGGCAGCAAGTTCAAGCTCGAAGACCTGCGCTATGAGCGCGTCGTGATCATGACTGACGCCGATGTCGACGGCGCCCACATCGCGGCCTTGCTCATCACCTTCTTCTATCGCTCGATGCCGGAATTGATCCATTCCGGACGACTTTTCCTCGCCCAACCACCCTTGTACCGGCTCACCCAAGGCAGCCGTACGCTATATGCGCGCGACGATGCCCACCGGGAACAGCTGATCCGGGACGAGTTCAAGGCCAACAGCAAAATCGAAGTCGGGCGGTTCAAGGGTCTCGGCGAGATGACCCCGTCCCAGCTCAAGCAGACCACGATGGACCCGGCCGTGCGCACCCTCGCCCGGGTCGTCATCGACGAAAATGACATGCCGACGCTCGAGGCACTGGTCGAAACACTGATGGGCAAGAAGCCGGAAGCGCGATTCAAGTTCATCCAGGACAACGCCACCTTCGTGACAGAAGACCTGGATCTTTAGTCCCCGGACCAGGCCGCCTCGTTTCGTTACCTGACTGTCCGGTGAGTAGACAAGCGCCGGCAGCGCGCTAGCCTCCCCCTATGAGATGACCGACAGAATCACGAGGGGATTCCGATGATGAAGCGACGCTCTTTTCGTTCAGGACTTGCCGGCTGCGCGCTGCTCGCCCTTGGCGCGGTCACCATTGCCGGCATGGCAGCGGCCGAACCAATCGAATTCTTCCAGGTCGACGGCGTGTCCTACGATGCCGCTGTGCCGACACCGGAAGAGGTGATTGGCTGGGGTCTCGGCGACCGCCCGGTCCGCCACGACCAGCTGGTGAGTTATCTCTCGCAAATCGCCGACGGTTCCGACCGGATCTCCGTCGAGACCATCGGCTATACGCACGAACACCGCCCGATCCTCTTTTTTGTCGTCACCTCGCCCGAAAACCACGCGCGGATCGACGACATCCGGGCCGCTCACCTGGCCTCACTGGAACCCGGTGCAGCCGCCAATGACGGACCCGCGGTTGTCTGGCTGAATTATGGCGTACACGGCGCCGAGTCGGCCGGCATGGATGCGTCCATCCCGACGCTCTATCACCTGGCCGCTGCGCAGGGCGACGAGATCGAGGCAACCCTCGACCAAAGCGTCATCCTGATCACCGCCATATTCAATCCCGACGGTCACTCCCGCCGGGTCAACCATGTCGAGACCTTCGGCGGGGATATCCGCACCACCGATCCGGCCCACGAACAACACAATTTATGGACTGCGGCCCGGACCAATCACTACTGGTTTGACCTTAACCGGCAGTGGTTGCTCCAGACACAGCCTGAATCGCAAGCTTGGCTGGAACAATGGCACGAGTGGAAGCCGCAAGTGTCTGCCGACTTCCATGAGATGGGGACGGAAAGCACCTTCTATTTCCACCCGGGAGAGCCTCTGCGACGCAACCCTCTCATCCCGGAACAGGCCCGCGAGCTTACCCTCGGTATCGCCCGCCACCACATCAGCTTCCTGGACAGCGAGGCCCGCCTCTACACATCCGAGGAAGGCTTCGACAATTTCTATGTCGGCAAGGGCTCGACCTATCCCCAGGTCAATGGCTCGCTGGGCATCCTTTTCGAGATCGGCGCTGCCCGCGGTGGCCTGATCGAATCCCGGCGCGGGCTGGTCAGTCATGCGGACAATGTCCGCACCCATTTCCGGACCTCGCTGACCACCATTGCCGGTGGCCTCGCGGCACGCGACGAGATCGCGGCCTACCAGCGCGAGTTCTTCGCCAACTCGATGACCGCAGCGCAGCGGGATCGTGATCGGGGTTTTGTATTTACGGCCGAGGGTGACCCGGCGCGGGTCAACATGTTCATCGACCTGCTCAACCGCCACGATATACGGGTCAATCAATTGGCCCGAGACGTCCGTAGCAATGGGCGCACCTATCGGTCAGATGACAGCTTTGTCGTCACCCTGGCGCAACCCCAATACACAATGATCCGATCGATGTTCGACCGGCTCACGACCTTCGAAGAGAACGTATTCTACGACGTGTCGGGATGGACCCTGCCCCTCGCCTACGACCTCGATTATACCGCGCTGGGTCGCGACTGGTCGGCAGACCTAGTGGGAGCCGCGGCCCAACCGGCAGAGCTGGCAGCGCCGGCCCCGCCCCGCTCAAACTATGGTTACGTCCTGCGATGGTCAGATTATTACGCGCCGCGCGGCCTCTATCGCCTGCTGGATGCTGACCTTCGGGTGCGTGTTGCGACCGAACCGACCGCCATCGCAACCCATATGGGCGCGACAAGCTTCGGGCCGGGAGCCGTGTTCGTGCCGCTGATCGGCCAGGATGTCGACAATGACGCTATCCACCAATTGGTCACATCCATCGCTCGCGAAGACGGCGTTGCGGTCCACGCGGTGACGTCCGGCTCCACCGCCGCAGGGTCTCCGGATCTGGGCGATGGCAACGGTTTCAGGGCCGTCCGACGCCCCGAAATCCTGGTCCTGTTTGACGACGGTCTGGCCAGCTATGACGCGGGCGAAGTCTGGCACCAGCTGGATCACCGCATGCACATCCCGGTCACCTTGCGTCGCAAGAACGAGCTGGGCGGCATGGACTGGTCGCGATACACGCACCTGGTCATCGTCGGCGGCGGCAATACCGGCCTGTCGGACCGCACCAGAGAGCGGGTGAATCAGTGGATCCGTGAGGATGGCGGCATCCTTGTGACCATGCGCCAGGCCTCACGAATGGCACAGACCGAATTTCTCGGAATGGAAGCTGTCGATAACGATGCGGATGACGATGGGGAAGCACCAACCGAGCGCCGGAATTATGCCGATATGGGCGTCGACGATGCTGAACATGTGATTGGCGGCGCGATCTTCCAGACCGATCTCGACCCGTCGAACCCGATCGGTTTTGGCTATTCCGACCGTGATCTGCCTGTCCATCGCAACACCAGCTTCACGCTGCAACGACCAGAGGACAATCCCTTCGCCGTTGTCGCCGAATACACCGAGGCGCCGCTTCTGTCTGGCTATGCGTCGCAGCGCCGGCAGGATGAGATCGCTGGCACACCCGCAATCATCGCCCAGCGGCATGGTCGCGGAACGGTGGTCATGTTTGCCGATAATCCGACCTTCCGTGCGACCTTCCGCGGTACGGAACGGGCGTTCATGAATGCGATATTCTTTGGCGGATTGATCGACCGGCCTTTCGGCGAATACGAAGAGGAATAAACTCGTCCCGGCGCGAACACGCCTGTCCGCGCCGGGATTTCTCACCGGCCAGATTTTCACAAGGCGATCATTGGATCAGGGTTTGACGCCCCGGTCGTGAAGGCGTTCAATCATGCATCTCGTCCGGCCCCGTCACGCTGGACGCAAAGTGGGGAATAACAATGACTTTCAAGGCATGGATGCCAAGCTTGGCGGCAATAGCCGCTCTGGGTCTGGCAGCGTGCAGCTCGGGCACCGAAAGCGACGGTCCCGAAGCTGCCTCGTCAGATACCGATATCGTTCGACACAGTCTCGATCCCTATCCCTCGACCTACACGCCACGTCCCAGCGGCGTCACCCTCATCCAGGGCGGCACGGTGTTTGACGGCCTGGGCGGTGAGATCGAAGGCGGCGACGTGCTGATCGAGAATGGCCGGATCGTAGCCGTCGGCACCGGTCTGGAGGCGCCGGAAGGCGCCACCGTGGTTGACGCGACGGGGCGTTATGCGACGCCTGGCGTGGTCGACATCCACTCCCATCTTGGTGCTTACCCGTCGCCGAGCGTCAGCGCCCACAGCGATGGCAATGAAGCGACCCAGCCGGTGACATCGGAAGTCTGGGTCGAGCACAGTGTCTGGCCACAGGACCCCGGCTTCGAAGCGGCCCTCGCCGGCGGCGTCACCACGCTGCACGTGCTGCCTGGTTCCGCCAACTTGTTCGGTGGCCGTGGCGTGACATTGCGCAATGTGTCAGCCCGGACAGTCCAGGAAATGAAATTTCCCGACGCGCCCTACACGCTCAAAATGGCTTGCGGCGAAAACCCGTCGCGGGTCTACGGCAATCGCGGGCGCTCGCCGGCCACCGACATGGGCAATATGGCCGGTTATCGCACGGCCTGGATCGAGGCCTCTGAGTATCGCGACAGCTGGCAGGAGTACTGGGACGCTGCAGAAGCCGGCGAAGATGCCTCGGCGCCGACCCGCGACCTCGAGCTGGAAACCCTGATGGGCGTCCTCGACGGCGAGATCCTGATCCAGATGCATTGTTACCGGGCCGACCAGATGGCCCAGATCATCGATCTGTCGCAGGAGTTTGGCTATCAGGTGACGACTTTCCATCACGCTGTCGAAGCCTACAAGATCCCCGACCTGCTCGCCGAAAGCGGCACCTGTGCCGCCGTCTGGGCCGACTGGGGCGGGTTCAAGATGGAGGCCTATGACGCTATCCGTGAAAACCTGGCCATGACGCACGCCAACGGGGCCTGCGCCATGATCCATTCCGATAGCGACATGGGCATCCAGCGCCTCAATCAGGAAGTGGCCAAGGCCCTGGGCGATGGTCGCCGGGCCGGGCTGGACATTTCCGACGGTGAAGCCTGGCGCTGGGTCTCTTCCAATCCCGCTGAAGCGCTTGGAATCGCTGACCAGACAGGCAGCCTGCAGGCCGGATTGCGCGCCGATGTCGTGCTTTGGTCGGGCAATCCCTATTCAACATACACACGCGCGGATCTTGTCTGGATCGACGGAGCCTTGAGCTTTGATCGCCGCGACGAGAGCCAGCAACCGGTCCGAGACTTCATGCTCGGCCAGCCGGGTGAAGGAGATCAATGATGAAAACCATCCTTCCAACGCTCGCCCTGGTCCTCGCCAGTGCAACTCCCAGCCTCGCGCAATCCTACGCCGTGACCAATGGCCGCGTGGTGACCAATACTGAGCAGGGCGTCCTCGCCAGTGGCACCGTCCTCGTACGCGACGGAAATATCGTCGCCGTCGGAACCGATGTGAGCATTCCTGACGGCACCGAGATCATCGACGCTGATGGCGGCTGGATCACGCCGGGCCTGTTCGCCCCGGTCACCCAGATCGGCCTCATCGAGGTTGCCCTGGAAGGGTCGACGACCGATTCCGGCGCCGACGACTCGCCCTACTCGGTTGCCCTTGATGTCAGCGATGGCTTCAACCCGGCCGGTACGCACATTGCCGCCACCCGTATGCGCGGCGTGACCCGGGCCGCCATCTATCCGTCAACCGGCCACAATATCTTCGCCGGCCAGGGGGCTCTGGTGGAAACTGGCGGAGACGCCGACTCGCTGTTCGAGAGCGGCAGTTTTGTCTTCGCCGATCTGAGCCAGTCCGGCGCGTCTACCGCGGGTGGATCCAGGCCGGCAGCCTGGGCCTATCTGGAAGCGGCATTCAACGATGCCCGCGGCTATCCGGGTCGATTCTCGGCCGATCATGAAGGCGACGCGCTTAACCGCTTTGACGCACAGGCCTTGCTGCCGGTCGTCCGCGGACGAGTGCCGCTGGTCCTGAACATCGACCGCGCGGCCGACCTGCGTCGGGCGATCCGGTTCAAAGCGGAAAATGCGCCAGTCCAGATCATCATTACGGGCGGCGCCGAAGCCTGGCTGGTCGCGGACGAGCTGGCAGCGTCAGGCATTCCGGTCCTGCTGGACCCACTGCGCAACCTGCCGGCCTCTTTTGACGAGATCGCCGCCACGCTGGATGGAGCCCAGCGCCTTCATGCGGCGGGAGTCACGCTTGCCTACACAACGCAGACTTCTGACGGCTACTACAATGCCCGTCTGATTACCCAGCACGCCGGCAATGCCGTCGCCAACGGGGTTGCGTGGGATCAGGCATTCCGATCCATAACCTTGACACCGGCCGAGATTTACGGCGTCGGTGAACTTTATGGGGCCTTGGCCACAGGCTATGCCGGCGATGTCGTTGTCTGGGACGGTGATCCGCTGGAGGTGATGAGTTCTCCGGTAGCGGTGCTCATCGACGGTGAGTTGACGGCCATGGACTCGCGTCAGTCGCGCCTGCGTGACCGTTACATCAATATCACGGACGAGACGCCATTCGCCTATCGGCGTTAGCGGTTCAGCCTTGTTGCGTTGACTTGCAGCGGGGCCACCGTATTTTGCGCTCACCAAGCGGCCGCGCCACTACGGCGCGGCCGTCCTGATTTCAGGTCAAGCCAAAGGATGCCATGACGTTCGCAGAACTGGGTCTGAGCCCAAAACTACTCGAAGCCATCCAAGAGGCTGGCTATAGCGAACCGACCCCGATCCAGGCCGGCGCCATTCCTGCGGCGCTTGCCGGGCGCGACGTGCTTGGCATTGCCCAAACCGGTACCGGCAAGACGGCCTCCTTCACGCTGCCACTGATCGAGCGCCTGTCGCGTGGCCGGGCGAAGGCCCGCATGCCTCGCTCCCTGATCATTGCACCGACGCGCGAACTGGCGGCCCAGTGTGCCGAGAATTTCGAAACCTATTCCAAGGGCCAGAAACTCTCGATGGCCCTGCTGATCGGCGGCGTGGCCTTTGGACCGCAGGAAGAAATCCTCAATAAGGGCGCCGACGTCCTGATCGCGACCCCCGGTCGCCTGCTCGATCATTTCGGCCGTGGCAAACTCCTGATGACCGGCGTTCAGATGCTGGTGGTCGATGAGGCCGACCGCATGCTGGACATGGGCTTCATCCCGGATCTCGAGAAAATCTTCTCGCTGGTGCCGCCGGCTCCGCGACGCCAGACCCTGTTCTTCTCGGCCACGATGCCGAAGGAAATCCAGAGCCTGGTCGACCGTTTCCTGCGCGATCCCGAGCGTGTCGAAGTCTCCCGCCCGGCCCAGACCGGCGCCAATATCACACAGCTGATGATCCGCCTGACAGACAATTCGGCGAAGGCCAAACGCCTCGCCCTGCGTCAGGCGATGTCACGCGAAGGCGTGAAAAACGGTATCATCTTCTCCAATCGCAAACGCGATGTCGACGTTGTGGCCCGCTCGCTCCAGCGCCACGGTTTTTCAGCTGCGCCCATCCATGGCGATCTCGATCAATCGGCCCGCACAGCAACGCTCGCCGACTTCAAGGCCGGCACACTCCGCTTCCTGGTGGCCAGCGATGTGGCCGCACGCGGTCTCGACATTCCCGATGTCAGCCACGTCTTCAACTACGACATGCCCCACCATGCCGATGATTATGTGCACCGGATTGGCCGCACCGGGCGCGCCGGCAAATCCGGTGAATCGGTCACGATTTTTGCGCCGGGCGATGAAAAATCACTCGCCGCGGTGCTGAAGCTCATCAAGGAAGAGATTCCGGAGCTGGTTCTGGACGGCAATGGCGACGCGCCGGCGTCCAAAGCGTCGTCACCCGACGCCAAGTCAGAAGCGGCTGCGCCAAAAACAGCGTCGACACGGACACGCACAAGAAAGCCACGCGTTTCTCGCAAATCCGCTGAGGCCGAAGCCCCGCCGAAAACCCCTTCTCCGGCCGCTGAGCCAGAAACTGCGGACGCCGCAATCGTGGACACCGCCCCGGTCAAGCAGGCTCAGGACACTGAAACGGCTCGTGAAAACACATCTCCCAGCAAGCGGCAATCAAACCGCCGGTCCGGGTCGAAGCGCGACCGAGGTCAGGACAAAGAACGTTCGACCATCGGTTTTGGCGACCATGTCCCCAGTTTTATGAACGCAGATCGGTAAGCTCACCCCCGTCCCCTTGCGACAGGGTATTGGTCAGTGGGTGACTCCAACTCATACGCTATGACCAATTTTTACCTCTTCTTTCCGTTTGCCGGTTAGCTTCCTCGTTAACCGCAGGGCGAAGTTATTCGCCTCCGCAGGAAAGGACTTTCTGGTGAACGGTCGACTGCTTGGCAAAGAAGGACGTGAGTTCGCGCTCAAGGCGCTGGATCTCATGGATCAATTCGGCGTAGCGCCGACCCCGGAAAACTATTCCGTGTGGGTCTGCTTCGCCAGCGACACCAATCCAGAGCTTTGTGAAACACTCAAGAACCACATCGAATCGGGCGGCGATTTCTCGGAAACCGTCAACAACGAATTGTTCGAACAGTACTTCCAGTGGAAAGCCATCCAGGATGCTATTCTGGAAAGCGGCGGCGTCATGTGCCGCGAACTTGGCGCTGTTCAGGAAACACTTGAAGCGGCCGAGCGCGACACCGCTGCCTATGGGAAAGCTCTGGAAGGTGCGAGCCACGAGCTGACCGCAACTCCGGACGCACCGGGCATGAAAAAACTTGTCGAGAGCCTTGTCTCAGCGACCGCCCGCATGCAGCGTCGCAGCCAGGCCCTCGAGGACCGCTTGCAGGCGACCTCGAACGAAGTCACCCAGCTTCGGACCAATCTGGAAAAAGTCCGTGAAGAAGCGATGACGGATGCCCTCACCGGCATTGCCAATCGCAAGCGTTTTGACGAATCCCTGCGCCGCGCCCGCCGCGACGCGGATACCAAGAAACAGCCGCTCAGCCTGATTCTTTGCGATATCGATTTCTTCAAGCGCTTCAACGACACCTGGGGCCATCAGACCGGCGACCAGATTATTCGCTTTGTAGCCGGCTGCCTGACCCGACATGCTGGCGAAAATCACCTTGTCGCCCGATATGGTGGTGAGGAGTTTGGAATCGTGATGCCGAACACCGCACCGAATGTCGCCGAACAGGTTGCCGAAAAAATTCGCAAGACCGTTGAGTCGAAAAAACTTCTTCGCAAATCGACCAATGAAGACTTGGGCAATATCACCGTTTCTCTCGGGATCGCGACCTATCACGAAGGCGAATCGATCGAGGAACTGATTGAACGCTCGGACACCAATCTTTACCGATCCAAGACCGAAGGGCGCAACCGGACCACGGTCGACAACAGCCGCGCCCCGTCTCGCAGCGCGGCCTGACTCCATTGACTGCCATCATCAAATAAAAAAGCCGCCCCATCGGGCGGCTTTTTTCATATCAACCGGGAGCTGGCGGTCCGGTATTGGCAAAACTGGGCCTCGCCTCCCAGGCCTCGAGCATCGCCGTCAGGCGCGGCCGGCCAGATCGCCATTGGCTCTCCGGATAGCGGAAATCCATATAGGACAGAGCGACAGCCATCGTCAGAGGGCCCTGGGCGAGAACAGTACCGAGTGCGCCCATCCCCGCTTCCAATTCATCGACTGCACGCATGATCCCGCGTTCGCGGCGTCCGATCCAATAAGCGGACTGGATGCCCTCATCCCTTACCATTTCCACCCGTCGGGCCACGGTCAGATCAAGCAACCCATTGCCCAGAGCCTCAAGACGTTTGTCATTCCAGTCCCGTGGCCAAGCCACTTCCGCCTGTTCACACAAGTAATCAGCAATCAGCGCACTCTCAGTAAAGGCCTGACCGTCATCGAGCACGAGACAGGGCACACGGCCAAGCGGATTGGCCTGAAGCAGCGCCGGATCGTCATCAAACGGGTGTGATTCAATCTCCTCAACCCGGTCCGCAAGACCCAGCTCGTGCACCATGACGCGGCATTTGCGGGAATAGGGAGAGGTGGCAGATATAATGAGCTTCATGGCTGGTCAGACTTCCTTGACAGGCACAATCGTCACGCTCTCCCCGCACCCACACGCATCGGTCTGGTTGGGGTTGTTGAACACGAATTTCGCATGAAGAGGCGAAATCTCATAATCGATCTGGGTTCCAAGCAGGAACAGGAGGGCCTTGGACTCCAGGACGATCTCCACACCGTGGTCCTCGACACGCTCATCAAGCGGTCCGGGCGCATCCACATAGGCCATCTCGTATTCCATGCCGGCGCAGCCGCCATTCTTCACGCCGACGCGCAAGAAACCGGCGCCGCGCTGGGCCATCAATGCCTTGACCCGCTCAGCGGCGGCTTCGGTCAGGCTCACAGCCTTGGGTCGCTCACGAACAGCCACTTCGGTCTCCTAGAACATGTTGAGCGCAAGACGCGCTTCATCCGACATCCGGTCCGGCGTCCAGGGCGGTTCGAAGGTCAGGTCGACCAGAGCCTTCTCCACCCCGTCCACCTTCTCGACCGCTTCCTGGACCCATCCCGGCATTTCACCCGCAACCGGGCAACCCGGCGCGGTCAGGGACATCTGGACCTTGAGGGTCCGGTCGTCTTCCAGATCGACCTTGTAGATCAAACCCAGCTCATAGATATCAACCGGGATTTCCGGGTCATAGACAGACTTCAATGCCTCGACGACGGCGTCGGTGATCCGGGCCAGCTCGTCAGCCGGAATCGCGCCAGTTCCGTCCGCCGGCCTGGCAGGAGCGGTGGCCGGCGCATCGGCGGGCGTCGACAGATCGATCACGTCACGGGTGGATTGTTCGGTCATGGTCCTACCTAGATGAGGAAGTCGCGGGCCTTTTTCAATGCGTCGACAAACGCATCGGCCTCTTCAATTGTGTTGTAGATGGCGAAACTGGCGCGCGCGGTCGAGCTGACACCCATGCGGCGCATCAGGGGTTGGGCACAATGATGCCCGGCCCGCACGGCAACCCCGTACTTGTCGAGGATCTGCGCCACGTCGTGCGGGTGCGCGCCATCGAGGGTGAAGGAGATGATCGCGCCCTTGTCCTGGGCGGTTCCCACAACGCGCAGACCGTCAATTTCTGCCAGACCGGCCATCGCCCGATCCATCAGGGCGCGCTCATGTTCCAGCACCGCCATGCGGTCATGACGCTCGAGCCAGCGGATGGCGGCGCCCAGACCGATCGCGTCGGCAATGGCCGGCGTTCCGGCTTCAAATTTGTGCGGCACATCGGCAAAGGTGACCCGGTCCTCATACACGTCTGCAATCATCTCGCCGCCGCCCATATAGGGGGGTAGCCGGTCGAGCCAGTCACCCTTGGCATAGAGGGCGCCGATACCGGACGGGCCGTAGAGCTTGTGACCGGTGAAGACGAAAAAGTCGCAATCCAGTGCCTGAACATCGACGGGCAGATGGACCGCTGATTGCGAGCCATCGAGCAAGACCGGCACGCTGCGGGATCGCGCGATCTCGACGATCCGTGCCGCGTCGTTGATCGTGCCGGTGACATTCGACATGTGCGAGATGGCGATCAGTCGCGTCCGCTCATTAACCATGTCTGCCAATTGTGGATAATCCAGTTCACCACTATCGGTGACCGGTGCCCATCGCAAGTTCAACCCTTTTGAATCAGCGAGTAAGCGCCAGGGCACAATGTTCGAATGGTGCTCCATCTGCGAGATGATGATCTCGTCACCTTGCTGCAGTAATTGGCCGAAAGAGTGGGCAACCAGATTGATCGCTTCGGTCGAGCCGCGCGTAAAGACGATCTCCTCGCTGCGCGGCGCGTTCAAAAAACGGCGCACATCCTCGCGGGATTTCTCGAACTCCTCGGTGGTCTCATTGGCCAGCGTATGGAGTCCGCGATGCACATTCGCGTAGGAGGCCCGGTAGACGCCCGCAATGCTCTCGATCACGAATTCCGGCTTTTGTGCCGAGGCCGCATTGTCGAGATAGCGAAGGGGATAGCCGTTGATTTCCCGCTGCAGGATCGGGAACTCCGCGCGGATAGCATCAATGTTCAGCGGCGCCTTGATGGCGGACTGCGCGGTCATGACAGCGCTCCCAGTCGTTGACGCAGGATCGACTTGAGTTCCTCGCGCAAGGCTTCATCGCTGATCATGTCCAGTGGTTCGGCAAGATAGCTTTCAATCAGCAGGGCCCGCGCCTTGACTTCAGGTAGACCGCGCTGGCGCATATAGAAGAGCGCCGTTTCGTCCAGCGTGCCGAGGGCGTTACCGTGCGCGCACTGGACATCGTCGGCATAGATCTCCAGCTCGGGCTTGGCATCGATCTCGGCCTTCTCGCCGAGCATGAGGGCCCGGTGCGTCATCCGCGCATCGGTTTGCTGGGCGATCCGGTCGACGATGAATTTGCCCTGGAAGACGCCATGGCCGCCAGACGCGACTGCACCCTTGACGAGCTGCTTTGTCTGACAGCCAGGGCCGGCGTGATGGACAACAGTCGTAGTGTCAGCGTGACGCCCCGCCGCGAGGACATAGGCACCACCCAGATCGACGGTCGCGCCCTGCCCCGGATGATAGATATGGGTCTCGTTGCGCGACAGCTTCGCCCCGGTATCGATCATGGTCTGGTTCAGGTGAGCGCCCTCTGCCAGCGTGATCTCCGCCGACCCGACAAAAACCGCAGCCTGATGATGATCAGCGACAACGATGCGGTCGAGCCATGCGCCGGCCTCGATCCGGATGCTCATATGCCAATTGCCCAGCGCCCCGGCCTCACCGGCCAGGCGCTCGATCAGGGTAAGCCTGACGCCTGCAGGCACGACCAGTTCGGCCTCACCCGCACAGGCGCCGCCCGAGGCCGTGACAGACAACTCGATGCGATCACCCTCCGCGATGGTCGCCAGGGCATCGGCTCCCGTTACCTCGAGCATTCCTGCTGTCGTCACGTCATTGGCAGCGCGGCGCAGGTCGGACCATTTCCACAATTCGTGGCGACGGGTTGGCAGGCCGTCCTTGCGCGTCGCTTCGCGCAATTGTGCGCTCCAGCCGGTCGCGCCGTCGAGTACGTCGATCAGGGCCTGTTCGGCCGGTGTATGGGTCAGCGTTGCGGTCATGCGTCAGGCCGCCTCGCCGAGATATTTGTCATAGCCTTCGGCTTCCAGCTCGCGGGCCAGTTCCGGCCCACCGGATTTGACGATGCGGCCATTGGCCATGACGTGGACCACGTCCGGCGTGATGTGGTCGAGCAGGCGCTGATAATGCGTGATCACCAACATGCCGCGCTCAGGCGAGCGCAGGGCGTTGACGCCGTCGGACACAATCTTGAGGGCATCAATATCGAGGCCACTATCGGTCTCGTCGAGGATCAGGAATTTGGGTTCCAGCACCAGCGCCTGGAGGATTTCCATCCGCTTCTTCTCACCACCGGAAAAGCCGACATTCACCGCCCGCTTGAGCATGTCCATCGACACATTGAGCTGTTTCGCCTTCGCGCGGATCAGCTTCATGAATTCCGGCGCCGTGACCTCTTCCTCGCCGCGCGTGGCGCGCTGGGCATTGAGGGCTTCCTTGAGGAAGGTGATGGTCGGCACGCCCGGGATCTCGACCGGATACTGGAAGGACAGGTAAAGGCCCAGGGCGGCACGTTCTTCCGGGGCCAGCTCTGCAAGGTCTTCGTCGGCAAAGCGCATCTCACCGCCGGTGACCTCATAGCCGTCGCGGCCCGTCAGGACATAGGACAGGGTCGACTTGCCAGACCCGTTCGGCCCCATGATCGCGTGGACCTCGCCAGCCGGCACTTCGAGCGACAACCCTTTCAGGATCGCCTTCTCTTCGCCGTCCTGGGTTTCGACTTTGCATTTGAGGTCGTTGATCTTCAGCATCTTCGTCTCGTTCTTCTTGTCGGCGTGTCAGGTGTGTTCAGTCGGCGTCGCAAAAGCGCGCTGTGGCGTCGTCGAGTGTCATCCCGGCCTCGGCCAGTCCGCCATCCCAGTCATTGACCGCACAACTTCCGTCGGAGAAGTCGGTGGAGACGCTGAAAAGGCCAATCAATCGGTTGTCGCGTGCGATGTAGTAGGTCGTCTCCCACTCGGCCGCGCTGGACCGTGCCGCTACGGACATAAGGCCGCCGCCTACTGGTTCAATACCGATCCCGTTGATGCTCCCGGCCGCGACAAAGCCCGTTTCGCCTTGCAGCCAGACCTGGGAGGTCGTGTTCACATTGCCGGTCGCCTGCGGCAGCAGGAGGTCCAGATCGCCATCGCCATCAACGTCTTCTGCAGTCGGCTGCATGAAGCTCGATCCGAGCGTACCGTCGAAAGACTGGGTAAAGCCATCGGCCCGGTGGAAACTGAGATCCGCGCGCTCGATCGGATCGCCCCACTCATCAGTTCCACCTTCAGACACGCGCACGACGAGCAAGCCATTTGCGAGCTGCAGGACACAGTCCTGATGCGCCCCGTCATACTCGGCCTGATCGCAGGCCGGGACAGTTTCCTCGACAATCGACGCGCCATCGCGCCCGGACTGCGACACGGCAATCCCGGCGGCGAGACCGCCCAGCATCAGAACAGCAGCGGCTTGCATGAACACACCCATCTCAGTCCTCACCTTCCCAGTAATCCACCGGCTCGGCCGCAAAGGCGCGGTGCCGGAAAATGGCGTCATCATCGGTCGGCGACCAATGTACGGCCCCGACCTTGTTTGAGTCCGGATACTCGACCACATCGACCGGCTGTTGGGTCGAAACACAGATGTATTTGAGGTCGGCTGCACCGGTATTGAGCAATTGATGCGCTACGTCGCGGCCACCGGTCGGCGCGGCCAGGACATGGCCGGCGCGCACGGTGTGGCGGTCCTCGCCAAATCTATAGGTGCCCTCGCCTTCAAGGATGATGATCGCCTCCTCGATGGCGTGGTGATTGTGATAGGGAAAAGCCGTCTTGCCCGGCGGTACAATGGCCAGCGAACAGCCGAGTTGCTGCAGGCCGATCAACGGCCCGAGCGGTGCCAGGTCGGCCGAGAAGGTCTCGCCATGGGCCAGGTTTTCCAGCGGCGCGTCGTCTATATGGGTGATGGGAGAGCGGGCCATTGGTGTTACTCGTCCTCTTCCGACGAAGTGGTACCCGTTTGCCCGTACAAAATCGCGTCGCCACTCCTGCCGGGATACATCAAGCCTGGCGGCGGAGCTAGCTCACAGCCATCACGGCGATTGAACTCGATTTCGACATTCAATCTAACCGGACTTGATATGGACTCCGGGTCAGTCCTCAATGTGATCGCATTGATCATCGAACCAAGCCGGACACCGCAATACGTCACGATCGCTCGATCTTCATCCAGCCATGCGATATCAAGCCGTTCATCCTGCTCAAGTGGCAATAATTCGTCGTTCGCCGCGACGGACATGTAAGCGACGGGATGTTCTGTATCGTCTGCGACAAGCGTCAGGACCGACACAGGATCCGACCAGCTCGTTTCGCCATCTCTGACAATCCCGTTTGTGACTGTGCGTGCCCGCAACGAAAGCAAACCGGACGGCGACATGACCTGTCCAAGCTCATCGGCCCGGCGTTCAAATGAGAAATTCGGCTGCCAGAGCACTTCGAAGTACAGCCATTGGCCCGCCAGAGCGCACAGCACCAAAAGCCCCCAGACCGGAAGCAATCCTTGCCAGACAATGCGCAAGAGCCGCTTCACTAGCCCACACTCCCCTCAAGCGAGACCTTGAGCAAAGCCTGCGCTTCAACCGCAAACTCCATCGGCAATTGCTGCAGCACATCACGGACGAAGCCATTGACCAGCAAAGCCGTCGCCGCCTCTTCGCCGAGGCCGCGCTGGCGGGCGTAGAAGAGCTGGTCTTCGGAGAGCTTGGTCGTCGTCGCCTCGTGCTCGAGTACCGCCTTCGGCGTCTTGCATTCGACATAGGGCACGGTGTGGGCGCCGCATTGATCACCGATCAGAAGGCTGTCGCACTGGGTGAAATTGCGCGCGCCCTCGGCCTTGGCATGCACCGAGACCAGGCCGCGATAGGTCTGGTCGGAGCGGCCGGCAGATATGCCCTTGGAGATGATGCGGCTGGTAGACCCCTTGCCGAGATGGATCATCTTGGTGCCGGTATCGGCCTGCTGACGGCCATTGGTCACCGCGATCGAATAGAACTCGCCGCGCGAGTTTTCACCGCGCAGGATGCAGGACGGGTATTTCCAGGTGATGGCGGAGCCGGTCTCGACCTGGGTCCAGGAGATCTTGGAGTTCCTGCCCCGGCAGTCGCCGCGCTTGGTGACGAAATTATAGACCCCGCCCTTGCCGTTCTCATCCCCCGGCCACCAGTTCTGGACGGTGGAATACTTGATCTCGGCATCGTCCAGCGCGACCAGCTCAACCACGGCGGCATGCAGCTGGTTCTCATCGCGCATCGGCGCTGTGCAGCCTTCCAGATAGGACACATAAGCGCCCTTGTCGGCGATGATCAGCGTGCGCTCGAACTGGCCGGTGCCTTGCGCATTCATCCGGAAATAGGTGGATAGCTCCATCGGGCAGCGAACGCCCGGCGGGACATAGACGAAGGACCCGTCCGAGAAGACAGCCGTGTTCAGCGTGGCAAAGAAATTGTCCGAGGCTGGCACGACCGAGCCGAGATACTTCCTCACCAGCTCGGGGTGCTCGCGCAGCGCTTCGGAGATCGAGCAGAAGATCACCCCGGCCTTGGCCAGCTCGGCCTTGAAGGTCGTGACCACAGACACCGAGTCAAAGACCGCATCAACAGCGACCCGGTTCTCAGATCCCTTCACGCCCAGCAGGACCTCCTGCTCCTTCAGCGAGATGCCCAGCTTGGCGAAGTCGGCGAGGATTTCCTCGGGGACATCGTCAATGCTGTCATACTTGGCACCGTCCTTGGGCTCGGCATAGTAGTGGATGTCCTGATAGTCGATCTTGGGATAATTGACCTTCGCCCACTCAGGCTCCTTCATCGCCTTGAAGCGCTCAAGCGCCTCCAGGCGCCATTGCAGCATCCACTCCGGCTCGCCCTTCTTGGCAGAGATGAGGCGTACGATCTCTTCATTCAGCCCCTTGGGGGCGAGATCCTGTTCGATGTCCGTCGTGAAGCCGTACTTGTACTTGTCGGCTTCCAGATTGCGGACGTCTTCGATGGTTTCCTTGACTGCGGCCATGTTATCCTACCGCCTCCTCAGGCATTTGCTTTGATGGCAATGCGGCGCGCGCATACGCCGCCGTCCACGCCTTGATGAAGGCGTCTGCATCATCCGGTTTTGAATTCCAACCCAGGCTTACACGCACGAAGCCCTGTGACGCGTCTTCGGGCAGGCCGAGCGCGGTTCCGACCTTTGACCCTTTGGAGGTTCCGGACGAGCAGGCCGAACCGGCACTGATCGACACACCATCCAGATCGAGCGCCATGACCTGCGTCGCACCGGGCCAGCCGGGCAGGCTCATGCCAAGCGTGTTGGGCAGACGGGGTGCACCCGCGCCGATTTCGATCACCTCTGGCGCTACGGCGCGAATTGCCGTCGCCATGCGGTCACGCTGAGCTGCCAAAGCCGAATACTCATCAAGTGTGGCCACAGCCTCGTCGAGGGCCGTTGCGAGCCCGACAATGCCTGCGACATTGAGGGTGCCAGCACGGCGCCCCTTCTCCTGCCCGCCACCATGATGGTGCCTGGACATGGGCGAACCGCAGGCCGCCAGCAGGGCGCCGACGCCCTGGGGGCCGCCAAACTTGTGCGCCGAGATCGCCAGATAGTCACAGCCCAGTGCGGCGAAATCGACGTCGACCTTGCCAACCGCCTGGATCGCATCGACCACGCTCAGCCCACCGGCTCCGCGAACAAGCGCCGCAGCATCCCGGACCGGCTGGATCGTGCCGGTTTCGTTGCTCGCCAGCATCATCGCCAGAACCGGGCGGCCATCATCATCTGACCATGCGGACAGACGGTCCGCGAGCCAGCTGATTTCGACAATACCGTCGGCATTGACCGGCCAGGTCTCTACCGGAAGCCCGCTGGCCCGTGCCGTTGCAGCGACGGCTTCATGCTCCAGAGCCGTGACAATGATCCGGTCGGCGCCGCCGGCCGTGATCGCGGCATGAAGCGCCAGGTTCAACGCTTCGGTACCACCGGATGTGAAAATGACATCTTCGGGCCGTGCGCGCAGCGCCTTGCCGACCACCCGTCGCGCCGCCTCGACTCGCGCCAGGGCAGCCTGTCCGTCCGCGTGTACGGAGGACGGATTCCCAACCTGCGTCATAACCTCGGTCATGGCGGCCATCGCAGCTGGCCGGACCGGGGTGGTCGCGTTGTGATCAAGATAAGTGCGCATGAGGTCTATTCAGCCGCGCGGGTCGAACTGGTCGCTGCCGGCGCAAGGCGTCCGGTCGCGCCATTGGCAGACCCGAACAGCCGCCGCTCCAGCACGTCCTCCAGGGTGACCGATGACAGGTACAGATATATGTGCCGCCCCAACTCGTCCCACAGGTCGTGGGTGATGCAGCGCCGGCCATCGCTCAGACACCCCTTGGCCTCGGAGCAGCGAGTCGCGCGCAGAGGCTCGTCCACAGCCAGGATGATGTCGGAAATCCGGATTTCGCTGGCCGTTCGACTGAGCCGGTAACCACCGCCCGGCCCCCGCACGGACGACACGATGTCGGCGCGGCGCAGTTTTGCGAACAATTGTTCGAGGTAGGACAATGAAATCGACTGGCGCGAGGCAATGTCGCTCAAGGTAACCGGGCCAGCCTCGGCGGCATCCGCCAGGTCGGCCATGGCCATCACCGCATAGCGTCCTTTTGTGCTCAGCTTCATGCATTTACCTCCTTAAACACTCGCATCGAGCCGGTCGATCATGCTAAGACCCGCCTTTCCGGAGGAGAACGGGCCTCGTTGAGAGGCACGCTCGTCCAATATCCGAGTCAATTAGTCAAGAATATGGGCACACTTCTGCGCACTTGCAACGGACGAAATGCCGCATATTCACAGGACCCAGACGCAACGACCCAAAAGGCGGATTTGAATGCCTGACGTGATCATCCCCGGCCCAGCCGGCCGGCTTGAAGGGCGCTACAGCCCGAGTGAAGACCCTACTGCACCGATCGCCTTGATCCTGCATGCCCATCCGCTCGGCGGCGGGCATATGGAAAACCCGTCCGTCGACATGATGTACGACGTCTTCCGCAAACGCGGCTTTGCGACCCTGAGGTTCAATTTCCGCGGCGTTGGACGCTCCCAGGGCAGCTATGACCAGGGCCTAGGCGAGCTCTCAGACGCAGCGACGGTTCTGGACTGGGTTCAGGGCTATAACCAAGGCGCGCGCTTTTGCTGGGTCGCCGGCCACTCTTTCGGCGCCTGGGTCGGCATGCAGCTTCTGATGCGCCGCCCGGAGATTGCCGGCTTCATATCCGTGGCACCGCCCACAAACATGTATGACTTCACCTTTCTGGCGCCCTGCCCGGCCTCAGGCATCATCGTGCATGGATCGGCCGACAAGATTGTCCCGCCCGAAGACGTCGAACGCGTGATGTCCAAGGTCCGCGTCCAGAAGGGCATCGAGATCACGACTGAGGTCGTTCCGGATGCCAACCACCTTTTCTCCGAGCATCTCGATGTGCTCGAAGGCCATATCGAGACCTATCTGGAGTCCCGCCTGCCTCTGGTCGAGAAAGAGCGCTCCGAGCGAACCATCACCGGCAAGCGCTGAGGCCGACCTCAGGACAACAAGCAAAAGCTCCGGCTGGAAGGCCGGGGCTTTTTCATGTCAGGATCAGGCGTTATTGCGGCTGCGACAGTGTCCCGCCGGACACCGGCTCGCTGGCGCCGGTCGTGGACGGCAGGCTCGTAGGCAGCCCTGCTTCGACGCGGGCCGCCAGCCAGGCAAACGCCTCGGCCTCCAGCAGGTCGCCCCGCCAGCCAACCGCTTCAACGGGTTCCGGTTCAAGGCCGAGGCAAGCAGCCAGCATCGACATCAGGCTTGGATTGTGCCGCCCGCCTCCGGTCACCAGGACGCGGGAGGGATGCCCAAGGGCCGCGATGGCGCCCGCCACGGTCCGGGCAGTGAAGGCTGTGAGCGTCGCGGCACCATCTCCTGCCGACAGGCCTGACACGGGATCCAGCGTGAAGTCCCAGCGATCAAGGGACTTGGGCGGCGCGAGCTTGAAGAAGGGATGTGCCAGCAACGCCTCGAGCGCCGCTTCATTGACCGCCCCGGTCGCCGCAAGCGCGCCACCGGCATCATAGGGCGCGCTGATCATCCGCTGGCACCAGGCATCAATCAGCCCGTTCGCGGGCCCGGTGTCGAAAGCAATGGCACCCGATCCCGCCCCCAGCCAGGTAACATTGGCGACGCCGCCCAGATTGAGGACCGCGACAGGTCGCTCGAGGCCGGATTGCCGGGCCAGGGCGTCATGATAGAGCGTGGCAAGTGGCGCCCCCTGCCCACCCTTCTCCATGTCCGCCGATCGGAAATCATGGATGACCGGGATGCCGGTCGCTGTGGCGAGCGCCGTACCATTGCCGATTTGCAGGGTCTGACCATGACGGCCAGCGGACGGTGCCTTGTGCAACACGGTCTGGCCGTGAAAGCCGATCAGATCAATGTCCGACGCCGCCAGGCCGGCAGCATCAAGCACCCGCTGGACCGCCAGGCCATGGCGCAAGGTCAGGACCTGCTCCGCTGCGGAAAATTCGGGCCGCGGCCCGGCAAATCCCCAGGCAAGGGCCCGGTCCACCGCGTCCTGCAAAATGGAACGATCAGTGTCCGAGTAAGCCTGCGTGTCACCGGGGCCGAAACGGCCAATCCGGTCGCCATCGGTCTCGAGCAGGACGGCATCAATGCCATCGAGCGAGGTGCCGCTCATCAAACCTATGATCCGCTTCATGCAAGCCCCCTCTTTTCCCGGCGCGCCAGTCGACCTAGAAGCGTCCTATCAGGAGACATCTTCATGAGCGATTACAAGTCCCAGCTGGTGCGCGATCTCGTTGAACGCGGCTACCTCAACCAGGCCACCGACATTGAAGGCCTCGACCAGGCCGCCTTGGATGGCGTGGTGACGGGCTATATCGGCTTCGACGCAACGGCGACCAGCCTGCATGTCGGATCGCTGGTTCAGATCATGATGCTGCGCCGAATCCAGCAGGCCGGCCACAAGCCGATCATCCTGATGGGCGGCGGCACGACCAAGATCGGTGACCCGTCCGGCAAGGACAAGTCGCGCTCCATGCTGACCGACGAAGCAATCGACGCGAATATCGATGGCATCCTGCAAGCCTTCCGGCCGCTGGTGCAGATCGGCGACGGCCCGACCGATGCCGTTCTTGTCAACAATGACGAGTGGCTGTCCGAGTTCGGCTATATCGAATTCCTGCGCAAATTCGGCCCCCACTTCACCATCAACCGGATGATGACGTTCGATTCGGTCAAGCTGCGCCTTGATCGCGAACAGCCGCTGACCTTCCTGGAATTCAATTACATGCTCCTGCAGGCGGTCGATTTCCTCGAACTCAACCGACGCTATGGCTGTACCCTGCAGCTGGGTGGTGGCGACCAGTGGGGCAATATCATCAATGGTGTCGAGCTGTGTCGGCGTGTCGACCAGAAGGAAGTCTATGGCTTCACCACACCTCTGATCACCACGTCGTCCGGGGCCAAGATGGGCAAGACCGCCGATGGCGCCGTCTGGCTCAATGCCGACATGCGAAGCGCTTATGAATACTGGCAGTTCTGGCGCAATACCGAAGACGCCGATGTCGGTCGATTCCTGCGCCTGTTCACCGACCTCCCGCTGGCGGAAATCGCCCGACTGGAAGCCCTTGAGGGTGCCGAAATCAACGATGCCAAAATCCGGCTTGCCAATGAGGCAACGGGCCTTTTGCACGGCGCCGAAGCAGCCAGTGCGGCAGAAGCCACAGCGCGGCAGACCTTTGCCCAGGGAGGCAGCGGAGCCGCCCTTCCAACCGTCGAGTTCGAGGGTCTGGATTCGGGAGAGGTCACTCTGATGAGCCTCTTTGTCGCCGCCGAGCTGGCCGCCTCCAACGGCGAGATGCGACGTCACATCAAGGCGGGTGCCGCCAAGGTCAATGATCAGGTCCTGACCGACCCCTTCGCCATGGCGAGCGCCGATGATGTGGTCGATGGTGCGATCAAGCTGTCGATCGGCAAGAAGCGGCACGCCCTGGCCAAACCGGTCTGATCAATTGTCGTCCGGCGGTCCGTCGGTGGCTCCGGTGTCGGTTACGGCCTGATCCGGATTTGGCCGCTCAGGCTCAGTGGGCTCGACATCCACTGACTGTCCATCGTCAGCCACGTCAGTGGCCCGCTCCCGAGCCGCCCGCTCGGCGGCAGTTCCCTCGAACATGCGCCGAAAGACGCCCGGTGCCAGCGCAGAGAGCGGATTGGCGAAGACGGTCAGACTGTCAAAGGGCCCCTCCACCGAATAGGTAATTCCGATCACGCCCTCGCCCGGGCGGGAGACGAGCACCTCGCCAATTACCGGCAGACCGCCCAACATCGAGTTGATGACGTAGGACGGCGCCAGATTTCCGTCGATGGCCGCGCGCCTGTCCGCGAAATCGACAGTACCCGCAGCCGTCACGCCCAAGGCGCTTCCCTGGGCCCGCCCGTCACCAATGGTCAGCAGGCCATCCTCATAGGCGATATCCGCGTCAACGGCGTCAAAGCGGATCCCTTCGCCATTCAATAATGCACCCAACCCCTGGAAGGAGCCGGCAGCGAGGATCCGCGCCAGGACAGGAACCTGCACCAGGGTCAGATCGCGGATTTCAACGCGGGCGGTCAACGGACCATCCGTGCCAAGCGGAGGCGCGCTGCCCAGGACGGACACCTGCCCGCCACGCGCATATCCCTCCATTCCGAGCAGGGCGGAAATGCGTTGCAATGACTGCGCCTCGATCCGGAAATCTCGTTGCCCGCCGGTCTCGCTGGCGCCAAACGACGCCTGGAATGGGCCGTCGAACGCATTCCCGGACACCGAGACGGCACGGATGCCTGCCGCTTCGCTGCGCCAAATAAGATTGAATTGGTCGAGGACGCTCTCCTCGGACAGGGTCAGCCGACCGATATCCGCCTGCAGTGACAGGGGCAGCGTGATGCCGCCCTCACCGCCCATCGACGCCAGGTCGGGCATGAAGGCACTGACATCCGCATACTGCCCCGCCAGCCGGACCCGCACCGGCTGGCCGGGCGCAATTGCGGGCGATATTTCGCCCGCGATATCCAGCATCCCGTCCACAAACAGGCGGTCGAGCGTCAGATCCTCCAGGGCCCCGACTTCGCTCAACCGGGCGCTCGCCAGCAAGCCCGCCCCGTCTGCCTCCATCCTTATCGTTCCAAGATCAAACCCGCCGTCCTCACGTTGGACCAGATCGAGCAGCGCCAGGCCCGGCTCGCCCACCTCCTTGGCCCAGACATTTCCCGGCAGCTCCACCAAGGCATCGAGAAGGTCTGCCTCGATCTGCACCGATCGGAAATCCAGACCATCCGAAACCGCCTCGGCAGCGATGCGGATTGATCCGTCAAGAAAACGCCGGGCCGGCATGTTGAAACCGTCGAGCGTGCGAGCATTTATGACCGTTTGCAGGCCGATCCGGGTCGACGGGACGTCATCGGGAAGGCCGAAACTCTCGCGCCAGTCGATCCGCACCGGAGCATCGACGAGGCGCGCTGTACCCGTGGCCTGAAGCCCGGCCTGGCTGGCCTCCAACTCGACCTCGCCTTCACTCAGGGAAAAATCCGTTCCCGGTATGTCAAGCGAAGCACCGTTGAGCCGGCCGCTGATAAAAAAGGGAATGTCATCCGGCTCGACCTCGGTGAGCATGGCCCGATGGATCTCAAATCGCATGTCCCCCTGGCCCCCGACCAGGGCTGGATCCAGGCCATAATCAGACACCAGAAACAGCGGCTCCTCATCGATAAGCGCCAAGAGGTCGGAGGCCGCGCCCCGGGCAAGGCCTCCATAGCGGGCCATCGCCCCTTTCGGGTTCAAACGGGGAAGGTCGACGAAGGCCTCGGTCAGCTCAACTTCGCCGACCCACCCATGCTCCAGCATTACCTCAAAGGAATTGCCGCGCAGGACCGCCGCGCCGCGCCCGGCCGTCAGCGGGGTCATGGTCGAGATGTACAGGACATGCGCGTCCTCAAAATCGAAGCTCAACTGCATGCGATCATCTTCCAGCACACCCGCCTCAATGGCCGAGCCGGGCAGGTCCAGAAAAAACCGCGCATTGTAGAAACGCCCGCCCAGAATGCCTTCGCTAACCCATTCCCGGCCACCATCGGCGAGTTCAACCGGCCAATAGGCCAACACGGTTTCCGGCTGGATGTCTCCCGCGATCGGACCTTCCAGCTGCAGGCTGGGCAGCCAGCTGCCGTCCGGGCGCTGCTCCAGCTGCAGCCCGCCGGTCAGCTCGGCCCGGATCGTATCGATCTCGACGTCCAGCCGGTCCAGCGTCAACGCAAGCTCGTCCAGCCGTATCTCTCCGGAGGCCGCCAACAGGCCCCATTCGGGCGCACGTTCGAACACCGGGCCCACATCAACGAAGCCGGGGCCGATCGCCAGATCGAACCGCGCCCGGGTCGGCAGCGCCCCGTCATAATTGCCGATTTCGGTCAGCCGCCCCTCGATCGATGCGGCGAACAGGACGGAATTGGCCTGACCGCCATGCAGCGTCATGACCCGCTCGACCGGGTCAAAACTGGCATAGAGATTGGCCCCTTCGAATGCGTGATTCTCACCATCGACCAGAATCTGGCCGGCCCCGATATCGAGCTGTAGTGAGGCCGTGCGGATGCCGTTTTCGCGGGTCGCATCGACCACGAAGTCGAGCGCGATCGGGGCGTCGAGCGCCCTCAAGGCAGACGCCGGACCGGTATCTGGCAGAATGCCCGCCGGAGAAAGATCGCTGAAGCTCATCTCGAGCAACAAACTTTCCAGCCCTGTGCCGGCCCGAAGTCTCAGATCGACAGGCGCAAAGCCGGATGGGGTGGCCAGTCGCCCCTCCACTTCGGCCAGGATTCGCGCGTCATCCCGGTCCAGCGACACGCCTGCGGAATCAATGAACCAGGCCAGACCCGCCACATCGTCGACGACCCGCACTGCCGCATTGGAAATCCGTACATGCCGCAGGCGATCCAGTTGGGCCGGCGCACCGGACGACGCCAGGATCTCGAACAGGGATACACTGTCATCGCCGCCCCGCTCCGGCAGTCGGGCCGTCGAGGATATCCGGTCAACACCGCCCAGGCCGGCGCCTACAGCCCCGTCAGCGCGCCGCACAATCGAGACCGAGCCGCCATCAATGGTCAACTCAACCGGTTCGATTCGCCCGAAGATCAGGGCATCGGCAGCGAGACCCGCTTCGATTCGCGGTGCCCGGGTCACAACCTCGCCGGAGGCCTCGGCGACCGTGACATCGGTTGCGACCAGCACAATCGCACGAGTTGACGGTTCAAAGCGCGCCTGCAGCGAACCGAGCGCAACCACCTCACCCTCAAAGGCGGTGGCCAGCATGGCCTGCGCGTCCTCACGCAGGAATTCCAGCTCCACCGGTCCTGACGACAACCTCCAAAGCACAAAGCCGATCGCGAAAATCGTCAGCGCCAACAGGGCAGCGACGGCCTCGAGCAGATAGATCAGGGTCCATTTGGCGGACTTGCGCAGCATTCAGACCTGCCTTCCCGCAGTCCGCGCACTGGACGCAGCGACCTGGAACCGCACATTACTCGCCATTGACGGCCTTGCAGGCGAAACCAGACGGGGAAATGACATGAGTGAACTCAAAACCGGCGACCTTGCTCCGACATTCAAACTGCCCGCCGACGGTGGCGGCACGATTGACCTCGCGGACCTGCGCGGTCAGATCGTCGTCCTCTATCTCTATCCGAAGGACGACACCCCCGGCTGTACCACGCAGGCGCTCGATTTCACTGCCGCCAGCGCAGCTTTCCGCGAGGCCGGCGCCACTATCATCGGCCTGTCGAAGGATAGCGTCAAAAGACACGACAATTTCAAGGCCAAACATGGGCTTGAGGTGAGTCTGGTCTCCGACCCCGAGGCGGAGGTGATCGAAGCCTACGGGTCCTGGGTCCTCAAGAAGCTGTACGGACGTGAATATATGGGCATTGATCGCTCGACCTTCCTGATCGATCGCGATGGGCACGTCGCGCGCATCTGGCACAAGGTCAAAGTGAAGGGGCATGTCGACGAAGTGCTTGAGGCGGTCCGCGAACTTGGCTGATCCAACCGACATTACGGCACTCGCCCGGACCGTGCTGGAAACCGCCGACCCGATTGAGAAGGCCGAGCGGGCGCATGCTGTCGCCAGGGCCTGGCGCCGCGGCGGGTGCACGATTCCCGATACCGCAGAACCGCCGGCTGACCGACCGGCCCGTCCCGCCCGTCCGCAACTGGTCGCACCGGGCGATGTGCCGCGACGGCGCCTGAACGGGCCGGCCGGCCGGATCGCCCTGCTTCACGCCGTCGCCCACATTGAATTGAATGCGATTGATCTGGCCTTTGACCTCCTGGCGCGCTTCGCGACCGACCCGGCCATTGCTGACGAACGCCGCCATGACTTCATCACCGACTGGATTACGGTCGGTGATGACGAAGCCCGTCACTTCAAACTCATCACTGTGCGGTTGGCCGAGCTGGGCGGCGCCTATGGCGACATGCCAGCGCATGACGGCCTCTGGGACGCCGCCATGGCGACCCGGCATTCGCTCGCCGCCCGCCTCGCCGTAGCACCGATGGTGCTGGAAGCGCGTGGCCTGGACGTCACACCGGGCATGATCAACCGGCTCGTTTCGGTCGGAGACACCGACAGTGCCGACTGCCTGCGTGTCATCTACACTGAAGAAGTCGGACATGTTGCCGCTGGGGTCCGCTGGTTCCGGCATCTGGCCGAACGCGCCGATGAAGATCCGGCTGACTGGTTCAAAACCCTTGTACGCCGACATTATGGTGGCGCGTTGAAACCACCTTTCAACGTGGACGCACGCGCCTCGGCGGAACTTCTCCCCGAATTTTACCAATCTCTCACCTAGTCCGGCGCATCTCTTGCATCGGAGTTGTTGATATTCGGGCTGATTTTGTGTCACATGCTCGCCTTGGGGCCCGGGGCAATCGGAACAGAGCGGCGTACTGCATGTTCACACGAGTGAAAGAAGCTGTTTGGGGAACGGCTCAACGCTGGTTTCCGGACCGGCAAATCTACCATCGTTCCGATGGTCAGGTTCGCTATTTTGCGATCTCCACAACGGTACAGATTTCAGCCCTGCTCGGCGCGACCGTGCTGGCTGGCTGGCTGTGTTTTTCGACCGTATCTGTCGCGTTCCATGGCCAGGCCATGGCCGCCAAGGAACACGAGATCGAACTCGAACGGGTCGAGTCACATCGCCTGGTCGCCGAAGCGCGGGCCACAGAAGCGACTGCCATCTCGCTGATGGAATCGCGGATGGAAGAGTTCGATCGGACCGCCTACGAATTTCAGATGCGCCACGAGACGCTTCGTCAGCTGGTCGAATTTGCCGAACAGCTGACCGGCCAGGAGATGGAGCCCTCTCCCGCCCTTGCTGATGGCCGCATCCTGATGGCCGCGACACCGGCTGATCCGACCCCGCGCGAAGCGCGGGACCCGTTGATTGCAATTGCTGCAACTTCATCAGGCGAAGCCGAGGACCAGATCACCTATCTCATGGGCGAACAGGACAGCGTGCTCGCCCAGGCTGAAGATGCCACCGAAGCCCGCCTCCAGAATCTGCGGGCAGTGCTGCGTTTGACCGGGCTCGATCTGGAAACCGTCATTGCTGAGAACCGCGATACAACCGAGACCGGTGGCCCGTTCATTCCGATCTCTGAATCCGGCGCCTTCGCGACATCCTCGGTCAATCTGGATCAGGCCTTTTCGAGCCGAATCGCCCGAATCGCATCGCGGCTCCTGGAAGTCGAAGAACTGGAAGATTTTGTCGAAGTCGGCCCGCTGGGCGAACCTGTCGGCGACAACTATCGGCAAACCAGCGACTTTGGGGTCCGAATCGATCCGTTCAATGGACGGCCGACTTCGCACCGCGGAATGGATTTCGCTGCCTATCGCCGGGCACCCATTGAAGCAACCGGGCCGGGCCGTGTCATTTACGCCGGCTGGCGGGGCGGCTATGGTCGCACTGTGGAGATCGACCATGGCTATGGGTTTGTGACCCGTTATGCTCATCTCCATGAAATCGACGTGCGACGTGGTGATACTGTCGAACGCGGCCAGCGTATCGGGGGCATGGGGTCGACAGGACGCAGTACCGCCACACACCTGCACTATGAAGTCTGGTATAACGGATCGGCAATCGATCCTGAGCGTTTATTGAGAGCTGGCCAATATGTTCAACAAGGGTAACAAAGACTCTTCGTCTCCCGAGACCGGTGCGTTCAGCGCGCCCCCGAAAAGGACCGCCATGAAATCGAAAGCCCCCTCCATTCTCTCCGGTGACCTCGTCATGACCGGTTCGATTGTTTCCGACGGTGAAATCCAGCTGGATGGCACTGTGGACGGAGATGTGCGTGCCGGTTCATTGATCATCGGGGAAGACGCCACCGTTTCTGGCGAAGTCCAGGCTGAGACCGTCGTCATCCGCGGACGAGTGACCGGCAGCGTTCGCGCCCGCCAGGTCCAGCTTGCGGCGACCGCCCGCATCGAAGGCGACATTGTCCACGCAGCCCTCTCCGTCGAGAGCGGCGCCTTCTTCGATGGCCATTGCCGTCATTCTTCCGATCCGTTGAAAGACAGCGGCTCGTCCAACAAGCCCGCCGCCAAGGACAATGGCGTCAAGTCCGAACCGTCTGCCAAGGCCGACAGCAAGCCGCCGGCACCTGGCAAGGATCAGGACCCGCTGGGCTCGCTTGAGCCGCCCGTGGCATCGAAATCGGGCTTCTAGGCTCGGCGACATGCAAGTGAAAGAAGCCGGCACCCATCGGGTGCCGGCTTTTTCTTTGCGCCTATATCCCTCTGAACAATCACCTGTTTCAAAGGCATTCCGCCAACCAAAGGCCGGATGGTTCGGCCTCAGTTTCGAGCATCAAAAACAAGTTTGATTTATAAACTTGTTTTTGATAAACCGCTCCTGACGATAATTCGGAGCCATCCATGACCTACCCTTCACCGCCTCGCATCCACGCGCTTGATGCTGTCCGGGCCATCGCACTCTTTCTTGGCGTTGTCCTGCATGCATCCATGTCCTTTATCCCGGGCATCCCCATCTGGATCGTTCAGGACAGCCAGGCAGCGGCCCCATTCAGCCTTGCCTTCTATGTTCCCCATATTTTCCGGATGGCCCTGTTCTTCCTGATCGCAGGTTATTTCGGGCGCCTTGCCCTGCAGCGCCGCGGCCTGCTCGGTTTCCTCGCCGATCGGGGCCGACGTATCGCACTCCCGCTGGTGACCTTCTGGCTCCCGGTTTTCGCTGCCATTGTGGCTGCGCTGATCTGGGGGGCGGTCAAGGCCAATGGCGGAGAAATGCCTGAAGGGGAATCACCGCCCCTCACCCTGGAAACCTTCCCGCTGACCCATTTGTGGTTCCTCTATCTGTTGTTGATTTTCTATGCCGTCGCGACGCCGATTTCGGCTGTCATGAAGCTGGTTGACCGACAGGATCATGTCGGCCGCTTGATCGACCGCCTCACCGCTGTCCTGGCGCGCTCGCCGCTCGGCCTTTTCGTCTTGGCAACCCCGCTGGCGGCGTGGTTCATCACGACTCCCATGTGGATGAGCTGGTTTGGGATCCCGACGCCTGACACCGGCTTCCTGCCCAACACCGGCGCATTGATCGCCTACGGCACGGCGTTCACCGCGGGCTGGGCCATCCATCGACGCAGCGAGCTCGTCCTCAAGGCCTGGAAAAGCATGTGGCACATCAATCTTCTGGCGGCCCTCGGACTGACCAGCTGGTTGGTCATGGAAGTCGGGATGACGCCAAATTTCATGCCCGTTGCGGCCGGGATGGACCGCGCACCGGTCGCAATCGCCTATGCTCTGGCGGTCTGGACCTGGGGCTTCGGACTGACCGGTGCAGCCTTGCATGTTTTCGCCAAGGAGAACCGGGTCTGGCGCTATCTCGCCGATGCGTCCTACTGGGTCTATCTGCTTCACCTGCCGCTCGTCATGGCACTCCAGGTCGCCGTCTCGGACCTTGAACTGCCCGCCATGGTCAAATTCGCCGCAATCCTGACGGTGACATTCTCAGTCCTGCTGGCAAGCTACCAACTCCTGGTCCGCAATAGCTGGGTCGGTGGCTGGCTGAATGGACGTCGCCACGGACCGTCGCGCAAAATGGCGATAGCCATGCCCGCAGACGGGGCCACCTGAATCACGCCAGACTGCCGGCACGCCTCCCGTCTGGCGTGCCGGCCCCAACCCGAGGGAATAGCGATGTCTGATGATCTGGATAGTGCCCGCGCCGACCTGGCTTTCCTGCGAACGCTCGCCGAGGGCGACCCGAGACCGTCACCCGGTTTCGGTCAGCTGCTTTTGGCAGCGGGACTGCTGTATGGCGCTCAGACCCTTGTTCATTGGGCCGGGGCGAGTGGCGTATTTCCGGTTCCCGGCTGGATGCACCTGGCAGCGGCGATCGGGGGAACGGGCGGTTTTCTGGTCGTTCTGGTCATCGTTTTGTGGAATGACAGGCATCAACCCACCGGGACGACAACCCGCAAAGCCTATGAGGCGGCCTTCCAGGCGACCGGCCTGATGAATCTCGCCATGGTGTTCGTGTTCGGCTTCAATGCCATCCGCTTGGACGACTTCTCGCTCTGGCTCTACTACGTCCCGGTCGTTTTCGCGATCCAGGGCGGGGCCTGGTTTGTCGCGGCCAGACTGCAAAAACGCCTGTGGTACGGGCTGGTCGCGTTGGGCTGGTTTCTCGCCGCGGCGGCGCTGGGCCTGACCATGGGCCAGCCCCTGTTCAATCTGGTTGTCGCCCTGGCCTTGTTTCTGCTTATGGCACTGCCCGGCTTCGTGCTCCTGCGCCTTGCGCGTAAGGCTGACTGAGCGCAGCCGATGAGCACGCCCCCGATCGGCCAGATTGACGAAGTCATCCATGGACGCCTCCGACTGGGCGTGATGACGTATCTCGTTCAGGCAGAAGCCGCCGATTTCAATGAGCTCAAGGCTGCGCTCGAGGCGACCCAGGGCAATCTGTCGGTTCACCTGCGCAAGCTTGAGGACGCCGGATACGTGACGATCGAGAAAAGCTTCCTCGGCCGCAAACCGCTGACCCGCGTGCGCATCACCAAAGCCGGCCGTGCCGCATTTGCCCGATATGTGAATGCGATGTCGGACCTGCTGGCTGCAGGCCGCAATGACGGCGACGAGGACTAGGCCTCGTCCTCTTCGCCACCGACACGGGCCGCCAGCGCTGCCGCCATGAAGTCATCCAGATCACCATCAAGGACCCCGCCCGTGTTGGACGTTTCCACATTGGTGCGCAGATCCTTGACCATCTGGTAGGGCTGCAGAACGTAGGACCGGATCTGGTGGCCCCAGCCGATCTCGCTCTTGCTGTCAGCTTCGGCCTGCGCCGCCGCTTCGCGGCGTTGCAGCTCGATCTCATAGACCCGGGCCCGCAACATGTCCCAGGCCTGGGAGCGGTTTTTGTGCTGCGACCGGTCATTCTGACACTGCACCACAACAGGCTTTTCCTCACCCGGCATGTCGTAGGTCAGGCGCACGGCGGAATCGGTCTTGTTGATGTGCTGGCCGCCGGCACCGGACGCCCGATAGGTGTCGGTGCGGACCTTCGACACATCGATATCAACGTCGATGGCGTCATCGATCTGCGGATAGACACCCACCGACGAAAAGCTCGTATGCCGACGGGCGCTTGAATCGAACGGTGAAATCCGCACCAGCCGGTGAACGCCGGCTTCAGTCTTCAGCCAGCCATAGGCATTCTCGCCCTTCACCAGGATGGTCGTCGACTTCAGGCCCGCTTCCTCACCGGCCTGCTCTTCCATCGTCTCCACCTTGTAGCCATGGGCGTTGGCCCAGCGCGAATACATCCGCGCCAGCATGGCAGCCCAGTCCTGGCTCTCGGTGCCGCCGGCACCGGAGTGGATCTCGACGAATGCGTCATTGCCGTCGGCCTCACCGGACAACAGGGTTTCCAGCTGGGCGCGGCGCATGCGTTCTGCCAGGGCGTTGAGACCGGCGACAGCCTCCTCGACCATCTCGGCATCATCTTCCATCTCGGCCAGTTCGATGATCTCGAGACTGTCGGAATATTCCTGCTCGGCCTCGACCACGGTCGTGATTGCTGCCTCGAGGCGGTTGCGCTCGCGCATCAGCGCCTGGGCCTGCTGGGGCTGGTTCCAGAAATCCGGCGCTTCCGACTTGGCGTTCAGCTCGTCGAGACGTTTTTGTGCGGTATCCCAGTCAAAGACGCCTCCTCAGCAGGCCAACTGCCTGCTGGATTTCGTCGGACAGGGTCTGGATGTCTGCGCGCATGGGCAATCAATCCTGCGATTCGGCAAAGAGATCAGTCACAAGGAGATAATCAGAGCGACCTGCCTAGACAAGCCGCTCGATACAGGCCGAGAGCCGGGCCGCTCAGTAGAGCCCGCCCAGTTCATCGTCTTCTTCTTCCTCTTCTTCTTCCTGCTCATTGAGCAGGAAAGCCAGCGGATCATCGCTGACGGAGGATCGGGCAAAGCTCAGGCCGCTTTCTTCTTCATCGGTCTGACGCGACGGCTCGGTACCGGGGCGGAAAGCTTCCAGGATGACGCCGGATTGCCCCAGCACACCCGGTTCGCCGGTGACCCGGTTAATCGGCACAAGGCGCACGCCCGGCGGCACGCGGAATGGCGCAACCGGATAGCCTTCAAGAGCGACTTCCAGGAAGTCACGGGCGATCGGCGCCGCGACCCGGCCGCCGGCCTCGCCGGAGCCAAGCTGGAAGGGTGTGTCGAAGCCGACATAGACGCCGACGACGAGGTCCGGACCAAAACCCATGAACCAGGCATCGCGGAAATCATTGGTGGTGCCTGTCTTGCCAGCCAGGGTCCATGGCAATGGCCGCAAAGCTGTACCTGTACCGCTCTGCACGGCGCCTTCCAGCATGTGCACGACCTGATAAGCGGTGACGGGATCGATCACTTCCTCGCGGGTTTCCGGGAAGAGCGGTTCCAGGACTTCCTGCTGATCCCAAGCGTCAACATCGCAGGTTTCACAAGGCAGGACTTCATGAGCAAAAATCGTCGAACCGCTCCGGTCCTGGACCCGATCGATGATGGTCGGCTCGACACGGCGGCCGCCATTGACCATGGACGCATAGGCCGAAACCAGTCGGTAAAGCGTTGTCTCGCCTGCGCCCAGCGACATGGCCAGGACAGGCTCCAGCTCATCATAAATGCCAAAACGGGTGCCGTAATCGACGACTGGCGCCATGCCCATTTCCTGGGCCAGGCGGACCGTCATCACATTGCGCGACAGCTCAAGGCCCAGCCGCAAGGTCGACATGCCGTAATAGCGATCAGAATAATTGGACGGCATGTAGAAGCGCTCATCGCCGCCACCGGAGGCGATAAAGGGCGCATCAAGGATCAGGCTGGCTGGCGTATAGCCATTGTCCAGCGCGGAGGCATAGACGAAGGGTTTGAACGCGGAACCGGGTTGGCGGCGGGCCTGGGTCGCGCGGTTGAACTGGCTGTGCTGGAAGGAATAGCCCCCCATCATCGCCAGCACACGACCGGTGTGCGGGTCCATCGCCATGATGCCGCCATTGATCGCGGGCACCTGACGCAGGCCGTACTGCCCGTCTGAATAGCCTTCTTGATCCGCAATGCTTTCCACCAGGACGACGTCGCCTGCGGTCAAAACCTCGGACGGCCGGGAGACCGGCTCACCGATCTCGCCATCCGGCAGGGTTTCGCGGGCCCATTCAAGCGCCGCCATCGGGATCGAGGCTTCCTCGCCATTGAGCAGGCCGATCCGGGCCGCGTCAGAAGTCGTCTCCAGCACGACGGCTTGCAACCACCCTTCGTCGAGATCACGGGGGATCTCGGCGGCAGCGAGGCGTTCCATCCACCCCTCACCCAGCTCGATGGTTTCCAGCGCACCGCGATATCCGTGGCGGCGATCATAAGTTTCGAGACCGTTGCGCAGGGCGCTGCGGGCCGCCAGCTGCATGCGGGTATCGAGTGTGGTCCGGATCGACAGTCCGCCATCATAGAGTTCGTCTTCGCCATAGAGAGAAAAGACTTCGCGGCGGACATTTTCGACGAAATATTCTGCGGCCGTATAGGTCGCACCGGACAGGCGGTCGACGGTCTCAAGCGGACGCGCCATCGCCTCGCGAGCGGCCTCTTCGGTGACATAGCCATTCTCGGCCATGCGCGAGAGCACCCAGTTTCGGCGTTCCAGCGCGGCCTGGTGGTGGCGGTCGGGATGATAATTGGCCGGGCCCTTCGGGAGGGCCGCCAGGTAAGCGATCTCGTGCAGTTCCAGCTCATCCAGCGAGCGACCGAAATAATTCAGTGCCGCCGCTGCCACGCCATAGGCGCGATTGCCGAGATAGATCTCGTTCAGATAGAGCTCGAGGATCTGGTCCTTGGTGAAGGCACGCTCGATCCGGCGCGACAACACCATCTCGCGAACCTTGCGCTCGAGGCGTTGCTCGCTCGACAGCAGGAAATTCTTTGCGACCTGCTGGGTGATCGTGGAGGCGCCTTCGAGGCGCCGGCCCTGCAGAATATTGGAGATATTTGACAGGCCGGCGCGGATAATGCCGCGGAAGTCCAGGCCACCATGCTCGTAGAAATTCTTGTCCTCGGCCGAAATGAAGGCATGGACGACATTTTGCGGGATATTGGCAATCGGCACGAAGACGCGATGCTCGCGGGCATATTCAGCGATCAGCAACCCGTCGCCGGCATGGACCCGGCTCATGATCGGCGGTTCATACTCGGCCAGTTGCTGATAGTCGGGCAGATCGTCGGTCACACGCACGACGTAAACCGCAACGGTGATGAAGCCGATGACGGCCAGAACAGCCGCCGCGACACCGCCCCAAAGGGCCGCCCGCAACACATTACGCAAGGTGAAGAGTTTCATTTTGCCCTCTGGCCGCTCTACCCGCTGGTCAGGGTGTCATTCGAGCATGACTACACGTCGGCATTATGGCCGCGCTTGACAGGAGTTGAAAGGGAGTCAGCGAGCCGGAAGTGCAATCGCTGTCTGCTCCAGCAGCTCGCCATCATCCCCGCGCCGGGCAAAATAGCTGTCGATGCCCCTTGTCACAGCTTCCATCTGGCGGCGACGGGCCGAGGCGGAGTTGAGATTGCTCTCATCGGTCCGGTTGGTCACGAAACCCATTTCCAGCAGGACAGCCGGCACGCGCGGGTCCAGAAGGACAAACAGATTGGCCTGACGGTGCGGGTTGGCCAGAAGCGGGCCGGCATCATCGAGATGCTCCAGCAGGACTTCGGCAAAGGCCGAGGACTGGTTGCGCTTCTCACGCAATTCCAGTTCGACCAGGATGTTGTTCACGTCGGCCTGTTGGGTATGGCTGGAGTCCTCGCGAGCCCGGGCCCGGGCCCGGTTCTCGGCCCGGTCATTCAGTGTGTAGACCGCGGCGCCACGGACATCGGCATTGCTTGAACTGTCGGCATGGATCGACAGGAACAGGTCAGCACGCGCGTCTTCCATGACGCCGACGCGCTCTTCCCAGGACGGGTAGATATCGCGATCCCGGGTCATAAGGACTTCATACCGGCCGGTCGCTTCCAACTGCCGGCGCAGCTCGCGCGCGGCTTCAAGATTGACCTGGCTTTCATGCGTTCCACTGCGGCCGATGGAGCCCGGGTCGCGGCCGCCATGGCCAGGGTCGATCACGATCACACGGCGATCACGCTGCGGCGGCACATACACCGCCTCGACACGCTCTGCGATCAGCGAATCGAGTGAGTCGGCGCGGGTGTGGTTGAATCCGGAGGCCGTCTGGAAACTGTCTGCGCTGGTTCGCTCGACATCGATCACGAGGCGATGATTGCCACCGGGTGTTGCCGGGTCGAGTGCGAACTGATTGACGATGACAGCGGGATGTTCGAGTTCAAACACGACGCGGGAACTCGTCATCGAGTTGTCGAAAAAGCGAAAAGCATCAACCAGACCATGACCGACGCCCTCGCCCGAAACGAGACTCGCGACCGACCACCGCGCCTGCGGCAGATCGACGACGAGACGGTCGGACAAGCCATCAAGAGTAAAGGCGCGAAACTCGGTCGCCTCGGACATCTCGATGACCACACGGGTTGTCGCGACCTCCACACCAAAGCGGACGTCCCGAACTTCCTGGTCCGCAAGGCCGGCGCCACATAGCGCCAGACCGGCTGACAAAGCCAAAAATAACTGTTGAACCCGCATCACTACACCATCGCACATGCCGCGGTTCTGTCCACGGCTTTTGCGTAACGCTAGCGCATGGAACTTGACGTTTGGTTGATGCCCGGCAGAAATTTCCCGTTGTTTTCGCCGACCGCGCGAAAGCCTTTTCTTCCGCATTCGAATGTTGCATGTTGCCAAGGCCTTGGCGTCGCACCACCGGATTTGCCGGTCGAGTGCGTCTGCGAGGCGCGAAGCGGCAAAGCAATACGCATCTGCCAACACGCTAATCGTCGCCCCGGTCCGACCGAAGAATTTTCCGGGGCCCCGACCGCCGCGTCCTCCCTTATCGGAGCGGGACGCTAATGGTAACTGCCGATGCGCGGGGGAGCGCCTGATGCCCAGAGCACTGAAAACAGGCCGCACCCCGTCCATCTCGCCCCCGCCGTCACTCTCCGCCCTGTCCCGCCTTCCGGCAGGAAACAGGCGAATGTGCGCGGGCGCAGGAGACGACTTTAATGTCCAAGAAAATGCTGATCGACGCAGGTCATCCCGAGGAGACCCGCGTCGTCGTACTCGACGGTTCGAAGGTTGAGGATTTTGATTTTGAAGCGGCCGCTCGCCGCCCCATCCGCGGCAACATCTATCTCGCGAAAGTAACGCGGGTCGAGCCGTCGCTGCAGGCGGCCTTCGTGGAATATGGTGGCAATCGTCACGGCTTCCTGGCCTTCAATGAAATCCACCCGGACTATTATCAAATCCCCTTCGAGGACCGTCAGGCCCTCGCCGAGGAAGAAGCCTCTGCGGCTGACGACGAGGACGACGAGGTCGAAGAGACCAAGTCCGAATCGGTGCGGTCTGCCGACAATGCCTCCGAGGATGCGGACGGCGAAGGTGAGGCCGAGGCACCTGAAACCATTGGCGATGACAGCGAAGACGACGACATCAGCGACCAGCAGGCTGCCCGCCGCCGTCGCCAGATGTTCCGCAAATACAAGATCCAGGAAGTCATCAAACGGCGCCAGATCCTGCTGGTCCAGGTGGCCAAGGAAGAGCGCGGCAACAAGGGCGCAGCCCTGACGACCTATCTGTCGCTGGCCGGTCGCTATTGCGTGCTGATGCCGAACACGCCTCGCGGCGGTGGCATTTCCCGCAAGATTTCCAATGCCTCTGACCGCAAGCGTCTGAAATCTGTTGTATCCGAGCTCGAACTGCCCAAGGGCGTCGGCTTGATCATCCGCACGGCGGGTGCCTCGCGCACCAAGACCGAGATCAAGCGGGATGCCGACTACCTGCTGCGCCTGTGGACGAATATCCGCGAGCTGACGCTGAGTTCGGTGGCACCGTCGCTGATCTATGAAGAAGGCAATCTGGTCAAACGCGTCATCCGTGACCTGTATGACAAGGAAATCGACTCGGTCCTGGTGGAAGGCGAAGAGGCCTACAAGGAGGCGAAAGCCTTCATGAAGATGCTGATGCCGAGCCATGCCAAGAAGGTTCAGCACTACAAGGAAGCCGTCCCGCTCTATCTGCGCCATCAATGTGAGGCCCAGCTCGAGGCGATTTATTCTGATGTCGCCCCGCTCAAATCCGGCGGCTATCTGGTGATCAATCCGACCGAGGCCCTGGTCTCGATCGACGTGAACTCCGGCAAATCGACGCGCGAGCGGAATATTGAAGCCACCGCGCTGAAAACGAATCTGGAAGCCGCAGCGGAAGCTGCGCGCCAGATGCGCCTGCGTGACCTGGCCGGTCTGATCGTCATCGACTTCATCGACATGGACGAGAACAAGAATAATCGTGCCGTCGAGAAGAAGATGAAGGACATGCTCAAGCGTGACCGGGCCCGCCTGCAAGTGGGTCGGATCTCGCAATTCGGGCTGATGGAAATTTCCCGCCAACGCCGCCGGTCCAGCCTGCTCGAAGGCTCCACGACGACCTGCCCGACCTGTAAGGGCAGCGGCCATCTGCGTTCGACTGAATCGAGTGCACTGGTTGCCCTGCGTGGCTTGGAAAAGGAAGGCACACGCGGCCGCGCCAAGCGGATTCGCATTTCGGTGCCAACCGCCGTCGCGATCTATCTGTTGAACGACAAGCGCGATCACCTCCTGATGATCGAGCAACGCTTTTCGATGAGTATCGCCGTCACGGCGGACGACACGATCCTGGCACCGGAATTCTCGATCGAAGCGCTGGAAAACCGCGAACCGGGCGAAGAGCTTGTCATGGCCCCGCTGTCGGTCGAATCGATCGAGGAGATCGAGATCCCGGACGTTCCGGAAGAGGACGACTCGGACACTGACGACGAACAGGAAGGCCGCGAAGCCTCGGGTGGGCGCCGTCGCCGTCGTCGCCGCCGTCGCAAGCCGTCTTCCGATGACACCACGGCCGCCATGGAAGTGGTCAATGTCGAGGCCGAGGACAGCGATGAGGGCGACAATGCCGACAAGGCAGAAAGCCGTCGTGATGGGTCGGGTGAGGACGATGATGACCAACCCCGTCGTCGCCGCCGTCGCGGCCGGCGTGGTGGCCGTGGTCGTCGCCGGACCGAAGGCGAGACCAATGGCGAGGAAGCCGTAGCCGGCGAAGCGTCAGCCGACGCGCCAGCCTCAGATGCGCCGGCTTCCGACACCGCCAATCCGGACAGCTCAGCGACCGAAGCGTCGGCCGAAGCCGAACCGTCTGCGGACGCGGCTGAGCAAGCCCCCAAGCGCAAACGCGCGCCGCGTCGGCGTTCGACAAAGGCAGCGACAAATGACGAGGCTGCGGCTTCGTCCGATGCGGAAACCAGCACCGAGCCAGCCGCAGATGCGGGCCCGGCCGACGCTGTGGCAGAGGACGCGCCGAAGAAACGGACCCGCCGCCCGCGCAAAAAGGCTGCAGATCCGGCCCCTGAGGCTGCCGATACCGAAGCAGCAGCGACCGAAGCGGACAGCCCGGCCGCAGAACCGGCCAAGGCTGAAGAGACTCCCAAGCCGAAGCGTCGTACCCGACGCAAGAAGGTTGAAGAGCCTGTCGCAACGGACGAGCCGGCGGCTGAAGCATCCGCGCCGGCCCCGCAGGCGGACCCGACGGAATCCGGGGCCGAGCCACGTGATACCCAAGCCGACAAGACGGACGAGGCTGCCGAAGATGATGGCAAGCCGAAGCGCCGCGGTTGGTGGAACCGGACCGGATTGTTCGGAAACTGACCAGGATCAGGGTTGCCCGGCATCGCCGGGCAACCCATCTTGGTAGCATTGGCTGGCGTCTTGGGGTGACGTCGCTATGATGGACCGAGCGGGGGCCGATCAGTGGAGGCAGGATGTCGATCCTGAAAACCGTCGCCGCAGCCTGCGTTTTCGCTGTGGCCACATACACACCGGCTTTCGGCCAGTCCTTGATCCGGGACACCGAAATCGAGCATATGCTGCGCGATTATGCTGACCCCATTCTCGTCGCCGCGGGTCTGCAGCCGGCCGATGTCGACATGTATATCGTCGCGGACCCGTCCCTGAACGCCTTCGTGACCGGCGGCCAGAACATTTTTCTTCACACCGGAATCATCCTGGAATCGGGCACGCCGAACCAGCTGAAGGGCGTGATTGCCCATGAAACCGGACACATAGCCGGCGCCCACCTGGCGCGCGTCAATGACGGCATCGCGGCTGCCCAGGCGCCGATGTATGTCAGCCTCGGCCTGGGCGTCCTTGCGGCCCTTGCCGGCGAAGGCGGTGCCGCTGGCGCCCTGCTCGCCTCATCGCAGCAATTCGGCGCCCTTTCCTTCATGACCTACAGCCGCGCCCAGGAAGCCTCCGCCGACCAGGCCGGGCTTCAATTCATGGAGGCCACCGGCCAGTCTGCCCAAGGGCTGGTCCAGTTTTTCGAGCGTTTTCGCTATCAAGAAGTGATGTCGAATGCGCGGCGTTACCCGTATTTCCGCTCCCACCCGCTCTCATCGGAACGCATCGCGAATTTGCGGGGTGGCGCCACAGAGTCGCCTTACTATGAAACACTCGACGGTCCCGAGGAGCTTGCCCGCCTGCAGCGGATCCAGGGCAAGATCTATGGCTTTCTCGCCGAACCCGAGTTCGTGTTCTACCGCTATCCCGAAAGCGACCAGTCCCTGCCCGCCCGCTATGCCCGGGCGGTAGCCTATTACCATGACGCCCGACTTGAGCGGGCCCTTGAAGAGATTGCCAGCCTGTTGGCCGAGGAACCGGAAAACCCGTACTTCCATGAGCTTCATGCGCAGATGCTGTTTGAAAGCGGCCGCCCGGGGCAAGCCATTGCGCCCAATCGGCGCTCGGTCGAACTCGAACCGACCGCGCCCCTGCTGCGGATCAATCTCGCCACGTCTTTGATCGCGACTGACGATCCGGATCACCTCGAAGAGGCTTCGCAAAACCTCCGCGTCGCGCTGGATATCGAGCCGGACAATGGATTCGCTTGGTATCAGCTGTCGATTGTGCATGAACGCAATGGTGATACGGCCCTCGCCCAATTGGCGATTGCCGAGCAATCCTACGCCGCCGGCAACCGCCAGCGTGCGCACCAGTTTGCATCGCGGGCGAGAACGGCACTCGAGATCGGCACTCCGGCCTGGGTCCGGGCGACAGAGATCGAATCGGTTTCCCTGCCAACCGAGGCCGAGATGCGTCAGATCCGACGCCAGCAACGAAACTGATCGGACCGCGAATGGCGCCTCCGGCGGATGATGGCGACCACCCCATGGCGCTAACCGTGCAGGCTGTCGGTTCGCTCGACGAGGTCGCGCGCGAGGACTGGGACCGACTCGCCAATCCACAAGGCGCCGAATACGATCCCTTTATCAGTTGGGATTTCCTGCAAGCCCTCGAACAAAGCGGCTGTATCGGCGAGGGCACCGGCTGGCTCCCGCGCCACCTGATAGCCAGGGACGCCCGCGGCGACCTTGTGGGTAGCGTCCCTCTCTATGTGAAATCCCATTCGATGGGAGAATATGTGTTCGACCAGGCCTGGGCCGATGCCTATGAGCGCGCCGGCGGACGCTATTACCCGAAACTCCTGACCGCGGTCCCCTTCTCTCCCGTAACCGGACGTCGCATCCTCGCTGCATCGGCGGATCTGCGTCATGCCCTGATCCAGGCTACCTGCGACATGGCCCGGCGTTGGGGCGTGTCGGGCTGGCACGTCAATTTTCCGGCCGGGGAACAGCGCTCGGAGCTCGCAACCGCAGGCCTATTGCCCCGCATTGATCGCCAGTATGTCTGGCGAAACCGAAGCTATAATAGCTATGACGACTTCCTGGCAGACCTGTCTTCGCGCAAGCGCAAAGCCTTGCGCAAGGAAAGGACGGCAGCCCAATCGGGCATCACGATCGAGCATTTGAGCGGTGAAGAATTGCGCCCGGAGCACTGGGACGTGTTTTACGCCTGCTATCAGGAAACCGGCTCGCGCAAATGGGGATTCCCCTATCTGAACCGCACCTTCTTTGACCTCCTTCATCAGCGCATGGCAGATCGTGTGCTGCTGGTGATGGCCAAGAAGGACGGCCGATACATCGCGGCGGCCCTGAACCTGGTCGGCTCCCACGCACTGTATGGGCGCTATTGGGGAAAACTGGAGGACCATCCCTTCCTGCATTTCGAACTTTGCTACCATCAGGCCATCGACGCCGCGATCGCGCGCGGCCTGCACCGGGTTGAAGCCGGTGCCCAGGGCGAGCACAAACTTGCCAGAGGGTATGAACCAACCGAGGTCCATTCAGCCCACTTCATCGAGAATGAAGGTTTCGGTCAGGCTGTCGGTCAGTATCTTGAGCAAGAACGAGCGGCCGTCCGGGCCGATATTCGTGCCCAGGACGCCGACAGCCCGTTTCGCAAGGACTTGCCTGTATGACCTCCAAGTCGTCGACATTTTCCCCCTGGCAGGGTGAAGCCGTGGTTGTTGCCTGTACGCTGCAGGCGGCCGGCATTCCCGCAATTGTGGCCGACTGGCACTTCATCTCGATCAAGCCATCGCTCGAATTCGGATCGAGCCGACCACGTGTCCTGATACCGCCGGCCTATGTGGCGGACGCGCAGGACTGGCTCGACTTTGTCCGGCAGCAAACACTGGAGCCGATGTTCCCCTGCCCGGACTGCGGCGCTGAGACCCGTCGTACCCGGCGCTGGTTTGCCATGGCCATCATCACCCTGTTGGGCTCCTTTCACCCGTTTTTCTCTTCGCGTCGATGGTGCGAAGCCTGTCAACGCAGCCATGCGCCCGCCGCACCCGCGCCATTCACAGAAGAAGAACTGGGATATCCGGTCGCCGACACCACGCCGGGCTCAAACTGGTTCGAACGGTTGCGAACAGCCGGCATGAATGGTGCCTATGGACGCCCCGATGAATGACCGCCTCCGCGCGAACGCTGGACGCAGTCATGACGAACGCGCTACCCAATTTCCGATGCCATCACTAGCGGAGCTGAAGCCATGAGCCTCGACGGTCAATACGATCCTGACAATATTTTCGCCAAGATCCTCCGGGGCGAGCTGCCATGCGTGAAAGTGTATGAAGATGCCCACGTCCTCGCCTTCATGGACATTTTTCCCCAAGCGCCCGGACATGTACTTGTTGTTCCGCGCGAGGCCGCCCGCAACGCGCTGGAGATGACAGACGGCGCCCTGCAAGCCGCCATTCTACGCGTCAAGCGCATCGCAAATGCCGTGAAGTCAGCCCTCAGGCCGGACGGCATCATCCTGACCCAGTTCAACGGCGCACCGGCGGGCCAGACGGTCTTTCACGTCCATTTCCATATCATTCCACGACAGGATGGTGTCGCACTGGGAGCTCATGGCGGCGGACAGGCGGACATGGCAGTCCTCGAGGATCAAGCCAGGCGCATCGCCGCGGAGATCACGATGCCCTGATTGCGGTCAGCGCAATCGCCCTTCAAATCTCAGAAAGACCAACAGGGCGATGATCGCGCCCTGTAGCGTGAAGGAAAACAGGGCCCACGTGTCGACATCAACCAGGATTGAAAACAGGTTGTTACTGCCCATGATGACCCAGTCCGCACGATCGCAGACAAAAGACAGGATAAAGACGGGGAGCGCCCAGTGCCGTCCGGCGAGAGTCAGTCCGAGCGCCACCATGTTCAGGGCCACATGCGAAAAGAAAAACACTTCCTGGGTCATCGTCAGGCTGTGCACAAAGGCGGTGGCCAAGGCCTGATTTTCCCAGAGATCCAGTCGAGCCGAAACGTCATATCCGGCCCAGTAGAGCCCATAGGCGACCTGAACCGACAACAATCCGATCAGGATGTAGAAAGGCGTATCTCGCTGTTTCATCGAAGCCTCCGACATCGGACTGTCACCCGCCGACATTTCTCCATGAAATCTGCCGAGAGTCACCATTCCGGAACAGGCTCAATTGGGTCCGCCATGCTCCTGCAGCACGTCGAGGAAAATCTGTCCGAATGTCTCAAGCTTCTTCGGCCCGACCCCGTTGACTGACGCCATGAGCTCCAGATTGGTCGGTCGGAGCTGCGCCATGTCGATCAGTGTCGCATCGGAAAAGACAACATAGGCCGGCACGTTACGCTCGGCGGCCAGTTCGCGCCGCCTGGCCTTCAACGCCGCAAGCAGTGTGGCATCCACGGTCGACGGGTCTACGCTCGCCGACTTGGGAGCGCGCCGCGACTTGGGCGGTTTGGTGCTGATCTCACGGATCTTGAAAGTCTGCTCGCCTTTCAGGACCGCGCGGGCCTCACCCGCCAGCTTGAGCGCACCAAACCCCTGAATATCTATCTCAATCAGACCCGCCGCCACGCTCTGTCGGATCAAACCCTGCCAGAACGGTTTGGGACGGTCTGAGCCGACCCCATAGGTCGGAAGACTATCATGGCCCCGGGCACGAACCTTCTCGGTGTCGGCACCGCGCAGAACGTCGATGACGTGGGCGGCGCCGAACATTTCCCCGGTTCTGAGGATGGCCGAGAACAGTTTTTGTGCGTCCAGACTGCCGTCAATCAGCACCGGCGGGTCGAGACACAGGTCACAATTTCCACAGGCCTGCCGGCCGGTTTCGCCGAAGTAGGCAAGCAGTGAGATGCGGCGACAACGGGTCGCTTCGCAGTAGGCCAGCAAGCTGTCGAGCCGCTTGTGCTCGCGCCTTTTGTGCTCGCCATCCTCACCATCCTGATCGATGAACTGGCGCCGCATGCGGGCATCGGACAAGCCGAAAAGCATCATGGTTTCCGCAGGTTGGCCATCCCGGCCAGCGCGACCGATTTCCTGATAATAGGCCTCCATGGAACCGGGCATGTGAAGATGGAAGACGTAGCGGATGTCCGGCTTGTCGATGCCCATCCCGAAGGCGATGGTCGCCACCATCACGACCGCTTCCTCGGCCATGAAGCGTTCCTGGTTCTCGCGCCGGGTCTCGGGAGACAGGCCGGCATGGTAAGGCAAGGCGTTGAACCCCTCCTCGCGCAACAAGCCGGCAACCTCTTCGGTCGATTTGCGTGACAGGCAATAGATGATGCCGGACTCGGAACGGCGGTCATCAAGGAATTCCAGCAGCTGGGATTTCCACGACGCCTTGGCGGCGACGCCGAGAGTGAGATTCGGGCGATCGAAACCGTGCACCACGATCTCGCCCCCCTGACCGAACAGCTTGTCGGCAATGTCCTGGCGCGTCGCCTCATCGGCTGTCGCGGTAAAGGCCGCCAGCCGCGCCGACGGGAAGCGGGCGCACAATTTCGACAAGTCTTCATATTCCGGGCGGAAACTCGCCCCCCATTTGGAAATGCAATGCGCTTCGTCGACGACAAACATGGCCGGATCCAGCGCTTCCAGCGCAGCCAGCATGCGCGGCGTCATCAAGCGTTCCGGAGACAGGTAGAGCAATTGCACATCACCCGACTGGACCTGGCGCCAGGTCTCGACATTGTCGACGCGATCACGACCGGAATGAATCGCGGCGGCGGCGACACCATTGGCCTGCAGCGCGGCGACCTGGTCATCCATCAGCGCTGTCAGCGGCGAGATCACGACCGTCATCCCGTCCAGCATCAGCGCCGGAAGCTGGTAGCAGATTGATTTGCCGGCCCCGGTCGGCATCACACACAGTGTCGGACGTCCGGCAAGGATGTGGTCGACGATATCCGACTGTCCCGGACGAAACCCAGGAAAGCCGAACGTCTCACGCAGCATGTCTTCAGGGCGGGTTTGGAGCATGACATCGATCCGATCACGAGCCCCTGTTTTGCGGGACATTGCGATTGGCTTCAATCCGCCAGGCGCACGCCAGCGCCACAACTGCGCGGCAGATGTCGGCTTGGTGTCGTGGCGGGCACCACCCTGATGGGTTAAAACGGTCCCGCAAAATCGGAGCGACGATCAAAATGAGCCTGAAAACACTCCGCCGTTCGCGCGGTTGGTCACAAGCGGACCTGGCGCAGATTTGCGATCTCAGCGAACGCACGATCCAGCGGATCGAGAGTGGACGCACGGCGAGCTTGGAAGCGGTCAAGGCGCTGGCCGCCAGTTTCGACATGACGGCGGAAGAGATCCAAGCCCACCTTGCAACCCGCGCCCGGTCCGAACCACCTGGTCGACAGTCCAGCTGGCAAGCCTGGCTCTGGCACGCGCTCGCCTTTTCAATCTATGCGTCGCTTGTTACCGCTCTGGTCCATCGGTTCGATTCCGATATGCGGATCGCCGTCGGGGTCGGCCTGCTCGGCCTTGGCGCGCTGCTGGTGCATCTTGCGTTCAATCTGCACCGGCAGGAACGCCGAGCCCAACAGACCCTCTGAGCAGACCGACCGCGGCTGCTTGCTCAATACGCGATATTCGGTGACCACATCATCATCCAGGCTCCGAACAGGCCAAGCGCCGTGATACCCGCGCCAAGCGCGATGGCGCCGGTTACTGCCAGCTTGAAACCCGACGACCGGCTGTCGCGGGCCCGCATGTAGAATTCGAGCAGGACGAGCGGAACGAGGAAGGCGGCATAGGGCATCAGGATATCCGCCGGGCCATTCAAGGAACGGCTCATACCGGCCCCGCCACTGGCAATCGCCCAGGCCATATAGCCGACCCGGACAAACCACACACCATTGACCACAACGAACAGGCGCATGGCCCAGCGCCGATGCTGGTCGATCCGGCGCGCGATTGCATGGCGCAAGGTGAAACCAGCGGTCACCAGGATCAACAGGCCGTCAATCGTGGTCCCCAACGCGGCCAGATCATTCATGCGCGTGCCACGCACCCAGACCAGGAGGATGCCGCCGACCGCCAGAAAAACAGCGACCGACATGTACGCCCGGCCGTTCCAGCGGTGGAAGGTCGGGAAACGCCGCCGGACAATGGGAAGAAGCTGCATCACGCCAGAAACGCTGACAAAAGCCGCCAACAGGACGTGGGAGATAAAGCCAAGATTGCCGATCAGGTCGCCCTGGGCATAGCCGTCAATCAGGCCGGTCTCATTCCAGCGCTCGAACTCACCGGTCGCCGTGCGCGGGACGTAGGCGCCAATGATGTAGTAGGCGAACAACCATTGCCCGGCGGCGGCAATCGAGAACCAGAGCACACCACTGGCACCCAACAGGGCTTGCGGCGTGAAACGGTGAAGCCGGGGCGGAACGGCAGCGGTGTCGGACATGATCTAACCCTTGCAAAAATTCAACAAAAACGGCCAGCCGAGGCCGTGCCCCTAACCAATACGTCCCAACACCAGCGGTCTTGCCGATTTGGAAATCGGCCGGTTTTTTATGCCCTCACCCGTGCAAAGCTTGATCCTGGCCCGGAATGTGCGACACCATGGGCTGCGCCGGGGGGCGAGAAGACCAAGGACGCGCTGCCAATGCTCGAAGTCGCCAACGCCATCAAATTCGCCATTTGTATCGCGGCAATCGCCTCCATCCTGATCGTGGTCTCCCGTCGGCAGCGCAGCGGATTGCAGATTGCCTGGGCCTGCTTCTGCACCGGCCTGGCAGCGGTCATGGTCCGGGAAGTTTTCGGATCCACGCCCGCAGCACTGACCCCTCTCCTCATCGTCGCTGGATGTGCCAGCTGCAGCTGCATCTGGCTGGTCGCCCGCGGCCTGTTCCGCACCGATGTCAGGTTCGGCTGGCCGCAAGCATTGGTGGTCAGCGGCATTTTCCTGCCCGCGGTGCTGGTCCAGTTACTGACCGCGGCGTCAGCGGAGCGCGTCTTCGGGGTTGCCGGCATGGAGGCGATCACGGCGGCGACTTATGGCTTCCAGGGGATGTTGTCTTCCACCGTGCTGGTTCTGGCCTTTTGGGAAGGTCTGCGCGGCTGGACGCAATCGGCGCCGGTCGCCGAGCGTCGTCTGCGCGTCGCCTTCCTTGGCAGTTTCGGGCTCGGTGTCGGGATTTGCGTGATGTTGCTGGATCACGGCGACTCGACCCGTTTCGACCCAGCCCTGATGGCGCTCCTGCAAGCGGGGTGTGCCGCAACCATTTTCCTGGTCACCGGATTTGGCGTGGTCTGGCGCAGCCGGAACCCACTGCTGGCAGCCGGCCGGCAGCCTCACACTTCGTCCGAAGCCGACAAGCGCGCCGATCAAGAATTGGGAGAATATATCCGCGCTCGGGTGGAAGCCGATGCTCTCTATCTGGATCCGGACCTCAAGGTCGCCTCCCTCGCCCGACATTTGCGCGAGCCTGACTACCGGATCAGCCGCGCCATCACGGCTGGCCTGGGCGAGCGCAATTTCAATCGTTTCATCAACCGCTACCGGATCAATCACGCCAAAGACCTGCTGCGGGCCAATCCGCAAGGCACGGGCAGTATCCTCGATGTCGCCCTGGACAGCGGCTTCGCTTCGATCGGCCCGTTCAACCGCGCCTTCAAGGAGAGCGTCGGCATGACGCCGCGTGAGTACAGGAATGGCCGGATCAGACAGGCCGCCAGGCCAGTGCATTTGCCGCAACCTGCATCCCGCTGAGCCCTCTGCAATTGGCCCGAAACGAAAAACGGCGCCCCGAGGGGCGCCGTTTCTCATTGAACAGAAAGGTGAGAATCAGACCTCTTCCTTCTTGTCCTTTTTCTTGGCATTGCGCGGCAGGAGCCGGTCACCGGGTGTGACATGGAAGTCGAGGCGTTCGCTGTCGGCCGCGTCGACATCTACCTTCACAAGACCACCCTTCTTGAGCTCGCCAAACAGGATCTGGTCGGCCAGGGGCTTCTTGATGTGCTCCTGGATGACCCGGGCCAGCGGACGAGCACCGAAGCGGCTGTCATAGCCGCGCTCAGCGAGCCAGGCCGTGGCATCCGGCGTCAGTTCGAAGGTCACGCCGCGATCAATGAGCTGGGCTTCCAGCTGGAGGACAAATTTCTCGACCACCCGACCGATGGAGTCCGGCGACAGCGGCGCGAACGGAATGACCGCATCGAGGCGATTGCGGAATTCCGGCGTGAACAGGCGCTCGACGGCCTTGTCGGCTTCGTCGGTCTTCTTGCCCCGTCCAAAACCGATCGACTCCTTTTGCGCATCCGAAGCGCCCGCATTGGTCGTCATCACCAGGATGACATTGCGGAAGTCGACCTTCTTGCCGTTGGTATCGGTCAGCGTGCCATTGTCCATCACCTGCAGGAGGATGTTGAACAGGTCCGGATGGGCCTTCTCGATCTCGTCGAGCAGCAGCACGCAATGCGGATGCTGGTCGATGCCATCGGTCAACAGTCCGCCCTGGTCGAAGCCGACATAACCGGGCGGTGCGCCGATCAGGCGGGAAACGGCATGGCGCTCCATGTATTCAGACATGTCGAACCGCTGCAGCTCCACACCCATCGTATCCGCCAGCTGCTTTGTCACCTCGGTCTTGCCGACACCGGTCGGTCCCGAGAAGAGATAACAGCCAATCGGCTTGTTCGGCTCGCGCAGCCCCGCACGGGACAGTTTGATCGCCGTGGACAATTGGCTGATCGCCTCATCCTGGCCGAAGACAACATGCTTCAGCTCGGTTTCCAGATTGCGCAGCGACTGCTCGTCATCCTTGGACACGGATTTCGGCGGGATGCGGGCCATCGTGGCAACAATGCCCTCGACCTCTTTCACACCGATGGTCTTCTTGCGCTTGGACACCGGCTGCAGGCGCATTTGCGCACCGGCCTCGTCGATGACGTCGATCGCCTTGTCCGGCAGTTTACGATCACCCATGTAGCGCGAGGAAAGCTCGACCGCCGACTTCAGCGCGTCATTGGTGAAGCGGACATCGTGGAAGTCCTCGAAATACGTCTTCAGACCCTGCAGGATCTTGATCGCGTCCGGCACTGACGGCTCGGCAACATCGATCTTCTGGAACCGGCGCACCAGGGCCCGGTCCTTTTCGAAATGCTGGCGATATTCCTTGTAGGTCGTCGACCCCATGCAGCGCAGATTGCCCGACTGGAGCGCCGGCTTGAGCAGGTTTGACGCGTCCATGGCACCGCCCGACGTGGCGCCGGCACCGATGACGGTGTGAATCTCGTCGATGAAGAGGACGGCATTGTCCTTTTCCTCGAGTTCCTTGACGACCTGCTTCACCCGCTCTTCGAAATCACCGCGATAGCGGGTCCCGGCCAGCAGCGATCCCATGTCCAGCGAATAAATGGTGGCGCCTTCGAGGACATCGGGAACCTGGTTCTCGACGATCTTGCGCGCAATCCCTTCGGCAATGGCGGTCTTGCCAACGCCCGGATCACCAACCAGAAGCGGATTATTCTTGCGACGGCGGCAAAGGACCTGAACGCAACGCTCGACCTCTGAATCACGGCCGATCAGCGGATCAACACCGCCATTGCGGGCCTTCTCGTTCAGATTGACCGTATAGGCGGTCAGCGCGTCGCCATCCTTTTGAGGCTCTTCGGCCGGTTCGGTGCCGCGGACGGCCCGTTCTTCCGACGCGCCCGGCTTGCGCCCGATGCCATGGGAGATGAAATTTACCGCGTCATAGCGAGTCATGTCCCGCTCGGCGAGGAAGTAGGCCGCATGGCTCTCTCGCTCGGCAAACAGGGCTACCAGCACGTTGGCGCCAGTGACTTCTTCACGCCCGGCATTCTGGACATGGATCACGGCGCGCTGGATGACACGCTGGAAACCGGCGGTCGGCTTTGCGTCCTCATCATCGTCGACCACAAGCTCGGTGAGTTCATTGTCCACATACTCGGTCAGGGTCGCTCGAAGTTCATCGAGATCAACGTCGCAGGCTTTCATCACCGCTGCGCCGTCCTGATCGTCCACAAGAGCAAGAAGGAGATGCTCCAGGGTCGCAAATTCATGCCCACGCTCATTGGCGTATCCCAGAGCGCGGTGCAGGCTGTCTTCCAAGTCTGAAGAGAATGAAGGCACCACTCTATTCCTTTTCCATTGTGCACTGGAGCGGGTGTTGTGCCCGCCGTGCGGCGTCCATGACCTGGGCTACCTTTGTCTCGGCAACCTCATATGTGTACACGCCGCACATTCCGACACCGTTCTGATGAACATGCAGCATGATTCGCGCTGCATCCTCGGGCGACTTGCGGAAAATCCGGGCCAGAACCTCGACCACGAACTCCATAGGCGTGTAGTCATCATTGAGTAGCAGAACACGGTAAAGCGATGGTTTCTTCGTGGCTGGCCGCGTCTTCGTTGCGAGGCCGGTTCCCTCTTCAACGCCAGTATCGTCATGTTTTCGTTCGGTCATATTTTAATCGTGCTCGAATATTACTTCGCTACTCATCAGCACAGATAGGAATCCGCGCCGGACTTGGAAAGGGACGGTCCGCAGCACCGCCCGTCCCCCAGAATAACACGCCCGACAAATTCGTGCTTCCCGTTTCGCCGCGAAGGGCCTAAAAAGGCGCTCCCTGCATTCGACGGGGAGCCGCCGGACCACAACGGGCCCGGTCGGGGAGGACACCAGCGTTTCGCCATGCAGCCGGAAAACCGGCGCCGGGACGCACTGGACGCCGGGTGATCGTCATCCGCCATCCCAAGACGGCCGACAAGGCCACGCCGACAAGGCAAGACTGCCCGCAACAGGGCGACGCCGACAAAAAAAAGGGCCCGGTGACAGATCACCGGGCCCAGTCGGGGAGGAAAATTCAAAATCAGTCGTCGCGCGGTGATCAGCGCTGAACTTGTGCGAGTTCCATGGCGGCCGCGACGCGATCGTTCAGCGGCTTCACGGAATTCTTGAACAGGTCGGAGAAGAGATCCGAGGTCTTGTTGATCTCGGCGAGATAGTTATCCATCGCCGACTTGGTGTACTCGGACTGGATCTCGAAGACTTCCTGGACAGACTTGGCCGACGCGAGCTTCTTGCCCACGGCGACGCCGTCTTCAGCGGCCGATTTGGCATAGGTCACGGCGTTGGCATTGGCGGTCTCGAAACCCTTGCCGGCGACCGTCGCCGAGGCGATCAGGGCGTCGATGGTTTCTTTCTGGAAGTTGCTGGCCTCGGTGACCGATTTCAGCGTCTTCTCGAAACCTTCCTTGAGCGCTTCATTGCTCGAGGCGGTCATGCTCTCAATGGTATCGTTCATGGCAAAGCTCTTTGATGCACGGGCGGCCGGCTTGGGCGTCTGAGCCGAGGCGGTCGCCTTGGGGGCGGGGTTAGACGGCGAGGATTTCACGGCCGCCGTCGACTTCTTCGGCGCGGCCTTTTTGGCCGGAACCGATTTCGGCTTGGTCGCCGTCTTCGGTTTGGCCGGGCTCGCCTTTGCAGTCGCCTTCACCGCTTTCGCCTGGACCGATGCGCCCTTGGAGGCGCCCGGAGCAGTCGCTTTGGCAGCGTCCGCTTGCGTTGCGGTAGAAGTTTTTTCGACGTTACTCATCTCAGGTCACTGTCTGGTTGCTATGCTTGCTGCGAATGCTCTTCGCAATCGCAATATAAATACGAACTCACCCCCTCGCCGTCAAGCCAAATATTGTGCACCGCACAAAATATATCTGATGACCTCGTCCAAGCCTTAACCGGCTGGCAATGTGCGATGGGCAGGCTGCGCCAATGATCAAGTCAGCCCGCCTCCTCATCCTGTCCTGCAGCCTTGCCCTTTTGGGTCTGTCGACGCCTGCCCATGCGAACAATTCACGCTATGCGGCATTCGTTGTCGAGGAGAACACAGGCGTGGTCCTCCACTCACGCCGGTCCGAAGCCGAACGATTCCCGGCCTCGCTGACCAAGATGATGACGCTCTACATGCTCTTCGATGCGCTCGAGGCGGGTGAGATCGGCCTGAATGACCCGATCCGGATCTCGGCGAACGCAGCCAATGCCAGCCCCTCGCGCCTCGGGCTGGCACCGGGCTCGACGATCTCGGCCGAAAACGCCATTCGCGCCCTGGTGGTCAAAAGCGCAAATGATGTGGCCGTCGCGGTCGGTGAACGGCTCGGTGGCGGCGAAAGCCGCTTCGGCGAACTGATGACCGCGCGTGCCGCTGAGATCGGGCTGACCAACACCACTTTCCGCAATGCGTCCGGCCTTCCCAACAGCCGCCAGACGACGACGGCCCGCGACATGGCTCGTCTGGCAATCGCCTTGCATCGCGACTTTCCGCAATATTTCGACTACTTCAACGAAGAGACCTTCCGCTACAATGGACGCACCTATCGCAATCACAATTCGCTGGTTGGACGCGTCCGCGGTGTCGATGGCCTGAAGACAGGATATATCCGCGCCTCAGGCTTTAATGTGGTTGTCTCGGCCGAGCGCGATGACCACCGGCTGATCACCGTCATCATGGGCGGGCCGAGCGCCGCGGCACGGGATGCCCATGCCGAGGAATTGATCGAGGCTGCCTTCGCGACCCTGGAGCAACGTCAGGACACCCGCCTGTTCGCCGCCCTCTCCTCGCCGCGCATCAACCCGGTGCGGCAGCAGGACCTGATCGCCCGCGATGTCGCCGCACTTCATCTCAGCGAGCCGATCGAGATGGGATCCGCCAATCAGCCTCCAGCCCTGCAGATCGTGCTGGCCGACGAGGATGAGATGCGGGTCGATACCCTGCCACCAGCCCGCACCAACGCGAGTCGCTCCGCGACAACAGCGTCGACAACGGCATCGACAACGGCAGAGCCCAGCCTGATCCATGGTGCCTGGGCGATCCAGGTAGGGGCCTACAACACGGCCGATGCTGCTCACGACCGTTTGGCGGAAGTGGCGATTTATTCCGGCGCCCTCGGCTCGGCCCAGCCCGCCGCCCGGGCCGTCACCATCAGCGGTGACCGGCTTTGGCGGGCCCGATTTGAGGACCTGACTGAAGACAGCGCCCGCCTCGCCTGCCGCGATCTGTCAGCCCGTGATCACCCCTGCTTCGCGGTCGCTCCCGGTCGCTGATACAGGCTCCCTTGCCCGAAATGCCCTGACATGTGCGCGTCGGACTGGAATACTCCGGTCGGTTGACACAACCTTTCGGCTCGAACACTTTCGCGCGCCTTGGCCGCCGCTGGGCGGTCCCTGCCACATGTCTGGAACCAAGTACCGATGAATGTTGTCGTCGTAGAATCCCCGGCCAAAGCCAAAACCATCAACAAGTATCTCGGTGCGGACTACACGGTTCTGGCGAGTTTCGGCCATGTCCGTGACCTGCCCGCCAAGGATGGGTCCGTCAAACCGGACGAAGACTTCGAGATGGCCTGGGAAATCGATACCGCCTCCGCCAAGCGCGTGAAGGCGATTGCCGACGCGGTGCGCGAGTCGGACCGACTGATCCTCGCGACTGACCCGGATCGCGAAGGTGAAGCCATTTCCTGGCACTTGCTGGAAGCGCTGCAAAAGCGCCGCGTCCTGAAAGACGTGACGGTCCAGCGCGTGGCCTTCAACGCCATCACCAAACCGGCCATCCTGGAAGCCATGGCCCATCCGCGGGCCGTCGACATGGAGCTGGTCAACGCCTATCTGGCCCGCCGTGCGCTCGACTATCTGGTCGGATTCACCCTGTCGCCGGTGCTGTGGCGCAAATTGCCGGGATCTCGCTCGGCCGGACGGGTCCAGTCCGTTGCCTTGCGCCTGATCTGCGATCGCGAGCTGGAAATCGAGAAGTTCCGCTCCGAGGAATACTGGACCGTGGATGCCGACCTGACGGCCAACTCGGATTCCTTCCGGGCCAAGCTGGTCACCCTGGGCGGCAAGAAGCTGCAGAAACTGTCGATCAAGGACCGCGCCAGCGCCAATGCGGCGGTCGAGGCGGTCAACAGTGCCAACCTGTCTATCACCGGGGTCGAGGCCAAGCCGGCCAAGCGCAATCCGCCGCCGCCCTTCACCACATCGACGCTGCAGCAGGAAGCCGCGCGGAAGCTGGGCTTTTCGGCCACGCGCACCATGCAAACCGCGCAGAAACTCTATGAGGGTGTCACGCTGGGCGGTGAGACCACCGGCCTGATCACATATATGCGGACCGATGGCGTCACCATGGTGCCCGAAGCGGTCAGCCAGGCCCGCGATGTGATCGGCAAGGAGCACGGCTCACTCTACGTGCCATCAGCGCCACGCCACTACGCCTCCAAGGCCAAGAACGCCCAGGAAGCGCACGAAGCAATCCGCCCGACCAGCTTCTCGCGCCTGCCTGAAAAGCTGTCGCTGGATGCCGACATGGCGCGACTCTACCAGCTGATCTGGCGCCGGGCTGTTGCCAGCCAGATGGAAAGCGCCCGCTTCGAGCGGACCACGGTGGATATCGCCAGCCCGGACGGCCAAACGGCCCTGCGTGCTGTGGGCACGGTCCAGCTCTTCGATGGCTTCCTGGCGCTCTATCAGGAAGGCCGTGATGATGAAGAGGATGAGGGCGAGAACCGCCTGCCCAAGCTGACCCAGGGCGCAGCGGCCACGGTCGCCAAGACCCATGCCGACCAGCACTTCACCCAGCCACCGCCTCGCTTCACCGAAGCCTCGCTGGTCAAGCGCATGGAAGAGCTGGGCATTGGTCGCCCCTCGACCTACGCCTCGACCCTTCAGGTGCTGCGCGACCGCGAATATGTGCAGATGGAAAAGAACCGCTTCCATCCGTTCGACAAGGGCCGGGTGGTTATCGCCTTCCTGGAAAACTTCTTCGCCCGCTATGTCGAGTATGATTTCACGGCCTCGCTCGAAACGCAGCTCGACAAGGTCTCGGCCGGAGAGCTCGACTGGAAGCAGTTGCTGCGCGACTTCTGGACCGATTTCCGAGCCGCCATCGACGAGATCGGCGAGCTGCGCATCACCAATGTGCTCGATGCCCTCAACGAGGCCCTGGCGCCGCATATCTTCCCGGAAAAGGAGGACGGTACCGATCCCCGCCTTTGTCCTTCGTGCAAGGAAGGCACGCTGAGCCTGCGTCTGGGCAAGTTCGGCGCTTTCCTGGGCTGCTCGAACCATCCGGACTGCTCCTTCACGCGCCAGATGAGCCCTCCCGGTGAGGATGATGCCCAGGGCGATCGCGTGATCGTCCAGCATCCGGAAACCGGCAAGGATGTCGAACTGAAGAATGGCCGCTTTGGCTGGTATCTCCAGATGCAGCTGGATGGGGAAGATAAGCCGAAACGCTCTTCCATCCCCAAGGGCTGGGACGCGGCGACCCTGACCGAGGAACAGGCGATCAAGCTGATCGACCTGCCGCGGACGGTTGGCGAGCATCCCGATGACGGCCAGCCGATCACGGCCAATATCGGCCGCTACGGTCCCTATGTTCACCACGACAAGACCTACGCCAACATCCCCTCGGTCGAGGAAGTCTTCGAGATCGGCCTCAACCGCGCGGTCTCGGTGATCGCCGACAAACGGGCCAATGGCGGACGCCGGGGTGCGACGGCCTCTGCTCTCAAGGAACTGGGCGAGCACGACGGCAAGCCGGTCCGGATCATGTCGGGACGTTATGGTCCCTATGTGAAGTACGAGAAGATCAACGCCACCCTGCCCAAGGATACCGATCCGGAAAGCGTGACCCTGGAACAGGCCATGGAATGGGTCGAGGCGAAGGCTGCCAAGGGCGGCAAGAAGAAAGCCCCGGCCAAGAAAAAGGCCCCTGCCAAGAAGAAGGCGCCGGCGAAGAAGGCGACCGCCAAGAAGCCCGCTGCCAAGAAAACGGCCGCCGCCAAAGACAAGGCGGAATAGACCCGATGGCCGGCAAGACTGAGTTTGATGCCGGCCTGACCCGCGAGGCGGTCATTGATGCCGTCCGCGAGGGTGGTGGCGAGTTTGGAAAGCGTGAACTGGCACGGGCGATGTCCCTGAAAGGCAGCGATGCCAAGCGGGCGCTCAATGACGCTCTCGCCGCCCTGACCGAAGATGGCACCCTGACCCGCTCCAACAGCAAGACCTACTCGCTTCCCGGCGCCCTGCCAGCGGTTTGCGTCGTACAGCTGATCGGTCGTGACAATGACGGCGAGCTGCTGGCCGAACCAGTCCGCCCGGACCGCCACGCGCCCATGATCCGCCTGGCCCCCGGCGAAGGCGCCGGCGGCAAGGGCACGCCCGCCATCGGCATTGGCGACAAGGCGCTGGTCCGTCTCGCCCTGCAGGAAGATGGCAGCTACCAGGCGCGGCTGATCAAGAAGCTCGGCCAGAGCGCGCACAAGCTGTTGTGCATGCTGCGCAAGCCGCAATCGGGACCCTTCCGTCTGCTGCCGGTCGACCGGCGCTCGCGCCATGAGCTGGTGCCGGCGAAGGGCGAGGCTGAAAAGGCTCACGATGGCGATCTGGTCCTGTGCGAGATCGCCAAGGAACGCCGGCATGGCCTGAAGACCGCCCGGATTGTCGAGGTCGTCGGCGATGCCAGCGCGCCAGGCGCCGGCAGCCTGATCGCGCTTTATTCGCATGGGGTTCCCCAGGGATTTTCCGAGACCGAGCAGCGTGAGGCCGACGAGGCCCCGACGGCACGGCAGGGCAAGCGCGAAGACCTGCGCGCCCTGCCCCTGATCACCATCGACCCTGACGACGCCAAGGACCATGACGACGCCGTCTGGGCCGCGCCTGACGATGATCCCAAGAACCCCGGCGGCTGGCAGGTCATCGTCGCCATTGCCGATGTGGCGGCCTATGTGACACCCGGCAGCGCGCTCGATCGCGGCGCTTTCAAGCGTGGCAATTCGGTCTATCTGCCGGACCGCGTCGTGCCGATGCTGCCCGAACGCCTGTCCAACGATCTTTGCTCATTGCGCGAGAAGGAGGACCGGCCCTGCCTGGCGGTCCGGATGGTGTTCGACAAGTCCGGCAACAAGCGCTCGCACACTTTCATGCGTGGCTGGATGCGCTCGGCCGCCAAGCTCTCCTACACACAAGCCCAGGACGCCATTGACGGCCGCGATGGCGGTCCGGCGAATGCGCTGCTCGACGACGTGCTCAAACCCTTGTGGGGCGCCTATTTCGCCGCCCGGGAAGCGCGTGGTCGCCGCGAACCGCTGGAGATCGACGCACCGGAGCGCCGGGTCCGTGTCGGCGAGGATGGTCAGGTGATCGGGGTGGAAACCCGCCAGCGCTTCGACGCCCACAAGCTGGTCGAGGAGTTCATGATCCAGGCCAATGTCTGCGCCGCGGAAACGCTGGAGCAGAAACGCACGCCGCTGATCTATCGCGTCCACGAGCCGCCCTCACGCGAGAAGATCGACGCGCTGTCCGACTTCCTGCCGACCGTCGGCATGAAATGGGCGAAAGGCAACAAGGTCGAGACCGGGCGTTTCAATCAGTTGCTCAAGCAGGCCAAGAGCTCCGAGCACTATGAAACCATCAATGTGGTGGTCCTGCGCAGCCAGTCACAGGCGGTCTATGACACCGAGAACGAGGGGCATTTCGGCCTGAACCTGCAGCGCTATGCCCATTTCACCTCGCCGATCCGACGCTATGCCGACCTGACCGTGCACCGGGCCCTGATCCGGGCGCTGGGACTCGGCGATGACGGCCAGAGCGATGAGGAACGCAGCCGCCTGACCGTGATCGCGGAAGAAATTACCCATGCGGAACGACGGGCCATGGCCGCCGAGCGTGATGCGGTCGACCGTTTCATTGCCGCCTATCTGGCCGACAAGATCGGCGCCGAGTTCGCCGGCCGGATCACCGGGGTGACCCGGTTTGGCTGCTTCGTGAAGCTGGACGAGACCGGCGCTGACGGGCTGGTACCGATCTCCCGGCTGGGCGAGGAGCGTTTCGAGCACGACGAGAAACTCCACGCCCTGGTCGGCCTGCAGACCGGATCGCGCTACCGGCTGGGCATGCCGGTCATGGTGCGCATTGATGAGGCCCAGCCGGTCACCGGCGGCCTTCTGCTCGACATGCTGACCGAGGCTGAAAAAGGCGAGCGTCCGAGCGGTCGCCGGCGTCCCAAATCCGGCGGACCACCCAATGGTCGCCGCTCCGGCAAGCCGTGGAAGAAGGGGCGACGCCGGTGAGTGACGAGCATCACCGCAAGGATATCAAGCCGATGCGCCCGCGCCTGGCGGCGTCCCTGATCCTCACCCGGCGCGAGGGCGACCGGATTGACGTGCTGATGGGGCGGCGCTCGGCCAAGCATGTCTTCATGCCCAATAAATACGTCTTTCCCGGCGGCCGGGTCGACCGGGCCGACAGCTCGGCCCCGCTGGCCCGGGACCTGGATGCGCGGGTGCTGGATGTGATGTCACGGACCATGGCGGCCACGCGGGCCCGCGCCGCGGCCGCAGCGGCGGTCCGGGAAACGGCCGAGGAAACCGGCCTTCTGATCGCCCGCGAAGCGCCTATTCGTAGCCGCCACGTCAATTGGCTGCCCTTCCGTGACGCCGGCGCCGCGCCCGATCTCGGCTCTCTCAAACTCATCACCCGTGCCATCACCCCGCCCGGTCGCACGCGCCGCTTCGATACCTGGTTCTTCACTGCCGACGCCTCGGCCCTGCTCGACGACCGGGCGCCCGAGCCGAGTGACGAGCTGGAGGATGTCCAATGGGTAACACTGGCCGATGCCCGCCAGCTGGACCTGCCCTTCGTGACCCATTTCGTGCTGGATGAACTCAAGCGCGTCCAGCCGCCGGCTCCCGAGCCTCCGCGCTGCATGCGGGCCGTGCGTGGCAAGATGGTTGTCGAGGCCTTGTGAGATGATCCGGTTTCCGACCCGCCGCCGAACTCCGCACAAGTATTATGGCTGGATTGTCGGCAGCATATGGGCGGCAATGATGGCCCTCACTTACTACGTATTCGATCTGTTCCAGGGCAGTTTCTCCACCGACAATCTCCCCCGCCATGCTATCCAGCATGGCGTTGGTGGTGTGATCGTCGGGAGCGCCCTGCACTGGTGGACATTTCGCAAATTGCGCAAGGCCCATGAGATTGGCGGGAACGACTCGGATCAGGACATCCCACCTGCCGCCTGAACAAGACGTCCGGACCGGCCAGCGCTATAGCTGAGCCATGACCAACCCGCTCACCGATCCCCGTTTTGCCAATAACCGCTCGCTGATCGCGGCGATCTGTTGTGCAGCCGTGTGTGGCATCGTGTTCGGGCTTTCCATGCCGCTGATCTCGCTGCGCCTGGAGGGCATGACCTCATCGGGTATGATTGTCGGTCTCAACGGGGCGGCGGCGGCAGCCTCGACGCTTGTCATGGCCCCGATCGTGCCACGCTTGCTGTCCCTGATGCCGGGACGCGTTCTGATCGTGATCAGCCTCGTTCTGGCCGGCACGCTGCACGCCCTCTTTCCCGTCTTTGACAATGTCCCGGCCTGGTTCGTCCTTCGCTTTGTCATGGGTTGCTTCATGACGGTGATCTTCGTGATCTCGGAGACCTGGATCAACCAGATCGCCACGCCGCTGCGTCGGGCGACCATCCTTGGCATTTACGGGACCGTGCTGTCCGGCGGCTTCGGGATCGGTGCTTTTCTCTTCGGACAGCTGGGTGCGGTCAGCAATGCCGGCTTTTTTGCCGGCGGCTTGATCTTCATGATCGGTGCGCTGCCCATCATTTTGCTGCAAGGCCCCGCCGCCCAGGCCCCGGACAAGGATGAAGCCGCACCACGCGCCATTCTGGGCGCCGCGAAAGCGGCGCCGGCGGCCATCGGGGCGGCGCTCGCCTTCGGGGCACTGGAGACTGTCCTTTTCTCCCTGGCACCGGTCTATGGCGACCGCCTCGACCTCGATGAGCATGGCATTTCCCTGGTGGCGATGGCCGCCGCGGCGGGCGCCCTCGCCTTCCAGATCCCGTTGGGCTGGATCGCCGACCGCACCGATCGCCGCGAAGCGCTGAAATGGATCGCGACGACGGCCGCCATCACCCCGCTCGCCATCTGGGCTGTCGGTGACTATCTGCCGGGCATGATGCTGCTTTTCTTCATCCAGGCCGGCGTCGCTTCCGGGCTCTACACGGTCGGCCTGGCCCTGCTCGGAGAGCGCTTCTCCGGTGGCGGGATCGCGGCGGCCAATGCGGCTTTCATCTTCGCCTATGGTGCCGGCTCGCTCTTCGGGCCGCCCGCATCGGGCACCGCCATGGATATGGTCGGACCACAGGGGCTGATGATCGTCATGGCCGGCATCGCAGCAGTCTATGCTGCGCTGGTGTGGCGGCGTGCATCGCGAACAGCCGGGAACAGTTGACAGCGGCGCTGCCGTGCGTATGTTCGCGCGCTCTCGCATCGGCACGGGGTCGATCGCGCGCACACACTATGCACCAGGACATTTAGAGCCATGGCGAAGCCGACAACCATCAAGATCCGCCTGAACTCCACGGCTGGTACGGGTTATTTCTACGTGACGAAGAAAAATGCGCGCACCATGACCGAGAAGCTCGTGCTCAAGAAGTACGACCCGGTCGCCCGCAAGCACGTCGATTTCAAGGAAGCGAAAATCAAGTAGGACGGAATTTCCGTTCGAACGGTTTTCCCCGCTCGACCATCAAGTTTTGTCAGGCCGCGGCGTTGTCCGCGGCCTGAACTTGATTCCGGCCGGCAGTCTTGGCTGCATAGAGCGCCTCGTCAGCACGCCGCAGCAGGGCATCCAGCGCCTCGCCGCGATGGGCCTGGGCGATGCCGATACTGACCGTCACCGGCACGCTTGTGCCGTCCGACAGATCAAAGCCAGAACCGTCGATACTGCTCCGCAGCCGCTCGGCCGCTATGCGCGCCTCGGCCAGCCCCGCCCCGGGCATGACAACGACAAATTCTTCGCCACCATAGCGGGCCGCCAGATCGAGCGCCCGCAGGCCGGTCTGCAAGCGGGATGAAAAATCGCGCAGGACACGGTCACCGGCATCATGGCCGTAAGTGTCGTTGATGTGCTTGAAATGGTCGATATCGGCGAGAAGCAGGGAAACCGGCGCGCCACCATTGCTGGCGCTGTCCATCGCCTGCCGCAGGCGCGACGAGATGTAACGACGATTGTGCAGGCCGGTCAGCGCGTCAGTGACCGCCATCTCCATGCCTTCATCGAGATGCGACCGCAACTGGTCGGCATAGCGCTTGCGGCGCAGCTGGGTACGAGAGCGCGCTGCCAGCTCGCCGGCATCAACCGGCCGCTGGATAATGTCATTCACGCCCAGATCGAGCGCGCGCACAGCCTGCTGGACATCCGCCGGACGAACCACAGCCAGGATCGGCAGCTGCCGCGTCGCGGCATCTGACCGGATCCGCGCGCACAGGCGCAGCCCGTCATAGCCCGGTGAGGTCAGGTCGACGATCAACAGGTCGGCGTCATTGCGGGCAGCGATGATCGCCTCGGCAGGATCGTGGGTTTCCAGGATCTCGGCCTTCGACGGAAGCGCCGCAGCAAAGCGGCAGGTCGCACGCGGGTCGGCGCTGACGACGACCACGCGGGCCGGTGCGTCGATATCGTCCTGCACATCACCGGAAATACCCGCCAACGCCGAACTGGACTCGCGGTAGCGCAGCTCATCCAGCACCTCCTTGAGCCGCAACAGGCTGCGGATGCGGGCAAACATGCTGACATCATCGATCGGCTTGGTCAGAAAATCATCGGCGCCGGCTTCAAGGCCTCGGATGCGGTCTTCGCGCTGGTCCAGCGCGGTCACCATCACAACCGGGATGTGGCGGGTTGCGGGGTCATCCTTGATCCGCGAACAGGTGTCATACCCGTCCATCACCGGCATCATGACATCGAGCAGGATCAGGTCAGGTTGTTCAGCCTTGGCCACGGCGATCGCGTCGGCGCCGTTGGTCGCTGTGCAAACCTCAAAATATTCAGCCTGGAGACGGGCTTCAAGCAGCCGGACATTGGCGGCCTGATCGTCCACGACGAGAATTCTTGCACTCATCGACGACCACCCCTAGTCAAGAAATTGACGAACCGTCTGAATGAAGGTGGCAACCGTGATCGGCTTGGACAGATAGGCCTCGCATCCGCCTTCACGAATGCGCTCCTCATCCCCCTTCATTGCAAACGCGGTGACTGCCACAACCGGAATCGCGGCCAAGCTGTCATCGTCCTTGAGCCACTTGGTGACTTCAAGGCCGGACACTTCCGGAAGCTGGATGTCCATGAGAATCAGATCGGGCGTGTGTTCACGCGCCATTTCGAGCGCCTTGAAGCCGTCCTTGGTCTGCAGGGTCTCATAGCCATGAGCCTCCAGCAGATCGTTGAACAGCTTCATGTTCAGCTCGTTATCTTCGACAATCAGGACCTTTTTGGGCATGACCTGCAGCATGTCGGTGACGCGCTTCCCGTTGTTTGCACGTATTTTATCGTGCTTGTTGAACCCCACCTGCACTAAACCCGACTTTCCTTAACCAACCATGAGTCACAGGCCACTTTTCGGGTCGCCCGGTACAAGATAAGAACAAAAGGGGGCCAATCCAATATAGCCCGCAAGACAAGGGACGACAGGATGAATCGGATCGGCATCGACCTCGGCGGGACCAAGATCGAAGCGCGCCTGTTCGCACCCGGCGGCGAGGAACTGTGTCGACAGCGTGTCGCGACCCCGCGCAACTATACGGGCACGATATCCGAGATCGAGCGCCTGGTCATGGCCATGGAGGCCAAATACGGAGCCGCGCGGGTCGGCCTGGCACATCCCGGCTCCATCAGTCCCGAAACCGGCCTGATGCGCAATGCCAATTCGGTCTGGCTCAATGGGCGCCCCTTTCGCGAAGACCTGTCGGCCCGGCTCGACCGCCCTGTCCGAACAGCGAATGACGCCAATTGCTTTGCCCTGTCGGAAGCGCGGGACGGCGCGGGCCGTGGCGCCGGGGTCGTTTTCGGTGTCATTGTCGGCACCGGAGTCGGAGGCGGCATCGTTGCCGGCGGTCAGCTCATCAATGGCACCCAGGCAATCGCCGGCGAATGGGGACACATTCCCCTGCCCTGGCCGCATAAGGACGAGCTGGATCCACCCGGCTGCTGGTGCGGCAAGACGGGCTGTCTGGAGACCTGGCTGTCCGGACCGGGCCTGGCGGCCTGCCACGCCCGCGCGCACGGCGGCGCCCTCACCGCCAACGAGGTTTTCCTCGCCGCGCGGGATGGTGATGCCGCGGCCATTGAGAGTGTGGAGCGTCACGGCGAGCGGATGGCTCGGGGCCTCGCGGTGGTCATCAACATTCTCGACCCCGACGTCATTGTCTTGGGCGGCGGCGTGTCCAATGCAGATGGACTGATCGAACGGATCAACCGCACCCTGCCTGCCTGGCTGTTCTCGGACATATGTCGCACCCGGGTCGTCCGCCATCATCACGGCGATGCCTCCGGTGTACGCGGCGCGGCCTGGCTGTGGGATGACGATGGGGCGGCACTGTGAGCGAGGCCGGCCAATCCGGTTATTGCCGCGCCTGTCTCGCGCCGCTGCCAGGCCCGGCCGACGCCTGCCCGGCCTGCGGCAGTCACAAACTGCTGCGCCATGCCGAGCTGGACACGCTGTCCATCGCCCATGTCGATTGCGATGCCTTTTTCGCGGCCGTCGAAAAGCGCGACAACCCGGCGCTCGAGGACAAGCCTGTCATCATTGGCGGCCAGAAACGCGGCGTGGTGTCGACCTGTTGCTATGTCGCCCGGCTGTATGGCGTCCACTCGGCCATGCCGATGTTCAAGGCGTTGCAGGTCTGTCCGGATGCGGTGGTGATCCGCCCGGAGCACGGCAAATACACCCGCGAGGGTTACCGCATCCGCGACATGATGAAGGACATCACGCCGCTGGTGGAACCCCTGTCGATCGACGAAGCCTTCCTCGACCTCACCGGCACCGCCCGACTGCACGGCGCCTCTCCCGCCCTCTCCCTGCTGCGGCTGCAACGCCGGATCGAGCTGGAAGTCGGCATCACCGTCTCGGTCGGGCTGTCCTTCAACAAATTCCTCGCCAAGACCGCCTCAGACCTGGACAAGCCCAACGGGTTTGCGGTGATCGGTGAGGCTGAAGCGCTCGACTTCCTCGCCCCCAGGTCCGTGCGCTCGATCTATGGCGTCGGCCCGGCCTTCGCCGCCAAGCTCGAGCGTGACGGGATCCGCACCCTGTCCGATATCCGCCGCCAGGGCGACAAGCGCATGGCCGATCGCTACGGCGATATGGGCTACCATCTCTCCCGCCTGTCACGCGGCGAGGACCGACGCTCTGTTTCGACCGATCGCGAGCGCAAGAGCGTGTCCTCGGAGACCACCTTCAACGCCGATCTGTGTGATCGGGAGGTTCTGGAAAAACACCTCTGGCGCCTGTGCGTGAAAGTCGCTGACCAGATGAAGGCCAAGGCGATTTCCGGGCAGGTTGTGACCTTGAAGTTGAAGACGTCGGACTTCCGGTCGCGAACCCGCCGCCGCACCCTGAACGAGCCCAGCCAGCTGGCCGACACCCTGTTCCGGGTCGGCCAGCAATTGCTCGAGCCGGAACTGGACGGGACACGCTTCCGCTTGATCGGGATCGGATTTTCCGGACTGCGTGACGCTGTCGGCGATGCGGGTGATTTGCTCGACCCGCAAGCCATCCGCCGCGCCACCGCCGAACGGGCGATGGACAGGGCGCGTGACAAGTTCGGCAGCGATGCGGTGGTAAAAGGGCGGGGCCTCAGTTCGAAACCGAAACCGGGCTCGAAGCCGAAACCTGGTCAAACCAGTTGAAAACCATTGGCCAGAATGCCGCGGACTCCTTCTTGAAGGCACCATGATGGTCAACGCGGTCGGCCCCGATGTCGGACGGGTCGAGCCGCAAATGCTCGGACGGCGCATTCGGATAGAGTTGCAGCAGGTCTTCAGCCGAGCGTCGGGCGCAGAGGCGGTCATCGGAAAACGTCCAAGAGCGGATCGGTGCTGTCACCGCGTCAAAATCATGCGGGGTCAGTTGATCGAGAAAAGCGCCGAAATAGTCCGGCTTCGCCGCCCATTGCCGCCATTGCAGGAAAACATCGCGCGGCAGGGCCGTCCCGCCCCAAATGCCGCCGGCCGGGATATGCCCGGTCAGAGCGAGGCATGCCGGGCCGTACAAGAGCCAGAACATCAGCGCCGAGGGGCGATAGGACAGCTCATGGGCGCCCCAAAAACCCGTCCCGACCGTGATGAAGGCGTGGGCTCTGATCCGGTCTGCATTGTCGGCAAATCCGACCAGATGCCCGCCCACCGAGTGGCCAACCGCAAGGAGCGGTCCGTCCGGCACCAGGGCTGCGGCGCGATCCAGCGCGGCGGAATAATCAAGCCGGCCCCAGTCGACGATATCCGCCTTGAAGCCCCGCATCTGCTTGGGAGCCGAGCCTGCGATGCCGCGATAATCATAGATCAGGCAGGCATAGCCGCGTTCGGCGGCGGCAACAGCGAAGCGACGATACAGCCCCTTGGGAAAGCCGGTCCCGGACGAGATCAGGACCGCGGCACGCGGATTGTCCGGTGCGATGATCCGACCGGACAACGAATAGCCGTCGCGGGCATCGAATCGGATCTCGTCTTCATGGATCAGGGTCATCATCCTTCCACCATGCCGGATGACGCGCGCGTCAAGTCAAGCGTGCAGATTGCATGGGGCCGATACGCCGCTAATCTCCCGTCGAAACGTCACTGACTGGAGCCTGACATGTCCGCCATCGACACCCGCCTCGCCGAGCTTGGAATCACCCTGCCGGAACCGGTCGCGCCGGTCGCCAATTATGTGCCCTTCGTGCAAAGCGGCAGCCAGGTCTTCATTTCCGGCCAGGTCTCGATCGGCCCGGACGGGCTGGTGAAAGGAACGCTTGGCAAGGATATGGACGTTGCCGCCGGCCAGGCCGCAGCTCGCCTGTGTGCCATCAACCTCATCGCCCAGCTCAAAGCGGCCTGCGGCGGCGACCTGTCGCGGGTGAAGTGCGTTGTGAAGCTTGGCGGCTTTGTTGCGGCGGTACCGGGCTTCACCGAGATACCGCAAGTCATCAATGGCTGTTCCGACCTGATGGTCGAGGTCTTCGGCGATGCCGGTCGCCACGCCCGATCTGCGGTCTCCTGCCCGGTCTTGCCGCTGGGTGCGGCCGTCGAGGTCGATGGCGTGTTCGAAGTCGCCTGATGAAACGCCTCCGCGCCCGCGACTTTACTGCGGACCGGGCCTGGGGTGCCGAGCGCCTTGCCCTGTTCGGCTCCACCGGCGTCAGCCTGCACTGGACCGATCGCCCCTATCGCTGGCACCGCAATACCGGCGACGAGGTCTTCGTGGTGCTCGATGGCCGGGTCGAGATGAAATATCGCGAGGACGGTGAAGAAAAATCCATGCAGCTCGAAGCCGGCGACGCCTTGACCATCGGCGATGGCGAGGAACATGTCGCCCATCCCGTGGGCGAAGCGCGCATCCTCGTGATCGAGGATATCAACAGCGAGTGACGCTGTTCTTCCGGCCATGATGTGACCCGCAAGGGGCGAATGGTGGCTGCGCCGGACACCGCAACTGCGTATCGCACCACACAATGATTTTACACACGATGCGCTCGCCGCGCGCGACCAGGTCCGCTAGATATCGCGAGATACTGATGCAAGGGGTTTTCAATGATGTTGCGATTTGCCGGGGCCTTCGCCGCCATAGTGTTTTTGATGGGCTGCCAGCAACCCGCCGCCTCCGCCCAGCTGAGCGAGCCGGAGCGTGACGAGGTTCGCGAACTGATCCGCTCCTACATCCTGGAAAACCCTGAAATCATCGAGGAAGCGCTGATCGAGCTGCAGCGCCGGGCCCGGGCCCGCGAGATGCAGTCGGTCTACGACGCTCTCTCCGCCAATGAGGCGGCCATCTACAATGATCCGCGCGACCCTCGCCTCGGCCCGGATGACGCCGAAGTCGTGATCGTCGAATTCATGGACTACAAGTGCTCCTATTGCCGGGTCGCCGCCTCCTGGGTCGAAAGCGTGCGCGAGGAATATGGCGACCGGGTCCAGATCCTGTTCAAGGAATACCCGATCCTGGGCGATGAATCGGTGGAGGCCTCGCGCGCAGCGATCGCCGCCCTGCGCCAGGGTGACGAGGTCTATGCCGCCTTCCACATGGCACTCATCCGCTCGTCAGGACCACTGCCGGGCACTCGTATCGACCAACTCGCGGCCGTCTCCGGTGTCGATGTCGCGCAGATGCGGACCGACATGGAGGATCCGGAAATCCTCGCCCATATCAACCAGGTCCGCTCGCTGGGCCGGGCCCTGAATGTGACCGGTACGCCCTTCTTCATTGTCGACGGTGTGGTCGTGCCCGGCGCCAACGAGATGGCCCTGAACGAGGCGCTGTCCGCAGCCCTGCGCGGCTAGATCAGCCCGGAGAGCGGGCTCGACGGATCGGCATAGCGCTTCTTCGGCATGCGTCCGGCGAGATAGCTTTCACGACCGGCAATGACCGCATGGCGCATCGCCCGCGCCATGCGGATCGGGTCTTTCGCTTCGGCGATGGCGGTGTTCATCAACACACCGTCACAGCCCAGCTCCATCGCCACGGTGGCATCTGACGCCGTACCGACACCGGCATCGACAATGACCGGCACCTTGGTCTGTTCGATGATGAGGCGGATATTGACCGGGTTCTGGATGCCGAGGCCGGAGCCGATCGGCGCGCCCAGCGGCATGATCGCGCAGCAGCCGATTTCTTCCAGTTTCCTGGCGTAGACCGGGTCGTCCGAGCAATAGACCATGACGTCGAACCCGTCCTTGATCAAAAGCTCGGCGGCGCGCAGCGTCTCGGCCATGTCGGGATAGAGGTGTTTGGGGTCAGACAGGACTTCCAGCTTGACCAGGTTCCAGCCGCCGGCCTCGCGGGCCAGGCGCAGCGTGCGCACGGCATCTTCGCCGGTGAAACAGCCGGCGGTGTTGGGCAGGAAGGTGTAATCGTCCGGCGAGATGAAATCGACCAGGCGCGGCTCGTCCGGATTGGACAGGTTCACCCGGCGGATGGCGACGGTGATCATTTCGGCGCCGGAGGCCTCCAGCGCCTGGGCATTCTGGGCATAGGTCTTGTACTTGCCGGTGCCAATGATCAGGCGCGAGGTGAAGGTGCGACCGGCCACAACCAGCGGCTTGTCCTCGAAGGCTGTGTCCATCGTGACTGCGTCTTCCATCTCATCCACCTCCGACAAATGCGACTATCTCGATCCGGTCGCCATCGGCGAGCGCGGTCTGCTCATATTGCGAGCGCGGCACGATGGCCAGATTGCGCTCGACGGCGATCTTGCGGCCATCAAGGCCGAGGATCGTGACGAGGCCACTCACACTGGTATCGGGCGCGACCTTGCGGCCTTCACCATTGACTGTCAGCTGCAGCATGGTCTTCGCTGGCCTTTCTCTGAGTCCCTCGTTAGACCCGTGGTAAATCCCGTAACCGCTGAAAAGCAAGGCCATGACCCAACCGATTCACATACTCAACGGTCCCAACCTCAACCTGCTCGGCACCCGCGAGCCGGATGTCTATGGCACGTTGAGCCTGAAAGAGATCGAACAGGCCTGTGCCAGGCATGCCCGTGACTTGGGGTATGAGATCCTCTTTCGCCAGTCCAATCATGAAGGCGAACTGATTGACTGGCTGCATGACGCAAACGTCAATGCGTGTGCAGTTGTTTTCAACCCGGCTGCATTTACGCATACATCCGTCGCTTTGCACGACGCAGTTCGCGCGATAGAACCTCCGGTCATCGAAGTACATTTGAGTCAGACGGCAGCACGCGAAGCATTTCGGCACCACTCCTACATCGCCCTGGCGGCACGCGGATCGATCACCGGTTTGGGTCTGCAAAGCTATCTTCTGGGCATCAACGCTGCCATCACCTCTCTTGGCAACTGACGGAACCAAAGGCCTTACATCATGAGTTCTGATTCCCGCCCCCGCTCCCCGATCAGCGCGAAACTCGTCCGCGAGCTCGCCGACATCCTCCGGGAAACCGACCTGTCGGAAATCGAAGTCGAGCGGGGCGATCTGCGCCTCAAGATCGCCCGTCAGATTACCGCAGCGCCGGTCGTCCACAGCGTGGCCGCGCCAGCCGCCGCACCGGCTGCCATCGCCGCACCCGCAGCAGCTCCCGTTGCCGCAGCGGCTCCGGCGGCCTCCGCCGATGACCCGAATGCGGTCAAATCTCCGATGGTGGGCACGGCCTATCTGCGTCCCAATCCGGATGCCGGCAATTTCGTGACCGTCGGCGACCAGGTGAAGAAGGGCGATACCATCCTGCTGGTCGAGGCCATGAAAACGTTCAACCCGATCACGGCCGAAAAATCCGGCACGGTCAGCGCCATTCTCGTCGAGGACGGGCAGCCGGTGGAATTCGGCGAACCCCTCTTCGTCCTGTCCTGACGCGACCAGCAAGGCGAGCGACGACATGTTCGACAAGATCCTGATCGCCAATCGCGGCGAAATTGCCCTTCGCGTCCATCGCGCCTGCCGCGAGATGGGCATCCGGACTGTGGCCGTGCACTCAGAGGCCGATGCCAACGCCATGCATGTCCGCCTCGCCGACGAGAGCGTGTGCATCGGACCGCCGCCGGCCAACAAGTCCTATCTCAACATACCGGCCATCATCACCGCGGCCGAAGTCACCGGCGCCCAGGCGATCCACCCGGGCTATGGCTTCCTGTCGGAGAATGCCCGCTTCGCCGAAATCGTCGAAGCGCACGGCCTCGCCTTCATCGGCCCGACGGCGGCGCATATCCGCATGATGGGTGACAAGATCACTGCCAAACAGGCCGTCATGGATGCCGGAATCCCGGTCGTCCCCGGCTCGGAAGGCGGCGTCGACACCTATGAAGACGCCGTGCCGATCGCAGAGAAGATCGGCTATCCGGTCCTGATCAAGGCGGCATCCGGCGGCGGTGGCCGCGGCATGAAGGTGGCCGAGACAGCCGCCAACCTGAAAGAAGCCATGGACACGGCCTCGACCGAGGCCCTCGCAGCCTTTGGCGACGGCACGGTCTATATTGAAAAATACCTTGGCCGCCCGCGCCATATCGAGATCCAGATCCTCGCCGACACGCATGGCAATGTGGTCCATCTGGGCGAGCGCGACTGCTCGCTGCAGCGCCGCCACCAGAAGATCCTCGAGGAAGCCCCCTCACCGGCCCTCAACGATGATGATCGCAAGAAGATCGGTGATGTCGTCCGCAGGGCCATCGAGGCGATCGGCTATCGCGGCGTCGGCACGATCGAATTCCTGTGGGAAAACGGCGAGTTCTACTTCATCGAGATGAATACCCGCCTGCAGGTGGAGCATCCGGTCACCGAGATGATCACCGGCATCGACCTGGTGCGCGAGCAGATCCGCGTCGCCGACGGCCAGAAGCTCGACATCAAGCAGAGCGATGTGACCTTTGAAGGCTGGGCCATCGAATGCCGGATCAATGCCGAGAACGCGCGCACCTTCGCGCCGTCGCCCGGCCTTGTCACCGATTTCCACGCCCCGGGCGGTCTGGGCGTTCGCCTCGATTCCGCCCTTTACGCCGGCTATTCCATCCCACCTTATTATGACAGCCTGATCGGCAAGCTGATCGTGCACGGTCGCACCCGCGAGGAAGCGCTATTGCGTCTGCGCCGGTCGCTGGAAGAAATGGTTGTCGGCGGAGTGGAAACCACGATCCCGATCTTCCTCGACTTGCTCGAGGAAGCGGATTTCGTGAGTGGCAATTACCACATCCGCTGGCTGGAAGACTGGTTGGCAAGCCGGGAGAACTGATCTCCGCTGCCGACAGGTCCGGGAGAGATCATGCGCGGCTTTGGTGCCGAGGAATTGCTCAACTGCTATGCGCGTGGCGTCTTCCCGATGGCGGAAGGCCGCGACGATCCGCGCATCTATCTCCTTGATCCGGACGAGCGGGGCATCATCCCGCTGGACCAGTTTCACGCCTCGCGCAGCCTGCGAAAGACCGTCCGCCAGGATGTGTACCAGGTGACCATCAACCAGGACTTCGAGGCCGTTGTTGCGGGGTGTGCCCAGTCGGCACCCGGTCGCGAGGAGACGTGGATCAACGAGTCGATCATACGTCTCTATTCCCAGCTCCATGACGCCGGTTACGCCCACTCAGTGGAATGCTGGTCGGGAGCGGACCTGGTTGGCGGCCTCTACGGGGTCTCACTTGGCGCGGCCTTTTTCGGCGAGAGCATGTTTTCCTTGCGCCGGGACGCGTCCAAGGTCGCCCTGGTCCACCTGATTGCCCGCCTCAGGGCTGGTGGCTACAGCCTGCTCGACACCCAGTTTACGACGGAACATCTGGAGAGTTTTGGCGCCCGCACGATTTCGCGCAGCGACTATCGCGAGCGTCTGGCTGAAGCCTTGATTTTTGAAGCCGATTTCAGCGCCTTGCCGGACGAAATTACCGGTGCTCAGGCCCTGCAATCAATCACCCAGACGTCATAGACCGGGTGCTCGAGCGGGTTCTGGGCCGGGCGCGATGCAAACATCCAACCGGAAAACACCTGCTCGCCCTCGACATCGACACCAAAGCCATCGGTGCGGCGATCATTGATCTGCAGGAAGGCATAGGTTTCCGGGGTCTCTTCAGGCGGCCGTTTCCGGCAATATTGTGCGGTAATCGACAGCGCCCCGAACTGCACCGTGTCACCGATCTCGACTTCGAAATCCCGGGTCCGCGCGGTGACCTTGTCGAGGCCACGCAGCACGACCACCGTGCCGGGCTCGGACGATAGCGGACCCCGCTGGACAGTGTTGTCGGGATCATCGCGCCGCAGAAGGTCCGCGGCATCGGTCGCGCTGTCAGAGGTTGGCTGGGTATTGTCTTGCGCCCATGACGGCGCGGCAAGGACAAGCGAGACAATCGAAGCGAGAACACAGGTTTTCATGATGCATACCCTGTCGCGGGATTGTGACGCGGTAAAGGCGAATTATGCCTCGTCCGGGGACCAAGCCTGATAGTCGCCCGTGGTGGACTGGCGACGATCGCCCACAGCCAGGGATCCGGTCGGACGATAGGCATGCACCGTTCCGGTCAGGTTGGGATGGTGATCCTTTTCCCAAGCCTGGCGGGCGAGCGGCGTGTCGGTGGGCAATTCGTCAAAGGTGTGATGCAGCCAGCCATGCCAATCGGACGGCACGCGCGAGGCATCGGCATAGCCCTTGTAGATGACCCAGCGGCGTTTCTGGCCCTGGCCATCGGGACCGGTGACGCCGGATTCCTCGAAATAGCGATTGCCGTACTCATCCGAGCCGACCTGCTTGGCACCGCGCATGCGCAGCGTCAGGAAGGTTCCCGGCGTGGCGTCTTTCCACCACACAAACAGTTTTGCGATCAGTCCGAACATTGTCAGCGGCTCCGAGTCGGTCGAGGCAGGCTTGGCTTATATGCCCTTACGCGACGGGCGGGTCCAGTGTTGAACGCGGCGGGTTTCAGGACAACTCGTCGACACGATACACTGACGCTGCGCTCGAGCGATTCGGGTCAGGAGAGGAAAGCCGCATGCAGGTCTTCGGTCGCATTGCCCAATTCATCGCCGACTCCGATCTCGGCGGTGTCCCCGAAGCCCGGCAGCTGGGCAGCATTGATGCCGATGATGGCTCATTGTCGGGATCAGATCGCGCACTGGTCGCCCCCCCCGGGTGGAGCGATACCGCGGTTCAGGGCCTGGCCGATCTGCTCGACACACCCCGCCCGCAAACCACGGAACCGCGCAAGAGTGCCAAGACAATTGGCACACTGACCCCGTCCTGCGGCATTGGCGAAGAGCGCGCGCTGGAGACCGGCATGCCTGCCGTCGCCCGTCGCCTCGCCGGCTCACTCGCCTGGTCAGCAGCCCGCCAGGGCGCTTTCACAACAGACGCGGATGCTGACCTGTTTGCCGATGAATTGTCCGCCAGCCTGACCGGCCGGCTGGTGATGCCCGATGCCGGACTGATCCGCCATGGCGGCGTTGATTGGGCCTATGGTGACCCGGCGACGTCCACCTCCGCCCGGTCAGCCCCGTTGACGATCCGGGTCAATTCGCAGCAAGCGCCCGGCCAGTTGCGACGCGTCGCCGAGACCGCCCTGCGCGCCTCCGTGCTTGATGTCGGTGCCCGGGTCACCCGTGACCGCCTGGAGGCTATCGGCGAAGCCGTGCGCCGTTGCTCCGGCGATATCGAGGATTGCTTCGACCCGCGCCGCAATGCCGCGCTTTCGCGTGCCATGCGCCGGGCCCTGAAAGACGGTGTCCCCGAAGAGGCCGTCGAACGCGCTCTCGCGCTGGCCCGCCAGGGAACCGATGACGATGCCCTGTCCGAACTCATTCCTGACCCTGTTGAGCCCCGCCCTGCGGTACTGCATGTACCGCGCGCCTTTACCCGGGCCGTGGCCGACGACGAGGCGTGGACCTTCGAACAGGATGGCGGCGTGGTCCGTGCCCGAGATTTCCGGACCGGCATCGCGCGGACCATCTGGAGTTTCGGGGGGCCATCTCTTGCGTTCAATGCCAGCCCGGAAGAAACCGGCCCGACCATCCATTTAAACCTGCCCGCCTTTTTCGGTGACGACCGGGAGTTTCAGGCCGGGATTTTCTGCGACACAGTCCGCTACTGGGCCATTGCGCTGACCTTGAGCGCCCCGAAGGGTGCCGGTTCAGCCGGCTCCATAGCCCTGACCGGGCTGGGTGCCTTGCTGATGGCCGGTGGACAGGCCTTTGGCAGCCAAGAAGCCCGCGAAACAGCCGCGGCTCTCGGTCAGCTGGCAACCCGCACCTTGCGCGACGTGGCAATGGAGACAGGTGCCGCGGCACCCGGTCTCGGCGAAACGCCTCGTCTGGACGCCTTGCCGGACAGTTTCTGCCAGCTTGCCGAATACCTGTCCAAGGCCGCTCCCCCCTTCCTGCCGAAAGCGGCCCTCGCCCGGCCTGGCCCGACCCTGATCTGCCAGACGCCGGCGTCGGAGATCGCTGGCTTGCTTGACGCGGACAGTCTGGGAGCCCTGCCGGTCCGCTCAGCTGTCACCGCCGATGCCGGCATGGCGGGTGGGCAACGCTTGCGAGACTGCGCCCGGACCGGATTGTTGACGCTTGGCTGCTCCGTGACCGATGTCGAGCGGGCCGAAGACCACGCTGCCGGCCATGGCAGCCTGCGCGGCGCTCCGGGAATCTCGCTCGAGGACTTGATGGAACGCGGCGTCCCTGTCGCCGCACTGGAACGTCTCGAGGACTCCATCGCCGAAGGTGCGTCGGTCCGCCACGCGCTCAATCGCTGGACACTGGGCGACCGGGTCTGCCGCGATGCGCTCGGCCTGACCAGCGACGTTATCGAACGTCACGGCAACGCCTTGTGCAACGCAATCGGCTACACCGAAGATGATATCCGCGCCGCAGATGCCCATGCGCATGGCACCGGCGATCTGGCCGGTGCACCGGACCTTCCGGCCCGGATCCGCGCAGTGTTCGAGACCCCGAGCCTTCAGGACCAGATGATGATGGCGGCGGCCATCGAGAACCAGATCAGCGGCTATTGCCGCATGGAGTTGTCGCTGGACGGCAATGCCACCATTGACGATGTCGCTGCGCTGATCGACCTGGGTGGCGAGCTGGGCCTGCGGGACCTCTCGATCCGCCGCACCGCCTCGGGACTGTTCGACCTGCTCCCATCCATCGATTTCGACAAGGGCGACTACGCGGCTGAAGCAGAGCCCGTCGAGCGGATCGTTGAGCGGACGGTCGAGCGGGTGGTCGAAAAGCCCGCCGCGCGCCGCAAGCTCCCGGACCGTCGCAAGGGCTATATCCAGAAAGCGACCGTCGGTGGCCACAAGGTCTATCTGCATACCGGCGAATTTGACGATGGCGAGCTCGGCGAGATCTTCATCGACATGCACAAGGAAGGCGCGGCCTTTCGCTCGCTGATGAACAATTTTGCCATCGCGATCTCGATCGGCCTGCAATACGGCGTGCCGCTCGAAGAATTTGTCGACGCCTTCGTCTATACCCGGTTCGAGCCGGCCGGTGCGGTCCAGGGCAATGACTCGATCCAGCACGCCACCTCGATCCTCGATTACCTGTTCCGCGAACTGGGCGTGTCCTATCTGGGACGTGACGACCTGGCCGAAATTTCGCCGGACAAGGCTGATCCCGGCGGTCTGGGGCGCGGAGTCGAGGAAGAAAAGCTGGCGCGGGAAGATGCCGCCAAATTCATTTCCCGAGGCTTCTCGCGCGGCCAGGTCCCTGACAATATCCTGATGTTCGCGAATGCGCCCAAGAAGGCGGCGACCGGCGGCGATGCCACAACCGGCCACTATGAGATCGAGGACCAGGCGGCCAGCGGATCAAGCTCGCGCGACATCTCCGGCTATACCGGCGCGCCCTGCCCCGAGTGCGGACATTTTACCGTGGTCGAGAACGACAATGGCGGGCAGACCTGCGACGCGTGCAACTGGAGCGGTGGCTGACCTTCTGCGGCTGGCTGGCGCGACGGCGCAGGCCTTGCACGACAAGGCGCAACAACGCTTGGAGTGCTCCACAATGGTACGGCTCATTCTTGCCCTGACCGCCCTGTTATCAACATCCGGCCATGTTCTGGCCCAGGATGCCGGACAGATTGCGCGCGTCCAGGCTGGCCAGTCCTGCGCCGGTTGCAACCTGTTCCAAGTTGAACTTGCCTATCGTGACTTGCCCGGCATCGATGTGTCAGGTGCGCGATTGCGCCAGGCCAACCTCGCCCTGGTCACCATGAACCGGGCCGACTTCAACGGGGCGGACCTGTCGATAGCCAATCTGTTCGGGGGCCGCTTTACGGGCGCAAGTTTTCGCAATGCAGACCTGCAACGCGCCAACCTGGTCGGCGCCCATTTCGGTGGAGCGGACCTGACCGGGGCCAATCTGACCGGCGCCACCCTTTCCGGAGCGGAACTGGCCGAAGCGCGCGGGCTGACCCAGACCCAGCTTTCCAGCGCCTGTGGCGATCGCTCGACCCGCCTGCCCGCCGGCCTGAGTGTCCCTGACTGCCGCTAGCACGCGGCACGACGCTCTGGTCAGCCCGACTGTCACCTCATAGGATATACCTACGGGTTACCGTGATTTAAGTCGCTTTGCCGGGGACTGTGGCCTATCCGTGGGGACATGCGAAACAGTTTGATGACATTCGCCTCTGCTGCCGCGCTGCTGACCGTGGTGGCCGCGTCTGCCTTCGCCGGGGGCGACGACCATCCGCGCCGTGGCCTGGCCATCGGCGGCGAATGCGAAGGTTGCGACTTTTCCGACAAGAACATGGCCAATGCCGTCTTCATCGGCGCCAATTTCGAAGGGACGAGCTTCTCCCGGTCGGAACTCCATTCAGTCTCGATGATCGAGAGCCGGTTCAACGATACCGATTTCACCGACACCATCATGGTCAATTCACGCTTGACCGGGGTCACCTTTTCACGGGCCAACCTGTCCGGCGCGACGCTGTCCAACTCGATCATTGAGCGCGTGAACTTTTCCTCGGCTGACCTCTCCGAGACCGACTTCACCGGCTCCCAGATGGTCTTCGTGACCTTTATCGGCTCGTCGCTGAACGACACGCTGTTTGCCGACGCCCGGCTGCGCCAGGTCAATTTTCTTCGAGCCGACCTGAATGACACCAATTTCCGGAGTGCCGAGCTGCGCCGCGCCAATTTCGCCGAGGTTCATGGACGAGATGTCAATTTCCAGGACGCGGATCTGAGCGGCGCCAATTTCCGGAACGCCGATCTGCACGATGTCGACTTCACCGGAGCGATATTGCTGGGCGCCAATTTCTCTGGTGCCGAAATCCGGGAAACCACCGGTCTGAACAAGTCCACGCTTGCCGGCGCTTGCGGCAATGACGAAACCTCATTGGGCGAGGACATCGCCTTGCCTGCCTGCAGCGGCCAGCCTGTTTCGGCTCCTGGTGAGGTGTCCCTGGAATATGCCCTTCGCCTGACGGGTTCCGAGCGGGTCGAACGCATGGTCGAGCTACAGGCGCTGGAAAATGCCCGCATCGAAATCCTGTCAGAGATTGGCGCCGCCCTGCAATTGCACGCGACCGAACTCGACCGGGATGCGATCCGGTCCGCAGCCAATGAGGCGATGCGGGAGATCGCCCGGTCCGAGCGGGAATTGCGGCGCATCGAGCGACAGCGCGAGCACCGCCGCGAAGCTGTCAGCGATGAACGTCGGCGCATCATCGAGGATGCCCGCCGCGAGGCGATGCAAGCCAATGAGGCTGCCCGCGAAGCGCTCCGCGAGGATAGCCGGGCACGGACCGAATCGACACGGCGGGCAACGGCGCGCATCGAAACCGAACACGGCACCTATATCATCGAACTTCCCGATACCGACACCGACCCGATCTGGGTGGTCGACCATGACGAAACCCGCCATCACGTCTTCCCGACGCCGCCCGCAGCACCGGCTCCGCCGCGGCCCGATCCGGCGCATGAGAACCACGACACGCCGGACCACCCCGAGCCCTGATTGCGGCAATGATCGCCTGACAAAAAAGCCGACCCGGCGGGTCGGCTTTTTCGGTCTGATGTGGCGCGGTCAGCCTCAGCCCTTCTTGGCATCCGGCACGACCGTGCGAATGTGCAGCTCACGCAATTGCTTGAGCTCGACTTCGGCCGGCGCATTCATCATCAGGTCACGAGCCTGCTGGTCTTTCGGGAACATCACGACTTCGCGCAGGTTCTCGACACCGGCCAGCAGCATGATCATGCGGTCAACACCCGGCGCGACACCGGCGTGCGGCGGGGCACCATAGCGGAAGGCGTTGAGCATGCCGCCGAATTCCTCTTCCACCGTCGCCGCGTCATAGCCGGCAAAGGCAAAGGCTTTCAGCATCACGTCCGGACGATGGTTCCGCACGGCGCCGGAGGACAATTCCACACCATTGCAGACGATGTCGTACTGATAGGCTTTCAGCGCCAGCAGCGTGTCGGCATCGGTATCGGCGTCGAGCTTGAGGAAATCGTCCGGATCGATCTGCGGCATCGAGAACGGGTTGTGCGAGAAGTCGATCTTCTTGTTGTCCTCATCCCACTCATACATCGGGAAATCGACAATCCAGCAGAAGCGGAAAGTGTCTTTCTCGCACAGGTCGAGCTCAGCGCCGACCACATCGCGGGCCCGACCGGCAAAACCGGCGAACTCGCGCGGATCACCCGCCGCAAAGAAGCAGGCATCGCCGGCTTCCAGACCCAGTTCGACGCGCAGCGCCTCGGTCCGCTCCTCGCCGATATTCTTGGCGATCGGACCGGCCGCTTCCAGGCCGCCTTCGGCCTCACGCCAGAAGATATAACCCATGCCCGGCTGGCCCTCTTTCTGGGCCCAGGAATTCATGCGGTCACAAAAAGCCCGGCTGCCGCCGGTCTTGGCCGGGATAGCCCAGACCTGGACCTTGGGATTGCGCTCGAGCATGCCGGCAAACACCTTGAAGCCGGACCCGCGGAAGGTCTCGGAGGCATCGGACATCTTGATCGGGTTGCGCAGATCCGGCTTGTCGGACCCATACCAGCTCATCGCGTCCTTGTAGGCGATCTGGACGAAAGGCTCGTCCGGCACGGTGCGACCGTCGGCGAACTCGTCGAACAGGCCCTTCATGACCGGCTCGATCACGTCGAACACGTCCTGCTGGGTAGCAAAGCTCATTTCCATGTCGAGCTGGTAGAATTCGCCCGGTGCGCGGTCGGCCCGGGCGTCTTCATCGCGGAAACACGGTGCGATCTGGAAATAGCGGTCAAAGCCGGAGACCATGATCAGCTGTTTGAACTGCTGCGGCGCCTGCGGCAGGGCGTAGAACTTGCCCGGATGGACCCGGCTCGGCACCAGGAAGTCACGCGCCCCTTCCGGCGATGACGCGGTCAGGATCGGCGTCTGATATTCGACGAAATTCTCGTCGACCATGCGGCGGCGCAGGCTGTCGATGATCTTCGAGCGCAGCACGATGCGCTTGTGCAGGCTTTCCCGGCGCAGATCGATATAGCGGTGCTTGAGGCGAACTTCTTCCGACCAGTCCGGCTCACCAAAGACCGGCAGCGGCAGCTCTTCGGCTTCCGACTGGATTGCCAGCTCGGCCAGGCGGACCTCGATCTCGCCGGTCGGCAGGTTGGCGTTCACGGTCTCGTCGGAGCGGGCGATGACCTCACCGGTCACAGTGATCACGCTTTCAACACGCAAGCGTTCCAGCGTCGCGAAATGCGGGCTTTCCGGCTCCAGAACGACCTGGGTCAGACCGTAATGGTCGCGCAGGTCGATGAAGAGCAGACCGCCATGATCGCGCTTGCGGTGGATCCAGCCGGAAATCCGGGCCGTCTGGCCAACATGAGCCTTGCGCAGCTCGGCGCAGGTATGGGAGCGGTATGCGTGCATGGGAAAAGTGTCCGGTAAAACGGGGTTAGACAGGTTGTCGCGACATGCCGGTTTGCGGGGTGAAATGTCAAGGAGAGCGAGGGTCCGGGCGCAGTTGCGGGGCAGCAGTGATTGCGCCACGACGAGCTCGCCTGGCGTTTTGGGCAGAGAGGGTGTGCGGGATGCCGGCCGGAGCCGATAAAGCGCTGATTTTAATAACGGTAGCCACGACAAGCATCCCGCACGCGAAGATTTCCCGGGTTGCCTTCCAGCCCCCGAATCGAAGCCGACAGGATCAGGGCGGTCAATCGTTGTGCCGCGAGTCCTGCCGGCGGCCGCACCGGGTCTGGCGGTGGTCAACCCCACCAAACCGGATGCGCTCCGCTATCCCCAAACCCCCGGATAACCGGTCCGGGCCTCAAGATGGCCTGGGAACGGGAGGATTATGCGATGGCGCAAAAGGGGGGAGGATTAGTTTTCTGGATTTTTTCGCAGAGCACGTTTTCCCTCTCCCTTGGGAGAGGGGAAGGGTAAGGGGTAAATCCCGGTGAGCGCAGGAGAATTCCCCCTCATCCGCGCTACGCGCACCTTCTCCCAAGGGAGAAGGAAAGTGGCGCACAGCGGGGATAAGCTCACGCTTTGCGAGCAAGCCTCGCCAAAATACAGTCCCTTCAAACCAACCCCATTTTTCCCGGCCGCAGCCCCGCAAAAGCGGGGTGGAGAGCCGGGACCGACGCAACCATCCGGCAAATGATGAGTCTCCCATTGGTCCCGGATGGCGCTGCGCGCGTCCGGGAAAAATGAGAGGGGATGGTAGCAGGAGGGCGTTCACTGGCCCCAAAAAGAGGGGGCGCCAGAGCGCCCCCAGTTGCACGCCCTCGCGGGCCGCGCCACCAGATTGGTTATTTTTGGTTGGGATCGCCGATCAGCGGAAATATCCCAGGACCGTCGACGGGGTTGCATTGGCAATCGACAGCGCCTGCACACCCAATTGTTGTTTGACCTGAAGCGATTGCAAATGGGCGCTTTCCTTGGCCAGGTCGGCGTCAACGAGATTGCCAATCCCCGTCTCCAGCGCATCACTCAGCTTGCCAATAAAGGCCTTGTGGACACCCAGCGACTTGGAGCCGGTACCCAGCCGGGCCAGCGAGCCGTTGAGATTGTTCAGGGACGTCTCAATGGTTGCGACCAGCGTGCTGGCCTCGCCGGCCGATGCAAAAGAGGCCGTCGCAGACAGGGTCACCACCGCGCCGCCCTGCGACAGGTCTTCTGCAGCGATCGTTATCGAGGACGAGCCGCTGGCACTGGCGAGCGCCGCGATCTGCGACTTCGAGCCATCAATCAGATTGGTACCGTTGAATTCAGCCGTCTCGACGATCTTGCCGACCTGGTCGCGCAAGGCCTTGAAATCTTCGTTCAGGGCATCCCGCGAGGCCTGGTCGAGGGAGGTGTCGGACGCGGCGAGCGCCTTTTCCTTCATCTCGACCAGCGTATCGGAAATCGCTTCACCACCCGCCAGCGCAACATCCACTGTCGAGGCTGACAGGTCCAAGGATTGGGCGACGGCGACATAGCTTCGGACATCGGCGCGCATCGACTGGGCAATGGCATAGACGCCGCCATTGTCCTTGGCGGATCCGACCGCCAGGCCGGTATTGATCCGGGCCTGTACGGTCTCCAGATCGCGATTCGTCCTGTTCAGACTTTGCAGGGCAACCATGGCCCCGGCATTGGTGTTGATAGTCGCCATTTCTTGGCTCCCCCACACTTTTGAATTCCACCACCGGATCCGGCCTGGCCAACCTGTTTTCGGTCGGTCTCGATTGCCGTTCGGTACGATAAAGCTACCCGGGACTCATAAAATATTCGCTAACGGGACGGCCGAAATTCCCTTGCAGGCAAGGTGAGTTCGCAATTTCGAATACGATTCCAACACTTTGCATATTCAAATTCCGAGCCCTCAATTGCCCTTCCGGACGCGCCGGACAAACCCATGCACGGCGAAAGACAGGCCATTTTGCCAAGGCCGTGGCCCCTCCCTTGCCGCGGACACCCCATTACGCCCTGGCACCGTTTCGCGGGGGCGCGGCGCTGGCCAGCAGCCCCCATTTCCAAAAAAAGCCTCATGTAAGTGACTATTCACTTGCATCGCCCGAAACGCCTCGCTATAGGATGTGTAAATGATCATTCACTTACAGCCCTGAGGGGGACTTGAAATGACCGGGATGCTTCGAGACGGCCTGTTTGATGGCTCCAACCCGAATGTCGGTGTGACGGCCAGGACCGGCACCACCAAGGCGCGGATCGAGCGCGCCGCGCTGCAGCTGTTTGCCAGCCACGGCATGGACGGGGTTTCGATCAAGCAGATCGCCGAGGCCTGCACGATTTCGGACGGCGCCATGTATCGCCATTTCAAGTCCAAGGACGCGCTGGCCCGCCTGATGTTTGAGGCCATCCACAAGAAGCTGCTCGACATGGTCGCCGGCCATCTGACCCCGGAGGCCTCGCTGGAAGACATCTCCCGCGCCCTGGTCACGGCCTATTGCAATCTGGCCGATGAAGACCCGGCGCAATTCACCTACCACCTCACCCACCGCAACTATTTCATTGCCGCGTCAGGCGATGGCGGGGCGGACCCGTCGGATCTGATGACCGATTGCATCGCCCAGGCGATGGAGCGCGGCGAGATTCCCGAAGGTGATCCGGAGTTGCGCTCAGCCATGGCGCTGGGCGTGGTGATGCAGGCGGCCGAGTACAGCCTCTATGGCCGGATCGACCGTCCGCTCTCCCAGCATATCGACCAGTTCACCCGCGGCATCATGGCCGTGCTGCGCTCGTAATCCCACTCGCCCTTTCAACGCCACACCCTTTTTCCAGCGAAAGACAGGACACACGTCATGCGCTCTTTCATCTTCAATATCGCCTATTGGTCCCTCTCCGGCTTCTACGCCATCATTTGCGCCGTTCTGGCGCTGATCCCGGGCCGCACCGTGCTGATGCACGGGCTGCGCTCCTATGCCCGCGCCACGCTGATCCTGATGCGCCTGGTCTGCGGCATCAAAATCGAGGTGCGCGGCACCCCGCCCAAGGACCAGCCGGTGGTGATCGGTGCCAAGCACCAGTCCTGGGGCGACGGCATTGTGATGATGGCCAAGTGTGGCGATGTAAATTTCGTCTGCGGTGACCACATGCTCAAATTCCCGCTGATCGGCTGGGTGCTGAAGCGCTGCGGCGCCATCATCCTGTCCAACCAGGGCGGCCCGGCGGCGCGTGAAAGCCTGATGGCCGGCATTGTCCGCTCGCAGGGTGAAGGGCGTCCGCGCCCGGTCCTGATCTATCCGGAAGGGCATCTGACCGAGGTTGGTACCGGCATGCGCTTTCGTTCCGGCGTCTGGCACATGGCCCGCGCCCTGGAGCGTCCGATCGTGCCGGTCGCAACCAATCTGGGCCAATGCTGGCCGCAACAAAAATGGTCGAAATTCAAGGGCACGGCGGTGATCGACTTCCTCGATCCGATCCAGCCGAGCGGCAACCGCGATGCTGACCTGGCCGAACTGCAGACCCGCGTCGAGACCCGCTCACGCGCTCTGGAGGCCGAGTTTGCGCCGACCGCCAATCCGTCGCACGCTCCATCCGGACAATCGGTGATCTGCGCGTAAGACGCAGACCCGCCTGTCGATCCGGGGAGGATCCGATGCGCTCATTCATCTTCAACTTCATCTTCTGGCCAACCCTCATCGTCTTCGCGCTCATCACCTGGGTGATCAGTTTCAGCGGCTGGCGTGCCGGCGTACGGACACTGATGCGCGCCGCCTGCCGGACTGTTCGCGGCCTGATGCGCTACATTCTCGGTGCCCCGGTCGATGTACGCGGCACACCGCCGACGGGACAGGCCGTCATTATCGCCGCCAAGCACCAGTCCTGGGCCGATGGCTTCTTGATGATGGCAATCATGGGCGACATCAATTTCGTGATCGGCAATGAGATCGGCAAATTCCCGCTGGTCGGCCGCATCATCCGGGTGTCCGGTGCGACCATGGTCAACTCGCCGGGCCTGACCGGCGCCCAGGGGGCCCTGGCCGAAGCCATCAATGCCGCCGCCGACGATCCGCGCCCGCTGCTGATCTATCCGGAAGGCCGCCTGCCACCGGTCGGCGAGAGCTTCCGCTACCGAAAGGGCGTGCACCTGATGTATGAAACCCTCGAGCGGACGGTGATCCCGGTCGCCACCAATAGCGGGCTGCGCTGGCCGCAGAACCGCTGGACCAAGCATCCCGGCCCTGCCGTCATCGAATTCCTCGATGCAATACCGCCCGGCCTGCCACGCGACGATTTCCTGCCGCGCCTGAAACTGACCATCGAAACCCGCACCCGTGCCCTCGAAGCCGAGGGCCAGGCCACCAAGGAGGCCCGCTCATGAGTGCCAAGATCGCCGCCCAGCTGGTCACCCAGCGCCGCTTCCTGCCGCTTCTGATCACCCAGTCGCTCGGCGCTTTCAACGATAACTTCTTCCGCTATTCCCTGGTCACATTGGTGACCTTGGGCGGGTTGACCCTGTTCGACATCGAACGCGACATGATGGTGCCCATCGCGGCATCCCTGTTCACGATCCCGATCTTCCTGTTCTCGGCCATCGCCGGTCGCATGGCGGACAAGTTTGACCGCACGCGGATCATGCGCTTCGCCAAGTTCGCAGAGATCTGGCTGATGCTGATCGTTGCGCTCGGCTTTCTTCTGGAACAACCGCTTTTGTTGATGGTCGCCCTCTTCCTCATGGGCACGCAATCGGCCCTGTTCACGCCGGCCAAGAATTCGGCGCTGCCGACCCTGTTGAAGCCTGAAGAACTGGTCCCGGCCAACGCCATGATGTCTGGCCTGCTCAACGTCTCGGTCCTGGTCGGCATCGGGCTGGGGACCTGGTTGGTGATGCGGCCCTTCGGTCCTGAACTTGTCGGTGTGGGCCTGGTTGTCATGGCCACCCTCGGCTGGCTGGCCAGCCGGCAATTGCCGGAAGCCAAGGCATCCCATCCTGAAATGCCACTCACCTTCAACTTCATCGGCGAGACCGTGCGTGTCCTCAATTATGCCTTCAAGGCACCGCAGGTGCTTCGCCCCCTGCTCGGCGCGGCCTGGTTCTGGATGCTGGCGGCGTCGATCATCACGCTGATGCCGGTCTTCACCGCCTCGGTCCTCGGCGCGGATGAGAGCGTGATCCTTTTGTTCAGCGCCCTGTTCACCATCGGCGCAGCCATCGGGGCACTCCTGTGTGGCGCCCTGTCCGGTGAGGGTGATGCCCTGCCCTTCTCGATCACCGGCGCCATCGGCCTGGTGGTGTTCACCACCGATGTCGCCCTGATCACCTGGTCCAATCCGCTGGTGCCCGAGGGCGCTGCGCTGATCGCAGCCGATGCCTTCCTGGCCGACAAGGCCAATTGGCGCATCCTGATCGATCTGGGACTCGCCGCCATCTCGGCCGGCCTGTTCGTGGTGCCGCTGCAAGCCATGGCCCAGCGCCGGGCGCCGGCAGAGCTGCGCGGTCGCCTGCTGGCGGCGGGCGGGATCATGAATGCGGCGACGGCGACGCTGGGCCAGTTCACCCTTGCTGGCATTGCCCTGATGCAGCTGCCGATCCAGATGGCCTTCCTGATGATCGCCTTCATCTCCGGCCTCGCCGTCCTGTTCATTCTGTGGCGTCTCAACCTGCGCCGCGGCGCCACAGCCTGAGCCCTATTTGCTTCGGCCGGCCCGGAAAGCGTCTCCGGGCTGGCCGAATCGATAGCCAAATCACCCGGTCCGCGCTAAATGCCCGCACCATGACAATGATTACCACGACCGAGGCCCTCGAAGCGGCCTGCGACGCCCTCCTGCAGCATCCCTATGTCGCTGTGGACACCGAGTTCATGCGCGAGACGGTTTACTGGCCCCAGCTGTGCCTGATCCAGGCCGCCGCCGGTGAAACCGAGGTCATCATCGACCCGCTCGCCGAGGGTATCGATCTGGAACCCTTTTGGGAGCTGATGGCGGATGAGCGCATCATCAAGGTCTTCCACGCCGCCCGCCAGGATCTGGAAATCTTCTTCCATCAGGGTGGCGACGCGCTGATCCCGCATCCGATGTTCGACAGCCAGGTTGCCGCCATGGCGCTCGGCCTGGGCGACTCGATCGCCTATGACGCGCTGGTCCGGACACTGCTGAACAGGCCGATTGATAAAGGCCCGCGCTTCACCGACTGGTCGCGCCGCCCGCTGTCCGATGCCCAGACCAAATACGCCATCGCCGATGTCACCCATCTGCGCGACCTCTACCCGATGATGGTCGAGCGGCTGGAAAAGACCGGCCGCACCGAATGGCTGGCCGGCGAGATGAAAACACTCACCAGCCCGTCGACCTATCGCCTCGACCCGGAGGAAAGCTGGCGCCGGATGAAGCTGCGCAAGACGACGACCAAATGGGTCGCTTCCCTGCGCGCCGCCGCGGCCTGGCGCGAGACCGAGGCCCAGACCCGCGACATGCCGCGCCAGCGCGTGATGAAGGATGACGCGATCTACGAGATCGCCAATGTCGCCCCGACCGCGCCGGAACAGCTGACCGGCCTGCGCGCCGTGCCCAAGGGCTTTGAACGCTCCAGCGCCGCCAAACGCCTGTTCGACAAGATGAGCGAAGCCCTCGCCGACGCCGAGGCCTATGCCCCCAAGGTCGAAAAGCCGGCCCCGCCGCCGCAGGGTGTCGGTCCGACGGTCGAACTCCTGAAAGTTTTCCTCAAGCTGGTCGCCGACGAAAAAGACGTCGCCCCGCGCCTGATCGCCAATGCCGCCGACCTGGAAAAGATCGCCGCCGACGACAAGGCCGACGTCCAGGCCCTGACCGGCTGGCGCCGCGAGGTCTTCGGCGAGCCCGCCCTCAAGCTCAAGCGCGGCGAGATGGCGCTGGCTTTGAAGGACGGCAAGGTCGTCGTGGTGGACACGAAGGGCTGAGGGTCGGGCTGAGCGCCTCGCCTCACCTCTATAATTGCGCGGATCACCTGGACGAGAACCTGCGAGTGAGGCGGCATGTCCGGTGTGCGACCTGGTCCCAGAACTCAGCGCTCCGGCGCAGACGTAACCATCAACCCCTTGTCAGCCAGCGGGCCGAATCCGGTTCTTCAGCTCAAGGGTGAAACCGCGCAGCGGCGGCGAGGCCGCCCTTGACCTGAAGAACCGGATTCGGCGGACTCCCGGCAAGAGGTTTATGGCGGGGTGTGCGCCTGCGGCGCGGGGTTAGCGGGAATAATTGTGTCTGAAACAAACCGGGACAGACACCAACTTCACTTAATACAGAACCGCCAATTCTGCCCGAAAATGGTAACAGGTGTCCGAAGAGATCCCCGTGACAGCCTGCCCCCCCTCACTCAGCCCTTCGGGCCACCTTCTCCCACGGGAGAAGGACGCGCCGCCCCTCACCTCACCGCGGCGCTACCTCCCCAACCCACTCACATAAACCACCTCGCCCGTCCGCCCCACAGCGGCCGCGAGCTGGTCGAGCAGGGCGACGGAGCGTTCGACATAGAGGTCGCGGACGCTTTCATCGACTTCCAAGCGGATCACGTCCGGGCCGACGGTGAGTGAGTAGCGGTCCAGCAAGGCGGGGGATCGCCCGGACAGCTTGGCGCCGAGGCGCAGCGACAGGCCGAGCATCTGGGCCAGATTGTGCTGCTCCTCGGTGATCAGGTGGAAGATCGGATCATCCTCCAGCACGGCGCGCTTGCCGGCATAGCGATAATGGATGGCGGCAGCGAGGAAGACCCGTTCGGCATGGCTGACGCCGGCAAAGGGCGCGTAGAGCACGATGTCACGGGCCAGGTCGGCGCGATGGTCCGGGTGCTGGCGGGCGCCCAGATCGGTGAGCCGCGTGGCGGCCTCGTGCAGGATCTGGTCGCGGACATCACCGAAGGCGGTTTCGAGCGCTCCAAAGGCCGGCACCAGCCAGCGCGCCAGGGCGCGGCCGAAATCGGGTGTGGGGGCATTGGGCCGGGCCATCGCCTCGGCGCCGGCGATCAACGGGTCCTGGGCCAGCAGCGCCGGCGGCAAGCCGGACGCCAAGACGCCTTCGCGCACACCAAAGGCCGAGAAAACCAGGCGCTCGAAGCCGCCATGCTTCATGATCCGGCCCAACAGCAAGGCCGCATAGGGCAGGGTCGACACACGGCGCGAGGAGACACCGGGCGTGCCGCGCAAGGAGGCCGGGCTGAGCCGCGTCGCCAGACGGGTCAGCTCGTCGGCCCGCTTGGCGGTCAGGGCAAATTCATGGACCACATTGAGCGGATAGCCAAAACGGGCAAAGGCCAGCTGGCCCAGTGCGCGCCAGGCACCGCCAACGGCATAGAAGGCGCCGCCCTGCCCGGTCAGCTGACCGGTCGCCAAAAGCTGCGCGTCGATCGCGGCGATGGTGACGGCCTCGTCCATCGGGCCGTCATCAAGCATTTCCTGCGGACCAAGCGCTGTCGTCACCCCGCGTCCGGGCAGGCCGTCATGCATCGTCGTCAGCTCGAGGCTCGACCCGCCCAGATCGCCCATCAGGCCCTGGGCGTCCGGAATGCCGGCGCCGACACCCATGGCCGACAGACGGGCCTCGTCCTCGCCGGACAGCACCCGCACCACGAATCCTGTCAGCTCGGCAACCTCGGCAATGAAATCGGGGCCATCCTTGGCGTTGCGGACAGCAGCCGTGGCGACAACATGGCGGTCACCGACGCCCTTGGCATCGAGCAGGCGCTGAAAGCGCTTGAGCGCGCGCAAGGCAATCTCGCGGCCTTCGGGATGCAGCTTTCCTGTATCATGAACGCCGCGCCCGAGGCCCGCCATGACCTTCTCGTTGAAAATCGGCCAGAGCGAGCGCCCCTCGACCCGGAAATGGACCAGGCGAACCGAGTTCGAGCCGACATCAATAACCGCGATGTCGCGGTGGATGGCCTGCTCGGCCATGAAGTCGGAGGGCGGAATGGGCTGGGTCAAACGGGCTCAGCCATTGCTGTCGACAAGCACGGGCGGTTGGTCATTCTTCAGCGCATGGCCGCGCCCGGACAGGGACGGGTTGGTCATGAAATAGGCGTGGGCGCTGAAGCGCTTGTCGACATTGGCTGTGTCGACGCGGCGATAATCACCCTCCCCGTCCATGTACCAGGACTGGTCGGTATCATTGAGATTGGCGACCATGATCTGGTCGAGCACCTGGCGGTGCACGGTCGGGTTCTGGATCGGGCAGAGATGCTCGACCCGGCGGTCCAGATTGCGCGGCATCCAGTCGGCCGAGGAGATGTAGACCTTCGCCGCCGGCGACGGCATCGCCCGGCCATTGGCAAAACAGACGATGCGTGAATGCTCAAGGAAACGGCCGACGATGGATTTGACCCGGATATTGTCGGACAGGCCGGGAATGCCCGGACGAAGACAGCAAATGCCGCGCACCACCAGCTCAACCTTCACACCCGCCTGGCTGGCCCGGTAGAGCGCATCGATGATCTCTGCGTGGACCAGCGAGTTGAGCTTGGCCCAGACGGCAGCAGGCTTGCCCTCACGGGCATTGGCAATCTCCTGGTCGATATGGGCGAGGATCGATTCCTTCATCCCGATCGGCGAGACTTCCAGCCGCTCCAGATTGTCAGGCCGGGCATAGCCGGTGACATAGTTGAATACGCGGCCCGCATCGCGCCCGAAGGCCGGATCCGCGGTGAACAGCGACAGGTCGGTATAGATACGCGCCGTGATCGGGTGGTAATTGCCGGTGCCGAAATGGGCATAGGTGCGCAGGTCCGAGCCCTCTCGGCGCACAACCAGCGAGATCTTGGCGTGGGTCTTGTACTCGATAAAGCCGTAGACGACCTGAACCCCGGCCCGTTCCAGGTCGCGGGCCCATTTCAGATTGGCTTCCTCGTCGAAGCGCGCTTTCAGCTCGACCAGGGCGGTGACATTCTTGCCGCTTTCGGCCGCTTCGATCAGGGCCGCGACAATTGGGCTGTCCTTGGAGGTGCGATACAGCGTCTGCTTGATCGCCACCACATCGGGATCGGCAGCCGCCTGGCGCAGAAACTCCACCACCACATCGAAACTCTCATAAGGGTGGTGGACGATGATGTCCTTCTCGCGGATGGCCGAGAAGCAATTGCCACCATGATCGCGGATCCGTTCGGGATAGCGCGGCTCGTAGGGGGTGAAGCTGAGATCGCTGCGATCATCGGGGATGAGCTGGCTGACCTGGGCCAGGCCGAGCAGACCGTCGACCGGGACGATATCCTGCGGGCCGGCATGCATGTGCATGACGATCAGATCCCGCAAGGCCGGGGACATCCCCTCATCAATGGTCAGACGCACCACCACGCCGCGGCGGCGCTGTTTGAGCAGGTTTTCAAACTCCAGCATCAGGTCTTCGGACTCTTCCTCGACCTCGATATCGCTGTCGCGGATGACCCGGAAACTGCCCTTGCCGACCACTTCATGGCCGGGAAAGAGCGTATCGACGAACATCGTCAGAACGCTTTCCAGCGTCATGAAGCGGCGATCCGGACGGCCGCCATCCTTGCGCGGGCGGCTGGGCAGTTCGACGAATCGCTTGACGCCGCTGGGCAGCGGTATCAGGGCATTCATCAGCTTGCCGGTCCCCTTCTTGCGCAGCTGAAGGGCCAGCGCGAAGCCGAGATTGGGGATGAATGGGAAAGGGTGAGCCGGATCAATCGCCAGCGGCGTGATCACCGGCAGGGTGTGTTTGAGAAATTCCTCGCGCAGCCATGCTTCATCACTCTTCGAGACCTGGCTGGCCTCGAGCACCTTGATGCCGGCCTTGCCGATTTCCGTCTTCAGCGTGCGCCAGAGTGTCTGCTGCTTGAGCATCAACTCACCGGCCAGGGCGTGAATTTTCTCCAGCTGCTCGGCCGGGGTCAGCCCGTCAATGCTGGTCGCGGTCACGCCATTGTGGACCTGAGCGCGCAGGCCGGCGACGCGGACCATGTAGAACTCGTCCAGATTGCTCGCCGAAATCGACAGGAAGCGCAATCGTTCGAACACCGGATGGTCCGGATTGGCCGCCTCGTCGAGCACACGCAGGTTGAAGCGCACCCAGGACAATTCCCGATTGAGGAAGCGTTTGGGTGAGCCCATCAGGGCGTCGGTATCGGCGAAGTCTCCCACGGGAGCGTTCATGCCGCGTCTCCAGTCTCGGTCCAGCTGTCCAGGATTTCGCGCGCGATGGCGCGGGTGATCGGTGTTTTCTTGACGAGCGCCAGCTTGTCCATGCGTTCCGCGAGGATACGCACCGCCGCGACAGAGCGCTCCATGCGCGGCAGGAGATAGTCTATCACGCCGGGACGCACCGGCGCGCCCCTGTCGGCCAATTGTTTCTCCAGCACCCGCGTCAGCAGTACATCATCGGCCTCGTGCAGGTCGACATGGACCAGCGCCCGCAGCCGCGACACCAGATCCGGCACGCTGACTGTCCAGTGCGCCGGACGCGTCCGCGCCGTCAGCAACAAGGCGGGAATCGCGCCTTCGGCAGCGCGGTTGAAGAGATGGAAGAGCGCGTCATCATCAACACCCTGATCGACATCCTCGACGACCATGGCGCAATCGGGTTCCAGCGCGGCCAGACGGTCGCCGAGCGTCGAAGCGGGCAGGACCAGCGCCTGCTGGCGCCCGGCCCAGATCGCGGCGAGGTGTGACTTGCCGGCGCCTTCCGGTCCGATCAGGGCCATGACATTGCGCGGCCAGTCGTCCGGCCGGCCCAGCACATCGCGCGCGGCCGCGTTCGACGGCCCGGCAATGAAGGCGGCGGCGCTGAAATCCTGTCGCGCCGGAAGGTCCAGCGCCATTTGCGGTGTCATCGACATCATCATCGCCGTCGCGCGTCTCAGCGGGCTGACAGAACGACCCAACCCAGTCCGGGATGTTCTTCAATTGTGGCACCGCGCGCGGCAAGCTCGGAGGCCAGCTGCTCGAACGCGCCCCGATAATCCACGGTCATGCGCGCGCCATCACGCGACAGTGCATCCAGCTGGGCGCCTTCGACCAGCGAGGCGCGGCTGAGCGCTTCCTGCAGGCGGAGCCATTCGTCCAGACTGCCATACATGACCGTCACCCGCAGCGAGGTCGTCTCGAAATCACGCACCACCGAGCGGCGCTTCCAGTCGTCCTCGCGGTCGGTCACGAAAGCGCGGGCTGCATCACTCCAGCCACCATAGACGATTTGCGGGCCCCAGGTGTCGGTGACGATCTCACCGGTCGGCTCGACGGTAACCAGATAGCCACCGAAACGACGCACCCCATCGCGCTCTCCGGCCCGCAAGATCGCGATCCGGTTGGTGCCATACATGGCGGCCGTGTTCACGAGCGCGCCCTCGTCCAGCTGCAAGGCCTGGCGTGGCGTGATCGGCACCGGGACCGAGCGCGATGGACGGTCGGGAACCAGGACCGGCGTCAGCGAGCTGTCGAAATCCTGGCTGGTCCAGGCCGAGCGCCAGGGATTGTCATCCCACAGGCTGAAACCATTCGCGCCTTCATGCACCGGAAGCACCAGCAAGGGCCGGGCCTGCGATTCGACAAAAGGCACGCCATAGGCATCCATGACGCGCCGAACGGTACGCGGATCGAAAGTCACTTCCAGCTCGGCCAGATAGCGGGTGGCGCTGCGCTGCTCGTCGGAAATCTGCAGGCCGGCAATCATCTCGGCGATGATGGCCGGATCCAGTGCCAGGCCGGAGACCATCTCGCCGGTGGGCGACAGGTGGGCTTCCAGTTCCAGCTCGGTGCCGGCCCGGTCTTCAGCCAGGGTCAGGCGCTCGATCAGGCGACGCGCCGCAGCGGTCTGGCCCTGGCGCATGGCCGATGTCTGGGCCTGAAGCGCGTTGTCGGCGGTCGCATCAATGGCGACACCGGAAATCGTGTAGGGGTCGTCGGCCAGGGCTGCCGGCAGGCAGGCGAGGCTCAGGCTGAGCGCAGCTATGATGAAACGCACGGTGGCGACTCCTGTTACTTGGACTGTGCCCGCACTATAACCACACCCTGCCGGGCGTGAAGCCCGCGGCTTGCGTCCGGGGCGTGTTTCGACATACACCGCGCCTGTTTTTACAGACCTGTTTTTGCAGAGGTAAGGAAACGGCATGTCCGGAACCGGAAACCCAGATCGCCCGAACGGGCTGACCTATGCCGATAGCGGCGTCTCGATCGATGCCGGTGACGCCCTGGTCGACCGCATCAAGCCACTGGCCGCAATGACGCGCCGGGCGGGTGCGGCGGCGGACCTGGGCGGCTTCGGTGGCGCCTTCGACCTCAAGGCGGCCGGCTATACCGATCCCATCCTCATTTCCGGCACTGACGGCGTCGGCACCAAGCTGAAGCTTGCGATTGCCACCGGCAAGGTCGACACGGTCGGCATCGACCTCGTCGCCATGTGCGTCAATGACGTGCTGGCCCAGGGTGCCGAACCGCTCTTCTTTCTCGACTATCTGGCCTGTTCCAAACTCGACCCGGCGCGCGGCGAGGCCATCGTCTCGGGCATCGCGACCGGCTGCAAGGACAGCGGTTGTGCCCTGATCGGCGGCGAGACGGCGGAGATGCCGGGCATGTATGAGGGCGATGATTTCGATCTGGCCGGTTTTGTCGTCGGCGCCGCCGAGCGCGGTCGCCTGCTGCCGGACCATGACCGGATGGCCGCCGGCGACGTGCTGGTCGGTCTGGCATCCTCGGGCGTCCATTCGAACGGTTTCTCGCTGGTCCGCAAGGTGGTCGAGCTGTCCGGTCTGGCCTGGTCGGACGAGGCGCCTTTCTCACCCGGTCAGACGCTGGGCGAAGCCTTCCTGGCGCCGACGCGGCTCTATGTGAAATCCTGCCTGCCGCTGATCAAGTCCGGCCTGATCACCGGCCTGGCCCATATTACCGGCGGTGGCCTGGTCGAGAACCCGCCGCGCATGCTGCCGGACCATCTCATCGCCCATATCGATTACAATGCCTGGACCCTGCCGCCGGTCTTCCAGTGGCTGGCCGAGGCCGGCGGAATATCCGCCCATGAAATGCACCGCACCTTCAATTGCGGCATCGGGATGTTGCTGGCTGTTTCGCCGGACAAGGTTGATGCGACAATGGAAGCGCTTGCGCTGACTGGCGAGACCGCCATGATCATTGGCGAACTCAAACCGGCCTGACGTGAGGGGCATACCGATGGCGAAAACCAAGATCGCCGTGCTCATCTCCGGGCGCGGATCCAACATGCAGGCCCTTGTCGAGGCGGCGAAGGACGAGGATTTTCCGGCCGAGATCGTGCTGGTCGCGTCCAACAATCCGGACGCCGCCGGGCTCGAAATCGCCCGCGCTGCCGGCATCGAGACCGAAGTCGTCGATCATCGCGAATATGATGATCGCGAGGCCTTCGAAGAGGCCCTCGACTCAACCATCAAGCTCTATGGCGCCCGCATTGTCTGCCTGGCCGGCTTCATGCGTATCCTGACACCCTGGTTCACGGAGCGATGGCGCGACCTGCTGATCAATATCCACCCCTCCCTGCTGCCGGCCTTCAAGGGTCTGCACACGCATGAGCGGGCGCTGGAAGCGGGCGTTCGCATTCATGGCTGCACGGTCCACTATGTCCGCCCGGAGATGGATGACGGGCCGATCATCGGCCAGGCCGCTGTGCCTGTCCTGCATGGTGATACCGCCGAGACCCTGGGTGAGCGCGTGTTGCATGCCGAGCATGCGCTCTACGCCCAGTGCGTCGCCCTCGCCTGCTCCGGCAAGGCGCGTGTGGCCGGCGAACGGGTGCGGCTGCAGGTGCGTGAGTTCGGCGCCGAACTGCTGATGAACCCGCACGACTGACGGGCGGTCGCAAACGGCTCAACCGGTCCGCATCAAGGCCTGTCGGGCGAGCCGCTTCATCGCTTCGACATAGCGCGCCTGCGTCCAGTGGCAGTCCTCCACCAGGCTTTCCCAATTGCGGACCGATAACAGGGTCCACAAGAGATCAGTCGCCGCGGCCTCATCCAGGCCGTCGCGCAGAATTCCGTCTGTTTTCAAGGCAGTGACCGCGGCCATGCAGCCTTCGCGAAGGGCTGACATCCGGTCATCCCAGGCCAGTTTCGCAGCCTCATCGGCGGGCGCCATGTCCAGCAAGGCACGACAGACCGGATGCACGACCGGGATGTAATTGCCCCAGGCGTCAATGAAGGCGTCCAGCCTTTCCGGGCCTGACATCGCGGCCCGACTGGCAGCCAGGCGGGCATCGATATCACTCTCGGCATCAACGAATCGGGTCACCGCGATCAACAGCTCGGCGCGGGTACTGAAATGCAGATACACGGCCTGGCGGCTGACGCCGGAAGCCCTGGCGATATCGCTCATGCGGGTCTTCGCGCCCTGTCCCTTCTCGAGCAGGGTCCAGCAAGCCCGCAAGATCCGCTCGCGCGTCGACATTCCATCATCCGGCATGGCCCCGGCCTTTCCACTTGCCGCCGCAACGACGCGGTCCGGCGCAGGATTGATTGCACTTGACACGACGTCAAGTCAGTGGCGCTTGACGCCATGTAAAGTTTACACCGCGTCAAGTCAAAGGAAACCGCCATGACCGCCATCGACCAACCTGCCGACATCCTCGTCCTCGGCGCCACCGGCAAGACCGGCCGCCTCATCGTCAATGCGCTGCAATCGCGCAATATCCCTGTCCGTCCCGGTTCCCGCGATGCCGAACGCCCGTTCAGCTGGCAGGACCGTGATGGCTGGGACCATGCCCTGCAGGGTGTGCGCTCGGTCTATATCGCCTATGCGCCGGATCTCGCCGTGCCCGGCGCCCCGGACGACATCGCCGCCTTCACCGACCGCGCCCGCAAAGCCGGCGTGGAGCAACTCGTCCTGCTGTCCGGGCGCGGTGAACCCGAGGCGCAAGCCAGCGAGACCATCATCCGCCAGAGCGGGCTGCGCTGGACGGTGATCCGCTCGAGCTGGTTCTTCCAGAATTTCGACCAGGGTGCCTTCCAGCCCATGGTCGCGGCCGGAGAACTCGCCCTGCCGGTCGGACAGACCGCCGAACCCTTCATCGATATCCGCGACATTGCCGATATCGCGGTCGCGGCGCTGACCGGCACCGAGCATGACGGCCAGCTCTATGAAGTGACCGGTCGGAAATTGCTGAGCTTTGCCGATATAGCGGCCCTGATCACCGAGCGGACCGGCCGTCCGGTCCGCCATGTCGACATTCCGCACCAGGCCTTTATCGACGGCGCCCGCGCCGCCGGCCTGCCACAGGATCATATCTGGTTGCTCGACTATCTGTTCTCGACCGTGCTGGACGGTCGCAATGCCCGGGTCATGGACGGTGTCGAACGGGCCCTGGGCCGGCCTCCGCGCAGCTTTGCCGACTACGCCGCCTCGGTTCCGGCCGATGCCTGGGCCGCCACACCCGCTGCCGGGCTGGCGTCATGATCGCCCTGACCCTACTCGCCCAATTACTGGGTCTCGGTGCCGGCCTCATCGCCGGCATCTTCCTCGCCTTCTCCGACTTCGTCATGCCCGGTCTCGATAAGGCCGGGCCGGGCGGCGGCGCCGATGCCATGCGCGGCCTCAACCGGACGGTCTACAAGTCAATTTTCCTGGTGCTGTTGAAAGCCCTGGTGCCGCTCGCCCTGGCCCTGGCCGTGGCCGCCTTCCTGTTCGGGCGGCCGGGCATGGCGATCTGGCTGGGACTGGGCATGGCCAGCCATGTCGGGCCGGTCCTGCTGGTCACCGGGCTGCGCAATATACCGATGAACAACCGCCTGCAGTCACTGGCCAGTGACCCGGACGGCACATCCGCCTACTGGCCGCAATATGTCGAGCGGTGGAGCGGCTGGAACCATGTTCGCACAGCCGGGGCCGTCCTCACCTGTGCCTGCTTCCTGCTCGCCGCCCTCGCATGACCGGGCAAGCTCACTTGCGATCAGACCCGCAAGCACGGCAATAAGGAGGCGTGCTTGCGGAGTCTGTCATGCTGATTGCCCAGACCATCCTGATCGACGAGGCCGAGATCGAGGAGCGTTTCATCCGCGCCTCCGGTCCCGGTGGCCAGCATGTCAACAAGACCGAGAGCGCCGTCCAGCTGCGCTTCGACCTCGCCGCGAACACCACCCTGCCCGACGCCGCCAAGCGCCGTCTGGTGCGGCTGGCCGGCTCACGCATGACCAAGGATGGCAGCCTGGTCCTGAAAGCCGATAGCCACCGCGAACGCGAGCGCAATCGTAGCGATGCCCGTGACCGCCTGCGCAAGCTGATCGAACAGGCGCTGATCGCCCCGAAACCACGCAAGAAAGCCCGACCATCCCTGGCGTCGATCAAACGGGTGAAAGCGGCCAAGGCCCAGAAGTCACAGGTAAAATCGAGACGGCGCAAGCCGGGCTCGGAGGACTAGCTCAAGGTCCGTCACACAGGGTTGCATCCCCGATCCGGGCAATTCCTTCAGCGCACAATGCCTCAGCAGAAGGCGCATCGCCATTCGCCCGCAGCAGCTCGGCCAGCTCAGAAAGCGCCTCGCGATTGTAGGGATCCCAGTACAGCACTCGCCGGTACCAGAATTCGGCCGTCACCGGATCTGATCGCGCGGCATGGTCGCGGGCAATCATCAAACCCATGGGACTGTACCACGGGCGCACCAGCACAGTCTGGTCGTCATAAACCCGACCCATCGCGTCATAGGCGCGTTCCAGATAGGTCAGTGCAAGATCATCCTCACCGCGAATGGAGTGGATGTCGGACAGGTTGATCCACGCCTCCCAGGCGTCCGGATCTATCGTCAGGGCCTGATTATAAGCCTCGACCGCGGCGTCCAGTGCCCCTTGTGCCGACAGCGACAGGCCAAGGGCCCGGTAGCCAAGCGGATAGTCCGCATCCGCGGCAATGGCCCGTCGAGCCAGAGATTCCGCCCGATCGAGCCGACGCGCCGCGTCTTCCTGATCGCCGATCCGGTTTGCGACGGCATTGCCTATGCGCGACGTACCGAGCTCGGCCGGCCATTCATCCACCGTACCGCGTATGACGCGCTGGGTTATTGTATTGGCCAACCCGGCCAAGGCCCGGGCATTGTCGGACTCCAACTCGAGGGCGGCCTCGTAGAGCCGCATCGCCGCCTCGTTCGCGTCATATTCGAACTGGTAGTAAAAACCCTCGGCGCGATCGACGAGTTGCAGGGCGCGATCCTCAGGGGCGGAATTGGCAGCGACCTGGTCACGGGCCAGCCAATAGGCCGGAAACGCGGCCAGCAACAGCAAGGCACCGCAGACACCCCAGATCCAGTTCGGTACCAGGCGCGCAATCATCGCCGGGCTGACCGGTATCGCGCTCACCGGCTCGAGCAGTCGGTAGCCCCGCTTCGGAACAGTTCCGACATAACGCGGCGAGCGCGACGGGTCTCCAAGGGCACGGCGCAACTTCCAGACACAACGCCCCATGGCATCTTCATTCACCGTGACACCGGGCCATATCCGGGCGGAGATGGTTGCGCGCGAAACGACCTCTCCTTTGGCTTCAGCCAGCAGGCACAACAAATCCATCACCTTGGGTTCCAGCTCCCGGACCCCTTCCGGACCGGTCACCTCACAGGAAGACGGCTCGACGCGCCATGCGCCAAGGAGAAATGGCTTGCTGTAATCCATTGAATTACGGATTCCTTTTTCCGGTCAGAAAAAAGTCAGATAGACGGGAAACTCTCGTCATGGTGATCGACCGGCGAAGACTTCACCGTTTTCAACGACGGGCCTTGCCCCGCCCCAAGGAAGCCATGAGAGACCCAGATGTTCAAGCAATTCACCCTCTGCCTCGCCGTTTTGATCGCCGGGCAAGGCGACGCACAATCGCCGACCGACGCCGAGGCGGAGGCGCCTCGGCTGTTCTCGCCACAAGCCATTCGCACGGATTTTGACCAGCTTTATGCCGGATTGCGCGAAGCCCACGCCGATCTGTACGCGGCGACCCCGCAGTCGGTCATGGATCAGCGCCATGCCGAGATGCGAGCGGGATTCGATACACCGATGTCAGTTCCGGAGATCGCGCGGGAATTCCAGGTATTCACAGCGCTCGCTCGCCACGCTCATGCCCGCATACAAACCGGCGGTGAGGCCTACCAGGCCTTTCGCGCGGCGGGCGGGCGGGTCCTGCCTCTAACCCTTTCAATTCGCTCCGGGCGGGTCTTTGTGGAAACGAATGCATCCACCGCCGACGCCTTGCAGCCGGGCGACGAAATCCTGAGCCTGAATGACCTGCCCAATACCGTATGGATGCCCCGCCTGCTGCGACATGTTTCCGCTGAAACCCCTCGCTTCGGTCAGACCATCCTGGAGTTCCAGCTACGCCCCCTCATCTGGCAGGAGTGGCCGGATCTCACCGAGGTGGTGCTCGATGTCCGGCATGTCGACGGTCAGCGGTCGCGAATCGAGGTGGAGTTTCGCAACAGCGAGGATATGGCAGCAGCCCTGGAGGGGCGGCAGGAACCCTTCCGTCTCGATTCCCGGGACGCGAGGATGCTGGGCGGGCAAACCGCTTATCTGCGCCCCTTCGCATTCTTCAACATCGAGCCCGGTGGCGATGTGTGGGATCCGACCGATTTCATCCGGTTTGTCGATGACAGCTTCCTGGCTTTCCGTGCAGCCGGAGCACGACACCTGATCATCGACTTGCGCGACAATCCCGGTGGCGACAATTCATTCTCCGACCCGATGCTGGCCTGGGTGGCCGATCAACCATTCCGGTTTTCCTCACGCTTCACGGTCCGGGTCAGCCCGCAAAGCACGGCTGCCAATCAGGCGCGGTTCGACGCCATGGACGTGCCCAGCGGCATGACAGCGACCTATGCCGAGCTTTACGATGCAACGCCGGCTGGCGACCTGATCGAGATCGACCTGCCATACGCCCAACCGCGACCGGCTGACGACCGGTTCGAGGGCGATGTCTATGTGCTGGTCAATCGCTACAGCTTCTCCAATGCGGTTTCCGTCGCGGCCCTCGTGCAGGATTATGGTTTCGGCGAGATCGTTGGCGAAGTGACGGCCGACATGGCGACCACCTATGGCGCGATGGAAACCTTCACGCTCGCCGAGACCGGCATCGCGGTTGGCTATCCCAAAGCCCATATCGTGCGGCCGAACGGAAACCTTGTTTCACACCCGGTCACACCCGACATTCGCCTCGACTTTCCGGTCGTGCGCGGGCGCGATGATGTCGTCCTCGACCAGCTGATCGCCCTCATCCAGGAGCGGTCAGGCACAGAGTGACCGGGCTCGGGATGGCCAGCACATCAACAAGACCGAGAGTACCGTCCAGCTGCGATTCGACCTCGCCGCGAAGCCTCGCAAGAAAGCGCGGCCATCCCTGGCGTCGATCAAACGCGTGAAAGCCGCGAAAGCGCAGAAGTCACAAACCAGGTCGATACGCCGGAAGTCGGGATCTGAGGACCAGACGGCTATTTCGGCGACGAAACCGCAGCCCCACAGCTGGAGCTGCGGTCACTCCCGTCTGCCATCCTGGTGCGGCAGAAGGTCATGGTGCCGGAGACCGGGATGCTGGCCGCGTTCTGCGCGCCAAAAAGATTGGCATCCGTCAGGTCCGCCGAGTCGAGCCGGGCGCCGCTTAGCTGGGCGCCGACCAGTTGAGCCGAGTTCAACCGGGCATTGGCCAGGATCGCACGCGTCAGATCGGTCCCGAACAGGATGGCCCCTGTCAGGTTGGCGCGAGTCAGGTTGGCGCCTGTCAGATCAGCGCCGATCAAGTTGGCTCCACTCAAGTCGGCACCGGTCAGATCGGCGCCAGCAAGGTCAATCCCGGAAAGGTCGGCGTAGGACAGATTGGCACCGGCAAGGATGGCCCGTTGCATGTTGCTCTCAACAATCCGGGCATTCGACAACTCGACAGAGGTGAAATTGGCGCCGGTCAGGACCATCCCGTAAATCTGCACACCGGTCAGGTTGATGGTGCGAAAGTCATTTCCCGGAAAAATCGCCTGGCTCAAGGAGGCATGGCTCAGGTCCAGTCCGGTCAGGCGGGCATCCCGGAGCAATGTCGTGCGATCGATTTCGGCCGCCTCGACATTGGCTCGGGACAGGTCGGCGCCCTGAAAGTCGAGCCCCGTGAGGTCTTGGCCAGAAAGATTGGCGCCACGAAGAATGGTGCCGGTGAATATCACATTGCGCGGCAATGGACGGCCGGAGAAACTCACATTCGACAGATTGGCACGCGCAAAATTGGTGCGGGTAAGCTCGGCGTCGACGAGGTTGGCCCCAGACAGGTTCGCGCCCGACAGATTGGCATCGGTCAGCAGGGCGCGGGAGATATCGGCGCCAATCAGCGACGCGTTGGCGGCCTGGGCAAAGCGAAGATCACAGCCGACACAGGCCCGGTTTTGCAGGAGACGCTGCTGGGCGTTGCGATCAACGAGATGGCGCGTCTCGGCACGCACTCCAAGCTCCACACAATCGCGATTGAGGACCACTGTTGCGCTCAGGCGAGTATTGCAAAGGCGGGCCTGATTGATCTCATAGCCCAGTTCCCGGGCCCCTGTCAGATCCGCGCCGGTGAGATTGGCACCGGTCAGGGAGGTGTTGCGCAGCAAAGCACCTCGAAAGTTTGCGCCGACAAATCTTCCCGTGGAGAGGTCAGCCTCGGTCAGATCGGTATTCGAGAGATCCGCGCGGTCCAGATTGGCATCCGGAAACCGGGATCGGCTGAGATTTGCGCCGGACATGTTCGCGCCGGACATGGTAACCCGCTCGAAGCTTACATCTGCCAGCGCGGCGCCGCTCAAATCGACCCCCACCAGATCTCGCGGCATGACCCGGACAAGAATATGTTCGGGGATCACCCGCTCCTGATTGGCCTGCGCCTCGACCGCAGCGGTCGAGGTCAGCAACGAAAGTCCCATGATCGAAATCGAAATCAATGCCCGCATGTTCCGCCCCTAAAACTGGTTTGCGGCCACTATACAGGATACGGGCAGCTCGTATGCCTTTAATTCCAAATGGGTATTGCGAACACCGGCAGGCAGCTGCCCATCTTGTCCGCTAGCTGACGCCCTCCACCACCGCCTCAATCTCCGCCAGATGACGCTCGATCTCTTCTTCCGGCAGGAAAGCGCCGCGGAAGGAGTTCTTCGCCAATTCGATAATCTCGTCGGCGGTCAGGTCGATGGCGGCGGCGGTGCGGATGTAGTTGTCATTCACACAACCGCCGAAATAAGCCGGGTCGTCGGAATTGACCGTGGCCCGCAGGCCCAGCTCGCCGGCAGCGGTGACCGCCTGCGCCAGTTGATCGAACAGGCGCTGATCGCGCCCAAGCCCCGCAAAAAAGCGCGGCCTTCCCTCGCGTCGATCAAGCGGGCGAAAGCAGACAAGGTCCCGAAAGCGCAGGCAAAATCGAGACGGCGCAAGCCGGGCTCGGAGGACGATTGAGTCAATCAGTTGGCGCCAAGAGCGGTCGGGAGACGTCGCTCTCACCGAGGAAAACATAGCGGTGGTAGGCATCAGCCTCGATCCCGAGCACCCCGGCCTCGATCGCTTCATCCAACGACATGACACGGTGTTCGCCCAAATCGACATAGCCGGCTGAGGCATGAGGGCCGCATTCGGTCACGCCATCGGCGCGACGACAGGACCAGGCTTCACCACCGAGAACACCCAGCCGAAGACTGTAAACTTCATCCGGGTTGGCAAGTGAGCCAATCGTTTCCAAATGCAAGTCCCCATACACAAATGGCGTCCTGCGAGCATGGACATTGCCGACGAGGATCAAGATGTTGTCCGCATCGCCGATAAAACGCCGCGCCCGGCGCAGCATGGCCTGATCCCGAATGTGCGGAGTATCGTCCAGGTCCGCATCGGCGACCGGGTCGAAATCTACTGCGACGAGGTCAATTGAGGCGCCCGCCGCGCGATGGCGGCGCACCGCGTCTATCAGAGACAGCATTGCAATGCTGGAACGGCCATCCCGACTGCTCTCCCAGAACCACGACCCGGCGGTCAGTGCGGCAATGGCGGTTTCGCTGCCGTCGGACGACAGATAGGCCTCCAGCCGGTCTTGTTCGGTCGCGCTCATCTCCAGGCCGAGGATGGTATGATCGCCACGCGCGACACCCTGGCATATCAGGCTTGCCGTAAACGCCGGGGCCTGCTGCGTGCCATGAAGCTCGCCCAACAGGACGAGCCGGCCGTCAGCCTCGTCCAGCAAGGTATCAGCCCCCGATATCAGCCCGCACTCGGCGACTGACGGCTCCTGCAGAGCCACCAGCATCGCAATCATAGTCGCCAGCATAATCATACACCCCCAGATTGATATGGGTAAAAATGCGCGAAAGAATTGGGCCAGACTATGACGGACTGATCCCGCCACATTTGGACAAGCTCAGATCGAAACCTTCAGGGGCAGATCAAAACAATCAGGCCACGCCCTCCACCACCGCATCAATCTCCGCCAGATGGCGCTCGATCTCCGCCTCCGGCAGGAAAGCGCCGCGGAAAGAATTCTTCGCCAGTTCGATGATCTCGTCGGCGCTCAGGTCGATGGCGGCGGCGGTGCGGATGTAGTTGTCATTCACATAGCCGCCGAAATAAGCCGGGTCGTCGGAATTGACCGTGGCCCGCAGGCCCAGCGCCAGCATGCGTTTCAGGGGGTGGTCTTCCAGCCGCTTGATGCCGCACAGGCGCAGATTGGAGAGCGGACAGACCGTCAGCGTCATCTGTTCGCGGCCAAGGCGGGCGACCAGAGTGCCGTCTTCCAGGGCGCGATTGCCGTGATCGAGACGGTCGACCTTCAGCAGGTCCAGCGCTTCATGAATGTATTCCGGCGGCCCCTCCTCACCGGCATGGGCGACCCGCAGCAGGCCCAGCTCGCCGGCAGCGGCGAAGACGCGCTGGAATTTCGACGGCGGGTGACCGAGCTCGGAACTGTCCAGACCGACACCGTCGATGCGCTCCAGGTGCGGCTTGGCCATTTCCAGCGTCTCAAAAGCCGCCTCCTCGGACAGGTGACGCAGGAAACACAGGATAAGCTTCGAGGTGATGCCGAGCTCCGACTTGGCCCTGTCCAGCGCCCGGGTGATCCCGTCCACCACCGTCGCGAAGGCGATGCCGCGATCGGTATGGCCCTGCGGGTCGAAGAAGATCTCGACATGGCGGACATTCTCGGCGTCGACACGCTGGAGATAGGCCCAGGTCAGATCGAAGAAATCCGCCTCGGTGATCAGCACATTCATGCCGACATAATAGACGTCGAGAAAATCCTGCAGGTTGGAAAAATCGTAGGCGGCGCGGATTTCCTCGACCGAGTTGAAGGGGATTTCGATCCCGTTGCGCCGGGCCAGCTCGAACATCAATTCCGGCTCGAGCGAGCCTTCGATGTGAAGGTGAAGTTCAGCCTTGGGCAGGGCTTGCACGAGACGGGCGATATCGGACATGGCAGCTCTCCGGCGCTTGGGGGAGCGCCATGGTCTGCTGCGTTACCGCTCCACGCAAGGGGCGGCCTGCGGCTCAGGCCGACAGGATCAACCAGATCGTGAACATCAGGATGCCGGCAATGGCATAGTTCAGCCAGCGCGCCGAGGCGCCTTCGGCCAGCAGGCGCTTGAGACCGCCACCGACGAAGATCCAGAGCAAACCGCAGGGCGCGCCGAACAGGATGAAGGCGGTCACGAAAATACCGACCCGTTCGATCGGCGTGTCGGCCAGCGCGACATAGGCGCCTGCCGTCGAGACCGCCATCAGGATGGCCTTGGGATTGATCGCCTGGAACAGCGCAGCCTCCCAGGACCGGAAGGGGCGCGAGCGGTCTTCCCTGGCGGTCGCCGCGCGGCTGCCGGCCTTGCCGATAGCCCAACCGGCATGGGCGAATTTCCACGCCATCCAGACCAGCCAAAGCGAACCGCCAATCCGGACCACATCCAGCATGACCGGGAAACGCCCGATCAACTCACCCAGTCCGAACACCGAAGCGATCAAGAGCAGGTTGAAGCCGAAATTCACGCCCAGCCAATGCGGCAGCGTTGCCCGCACCCCGAACAGGGCGCTCGACGACATCATCATGATATTATTGGGGCCGGGCGTGACGGACATGATCACGACGAAGGTCACCAGGCTGGCAATCAGGGGCATGTCCATCGCGCAACTCCTCACACCACTCTGCGAGCGCAGTTAGGCAGCGCCGCACGCCCGCGCAACGCGTTATGCACAAAAAAGAAAGGCCCGGCAGGATACCGGGCCTTTTTTGTCTGAATTTGCAGCTGGGATCAGCCGACGATTTCGTCATCCGAGAAGAAGAAGGGAATTTCTTCCGCTGCAGTTTCCGGGGCGTCGGAACCATGCACCGAGTTGGCTTCGATCGACTCGGCGAAGTCCTTGCGGATCGTGCCGGCATCAGCCTGCTCAGGGTTCGTCGCGCCCATCACGGTGCGATACTTGGCGATGGCGTCTTCGCCCTCCAGGACCTGGACCACGACCGGGCCGGAGATCATGAAGGTGACGAGGTCGTTGAAGAAGGGACGCTCCTTGTGGACGCCGTAAAAACCTTCAGCCTGCTCGCGCGACAGACGGATGCGCTTTTGCGCGATGATGCGCAGGCCGGCAGCCTCGATCTTGGCGTTGATGGCGCCGGTCAGATTACGGGCAGTGGCGTCGGGCTTGATGATGGAGAAGGTGCGTTGGATCGCCATGGGAGAAGTCCTCGAGACTGAAACTGTGATTGTCCGGGATCACCCCGGCCTGTGGATTCGCGCGGCTTATAGCGGGCGCAGGCCATCAGGGGAAGTCATTGCGTCTTTCGGGCCTGCCTCCGGGCCGTAAGCCGCTTGTTTTTGGCCAATTCGGAAGAAATGCCCCTTACCACCACACGGAATACGTGTACCGTCGGCGGAACCGGGGGATTCAATGCCAACACCAATTCAAGTACTGCTGGATCCGGTATCGCTCGCGATATTGGGCCTGTTCGCCACCATGATCGTGATCGAAGCGATCTTCCCGGCGCGCAAGCTGCCGGCCGTCAAGGGGTGGCGATTTCGGGCGCTGGTCATGTTCACCGCCTATTTCTTCCTCTCCGCCTACCTGCCCATGATCTGGGACCCGCTGCTGGCCCCCTATCAGCTGTTCGACCTCAGCGGGCTGGGCCTTCTGGGCGGCAGCGCGGTCGGCATTCTTGTCTTTGAATTCGGGGTCTATGTCTGGCACCGCGCCATGCACGGCAATCGTTTCCTGTGGCTGGGCTTTCACCAGCTTCACCACAGTGCCGAGCGGGTCGACACATTCGGCGCCTTCTATTTCAGTCCGCTCGATTCCATCGGCTTTGCCTTTGTCGGCAGTCTGGGCCTCACCCTTCTGGTCGGGATCGAGCAACAGGCCATCACGGTCACCCTGCTGGCGACGACCTTCCTCGCCCTGTTCCAGCACACCAATATCCGCACGCCACGCTGGCTCGGCTTTTTCCTGCAACGCCCCGAAAGCCACAGCCACCATCATGAGCGCGGCGTCCACGACAAGAACTTCTCGGACCTGCCCCTGTTCGACATCATCTTCGGGACCTTCAAGAACCCGAAGGAATTCGCGGCCGAGAACGGGTATTGGGACGGTGCGTCGTCACGGATCGGTTCGATGCTCCTGTTCCGCGATGTCAGCGAACCACCCGCCAGCGGCGCGGGTCAGGCCAGATCCGGTGAGACAGCGGTGACCGCGCGCTTCGAGGGCGATATCCCGGCCGCCTATGACCGCTATCTCGGCCCGGTCCTGTTCGATCACCACGCGGGCGACCTCGCAGGTCGGGTCCCGGTCTCGGCCGGCAGTCATTTGCTGGAACTGGCAGCTGGAACCGGCATCCTCACCGAGAAGCTCCTCGCCCGCCTGCCCGACGGTGCAAGGCTGGAAGCGACGGACCTGAATGGCGACATGCTGACCATCGCCCGCCAGCGTACCGGCGATCCGGATGCTGTGACCTTCAACACCGCCGATGCCAGCGCGCTTGATTACCCCGACGCGGAATTTGACGCGATCACCTGCCAGTTCGGCGTGATGTTCTTCCCGGACAAGGTCGCCGCCTATCGCGAGGCCCGTCGGGTTCTCAAACCGGGCGGTCGTTATGTGTTCAATGTCTGGGGCAGTTGGGCGACCAACCCGTTTGCCGAAATCGCGGATGGCGTCGTTGCGCCATTGATCGGCAAGGACGAGCCCAGCTTCTATGCCGTCCCCTACAGCTATCACGATGCCGGGACGATTGAGGCCGATCTGCGGGCCGCCGGATTTACAGATATCCGGATCGACATCCTGTCCCGGGTCCACAGCAAGGCCGATCTCGAGGCGTTCGCGCACGGCCTCATTCTGGGCAATCCCGTCGCCGGGCAGATCCGCCGCAATGACGGAGATGTCGAGGCGGCGATCGCGGCGCTGACCCGACGCTTCGAAGAGGAATTCGGCCCGGACGGCGATATCCCGATGGAAATCCTGGTCATCGAGGCCGGCTGACAGGGGGCGGGCACAGAACTTGTCTGGCTTGACGCCGGAGCGGTCTCGATTGGAAGAACATAAGGGCTGACATCGCGACCCGTCGCGGAGTGATCCATAAATCGCTTGTCAGCCAGCAGGCCGTGTCCGCTTCTTCAGCTCAAGGGTGAAACCGCAAAGCGGCCGCCCTCCATCGGGCTCAGCGCGAATCTGTTGCGCCAGCCGAAATCCCGCGCTAACCGCCATGCACCATGTTGCACATCAACGATCTCACCTATCGCATTGAAGGGCGGATGCTCTTTGATCAGGCGACGCTCTTCCTGCCGGCCAAGACCAAGATGGGTCTGGTCGGTCGCAACGGGACGGGCAAATCGACCCTGTTCCGCCTGATCCGCGGCGAGATCGCCTCCGAAGGCGGCGATACCAGTGTTCAAAAAGGCGCTCGCGTCGGCTCGGTCGCCCAGGAAGCGCCGGGCGGGGATGACAGCCTGATCGATGTGGTGATGGCCGCCGACACCGAGCGCGCCGCCCTGCTGGCCGAGGCGGAAACGGCAACCGAGCCCAATCGCATCGCCGAGATCCAGACCCGGCTGGCCGATATCGACAGCCACACCGCCGAGGCACGCGCCGGGTCGATCCTGGCCGGTCTCGGCTTTACCGGCGAGGAACAGCGTCGGCCCTGCCGCGAGTTCTCGGGCGGCTGGCGGATGCGCGTGGCCCTGGCGGCGACGCTGTTCGCGCGCCCCGACCTTCTCCTGCTGGACGAGCCGACCAACTATCTCGATCTGGAAGGGGTGATGTGGCTGCAGACCTATCTCAAATCCTTCCCCGGCGCCGCCCTGGTGATCTCGCACGACCGTGACCTGCTGAACGGAGCGATGCAGAAGATCGCCCATCTCAAACAGGGCAAGCTGACCGTCTGGGATGGTGGTTATGATGATTTCGAAAAGGCGCTGGCAGAGCGGCAACGCCTGCAGATGAAGATGGTCGAGAAGCAGGAGGTCGAACGCCGCCACCTGCAATCCTTCGTCGACCGCTTCAAGGCCAAGGCGTCGAAGGCCAAACAGGCCCAGTCGCGGGTCAAGCGGCTGGAGAAGATGCAGATCGTGGCGACCCAGGTCGAGGACCCGGTGGCGCCCTTCAACTTCCCCAGCCCGCAGCGCCGAATGGCGCCGCCGATCGTCCGCATGGTCAATCTCCAGGCCGGCTATGCGCCGGGCAAGCCAGTGCTGCGCGACGTCAATCTCAATATCGATACCGAGGACCGGATCGGCATTCTCGGCCGCAATGGTGCCGGCAAATCGACCATGGCGAAACTCCTGTGCGACCGGCTGGCGCCGCTCGACGGGCATCTGCGCAAGCACAAGAAGATGCAGATCGCCTATTTCGCCCAGCACCAGATCGACAGCCTGTCACCGGACATGTCGGCCTATCAGCACATTATCGAGCTGATGCCCGACGCCACCGAGGCCCAGCGCCGGGCCCGTCTGGCGACTTTCGGCCTGCCCGGTGACCGCCAGGAAACCCCGGCCGATACGCTGTCGGGCGGCGAGAAGGCCCGCCTCCTGTTCAACCTGATCACCTTTGAGGGCCCACACCTCCTCATCCTCGACGAACCGACCAACCATCTCGACATGGACAGCCGCGCCGCCCTGATCCAGGCGATCAATGAGTATGAGGGCGCCGTCGTCCTGATCTCGCACGACCGGCATCTGATCGAGAGCTGCGTCGACCGGCTCTGGGTGGTCGGCGATGGCACGGTCAAACCCTATGACGAGGATATCGAGACCTATCGCCAGTCCCTGCTCGGCCGCGCGCCCAAGGACGGCCCGAAGAAGAAGGCCGCCGCCACCGACGAAAAGTCCGTCGCCCGCCGCTCCGCCGCCGATCAGCGCAAGGCGCTCAAACCCCTGCGCGACGAGATCGCCCGCTGGGACAAGGAAGCCGACCGCCTGCGCGGCATTATCGACGTCATCGACAAAGCCCTCGCCGCCCCCGGCCTCTATCAAAAAGACCCCAAGACCGCGACCGACCTCCAGATCAAGCGCGCCAAAGCCGTGGAGCTATTGGACACGGCCGAGATGAGCTGGCTGGAAGCAGAAGAAAAGCTGGAAGCGGCGGAGGCGGGGTAGCAGGGCTTAATACCTTGGATTTAAAAGTCTTCCGCCGCCACTTGTCCCATTAAGAAACCATTCGTATTTGCGCTCATACAATATGAGCACACTGGAATGAGGTGGATGGATCAATGGGATCCGATGGCGCGCTGCCGGGCGTCGCTCACCAAAGGTTTGATGGCCCGGTGGTACATGACCTGGTCGATATGACCCCTGCCGGGCCCGTCGGGTCCGGTAGTCGTGTTGTTTCGCGCGGGCTGAATGGCGGGAACGGGTCATGAAGGTCGAAGGATCGCTGCCGCCCCGCCCCGCCGGTTTTCGCAAACAGGCCAGCCCGATGAAGCCGGGCCCTGCCGCCTCGCGGCCGGACCACAGCTTTCACAGCCCCGACGAAATCCGGGTGGATGTCGTCATGCCCACCGACGCGGATTCGCATGATGATGCGTCTCTGGACGCAGAAGACGACGCCAACCTGTTGAGCCGCGAAGATGCGCTGTCGACGGCCCAGGTGGTGGGTAGCTGGCTGGCCCGTGATGCGCTGTCCCTGACCAACCATCATGTCGCCCGGCTGCAGCACCTGTTCGCCGGTTGATGGCTGACCATCGTCGGCGCGAGGCGCTCAGCCGCAGGCCATGCTTTCCACGACATCGCTTTCATTGACGCGGATGGTCAGCCGGTCGGGCCGGAAATCCATGGTCACGACCGAATTGGGACCGACGACGCGATAGGTGTCGGGCATGGCGCCATGGGGAACATTGAGCCGCGGCTGGCCGACATAGTGTTGCAGGTCTTCCATGCCGCATGTGCCGGTGATCGGTGCGCGGACCTCACTGTCCTGAACGTCTTCGGCGGCGCCCAGCGGCGGCAGTTCGGCGACGGTCTGCGGCGGCGCGACCTGACCGCGCCCGGTCAGACCGCAGCCGGTCAGGCCTGCGCCAACCAGCGAACAGCTCAGCGCAATCAAAACAGCTCTCATCGGCACCACTCGCTCAACCACACCAGGGCCGCAGGATGACACCCGCCTCGTCGAGGTCAAGATTGAGCCGTTCGCGGCGATAATCGCGGGTGACCGGCATGCCCGGATGGATGACCCGGATATTGCCGTGCAGGGTTTCCAGATCGACCTCGTCGATGCGCTGGCCGACCAGATAGCCCATCGCACTGGCGCCGCACCAAGCATTGGGATCGACGCTGTTATCGCCCATCGAGTCGTCCGCGAAGTCCGGCACCGGCATGACCGTATCGCCGCCATCTATGGCGCTGCCACCGGTGGTGCAGGCGGCAACGGACAGCCCGGCCAGCGCAATCAGCAAATAACGTGTCATGCCTTCTTCTCCCATCGGCCTTCCGGCGACTGGCGCCAGTAGGATACCGTACAGCCCTCAGCCGAGGCTTTCTTCCACAGCGCGCGCGCGTCGGTCACCGCCATTTCGTCCTGCCCGTCAAACATGACAATCATGCGGTCAAAGGATGACGGTTTTTCGGGCTCGGCGCCATCGAGCAGGAAAAGACAATGAGCCCCGTTCGGATTGGCTTCGTCCTCGGCAATGAGGACCGGCTGGCGCTCAGGCGAACCGGCCTCGACCTGGCCATGCGGCAGGAATGAGTCCTCGCGCCAGGTCCACAAGAGCTGGTCGATCGCCTCGCGGCGCTTGGCATCGGGCGAACGCACCAGCGCCCGCCAGCCGCGCGCCAGTGTCTTTTCCAGCAGCTCGGGCAGGACCTCGTCCAGCGAGGAGCGCTCGAGATGATAGAACCAGAGATCGCCGCTCATCGTCCTCTCCGACAGCCGATATGAAAAGGGCGGCCGCGCGGGCCGCCCTGATCAGCGAAGGGCTAGCCCTCGTAATTGTCGCGCACGAAACGGTCGAGGATGCGCACACCCCAGCCCGTGCCCCAGCTCGGCTGGCGCGGGTCGTCCTTGCCGCCCATGCCACCCATCGCCGTGCCGGCAATGTCGATATGGCACCAGGGCTTGTCATTGACGAAGCACTTCAGGAACTCCGCCGCCGAGATCGAACCGGCGAGACGGCCCTCACCGACATTCTTGATGTCGGCATTCTTGGTCTCGATGTGTTTCTCATAGTCCGGGCCGAGCGGCATGCGCCAGACCGGCTCGTCGGAGGCATCGCCGGCCGAGGACAGCTGGGCGGCGATTTCGTCGGAATTGGAGAAAATGCCGGCGCGGGTATTGCCCAGACCGATCAGGATGGCACCGGTCAACGTCGCCAGATCGATGATCAGCTTGGGATCGAAGCGATCCTGCGCGTACCACAGCACATCGGCCAGCACGAGGCGGCCTTCCGCGTCGGTGTTGAGGATCTCGATCGTGGTGCCGGACATCGCCGTGACGATATCGCCCGGACGCTGGGCATTGCCGTCGGGCATGTTCTCGACCAGGCCGACAATGCCGATGGCGTTGACATTGGCCTTGCGACCGGCGAGCGCGCGCATCAGGCCGACAACAGCGGCCGAGCCGCCCATGTCGCCGCGCATCTCGTCCATGCCGGCACCCGGCTTCAGCGAGATGCCGCCACTGTCAAAGGTCAGGCCCTTGCCGACGAAGAGGAGCGGCTTTTCGCCCTCCTTGCCGCCGGACCATTTCATGATCGCGATCTTGCTCTCGAATTCCGATGCCTGGCCGACACCCAGAAGCGCGCCCATGCCCAGCTCGGTCATCTGAACTTCATCGAGGATCTCGATCTCAAGCCCGCACTCGGCCATGCCTTCGATCTTCTTGGCATAGGTTTCCGGGTTGAGGATGTTCGGCGGCAGGTTGGTGACTTCACGGGCCAGGTCGACACCATCGGCCACAGCGCCCCAGCCAGTCCAGGCTGCCTTGGCACCGTCAACATCCTTCACGGCGATGACGAGTTCGGTCAGGGACGGTTTCTGGTCGTCCTTCAGCTTGGTGCGGAACTGGTCATAGCGATAGGCGGCCAGACGGGCGCCGAGACCGGCACGGGCGGCGCCATCGCCATCGGTTTCGCCATCAAACTGGATCGACAGGCGGGTCTCGCCGCTGATCAGCAGCTTGGCGACCACGGCCGCGGCGGCTTTCTCGAGGGTTGACCCGGTCCGCTTGTCCTTGTCTCCCAGACCGAACAGCACGACGCGGCTGGCCGAGCTGCCCGACGGCGCCATGATTTCCAGCGTCTGGGCCGGTTTGCCGGCAAAGCGTGACGCGGCGATGGCGCGCTTGATGGCGCCGCCGGAGGACGCGTCGATGGCCTGGGCAGCCGGTGACAGGACCGCGTCGGTATAGACCGGCACGGCGATCGCGCCGGCAGCGCTCGGAGCGGCAGCGAATTCGATTTTCATGGTATTCCCTCTCATCCAGTCGCGTTTGGTGATTGTTCGATGCGCCACGGGTCTGCACCCGGCGCCGAAAACTTGTGTCGCGGAAGTGGTATCCGATCACGACGTGAGATAGAAGGCTGAACGCGCAGCACAAGCCGGCTTCATGATTCTCGTTCAGCGGTATTTCTTCAACCAGTTGCTCTGGCCGTTCATGACGGCGATCGCAGCCTTTGCCGGCCTGGCCCTGCTGACGCAGAGCCTGTCGAATGTCGACCTCGTATCCGGCTATTCGGAGACCGCGCTGACCTTCATCAAGGTCACGGCGCTGGCCCTGCCGCATCTGACTGCCCTGCTTGTCCCCATCGCCCTTTTTGTTGCCGTCCTGTCGAGCCTGAACCGGCTGACCGGCGATAGCGAACTGGTGATCGCCTCGGCGGCCGGCGTCAGCCGTTTCGGCCTGCTGTCTCCCATCATGCGCCTGGGCGTCTATGTCCTGATCGCCAATCTGGCCGTGAACCTGCTTTTGCAGCCGGTTGCCTATCGCGAAATGCGGCGCTCGCTGCACACGCTGCGCTCGGATGTGGCCGCCAGCCTGGTGACGCCGGGTGCCTTTTCCCAATTGGGACAGGGTGTGACCATTTACGCCCGAGAGCGGGGCCGTGACGGGCGCATGCAGGACATATTGATCCATGACAGCCGCGGCACTGACGGGGCCTCGACCTATTCGGCCCGCGAGGGTGTGGTGGTGCGCTCGGGTGATCGCTCGGCCATGGTGTTGATCGACGGCAATCTGCAGCAGATCGATTCGGCCGGTGAGCTCTACTACGCCAATTTTGACCGCTATGAATTCGATCTCGGCGAATTCGTCGGCCCGGCCGATGCCATGTTCTTCAAGGAATCAGACCGCTACCTGCACGAACTCCTCTGGCCCTCCGCCGCCGAAGTCGCCCGTACCGGCGGGCCGGAACGGGCCTGGGCGGAAGCCCATTACCGCCTGTCCGCCCCCCTCTACAACCTGGCCTTCGCGCTGATCGCCGCGGCCTGTTTCCTGGCCGGTGACCACTCCCGCATGGGCTATGGCCGACGGGTCATGATCGCCGTCGGGGCCGGGCTGACGCTGCGCCTTGTCGGCTTTGCGATGCAATCAGCCAGCGCCGATGATGCCGCCATGAATGTGGCGCAGTATCTGGTACCGGTGTTTGGCATGGTCGGCGCCGTGGCCGTCATCTATTGGCCGGCCCGCAACCGGCCAAGGCACAATGCCGTCGCGGAGGCGAGCGCATGATCGCCGGTCGCCTGAACCGCTACATGGCCAGCCAGACCGCCGGTGGCCTGCTACTCGCCTTCCTGACCATTGCCACGGTCATCATTCTGGTCGATTTCGTCGAGCAATCACGAGCGGTTGGCACACGGGTTGATGTGTCGACCCTCGACTTGCTGGGCCTGACATTGCTGCGAGCGCCCGCCCTTCTGGAAAGCACCCTGCCCTTCGTCTTCCTGTTCGGGACCCTGACCTCGCTGTTCCGCCTGAACCGGTCCAGCGAACTCATCGTCATGCGGGCATCGGGTATCTCGGCCTGGCGTATCCTCACAGCCCCGATGGTGTTGGCCGTCGGCATCGGTATCATCGGCGCGACCGGACTCAACCCGCTCGCGGCAACCCTGAATGCCGAATTCGAAGCGCGCCGCGACAGCCTGATGAATGTCCGCCGGGTTGAAGGCGCGGAGCAACCGGTCTGGCTGCGCGAGACCAATATTGATGGCTTCACGGTCATCGCCGCCACCCAGCTGGAGGAAGCCCGCCAGGTCTTGCGCAACCCGGTCTTCCTGCAATTTGCCGAAGATGCCTCGGGCACGCCGCGGCTGGAGCGGCGCATCGATGCCGAATCGGCGGAATTGCGGGCCGGGTTCTGGGAGGTTACCGGTGCCATCGAGAGGACGCCGACGCCGTCGCGTCTCGATCTTGGCGCCATCGCCATGCCGACCTCGATCAATCGGCAGGCCTTGTTCGAACGGGCCCGCTCGGCGGAAGGCGTGGCGTTCTGGGATCTGCCGCGTCTGATAACCTCAGCGCGGGAGGCCGGGCTGGCGACCCAACGCTATGAATTGCGACTGCATGCGCTGTTGGCCTTGCCGCTGACCCTGCTGGCGTCAACGCTGATTGCAGCCGCCGCGACCTTGCGCCTGCACCGCCTCGGCGGCGCGGCTGCGTTTGCAATGGCCGGAGGCATAGCCGGTTTCGTGATGTTCTTTTTCCAGGAAATGTTGAGCTCGTTTGGCGTTTCCGGTGCACTGCCGCCAGCGACGGCTGCCTGGTCGGCGCCGGCACTGACCGCCTTGCTGGCGCTGATCTATATTGCCTCGACCGAAGACGGTTGATGGCGTGGACGATGCCCCCGGCATCGGCTAGTCATGATAGTGACCCGCCTGCGGGGGCCGGGAGACCAGAGGGAGTGACGCGCATGGCGTCGCAGTTTTGCCGCTTTGCGGCTTTGTTGCTGAGCACTTCAGCACTCGCCTTGACGGCACCGGCACTCGCCCAGGAAACCCCTGTCGATGAGGCACCGATCTATCTGGAAGCCGATCATGTCGAGGATATCGCCGGTGGCTCGGGCTATATCGCGCGCGGAAATGTGCGTGTCCGCCAGGACCCCCGCACCCTGCTCGCTGACGAGATCGAATACCATCCCGACCAGAACCGTGTCGTCGCGCGGGGCAATGTCATCATTCTGGGTCAGGGCGCCTTCCCGCAATACGCCGACGAGGTGGAACTGGACAGCCAGCTGGCGGCCGGGGTGGCGATCGGCTTCGCAACCATGCTGGAAAACGATGGACGCATGGCCGCCGCCGCGGCCATCCGCAGCGATAACGGCTCGCTGCAGCTCAATGATGCCTACTACACCGCCTGCCCCCTCTGCGAGGATGGCGAGGGCGAACCGACCTGGCGCCTGCGTGCCCGCGAAGTGGTGCAGGATGCCGATGACGAGATGATCTACTACCGTGATGCCCGCCTGGAAATCGGCGGTGTTCCGGTTCTCTACGCACCCGTATTCGCCCATGCGGACCCGTCCGCCGAGCGTCATTCCGGCTTTCTCTTCCCCAAGGTCGGAGTGTCATCCCGTTTGGGAGCCATCTATCAACAACCCTATTACTGGACGATTTCTCCATCTCAAGATGCGGTTATAGCGCCACGCATCATGGGCAATGTTAACCCGTTGATTTATGGCGAATATCGCAAGCGCTTCTGGTCAGGCTTCATGGAGCTGGAAGGCAGTTATACGCATGAGTTCGACATTGACAGCGATGGCGAGCATTTCGGCGAAGAGACGGATCGGTGGCACATATTCGGTGGCGGCGAATGGGCGATCAATCCGGATTGGCGCTGGGGTTTCGGCATCCAGAGAGCCTCCGACAACCTCCATCTTCGGCGTTATGACTTCAGTGAGGAAGACAAGGACCGGGGGGCACCCATTGCGCCGCAGCGTCGGCAACTAGTCAGCCAATTTTATGTCGATGGACGAACCCGAAATTCATCCGGCCTGTTTGCGGTTGCTGATTTCCAAACCCTTGCGACCAATTCGGACGACGACATCGTACCGTCCCTCGCTCCGATCGCTCACTACTCGCATGTCTTCACGGCACCGGAAAATTGGGGCCGGATTGAAACCAGTTTCGATGCAGCAAGTCTGAGGCGGGATGTCGGCTTTGACTACGACCGGGCGTCAGTCAGTATCGACTGGCGCACCCGTTGGACGATGCCAGCCGGCATTCTGGTCTCGCCCTTTGCTCAGGCGCGGAGCGACGCTTACCGTTTCGAAGACGAGCAGGCCGGCACATCCGATTCGGTCTATCGGACGCTCGGCCTTGCGGGCGCTGACATAAGCTGGCCGTTCTTCCGCCCCGGCGAGAATGTCGACATGATCGTTGAGCCCGTTATCTCATACGTGTCAGCCTCCGACGATGAAGACGCCGCGCGGATCATCAATGAAGACAGCCTGTCGATTGATCTCGATGAAAGCATGCTTTTCCAGCCCGTCCGCGCGCCCGGATTTGATATCTGGGAAGACGGGCAACGCCTGAGTTACGGTGTGCGAGCCACGGCTTTCTGGGGACGGACCTCGCAAGCCCGTCTGTTCCTCGGGCAGAGCGAACGTCTAGACGGCTCGGCCGTCTACAATGCGTCAAGCGGACTGCTGGCGGAGCAATCCGACTATGTCGTCGCCGGCTCCATCGACATCGCGGGCTTTGATGCTGAAGTTTCGGCCCGTATCGATCCCGAAAGTCGAGATACCAACCGTCTAGACGTCTCCCTGGGGTATTCGCGCCCGGGCTTTTCCACCGATGTTCGCTATCTCGACATCAGTGATGCGAATGTCACCCAAGGTGCCCAGCGTGAAATCTCAGCCGATTTCGAGCTGGCTATCACAGGAAATTGGAGCGCGATCGGCCTTGTCCAGCGCGATCTGGACCTCGAGATAACGCGCCGTCAGGAAATAGGCATCCGCTTCGAGGACGATTGCTCGCAATTCGATATTGTCTATCAACGCGAAGACCTTGGTATCCTTGACCTGGGTCCCTCCGAGTCCATCCAATTCCGTGTTACCCTCTTCACACTGGGAAGTGTGGAACCCGATTGAGCCGCCCCTCACTCATAACAGTGTCCCGTGATTGCGCCGGGGCCGAGTTTGAGTAATGTTCCGCCCCGAACCAACATGCGATTGCTGATGACCTGCGCCAAACGAATTGTCCTTTCCTTGCTTGCTTTCGTCGCCCCGATGTGCGCGACCAACGCGCATGCTCAAACGACCGAGGGCGTCGCCGCCCTGGTCAATGACGAGCCGATCACCACGGTGGATGTGCGCAATCGCATGCGCCTGATCATCGCGTCGACCGGCATGTCTCAGATTGACGAGGGCACGCTGTCGCGGATCCAGGACCAGGCCATGCGCGGCCTGGTCGACGAGCACCTCCAGCTTCAGGCTGCCTCGGAATACGATATCGAAGTGTCGGACGCGGAGATCACCAACTCGCTTCTCGACCTGGCCGACCGCAACAACACCACCATCGACGTCATCATCCAGGACCTGCAATCTTCCGGTGTGGATGTCTCGACGCTGCGCCACCAGCTCGAGGCTGAAATCGCCTGGCAGATCATCGTCAATGGCCGCTATGGCTCGCGCATCCGTATTTCCGAGCAGCAGATCGAACTGGCCCTGGAACGCCTTGCCGCCAGCGCATCCCAGCCGCAATTCCGCATTTTCGAGATGTTGTTCGAAGTGCCGGGGCCGGGACAGGAAGAACAGACCATCCAGCGGGTCATCACGGTGATGAACCAGCTCCAGCAAGGCGCGACCTTCCCCGAACTGGCACGCCAGTTCTCGGACGCGCCGTCTGCGGCCAATGGCGGCGATATCGGCTGGATCACGGCTTCGCAACTGCAGCCGGAAGTCGCCGCGATCATGCCGCAAATGCGCGGACAATATGACCAGAGCGGCGGCCGCGGCGCGCTCTCCAATCCGATCGAAGTGCCCGGTGGCTTCATGGTCATTGCCCTGGTTGGCGCCCGTGATGGCACCACCACACTGCAATATGACCTTGTCCAGATCACCGTGCCGACCAGCGCGCTGACCGACACAACTGCCGGCACCTTCGCCCGCGAGCTCGATGCCAGCCCGACCTGCGCCCAGGCCGAAGCCGTGGCCAGCCGCATTCCGGGCGCCATTTACACACCGCTCGGCAGCATCTCTGCGGAAGCCGTCCTGCCGGCCATCCGCGACGCCCTGCAGCCACTGGACGAGGGTGAGAATACCGGCGTCCTGCAATCGGGTGTGGGCCTGCAGGCCCTGATCGTCTGCGACCGTGCGATTGCCGGCCCGGGTGTTCCCACCCGCGATGATCTGGAAAGCCAGCTGCGCGGCCAGCAATTGTCACTGCTGTCGCGCCGTTGGCTGCGGGATCTGCGTCGCGACTCAACGGTCGAGATCCGAAACTGATGACCCAGCTGTCACCCGTCGCTGTGTCGATGGGTGATCCGGCCGGGATCGGCCCCGAGATCATCCTGAAGGCCTGGCAGAGCTGGCGCCGTCGCAATGGTGTGCCGCCCCTGATCGCGCTCGGCGATATCGACGCCTTCACCGCGACAGCACAGGCACTTGGCCTTCCTGCCCCCTGTCCGCTGCCCACGCCGACCCGCGAAGCCGCCGAAACACTCGACGGCCTGCCGGTGTTCGACGTCGGCGTCAAAATCGCCGCTCCGGTCCGTCCCGGCCAGCCCGACACGGCCAATGCCGCCTGCACCAAGGCCGCCATCGAAACCGGCGTCCGCCTGGCCCTCGACGGGCAGGTCAGCGCGCTGGTTACGGCACCGATCGCGAAATCGGTAATGTATGAGGCCGGCTTTGCCTTTCCCGGACATACCGAATTCCTGGCCGAGCTGTGTGCGGACCATCCTGTCGATGGCCCCAAGGGACCGGCGATGATGCTGGCCGGTGGCGGCCTGCGTGTGGTCCTGGTCACGATCCACGAGCCGCTGGTGCGGGCACTCTCGCTGATCACGCCTCAACGAGTCGAAGCTACTGCCCGCATCACCGATGCCGCATTGCGCCGCGATTTCGGCATCGCCCGGCCCCGCCTCGCCCTGGCCGGCCTCAATCCGCATGCTGGCGAGGGCGGCGCTCTGGGTGATGAAGAGATCGATATTCTCGATCCGCTCGCCGCGCGTCTGAGGGCTGACGGCATCGATATCACCGATGCCCAGCCGCCTGACACGCTATTCCATGCCGAGGCGCGAGCCGGCTATGATGCGGCCATCTGCCTCTATCACGACCAGGGCCTGATCCCGGTGAAAACCCTCGACTTCCATGGCGGCGTCAACATCACGCTGGGCCTGCCCATCGTCCGCACCTCGCCCGATCACGGCACCGCCTTCAACATCGCGGGACAGGGCGTGGCCAGGCCCGACAGCCTGCTGGCGGCGCTGGAGCAGGCCGTGAAAATCGCGGAGTGCCGGGCATGAGCCTCGACCAGCTGCCGCCGCTCCGGGATGTCATCGCCAGCCATGATCTGGGCGCAAAGAAGTCGTTCGGACAACACTTCCTGCTCGACCTCAACCTGACCGCCAAGATCGCCCGCCTCGCCGGGGATATGAGCCGCGACCAGGCCATCGAGGTCGGCCCCGGCCCGGGCGGGCTGACCCGCGCCATCCTCGCCGAGGGCGCGGCCTCTCTCCTGGCCGTCGAGATGGATTCCCGCTTCCTCGGCGCGCTGGACGAAATCAATGTCGCCTCGGGTGGGCGCCTGACGGTCGAACAGGGCGACGCCCTCGAGGTCGATGAAACCGCGCTCCTGACCGGTCCCGGCGACAAGGTCATCCTGTCCAACCTGCCCTATAATGTCGGCACGCAATTGCTGATCAAATGGCTGCAGGCAGAGCCGATCTGGTGGCGCCGCGCCGTGCTGATGTTCCAGCGCGAGGTCGCCGACCGGGTCGTCGCCCAGCCGGGCGACAAGGCCTATGGTCGCCTGGCCGTGATCTCGCAATCACGCTGCCAGGCCCATCTGGCCCTGAAAATCCCGGCGCGGGCCTTTACCCCGCCGCCCAAGGTCGAATCGGCCGTGGTGGTGCTCGATCCGCTGCCCGAGGCGCAGCAGTTCAAGGATGTTGTCGCGTTGGAACGGATCACGGCCTCGGCTTTCGGCCAGCGCCGCAAGACGCTGCGCCGCAGCCTTGCCCAGGCCGCCGGTCAGGGCGGTACCAGCGCCGACGCGCTGCTGGAGGAAGCAGGGCTGAATGCCGGAGATCGGGCCGAAGTGATTGATATCACCGGCTTCCAGTCACTGGCCCGGGCCTGGCGCGCCGCCTATGATGCCGGACGCGCCTGACGCCTATTGTTCCATGATGGCGTCGACGAATTCTTCCAGCCAGGGATGACGCAGACGCTTGAGACGTTCGGCGTGGAGGATCTCGTTGAGCTTTTCGAGCGCCCGGGCGAAATCGTCATTGACGATGACATAGTCATACTCGTGCCAGTGCGAAATCTCGTCCTTGGCGCGGGCCATGCGGTCCTTGATGATTTCGGTCGTGTCCTGGCCACGTTTGCGTAGGCGGTCTTCCAGCAGCGCCAGTGACGGCGGCAGAATGAAGACACGTACGGCATCATCCGGCGCGGCAGCAGCCAGCGCCTGGGCGCCCTGCCAGTCGATATCGAAGACCACATCGCGACCGTCCTCGACAGCCTCCATGACGGGCGTCTTCGGTGTGCCGTAATAGCGACCGAAGACCTCGGCCCACTCGAAGAACTCGTCGTCCTCGATCTTCTTCTTGAACTCGTCGACCGAGATGAAGTGATAATCCTGGCCATCGACCTCGCCCGGGCGCGGCTTGCGCGTGGTCGCCGAGACCGACAGGACCACATCAGGGTTCTGGCTCAGCAGGCGCTTGGACAGGGTCGTCTTGCCGGCCCCGGACGGGCTGGACAGGGCCAGCAGCACGCCACGTCGGCGACCACGGAAGATCGGGGCGGGGTAGCCATCACTCGACATTCTGGATCTGCTCCCTGAACTGATCGACCGTATTCTTGAGCGAAAGCCCGATCGCGGTCAGCGAAGAATCGGAGGACTTCGAGCATAGAGTGTTCGCCTCGCGATTAAACTCCTGTGACAGGAAGTCCAGCTTGCGGCCCACCGGAGAGCCGGCGGAGAGCAGATCGCGCGCTGCAGCGATGTGGGCGACGAGACGATCCAGCTCCTCGCGCACATCCATCTTCATCGCCAGCATGGCCGCCTCGGTCGCCAGCCGGTCTTCCGGCAGGCCCTCGGGCAGGAGTTCCGCGAATTTGGCAGCCAGCCGGTCGCGGATGGCATCGGTCCTTGTCGCGGCGTGGCCGGCGGCCTCGCCGGTCAGGCGGCTGATTTCATCGACATGACCTGACAGCACAACCGCAAGGGCTGCGCCCTCTTCGCGACGCGCCGCCCTCAGCCCGTCCAGGGCCTCGGCCAGACTGGCCAGCAGGGCCTTGTCGAGCGTCGCCGTATCGCTATCGGCCCCGGCCTGCTCGGCATCGATCATGCCGGGCAGGGCCAACATGCCGTCCAGCGTCGGTCGGCGGACTTGATCGCCTTCGAGTAGCGGGGCGGCCTGATCGAGCAGGCTGCGCAGGCGCGCCAGGTCGATCCGGACCGAGCCGGCTTCGCTTTCCCGGCGCAGATTGAGCGTGGCATTGACATTGCCGCGGGCAAATCGCGCCTTGGCCAGTTCGCGGGCCTTCAACTCCAGTCGTTCAAAACCATTGGGCAGGCGAAAACGTGCCTCCAGCCCCTTGCCATTGACGCTGCGCGCCTCCCAGGTCCAGCTCCAGCCCGGAGCCTGGCCGTCGACACGGGCAAAGCCGGTCATGCCTGAGAGCACGCCCATCTCAATTGCCCCCATTGCGACGCTGGCGCTCGACCCGGCGCCAGACCGCGACATTGCGCTGGTGCTGGGCATAGGTATCGGCGAAGGCGTGACCGCCGGACCCGTCGGCGACGAAGAAGAGCGCCGTGCTCTCGGCCGGATTGAGGACGGCGGCAATCGATTCGGCACCGGGATTGGCGATCGGCGTCGGTGGCAGGCGCGGGATCTGGTAGGTGTTCCAGGCGTTCTCGGTATTGTCGATTTCCGAGCGACGCAGCCCGCGCCCCAGGGGGCGGCCCTGGCTGATGCCATAAATGATGGTCGGATCACTTTCCAGACGCATGCCGCGTCGCAGGCGGTTGACGAAAACCGCGGCGACCTCGGGGCGTTCCGACGCGACACCGGTCTCCTTCTCGACCACCGAAGCCAGGATAATGGCCTCCTCGCGGCTGGTCACAGGCAGGTTTTCGGCGCGGGTCTCCCACAAGCGGTCCAGCAGTTCGGTCTGGGCCGCAGCCATGCGGTCAAGGACTTCCTGGCGCGCGGTGCCACGGGTGACCAGATAGGTCTCGGGCAGCAGCGTTCCCTCGGCGGGAATATCGCTGATCTCACCGGTCAGCACGTCCGCCGCATTCAGCGTTTCGACGATCATGGCGCTGGTCAGGCCTTCGGCAAAGGTGACCGGATATTGCACCGTCTGGCCGACGCGGAGTTGTTCGTAGATCTGCGCCATCGAGGCCTGAGCGGGTATGCGGTACTCGCCCGCCCGCAACACGCCCTCACCGCCATCCAGCGTCACCGCGACGCGGAAGATGCGGCGATCGCTGATCAGGCCGGCGTTTTCCAGCTGGCTGGCGATGGCGATCAGTCCGGCCCCGCGTGGCAGGAGAATAATGGTTTCCTCTTCCGCCGGTCCCGGCGCGGCGAATTCGGCCTGCATCCACTTGTAGCCGCCATAGACGGTGCCGGCCGCCACCAGGGCGAGGACAAACAGGATTACGATCAATCCGATGAAGATACGGACCAGGCCGGATTTGGCCTTGGCCTTGGGCGCGGGCGCGTCGCTCATAATGGTGTCCCCGAAAACGCTTTACTCGGCCGCGACAAATACCACGGACGCATTGGTGCCGCCGAATCCGAATGAATTCGACAGGGCGGCGCGGACCGGACGCCTGACGGCCGTGTGCGGCGCCAGGTTGATCGCGGTCTCGACCGATGGATTGTCGAGATTGAGGGTTGGCGGGCAGACACCGTCGCGTATCGCCAATATCGAGAAAATCGCCTCTACCGCCCCGGCCGCTCCCAGAAGATGGCCGACCGCTGATTTGGTCGAGGACATCACGACATCGCCAGCGGTCTCGCCAAACAGGCGCTCGACGGCGCGCAGCTCGATCTCGTCACCCTTGGGTGTCGAGGTGCCGTGGGCATTCACATAATCAATATCCGCCGGTGTCAGGCCGGCATCCTTGAGCGCCGCCGACATCGAGCGGAAACCGCCATCGCCATCTTCGGCGGGCGCCGTGATGTGGTAGGCATCGCCGGACAGGCCATAGCCCTTCACTTCGGCATAGATGGTCGCGCCGCGGGCTTTCGCGCGCTCGTAATCTTCCAGGACGACCACACCGGCACCCTCGCCCATGACGAAACCATCGCGGTCGGTGTCATAGGGGCGCGAGGCCTTTTCAGGCGTCTCGTTAAAACCGGTAGACAAGGCCTTGCAGGCAATGAATGAGGCGATGCCCAGACGGCAGACCGTCGCTTCGGCGCCGCCGGCGACCATCAGGTCGGCATCGCCGCGGGCGACCATGCGGGCCGCGTCGCCAATGGCGTGGGCCCCGGTCGAACAGGCCGTCACCACAGCGTGGTTGGGGCCCTTCAGGCCGTGCTTGATCGACACCTGGCCGGAAGCGAGGTTGATCAGCATGCCCGGAATGACAAAGGGAGAGAGGCGGCGCGGCCCCTTCTCGTGCAAGAGGACCGAGGCCTCATAGGTGGTTTCAAGACCACCAATGCCGGATCCGATCATCACGCCGGCACGATGCCGCTCCTCTTCGGAGGCGGGCTCCCATCCTGAGTCCGCAATCGCCTCGTCGGCGGCTGCGATCCCGTACAGGATGAAATCATCGATCCGGCGTTGATCGCGGACGCTCATGACGCTGTCGGGGTCGAACACCCCGGCCTCGCCTGCCCGTCCACCGCCGCGTCCGTCCTTGCGCGGAACCAGCCCGGCCACACGGCAGGACAGGTCCGAGGTCTCGAAATGCTCGATGGAGCCCAGACCGGACTGACCGGCGAGAAGACGTTCCCAAACGACTTCCCGCCCGCAGCCCAGCGGCGTTACGAGCCCGATACCGGTGACGACAACGCGGCGCATGAGGGGGTGTTAGCCCACCTTCTCGGAGATGAACTTCACGGCGTCACCGACCGTCTGGATGTGCTCGGCGGCGTCATCCGGAATTTCGATGTCGAATTCTTCTTCGAACGCCATAACGAGTTCGACATTATCCAGGGAGTCGGCGCCCAGATCGTCAATGAAGCTGGCTTTGTCGGTGACCTTTTCGGCCTCGACATCAAGATGCTCAATGACAATTTTGGAAACGCGCTCGAGAACGTCAGACATTTCAGACCCTCATAGTGATTCACCGCGCCAATATAGCGGTGCAGGACAGGACGGGAAGCGGCGAAACAGTCGCCATCCCAAGATGCGCGGGCAGTTAGCATGTTTCCTCCGGCAAGACCAGAAGTCGAGGCGCTACCCGCAGGTTGAACTTCTACAGTTAAATCATCGCCATGCCGCCATTGACGTGCAGCGTCTGCCCGGTGACATACCCGGCTTCTGCACTGGCGAGATAGACAACAGCATTGGCGATATCATCACCACTGCCCAAGTCTCCGGCCGGAATCTTGGCCAGAATCGTGGAGCGTTGGTCCTCATTGAGGACGTCTGTCATCGGCGAGGCGATGAAGCCCGGCGCGACGCAGTTGACCGTGACACCGCGGGCGGCAACTTCCTGCGCCAGCGATTTGGAAAAACCGATCATGCCGGCCTTGGAGGCGCAGTAATTGGTCTGGCCCGGATTGCCGGTCACGCCGACCACCGAGGTAATTCCGACAATGCGGCCCCACCGCGCCTTCATCATGCCGCGCAGGGCGGCACGGGTGAGGCGGAAATAGCTTTCCAGATTGACCTTGATGACCGTGTCCCAGTCCTCATCCTTCATCCGCATCAACAGCTGGTCCTTGGTGATGCCAGCATTGGCGACCAGGATATCCAGCGAGCCCATGGCCTCGGCAGCCTGTTTGGGCAGGGCATCAACGGCAGCAGCGTCAGACAGGTTGCACGGCAGGACATGGGCGCGCTCGCCCAGATCATCAGCCAGTTCCTGCAGCACGTTTTCGCGCGTGCCGGACAGGGCGACCGTGGCACCCTGGGCGTGAAGCTTGCGTGCAATCGCATTGCCAAGCCCGCCGGTCGCACCGGTCACGAGGGCATTCTTGCCAGTCAGATCGAACATGGTGTGTCCTGTTGCTAGAAAAGAAATTCAGTCACGAGCAGCCAAGCCAGCGACAAAGCAGAAAGTGCGAGCCAAGCCCAACCCAGCTGGGTTGGGCGAGATCTGATAAAACGGGATATGGCAAAAAGCGCCGGAGCGCCAATCACGGCACTGGCAATCCCCAACATGGCCTCGTCCCGCGTCATTGCGCTGAACGCCGACCCGATTCCGGCCAGCGCGATAGCCAAGACTATCCCGTCCAGGACGAGTGCCGGAACAAAAGCATTTCGCTCCTTTTTTACCCGTCTGGCCGACAACCGTTCGAGGACGGCGTCACGGGAATAGTCTTCCGTGTCGGACATGCTGAACGCCTACTCCTTCAAAGAGGCTGCAAAGGCTTCCAGCCCCGCTGCCGCATTGAGCGGGACACCTGTGGCATCCTTGGTCGTCCGCTTGAGCATGGTCGAGAGCACCTTGCCGGAACCGGCTTCGGCAAGCGTGGTGATGCCGGCCTCCTCGACCATCCACAACACGCTTTCGCGCCAGCGGACACGGCCGGTGACCTGTTCGACCAGCTGTTTGCGGATCGTTTCGACGTCGCTCGTCGGACGGGCGGTGACATTGGCGACGACCGGCACCGACGGCGCCTTGATGGTTGCGGCAGCGAGCGCCTCGGCCATGGCATCGGCGGCGGCCTGCATCATCGGGCAATGGAAGGGCGCGGAGACCGGCAGCTTCATCGCCTTTTTCAGGCCCAGCTCAGCCGCCTTGGCAATGGCCGCGTCGATGGCAGCCGTGGACCCGGAGATCACGATCTGGCCGGGCGCATTGTCATTGGCAATCGCGCACACGCCAGCCGTTGCGCCGGCAGCAACAGCGGCGGCAGCCAGGTCTTCATCAGCGCCCAGAAGCGCCGCCATGGTGCCTTCACCGACCGGCACAGCTTTTTGCATGGCCAGACCGCGCAGCTTAAGCAGTTTGGCGGCGTCAGTGATCGACAGCGCGCCGGCGGCGGCGAGAGCCGAATACTCACCAAGACTGTGACCGGCGACGAATTCGGCGGCGTTGACGTCTACGTCAAACTCAGCCTTGAGGACCGCCATCACGGCCAGGCTGGACGCCATCAGGGCCGGCTGGGCATTCTCTGTCAGGGTTAGCGTTTCGATCGGGCCGTCGGCCATCAGGCCGCTGAGATTCTGATCCAGCGCCGTGTCGATCTCGTCAAGCACAGCCCGGGCACTGGCGAACTCGCCGGCCAGTTCCTGCGCCATGCCGACCGACTGGCTGCCCTGTCCCGGGAAGACAAAAGCGAATTTCATGGTGATCCCTCCCCCATGAAGATTTGAGTTGAGGCTGACTAGCCCCTGTCATGGTCCGCGCGCAAGAGGGGATGCGGCTTGCACATGCAGGCTGTTTCCGGTAATGCCCGCGCTTCGCTTGGTTGCGGTCCTTGTTTCAGACCGTCGGAACGTGGTGTTCCGACAGGGGCAAGGAGCCGCCGCAGACCTGCCCGACCCTTCGGCAGGCATGCGCCGCAACCGTTATCGAAGGGAGCCTTCATGGCACTTTACGAGCACATCTTCATCGTGCGCCCGGACGTTTCGCCGGCGCAGATGGAATCTCTTCTCGAAGAGACCAAAGCCCTGATCGAAGAAAAGGGCGGCAAGACCGGCAAGATCGAGTACTGGGGTCTTCGCAACCTGTCCTACCGCATCAACAAGTCGCGCAAGGGTCATTACGGCCTGATCGACATTGACGCGGAAGCTGACGTCATCAACGAACTCGAGCGCCTGCAGCGCCTGTCCGAAGATGTCATCCGTCACATGACGCTGCGCGTTGAAGCCCACACCGAAGAGCCGTCGGCCATCCTCACCAAAAAGGATGATCGCCGCGGTCGTCGCGAGCGGAATTAGGAGAACGAACGATGTCATCAGGCAATATTTCAAACCTGCCCGCGCGCCGTCCGTTCATGCGTCGCCGCAAGGTCTGCCCGTTCTCCGGTGAAAATGCACCGGCGATCGATTTCAAGGACCCCAAGCTCCTGCTTCGCTACATGTCCGAGCGTGGCAAGATCGTCCCGTCCCGCATCACCGCGGTCTCGGCCAAGAAGCAGCGTGAACTGGCCCGTGCCATCAAGCGTGCGCGTCAGCTGGCCCTGCTCCCCTATGTGGTCGATTAAGGAGAACTGACGATGAAACTGGTTCTCTTGGAACGTGTTGAAAATCTCGGCGTCATCGGTGACGTCGTGTCCGTGCGCCCCGGCTTCGCTCGCAACTTCCTTCTGCCGCAAGGCAAGGCACTGCGCGCAACCGAAGCCAACATGGCGCGCTTTGAAGTCGAGCGTGAGCTCCTCGAAAAGCGCAATGCCGAACGGGCTGCGGAAGCTGCTGAATCCGGCAAGACGATCGATGGCGAAAGCTTCGTCATGATCCGTCAGGCCGGCGAAAGCGGTCAGCTCTACGGTTCTGTCACCTCGCGTGACATCGCCGAGATCGTGTCGGAAAGCGGCACCAAGGTCGTCCGCTCGCAGATCGCGCTCAACGCGCCGATCAAGACGCTCGGCCTGCATGAGCTGAAGATCAAGCTGCACGCCGACGTGTCGGTGACCGTGACGATCAACATCGCCCGGTCGCAGGATGAAGCCGAACGCCAGGCCGCTGGTGAAGACGTGATCGCAGCCCAGGCTGACGAAGATCGCGCCATCGCCGACGCCCAGGCCGCCGAGCTCTTCGAAGCCAGCGAGGAAGGCCAGGAACTGGCTGCCCAGCGCGAAGCAACCGAAGACGCCGGTGCAGACGAAAGCGAAGAGACAGAAGCGTAAGCGACTGTCACTTCTCACGTTTGACGGAAACGGGCCGGTCACCAGACCGGCCCGTTTTCTTTTGCAGGGTCGCAGGCGGTTATCCACACTTGTCCACAGGCCAACCACTCAGCTGTGGGCAATCACCGCCGGGACCGTATCAGGGGGGTGTATCGCCGCGCCGCCTTCTGTATCCCAATAGGCATGACCACTGCACTCCTGCCCTATGAAGCCGAGACCGACGTCGCCGAGCTGGACTCAGCGCCGCACAATCTGGATGCCGAACAGGCCTTCCTGGGCGCCCTGCTCTACGACAACGAGATGTTCCACCGCGTCGCCGACTGGCTGAAGGCGGAGCATTTCTATGATCCGGTCCATGGTCGCATCTTTGAGACGGCGACCGACCTGATCGGCCGTGGCTCGCTGGCCGATGCGGTTGTGCTGAAGACCCATTTCGATCGCGATGACGGTCTCAAGGATATTGGCGGCACCACCTATCTCGCTGTGCTGATGGAAGGCGCCGCGACCGGCAATGCGGCGGTCGAATACGCTCGCATCATCTATGAGCTGGCCCTGCGCCGCGAGCTGATCCGCATCGGCCATGACCTCGCCAATGCCGCCAGCGCCGACGCCGAAGTGCATGCCCGCGACCTGATCCAGGGCATCGAGCAGAAACTGTTCAACCTGGCCGAGGCCGGCTCGACCTCGCGCGGCTTTGTCAGCTTCAAGCAGGCCCTCACCGAGTCGGTCGCGTCCGCCGCTGCCGCCTTCGAGCGTGATGGCGGGCTGGCCGGCATCTCGTCCGGGCTGATGGAGCTGGACCGCAAGCTGGGCGGCATGCACCCGTCCGACCTGATCATCCTCGCTGGTCGTCCGTCGATGGGGAAAACCTCGCTGGCCACCAATATCGCCTTCAATGTCGCCAAGGCCTATGAACACGAGCTGCAGCCGGATGGTTCAAAGAAGACGACCAAGGGCGGCGTGGTCGGCTTTTTCTCGCTGGAAATGTCGGCCGAGCAGCTGGCGACACGTCTCATCGCCGATCATACCAGCATTCCCGGCTACATGATCCGCCAGGGCATGATCGACGCCACCCAGTACGAGGAAATCCGCGACGGGGTGCTGGAAATCCAGAGCCTGCCGCTCTTCATCGACGATACCGGTGGCCTGCCGATCTCGGCGCTGGCCGCACGCGCCCGTCGCTTGAAACGGACCCATGGTCTCGATCTGATCGTGGTTGACTACCTGCAGCTGATCACCTCGACCAAGGCCGGTTCCGGCAGTTCAAGGGTCGAGGAAGTCTCCGAAGTGACGCAGAACCTGAAAGCCCTGGCCAAGGAACTCGCGGTCCCGGTGATCGCCCTGTCCCAGCTCTCCCGCCAGGTCGAGAACCGCGAAGACAAGAAGCCCCAGCTCTCCGACCTGCGCGAATCCGGCTCGATCGAGCAGGACGCCGACGTGGTCCTCTTCGTCTATCGCGAAGCCTATTACAAGGAACGCGAAAAGCCGCGCGAGGACACACCGGAATATCACGCCTGGGAAGATGAATTCCGCCGCATCGAGCGGGTCGCTGAAGTGGTGATCGGCAAGCAGCGCCACGGTCCGATCGGCACGGCGAAACTGGCCTTTGACGGCATGCTGACCAAATTCACCGATCTGGAAACGCGCTTTGACGACCCGCATGAGTGATACCGGGACGTCGTCCCGCCGAGCCCATCCGGCCCCACGGCTGATCATTGATCTCGCCGCCATCAAGCGTAATTACGCGGCCCTGCAGACGCTCGCCCCCACCGCCAGTGTCGGCGCCGTGGTGAAGGCCAATGGCTATGGCCTCGGCGCGGCGCAAGTCGTTCCCGCGCTTGCTGATGCGGGGTGCCGCTGTTTCTATGTCGCCCATACCTCCGAAGCGCGCGAAGCACGCGAAGCCCTGGCCGGACGACCGGCCGACATTTTCGTCTTCAACGGCTTCTGGCCGTCGGAACTGGCCGAGTTGCGCCAGCTTTCGCTTTTCCCGGTCATCAACGACCTGCAACAGCTGGAAGACCTGCGCGCGCTGGCACCGGACCTGCCCTGCGCCATCCATTTCGATACCGGGATGAGCCGTCTGGGACTCGACGCGGCGGAGACCGAGGCCTTGCTCGCCGACCCGGCCCGTATCGACGCGCTGGACGTCCGGCAGATCATGAGCCACCTGGCCTGCTCGGATGATCCGGACCACCCCCTCAATGAGCAGCAGCGGCAACGATTCGAGCGGATCCGCCACGCCCTCCCGGGCATTCCCGCAAGCCTGTCCAACTCGACGGGAACGCTGTTGGGCCAAGCCTATCATTTCGACATGTTGCGCCCCGGCCTGGCCCTGTTCAGCGGCATGCCGGCGCCGGGCCAGGCGTCGCCCTTCGAACCGGTTGTGGCGATTGACGCTCCCATCCTGCAGATCCGCACCCTGCAGCCCGGCGACACGGTCGGCTATGGCGCCTGCTGGACCGCCGACCGGCCCCGCCGGGTGGCCACGGTCGCTGCCGGCTATGCAGACGGGCTTTTGCGCGCCTTCGGCAATGGCGGCTATGGCCGCATCGGCGAAACGCAGGTGCCGATCCTCGGCCGGGTCTCGATGGACCTGATCTGTGTCGATATCGACGCCGTCGAAGAGCCCGTCCGGCCCGGCGATCCGGTCCGGTTTCTCGGCCCCGACATCGAGAACATGGCCGACAGCGCTGCGACAATCTCCTATGAATTCCTCGTCCGCCTCGGCATACGCTTCGATCGAAGCTATTTGCGCTGATGCAGACCGGTCGGACTGGCGACACCCACATGACATGTTCTGTCATCCCGATGGGCTGGAATGCCCCCAACAAGGGAGATTGATCGAATGGCGCGCGCTGAAACCAATTATGTCTGCCAGTCCTGTGGCGGGGCCCAGCCCAAATGGGCCGGGCGCTGTGATGCCTGTGGTGAGTGGAACACCCTGATCGAGGAAGCGCCCTCGGCACCGCTGGGCACCCAGGCCACTGCGGGGAAACGACGGGGCCGCGCCGCGCGTCTGAACCTGGTTGATCTGGGCTCGGAAAGCCCGGAACCCGCGCGCCTGCAATCCGGCATCAGTGAGCTCGACAGGGTCTGCGGTGGCGGCCTGGTGCCCGGCTCGGCCATTCTGGTCGGCGGCGATCCAGGCATCGGCAAATCGACGCTCCTGCTCCAGATGATGGCCCAGATCGCCCGCAGCGAAGCCCGCGCCATCTATGTCTCCGGCGAGGAGGCCATTGACCAGGTCCGCCGCCGGGCCCGACGGCTCGGCCTGGCAGACGCTCCGGTCTCACTGGCCTCGGAGACTTCCCTGAACGACATTCTCGACGGGCTGAAGGCGGAAAAGCCCGACATTGTCGTGATCGATTCGATCCAGACCGTCTGGTCCGACCAACTGGCCGCGGCGCCGGGTACGGTCGCCCAGGTCCGTGCCTGCGCCCAGGAGCTGGTCCGCTTCGCCAAGAAATCCAACTGCACGGTCATTCTGGTCGGCCATGTCACCAAGGACGGCCAGATCGCCGGCCCGCGCGTGGTCGAGCACATGGTCGATGCCGTGCTCTATTTCGAGGGTGAACGCTCGCACCAGTTCCGCATCCTGCGCGCGGTCAAGAACCGCTTCGGCCCAACCGACGAGATCGGCGTGTTCGAAATGGGCGACAAGGGACTGGCCGAGGTCACCAACCCCTCCTCACTCTTTCTTGACGGACGCGGCGGTGACACGCCGGGCGCTGCCGTCTTTGCCGGCATGGAGGGAACCCGCCCGGTCCTGTCCGAAATCCAGGCGCTGGTCGCACCGGCCGCCTTCGGCACCGCGCGCCGGGCCGTGGTCGGCTGGGACAGTGGCCGCCTGGCCATGGTGCTGGCGGTCCTGGAAGCCCGCTGCGGTGTCGATATTGCCGGACGCGACATTTTTCTCAACGTGGCGGGCGGTCTGAAAATCACCGAACCGGCCGCCGATCTGGCCGTTGCGGCGGCCATCGTGTCCTCCGCGCTCGACGTGGCCCTGCCCGCCGACGGGGTCGTTTACGGAGAAATCAGTCTTTCCGGCGATGTTCGTCCGGTCGGACGCAGTGATTCGCGCCTCAAGGAAGCTGCCAAGCTCGGCTTCACGCGGGCCATCGCCCCCCAGGCTGCGGCCGACGAGACCGCCCCGATCCGGGTTGATGGCGTGGCCACGGCGCTCGAATTGGTGCAAACTCTGCGGGCTATGGCGGGCGAGTAGTTAGGAGTGTCGCGGCGATGGATTCAACGCTTACTGCCTTTGACGGCATTGGTCTGACCATACTTCTGGCCTCGGGTCTTTTGGCCCTGGTGCGCGGTTTCGTCCGCGAGGCCCTGTCGGTCACGGCTTTCGTTGCGGCCTCGCTGGCAACCTTGTGGGCCCTGCCCGCCTTCATCGGCCCGGCCCGCGACCTGATCGATCCGGACTGGCTGGCCCCGCTGGCCATCGGCGCCATCGTCTTCATCGTCATCTATCTGGCCGTGACCTTCGTGACGAGCTCGCTCTCGCGGGGGCTCGCCAAGGGCGAAGACGTCAATGTCGTCGATCGGACGCTGGGCTTTGCTTTCGGCCTTTTGCGCGGGCTGGTCCTGCTGGGTCTGGGCGTGATCTTCATGGCCGCCACTTTCGGCGTTGACGGCCGGCCGCCGGCGAGCATTACCCAGGCGCGCATATACCCGCTGGTCAACGCGACAGCGCGGGCCCTGCAAACCCTGGCCCCGGAGAGCTCGCGCATTGGATCGACCGCGCCACTGCCTGGCGGTCGCGACGACCCGATTGCAGAAACAATAAGAAATAATGACACGTCCTATGGCAGACGCGACCGAAACCGACTAGATGACCTCATCGGTTCGACCACGGATGACCAGGAAGACGATGGATGAGCGACCACAGCGCCATTCCCGCCACACTGACCTACGATCCGGAGAGTGATCGCCCTCAGGAAGAATGCGGCGTGTTCGCCGTATATGGCGCAGACGACGCCTCCATCCTGACCGCGCTCGGCCTCCATGCGCTGCAGCATCGAGGCCAGGAAGCTTGCGGTATCGCGACCCATGACGGGTCGCGTTTTCATATTGAACGCTATCTCGGCCTCGTCGGTGAGAACTTCACCTCACCCGACATGCCGCAACGCCTGCCCGGCCGCGTCGCCATCGGCCATGCGCGCTATTCCACCCAGGGCGCCTCGGTGCTGCGCAATGTGCAGCCTCTGTTCGCCGACGTCCGAGGCGGCGGCATCGCCCTCGCCCACAACGGCAATCTGACCAATGCCCGCGTCCTGCGCGAAGAACTGGTCAATCACGGCCAGATTTTCCAGTCGACCTCCGACAGTGAGGTGGTGCTGCATCTCGCCGCCCTGTCGAAGAAGAGCAAGCTGACCAATCGGGTGCTGTCGGCGCTCAAACAGGTCCAGGGCGCCTTCGCCTTCGTCGCTGTCGTCAATGACCGGCTGATCGTCGCCCGCGACCCGTTCGGCATTCGACCGCTGGTCATGGGCCGCTTGGGTGACGCCTATGTGTTCGCGTCGGAAACCTGTGCGCTCGACATGGTCGGTGCCAAGTTCGAACGCGAAATCGAGCCCGGCGAAGCGGTTGTGGTCAATGAGGACGGATTGCGCTCGGAGCGTTTCTCGCCGGCGCGCCCGGCCCAGATCTGCGCCTTCGAATACATTTACTTTGCCCGCCCGGATTCAGTGATCGAGGGCCGCAGTGTCTACGAAGCCCGCAAGGAGATGGGGCGCCAGCTGGCGCTGGAGACACCGGCCGATGTCGACGTCATCATCCCCGTCCCCGATAGCGGTGTGCCCGCAGCGATCGGTTTTTCCGAAGCCTCCGGTATCCCGTTCGAGCTCGGTATCATCCGCTCGCACTTTGTCGGACGCACCTTCATCCAGCCGACCCAGGACCGGCGCGACCTGTCTGTGCGTCGCAAGCACGCGGCCAATGCGGCTGTGGTCAAGGGCAAGCGCGTGCTTTTGATCGACGATTCGATCGTGCGCGGAACGACCTCCCTGAAGATTGTCCGCATGATGCGCGAAGCCGGTGCCGTGGAAGTCCATTTCCGCTCGGCCTGCCCACCCATCAAACACCCCGATTTTTACGGTATCGACATGGCCGGCCGTGACGAGCTGATCGCTGCCAACATGTCCGTCGAGGACATGGCCACCAAGCTGGAGGCCGACAGCCTTGGCTTCCTGACGGTGAATGGCCTTTACCAGGCTGTCATCGGCGCGCCGCGCAATGACAAGCTGCCCCAGCTCGCAGACCATTATTTCACGGGTGAATACCCGACCCTGCTGGCCGATCACGACCGTGATCTTTCGGCCAAGGAATTCCAGCTTTCCTTCCTGGTGGACGCATGACCCAGACAGATCTTGACGGCCGCCTCGCTCTCGTCAGCGGGGCGTCGCGCGGTATTGGCCGCGCCATGGCGCTCGAATTGGCCAAGGCCGGTGCCCATGTCATCGCCACGGCTCGCACAACGGGCGGTCTCGAAGAGCTGGACGATGATATCGTGAAAGCCGGCGGCAGCTGCACCATCGTGCCGCTCGACCTGATGAGCCCGGACGGGATCGAAAAGCTGGGCGGCGTGATCACCGAGCGCTGGGAAAAACTGGACATCCTGCTTGCCAATGCCGGCTCTCTCGGCGTCCTGACCCCAGCCTCACAGGTCAAATCCAAGACCTGGCATGATGTGATTGGCGTCAACCTGATGGCTCCGGCCCGCATGATCCGGGCCTTCGAGCCGCTTCTGCTGGCCTCTGACGCCGGTCGGGCCGTTTTCATATCCTCGGGTGCCGCCAGTTCGCGCCGCGCCTTCTGGGCGCCCTATGCGGCGTCCAAGGCCGCCCTCGACGCGCTGGTCGAGAGCTGGGCCAATGAACACGTCAACAATCCGAACATCCGCATCAACACGGTCTACCCCGGCGCGCTGCGCACACAGATGCGGTCCAAGGCCTTCCCCGGCGAAAATCCGGACACGCTGCCGGAGCCGTCCGCCCTGTGGCCGACGATTGCCGAGCTGGTGAGCCCGGATTGCACGCGCAATGGTGAAACCGTCAAATTTGACGGCTAGCAAACCCTAGGGTTTGCGCGCCGCGGCCCGACCAATCGATGGGCGCTGACCTTTGGGGCGCCCCGGAGTCCGGTTCGGATGCGACGGCTTGCCCGCCTTCTCGCCCGTGCCGCTGCCACCGCGATCGCCATCGACATAGGGGTTCTTGCCAGCCTTGACGATCAGACGGATCGGCACGCCGGGCAGGTCAAAGGCTTCGCGCAGTCCATTGACCAGATAGCGCTTGTAGCTTTCCGGCAGATCCGAGGCGCGCGAGCACATCAGCACGAAGGTCGGCGGACGGCCCTTGGTCTGGGTCATGTAGCGCGGCTTGATGCGGCGGCCATTGACGGCGGGCGGTGGATGACGCTCGGTCATCTCGTGCAGCCAGTCATTGAGATCGCGGGTCTTGACCTTGGCGTCCCAGTTTTCGTGCAGCTTGGCCAGGGTCGGCATGATCGCGTCGAGACCCTTTTTCTTCAGGGCCGACATCGGCAATACGGGCGCACCGGTCATCTGTGGCAGCAGACGCTCGAACTCGAGCCGGATTTCCTTGAGATAGGCTTCGCGATTGGGCACGAGGTCCATCTTGGACACGGCGATCGCGACCGCTCGACCTTCCTTGTAGGCCATGTCGGCCAGGTGCAGGTCCTGTTTCTCAAGCGGATGCTCGGCATCCATCAGCAGCAGCACCACTTCGGCGAACTTGACGGCGCGCAGCGTGTCGGCGGCGCTCATGCGCTCGAGCCGGTCCGCCACCTTGCCGCGCTTGCGCAGGCCGGCGGTATCATGCAACCGCACCCGTCGCCCATCCCAGACCCAGTCGACCGAAATCGCGTCCCGGGTGATCCCGGCTTCGGGCCCGGTAATCAGGCGTTCCTCGCCGATCAGCGTGTTGATCAGGGTCGATTTGCCGGCATTCGGACGACCGATGACGGCGATGCGCAATGGCGGGTCGCCATCATCCTTGCTGCCGCGACGGGCCGCCTTGGCCATCGGACCAAGCGTGTGGACCACCGCGTCATAAAGATCGCCAATGCCGGCGCCATGGGCGGCGGAGAAAGCGATCGGTTCGCCCATGCCCAGTTCGAACGCGTCGATCAGGCCGCTTTCGCCCGCCTTGCCTTCGCACTTGTTGGCCAGCAGCAGGACCGGTTTTCCCGAGCGGCGGATCACATCGGCAAAGACGACATCAAGGGGTGTGACCCCGGCCCGCGCATCGATCAGCAGCAGACAGAGATCGGCATCATGGATGGCCATTTCAGTCTGGGTGCGCATCTCCGCATCCAGGCCGTCTTTCTCGGAATCATCATAACCGGCGGTGTCGATCAGCAATAAGGGCAGATCACCCAAACGCCCACGCGCCTCGCGGCGGTCGCGGGTTACACCCGGCCGGTCATCGACAATGGCCAGTGGTTTTCCGGCCAATCGATTGAAAAGTGTCGATTTTCCCACATTGGGCCGTCCAACGACGGCGATGCGGGGTAAGTGAGCAGTCATGCATTTGCGCCTAGCGGAGCGCGATCATCCGCGCGTCATCGGTGACGACATATACGGTTTCATTGGCAATGACAGGGGGGACAAACACATCACCCGGCAGATCACGTTCCGAAACCACGCTGCCATCGAAGGCATTCAGCACCGTCATGTCACCCCGGCTGGAGGCCACAACGAGGCGTCCACCGGCCATGACCGGACCGGTCCAGGCCAGGCGATTCTTGCGTTCGCGCGCATTTTCGAACAGCGGCAATTGGGTGATCCAGTAGACCTCACCGTCAAGCCGGTTGATGCAGACGATCTCGGCTTCACTGGTCGTGATGAAGAGGAAGTCTCCCGCAACCCACGGCGCATGCAGCCCACCGGCCGGCTGGCTCCACAGGCGTTCGCCGGTACGCAGCGAAATCGCGGCGAGCAGACCGGAATGGCTCATGGCGTAGACGGTATTGTCGACCACGACCGGGCTGCCGGCGACATCATTGATCTCGGACATGGCGGTCAGGCCACCGGCGCGCGTCAGGCTGTCCTGCCAGATCGGGTTGCCGTTCTGGACGCGCAGGGCGATCAGCTCGCCCGAGGCGAAAGGCGCCACGACGATATCGCCCAGCACGGCCGGGCTTGGTGCGGTCAGAAGACGGGCCGATTCAACAATGCCCTGATAGGTCCACAGCACCTGGCCACTATCGGTATCGAGCGCCAGCAATTCATTGTCATCGCTGGACACAAAGACCCGGCCATCGGCGACCGTCGGCGAACCATGGAAGGGCACGAGTGTCGAGGAGCGCCAGATCTCCGAGCCCGAGCCGGCATCAAGGGCGACGAAGAAATTCAGGCCTGTGTGCACATAAAGACGTCCGCCATCGAAGGCGATGCCGCCACCGAATGACATCCGGTCATAGCGTTCGGACGCTTCGATCCGGTGTCGCCAGACAACCGATCCGGTGTTGGCGTTCATCGCGACCACTTCGCCGCGCGCGTCGATGGCATAAACATTATCACCGGCCACGACCGGGCGGGCATTCAGGCGGCGGTCATTGTCGGAGCCATTGCCGAAACCTTCACGCCAGGCGATGGCAAGCGATCCGCTGGCCTGGGTGTGCTGGACGGCATTGGTCGGATAGCCACCCGGCTGGGGCCAGACCGTGTTGACATAGGCCGGCGGCAGGTCGACGACCCGCGCCTCGCCATCATTGTCGAGGTTCAGACCCTGTTCGAAATTGAGGATGGAGACGCGGCCATCGGTCGGCGCATCACCATTCAGCCGCTCGGAATCACTGTCATTGCCACGGCCAGGGATCATGTCGAGCGGGTTGGGAACAGACGAGCAAGCCGCCAGCGGGGCAATCAGGGCCACACCAAGAAGGGTGCGGATACGCTTTACATCAATCATCGCCTGAATCCCCGGCATCGGTGGTTTCTTCTTCGGCGGCGGTTTCCGCCGCGCCGTCGACCGGCGCTGACGGATCAGCTCCCGTCACTGCGTCGTCAGTGGTCGCCTCGTCGGCGGCAGGCTCTGCCAGAGCCATGCGCTGGGCGATCAGCGCCATCGCTTCCTGGGCGCGGCGCTGCACTCCGGCCGGCGCGTCGCTGGAGAAGGACAGGAATTGGTACTGGGTCCGTGCCCGCTCGATATTGTCTGCACGCAGGGCCGCGGCCGCGATCGTTTCGCGAGCGATATGGCGATAGGGCGAGTCCGCATTGACCAGGCGGCTCAGACGCAGATCGATATCGGAAAACGACAGGCTGTCCCAGGATGACCAAACGGCCCGGATTTCAGCCATGTCACGCAGAAGCGGATCGCTTGCTTGCGCTGCGGCCTGTTCGAAGAACCCGGTCGCGGCCGCATTGTCACCCTGCTCGATCGCGACATTGCCGCGCTGGATCAGCGCCAGCGACACGTAACCGGGCGTGCCATTCTCGGCGAGCGTTTCCAGTCCGGCCGCGGCCAGCGCCAGCTCGCCTGACTCGGAATGCGTCATCGCCGCGATAAAGGCATCGGAGGCCGTTTGGCGGCCGCCGGTCTGCCAGGCATCGAAGCTCTGCCAGGCCACGGATCCGGCGATCACCGCCAAGGCCGCGCCCAGAGCCCAAGGGCCCCATTGACGCAACAAATCCTGATACTTGTCCCGGCGAAGTTCTTCGTCGACTTCTTCAAAAATATCGACCACGTCGAAGCGGCTCCGTAATTCCAATCAATGTGCCGCGGACCCTAGCGTCACTGCCCCCCTGCGGCAACAGAGGTCAGCCGTCCGAACGCTTCATGGTGTAGACCTCGCGCTGCGAGGGAAAGCTGCGATCGCGGACATCGCTGGCAAATTGCGCCACGGCGGCATCGGTACGCTCGGCCATATTGTCATAGCGCTTGACGAATTTCGGCGTCCAGTCGAACACGCCCAGCATGTCCTGGGTGACCAGGATCTGCCCGTCACAGGCGGCTGAAGCGCCGATTCCGATGGTGGGGACATCCACTGTCTCGGTGATTTCACGCGCCAGGTCCTCGGCCACGCCCTCAATGACGATCGCGAAGGCACCGGCCTCGGCCGTCGCCAGGGCCTCATCGATCACGCGCTGGCGCTCGGCCTGGGTCCGCCCCTTGGCCCTGAACCCGCCATCGGCGAGGGCCGCCTGGGGACGCAATCCGATATGGCCGATCACCGGGATCGAGCGGGCCGCCATGAAACGGATCGTGTCGGCGGCATAGGTGCCGCTCTCGATCTTGATCGCCTGACAGCCGGTCTCGGCCATCACGCGTGCGGCATTGGCAAAGGCCTGCTCGGGTGACTGCTCATAGCTGCCAAACGGCATGTCGACCGCGACCAGTGCCTGACGGGCGCCGCGCATCACGGCCTGTCCGTGCAGGATCATCATGTCCAGCGTCACACCGACCGTACTGTCCAGCCCGTGCACCACCATGCCGACACTGTCGCCGACCAGCAAAAGATCGCAATGGGGATCGAGGATGCGCGCCATCGGCGCGTCATAGGCGGTCAGGCAGACAAGTGGCTCTCCGCCCTTGCGGGCACGGATATCCGGGGCGGTGATACGGCGGGCCTTGGTCGGGGACTTTGACTGGGCAGACATGGCGGATGGCCTTTTTCACGACAGGTGGCCGGACCCTAGCGCAGCATGCTGCGCTGCAAAAGCCTCAGGCCAGCCGCCGCGGCAGTACCATCGCGACCATGCCGACAGCGAGCGCCATCGCTCCAGCCGCCAACACTTCCGGCCCCATCAGGAAGCCGACATTGGACAGCAAGCCTTCAGCCGGGATTTGCACCTGGCCGAGCAGACCTTCCAGCTGGGTGCCGGCAATCGCCGACCCGGTCGAACCGGCCCCGCCCAGAAGCAGGATCCGCTTGCGATCGGGATTGGCCAATTGCTTGATCACACGCTGCGAGAAGCGGTCGGCCTCGGTTTCTGTTTCCAGCGGCTCGGCTGCCTGGGCGAAGGCGGCCTTGAGCCGTGCATCGAATGCATCATCCATGGTCATGACACCATAACCTCCGCGTCCGCAAAGAACGCCTGCAATTTGGCCCGGCCGCGATTGACGTGCGACTTGACCGTTCCCAGCGGCATGCCGGTCGCCTCAGCAGCTTCCGAATGCGACATACCGCATGAATAACACAACACCACCGCGATCCGTTCGTCTTCCTTCAATGTGGCGAGCCCGCGATCGAGATCAACCACATTGCCCATGTCGCGCGGGGCTTCACTTTCCTCGACATCGGCCTTGTACTTCTCCAGCACCCGCTCAGTCGCCTTGCGCTTGCGCGCCGACATCAGGAACTGGGTGTAGGCAATCGAGCACAGCCAGGACTTGAACGAGCCTGTGCCCTTGAAGCTGCCGATCTTCTCAAAGGCCCGGATGAAAGCGTCCTGGGCGAGATCGTCGGCGAGGGCGTGATTGCGGCACATGCGGTTCAGCATGCCCCGAACCAGGCCCTGATGGCGCCGGACCAGCTCCCCGAAGGCCGCCGGGTTTTTCGTGGCGACCACCAGGGCTGTGAGTTCTTCGTCCGACGCCTTCATCAGCCCGCTCCGATTACTCGGAGCCCTCTTTCTTGCGTCCCAGCAGGCCGAAGCCGACGAGAACCAGACCGATAAAGCCGGGGAAGGCCGCGATGGAAACCATGATGCGGAACACATCCTCCTCGCCAGCAACCGAGCCGATCGACATGCCGAACACGGCGAATGCCGCGGCCACAGCGATCAGGATCAGGCCCCCTTTCAGGTCACCATTGCTATTCTTGCGCGGCATGCCCAATGCCCGAATGGTCTCCGGGGTCATGGTTTGACCAGAGCGAATGCCTTCCTCGACCACTTTGAGAATGGACTTTCGCTTTTGCGTCGATGCATTCACCGAAATCCACACAATCCCGACAACCATCAGGAACAAACCGAGGGGAACAAGTACATCTTCCGCCATATCAACCTCCGTAGTGAGCCGCACCGCGCGGCCTTTGACCATGAGATGCGGCGAAGTCCGTATTTAGATGCAGAAACTATCCGATGACCGCAACGCCAAACAGATACATGTGAAAATTCAATATGATAAGCGCTGCAATCAAACCCAGCACAATTGCTGTCAGATCGCCGCCCCAGCCCTTCACCACGGGTGGCGGGGTCTCGCGAAGGCAAGCGGCGATGAAGGTGACAAGCGACCACACGAAGAAACTGCCGAACAGCAACACCGCCGACGCCTCGGCATTGGCCAGCAGATGCGCCCCGGACCAGACCACGACACCGGCCAGCATAGGATGGCGCACCCAGCGGCGGATATGGCCCGGCGCATAGGCGGAGGTGAGAAGGATGATCCCGACGGGGACGGCGAAAAGCGCGGCCTGGTGCCCCCAGCCCGGTGTTGTCCAGATCGATGGGGTCGGATGGGCGATAACCTTGCCGTAAATGATCAGGCCAAAGCCGATCAGTGAGATCACGGTATAGGTCAGCTTGTAGGGCGTTGCGCCAAGACGGGCCTGCAACGTGTCGCGCAGCCCCGGTACCAGGCGCAGGCAATGCACACCCAGAAACAGGACCAGTCCCGCAGTCAAAACCAGCATCAACGCCTCCCCGAACTTTGGCCGACTATAAGCGATTCATCGCGAAGTCGTGGATGAAAACCGGATGCCGCACGCGGCCGCTATCATCAGAACAGGCGCATGCGCGGGAGCCGGATTGTCCGCGTCACCCAGCCATGCCCGAGAAAGGCGACCCCGCCCCCGATCGCGATGATCTGGAGCGCTGCGGACATCTCCTGCCCCAGCGTGTCGGCAACGATCTGCAAGGCCGGGGAGATCAGGGCCAGGCCGAGCACCAGCAGGCAGCCCGCAAGCAGGCGCAGGACCAGCTCGATGCGCAGGCGCCGTCGGGCGACCCGCTCCATGACGCCGGTCCGGAAGTCCCGGTCATTGCCCGGCGCCGCATCGGCGGCGAAGAAGTCAGCAAGCGGATCAGTCTTGTCCATCACCCACTCCCAGGATTTCGGCGAGGCGCGCACGCCCTCGCAATACATGTGATTTTACAGTCCCCAGCGGCATTTCCAAGACGTTTGCGGCATCGCCATGCGACCAGCCCTCGCCCAGGCAGAGCGAGATGGCGGCGCGTTGGTCTGGCGGCAGCTGGGCCAGCGCCTGCCGCAGGGCGATGGCGCGCTCGGTCTGGGGTGTCTCGCTGTCCGGGCGCAAGTCCTGCCAGTCATGGTCGCGCTGGCGCGAGCGGGCCATCGTCCGGGCCTGGCCCTTGGCCTTGCGCCAGGCGATCGAGAACAGCCAGGTCTTCAACCGCTCGGGCTGGCGCAGCCGGCGCAATTCGGTCCAGCCCGCGAGGAAGACCTCCTGCGCCAGATCATCGGCATCCGCATCATAGGGGCTCAACCGGCGCAGGAAGGCGCGGATCGCCCCCTGATACCGGTCGACGATCCGCGCATAGGCCGCATCATTGCCCGAGCGGGCCGCCGCGACGAGCGCCGCGTCCGTCGGTTGCGAACTCATCGATCAGCCTATTTCTTGCCCTTGAAGAAGGCCGACACCAGGAAGGCGAAGGACAGGACCGCGAAGATCATCGCCACGAAATAGGCGACCTCACCCATTCCGATCAGACCGCTATAGCCCTCATAGGCAAACACAGCGGAAAAACCGGCAAACAGGATCACCAGGAAGGCGTTGCTGCCTGTGCCGTAGTTTGAGTCTTCACCGCGGGAACCGCGGTCCAGATCGGACCAGTCCGGGCGGCCATCATCCGCGGCATCAAGGCTGGCGATCAGGTCGGCCGGCGGTTCCTTGCCGGACGCGGCATAGGTCTTCAGCAAGTCGATCTTCGCCTGGGTACGCTTGTACCGCATGAAGCTGCCCCAACCGGCCGCGACAAAAAATGCCAGCGGGAAAAGCAACCACCAGTAACTCTCGAAAAGCTCGACCATCGGCTCGATCTCCTGTTCCACGCCCCTGGATGCACCGGCATTCAGCGGGTCTTTGCTCCTGTGTCGCCGCCACGACGCGGTTTGGATGCGGCGGTCAGGGAAAAACGCAGGATCGATGTGGAACCGATTGCCCCGGCCTGTCCAGACCGGGGCATTTACGACGGTTCAGGGTCGCACCATGCGGCGCCGGTGCCCTATCTTTCAAACGGGTTGGCGAGGAAGTCCGGCAGTTCGATCACGATCTCCCCGCTCGCGACCGGCTCCCCGCGCATGAAGGCATGCATCGCTTCGCCCACCTCTGGGGTCGTCATGAAGAGATTATGCCCGGCATTGACGACCGTGACCTGGGTGACATCGCTCAGCCCGGCAACCGCCTCGCGCTGGCTTTGCGGATAAGTCCGCCCGTCGAGCGTTCCCGTCAGCAGGAGCACGGGCGTGTCGCCGGTCGGCCCGCGACGGAAGTCCGGACCCAGATCGAGGCCGGGGACAGCCCTGTTCAATTGCGGCATGGGAAAATTCAGATAGGCACCCAGAAGCGAGGTCTCAGCCTGCTGTTCGACGAGAACCAGGCGGTCGGCACTGATGCCCGACGCCAGGTCCATGCCGGTCGGCATCGCACTCATCGTGATCGCCTCGCCGGGCGTCCAGAAATATTGCAGGAGCGCGATCGGCAGCTGGGTCTCGCCCCTCTCCACACCGGCATAGAGCGCCGGCAGGAGGCCGGCATTGGTCGGATCGGCGATCAGCCCGGACGAAAATTGCTGGAGATGATGGCGTTGCAGCAGGAAGGGCAGGCTCGTCCCGTCCGCCTGTGGCACCTGCATCAGGATCGGCTCGGCTTCCAGCTGCGCATGAACGCGGCGCATCAGGCCGGCAATATCGGGATAGAGTGCGGCAGCAGCGGGCTGGGTGTTCACCGCCTCTTGCAGCCGCGCGATATAGTCATCGGTCCTGGCCGGCAGCTTGACCGTCTGGTCGAGCCCTTCGGCGCTGGCGATGATGACGCGGTCAATCTCGTCAGGAATTTCGTTCAAGGCTGCGAGTGCCAGGTGGCTGCCATAAGAGATACCCCAGAGCGACATCCGCTCGGCACCGAGATGAACCCGAAGATCGGACAGGTCGGCGACGCTTTCACGGGTCGTATAGCCGAGCACATCCACGCCTTCGCTATCCCAGAAGGCCAGGCACTCGCTCAGGGCCGCCCGCTGGCTGGCAATGATGCCGGCATCGCTGACCCGCGCGCTGTCGTCGGCGGACTGGCTGCTCACACAACGCGGCGGCCGTTGGGACTGCCCGGTGCCGCGCTGGTCAAAGGCGATCACATCGCCATGCTGGCGCATCGCCATGAAGAGCGGAAAACGCTGACGCTCGGCCGTGCCGGATCCGGAGCCACCAGGGCCGCCCGCGAGATAGATGATGGGAGGTCCGGCGCTCTCGCCGGTCGCCGGAAACCGCACATAGCTGATGGTGATCATCCGGCTGTCCGGGTCGGCCCGGTTTTCCGGCACCTGGAATTCACCGCGAAAGGCATCAGCCGTGTCGCCGCTCTGGGCGGCAAAGACGATGGCGGTCTCGCCGCCGGGCTGCGCCGCCAGGCCGGCAGCCGTCACTGAGGCAAAAATCGCCCCTGCCAGCAAACCCGCCCGGGCCATTGTCAGTCGTTTCATCGCACAAGCTCCACTGTTTCATGCCCCCGGCACAGGCACAGCTAAACGCCCCGATCCCTGGCAATCACCCGCCAATCGACCGACGGCAGCCCGGGACCGACAAGCGGCGGGACGATGCGCGAGACAACCGCTAATCTGCCCGGCATGACCGCTCACCGCCCGACCATACTCTCCGCCCTCATCCTGATCGCAGCCCTGGTTTCGACACTCGCCTTCGGAGGCGACGCCTTGGCCCAGCCGCAGGTTCATGTCGCCCTTGAGGACGTGCGCGTCTGCCCGGCGCGCAATGACGACACCGCACCACCCGACTACACCTCGCCAACATGCCGCAGCGTGCCGATCCGTGAACTCGACCCGCAGGGCGCTCACCTGTGGGTCCGGATGCGCCTGCCGCTGGCGGCGGAGCATCTGCGCGGCGACGGCCCCTTCGGGCTGATGGTGCTGGGCAAGATGTCCAGCGAGGTCTTCATCAATGGAAGCCTAGTCGGCACCAATGGCCAGCCGGGCGATGACCGACGCTCGGAAACGCCCGGGCGGATCGATGCCAGCCTGTTCGTGCCCCACACCCTGGTGCATCAGGGCAACAATATCGTCGACATCCGCATGTCATCGCATCACGGCTGGCTGGAGCTGGTGTCTCCGGTCCACGCAATCCTGTTTGGCCGCTTTCAGGATCCCACCCGGATCATCATAACCGCCTACTGGCCCAGCCTGATCACTTTCGGCGTCTTTCTGGTCAGCCTGGTTTTCTTCGGGGTCACGGCGTGGCGCAATGAGGACCGGTCCCAATCGGCCCTGCTGGCGGCGGCGGCCCTGTTTGGCGGTACCGAGCTGCTGGTCGAAACAGCCCGCGGACTGGTCGCCTACCCCTACCCTTTCCAGGATGTCCGCCTGATCCTGATCACGCTGTGCGCCGCCGGGTTCGGCCTCTGCATCCTTGCCTACCTGCTCGAGCGGATGACGTCGCTGGGATGGCGCTCGAAACTGGCCCGGATACTGGTTGTCCTGACCGCCCTCGTCCCGGTGGTAATTCTGATGCCCGGCTTCGACGGCAAAACGGTTGGAGTCCTGACCAGCTGCGCCCTGGCCGGCCTCGCCTGGTCGGCGCTGTGGACATTCCAGCGTCGCAAGGGCGCTGCGGTCCTGCTCATAGCCTTCGCGGCCTTCCTTCTGGTGCTGTTCCAGGTCGGCTCATACTTTCTGGATGTCGGCTATTTCTACGCTGCCGCCGGAGTGCTGGCCTTCGCCATGTACCAGCAGGCCCAATCCCTGGTCGCCGAGCGCCGCCAGAGACGGCTCGAAGCCCGCCGCGCACTGAAACTGCAAACGGCCCTCGACCAGGCCCGGCAGAAGTCCGCGCCAGCCCAGATCCAGCTCGTCAGTGCCGGTCGCGTCGACTATGTCTCGACCGACCGGATCGTCCAGCTCAAGGCCGCCGGTGATTATGTCGAGCTGCATTTCGAGGATGGCCGCACATCGCTCTATTCCGGCACGCTGGGCGGGCTGGAGAATGAATTGCCGCCGGCCTTCCTGCGGGTCCACCGCTCCCATGTCGTCAACACGCTCTTCGTCTCGGCCCTGGAGCGTGATGCCGGCGGCACCGGCGAGCTGATCCTGTCCAACGGCGCACGAGTGCCCGTCAGCCGCCGAATCCTTCCGGCAGTCCGGTCGGCGCTTGCCGACAAGCGCCCGCCTCAATAGTGCGGCGGTTTGGTCACCTCCGGCCCCGGCGCAGCCGCTTCCAACGCCTCGAGGCGGGTCAGCATGACATTGACCCGACGGGTCAGCCGGTCGAGTTCCTCGCGCTGGTCGAGAATGACGGCGTTGAGATCATCCACGGCCTTGTCCTGATGGGCGGCATGGGCCTCGACCTCATCGAGACGGGCCTGCAGGGTATCGATCATTCTGGACTCCACGTGACTTTGCGGTCGCAATCTATCCGATCCCGATTGGGTTCCCAGCACCAAAGGCGGTTGGCCTGGCGTGGCCCCTTCACGGGTTCGCCACCCCGCTCCGAGCCAGCGCGAGCTCCCCGCGCAGACGGGCATTCTCGTCCTCCAGTCCAACCAGACGCTCATTGACATCACGCATGGTCTCGATGATCTCGTCCTCAGTGAAGCGTTGCGTGATGTGCTGGGGACAGTTCCAGTCGAACGCCACCACATGCAGGAGCACAATCCGCTCAGTGCGGGCGCGATAATCCTGCGGGAGGACACGCCCGGCCAGATCGCTCTCGGCATCGACCGGCAAAAGCTCGACAGTGGCGAATATCTTCAAGCGTGTGCGGTTGGCATAGTCCATCAGGATCAGGGCCACACGGGCATTGGCCCGCATATTGCCGACGGAGATGTATTGGCGATTTCCGCGATAGTCCGCGAATGCCAGTGTGGCGGCATCCAACACGGTCAGGAAACCTCTCGGTCCGCCACGATGCTGGACATAGGGCCAGCCCGACTGCGAAACCGAAGCCATATAGAAATGATCGCGCGCCGCTATGAAATCTGTTTCGTGCTGCGTCAGGCTATCGGGCGCGCGGTCTCCCTCGAAGCGTTCCCAGACTTGGGCACTGCCCATGTCTTCGCGGACCGCCCGCACGCTGGCTGTGGTGGCGATGTCGGGAAATCGGTAGCTCATGATGCCGCTCCAGTCCTTTTGACCAATGGGAGGCGGGCAGACCGACAGGACGGCCTGCCCGCTCGTGATCAGCCTGCCTGCGACGCGGTGACGACGGGGAAGTCGATATCGGTCTCGGCAACGTTGTTGATCAGGTTGGTGAAGACATTTTCGGCGGCCAGGGCGACGATCTCGACAATCTGGCCGTCGGCATAGCCCGCCTCGCGCAACCCGGTGATGTCGCTCTCGCTGACGCGGCCGCGCTCGCGCACCACCTTTGCTGCGAAACCGACAGCGGCATCAGCCTTGGCTTCGCCGGACCGCCCGGTGCGGTTGCGGGCAACCTCTTCCGGCGTGAGATTGGCAAGGTTCAGACCCAGATAGGTGTGGGCCGACAGGCAATAGTCACAACCATTGACCTGGGCCACGGCAAGGGCGATGCGCTCGCGGGTCTTGACATCCAGCGCCCTGCAGAGCGCGCCATTATTGCCGGTATAGCCTTCCAGCGCGGCTGGGCTGGTGGCAATCAGACGGAACATGTTCGGCACGACACCGAGCTGTTTGTGAACGGCCTCCAGGATCGGCCTGGAGGCTGCGGGAGCGGAATCGAAATCTGGAATGGGCAGGCGGGACATTGGTTTCTCCTTCAGGGATTGGGGCGATCCGTCCGGGACCGCGTTCTGCCGGGGAGAAATGGGCGTTCCGCAAAGAATGATAATCGGCTATAATCGGGAAATTCTTTTCCAATAAATGGAATAAAAATGGACCGTCTCAAAGCCATGTCCATTGTCGTGCAGGTGGTCGACAGCGGGAGTTTTTCCGGTGCCAGCCGGGCCCTCGGCATCCCCCTGGCCACGATCAGCCGTCAGGTTACAGAGCTGGAAGCCCATCTCGGTACAAAACTGCTGACGCGAACCACCCGCAAGCTCGCCCTGACTGATGCCGGTACGGCCTATCTCGCCGCCGCACGGCGGATCCTGGACGATATTGATGAGACAGAACGGGCAGCGGCCGGCGAATATCATTCGCCGCGTGGTGAGCTGATCATGACCGCTCCGGTGGCCTTTGGACGCCTTCTGGTCCTGCCGGTGATCCGGGACTTTCTTGTGGCCTATCCCAGGATCGATGTCCGCCTGGTCCTGTCCGACCGCAATCTTCACCTGATGGACGAACATATCGACATGGCGGTGCGGATCGGGCCGCTGCCGGACAGCTCCATGGTGGCGACAAAAGTCGGATCGATCCGGACGGTCGTTGTTGCCAGTCCGGCTCTGCTGGCGGCCCACGGAAAGCCGCAATCGCCGGAGGACCTGTCCGACCTGCCCGGCGTGCACTTCGACATCCTGTCGCCGGCCGGCCGCTGGACCTTCACAGGCCCCGGCGGGCAGACACATGACAGCGCGCCGCGGCCCCGTCTCACCGTCAGCAGCGCCGATGCCGCGGTCTGGTCAGCCTGCGATGGTGTGGGTGTGACCCGGGTATTGAGTTATCAATGCGCTGACGCCGTGAAGAACGGGTCACTGCATGTATTGCTGGAGGAATTCGAGCCGGCACCCTTGCCTGTGCATCTTGTTCATGCCGGCCGCGGCGTGCAGCCGGCCAAGCTGCGCAGCTTCCTCGACTTCGCAAGGAGCCGCCTGCGATCAAGTCTGACCGCGCTTTGGTGACTGGCCGCATCGGCCGTCAGGGATGACTAGCTCTTATTGGCGAATTTCGGCGGCTTCGCCCGCACCTTTTTCGGCGCAGCAGGCTTGGCTGCGGCAGCCGCGGCCTTGGCTTCCATCGCCAGACGGGCCTGGCGCAGCTTGCGGATCTTGGCCTGCCGCTCGTCGGTTTCCTTGTCCAGCTTGGTGCGGACCATGGTGTCGGTGATTTCGGCCCGCGTTTTCGGGGCCACCGGGGTCACTTTCAGAAGGTCACTGTAAACGGGTTCGCTCATGGGCATGTCTCCTTGGCGCTGACAATAGGGCAAATGGGCCGGAAAAACAAAAAGGCCGGGCGAGTGCCCGGCCTTTCTGATTGCCTGTCCGGGGCGCGGCAATCCGGCCCCGGGACTGGCAGTATGGCTTAGACAGCCTGAAGGTTCTCGGCAGCGTTCTTGCCCGAACGCTTGTCCTGAACGACTTCGAAGGACAGCTTCTGGCCTTCGGTGATCGTGGTCATGCCAGAGCGCTCAACGGCAGAGATGTGGACGAAAACGTCCGTGGAGCCATCTTCCGGCTGGATGAAGCCAAAACCTTTGGTGGTGTTGAAGAATTTTACGGTACCAGTAGCCATGACGATTTCCTTTCAATCAGTCACGTAGATATGGGTCTGCCCGACCGCGTGCCGGAAAGTACCCGAGTGTCGAAATTTGAAAGGAAGAGCGTCAGCGGGGCGACAGATCGCCCCCAGAAGATTCGGCATTCAAGATCGAGTAGCCGCTATATGGGGGGCGATTGTGTCTTTTGCAAGGTAATTCGGTTTGGGGGGTGCGTCTTCAATTCCCCAAGCCTGGCGCGCAGAGACTCCCGCACTCCCGGAACTCCATCACCATTTTCCCAGAAAGCGCGTCAGCGCTATCCGGCGCCAACCGGAGACTCAGCGCCTCAAGGCGCGCTCGGTCAGTCCCGGGTCTTCGCCCGGGAAAAATGGCGTGTGAGATTGCGAGGCTGGCGTCTTCTGTCGAACAGACGCGCCGGGCGCTCTCCCAGCCATACATCCCTTGCCGGGAGAAAGCCGTATCCGGTTCTTGAGCTCAAGGGTTTCAACCGCGAAGCGGCGCTGCGCGCCCTTGACCTCAAGAACCGGATACGGCCCGCTGGCTGACAAGGGCTTTATGGATCAATCCGCGCTTGGCGCAGTTTTCGAGCTACGGACCCCCTACTCCCACTCAATCGTCCCCGGCGGCTTGGACGTCACATCATAGACCACCCGGTTCACGCCGCGCACTTCATTGATGATCCGCGTCGCCACGCGGCTGAGGAAGTCGTGCTCATAGGGGTAGTAGTCCGCCGTCATGCCGTCGACGCTGGTGACGGCGCGCAGGGCGAGGACGGCGTCGTAGGTGCGTTCATCGCCCATCACACCGACCGTATTGACCGGCAGCAGGACCGAGAAAGCCTGCCAGATCTCGTCATAGAGGCCGGCCTTCTTGATCTCCTCGATATAGATCGCATCGGCCTTGCGCAGGATGTCGGCCTTTTCCTTGGAGACAGCGCCGGGGATGCGGATGGCGAGACCCGGTCCCGGGAAGGGATGGCGACCGACAAAGGCGTCCGGCAGGCCGAGCTCGCGGCCAAGCGCACGGACTTCGTCCTTGAACAGCTCGCGCAGCGGCTCGACCAGCTTCATCTTCATCCGGGCCGGCAGGCCGCCGACATTATGGTGCGACTTGATGGTGACGGAGGGGCCGCCATCAAAGCTGACGCTTTCGATGACGTCGGGATAGAGCGTGCCCTGGGCGAGGAAGTCGGCGCCGCCGGCCTCCTTGGCCTTCTCGTCGAAGACATCGATGAAGAGGCTGCCGATGATCTTGCGCTTCTTCTCCGGATCGTCGACGCCCTTAAGGGCGGTCAGGAAGAGGTCCTCGGCCTCGGCATGGACGAGCGGGATATTGTAGTGCTCGCGGAACAGGGTCACGACCTCGTCGGCCTCGCCCTGGCGCATCAGGCCGGTATCGACAAAGACACAGACCAGCTGGTCGCCGATCGCCTCATGCAGCAGGACGGCTGCGACCGAGCTGTCGACGCCGCCGGACAGGCCGCACAGGACGCGCTTGTCGCCAACCTGTTCGCGGATCTTGGCAATCGCCTCATCCTTGAAATTGGCCATCGACCAGTCACCTGTAAGGCCGGCAATCTTGTGCGTGAAATTTTCGAGCAGGGCTGCGCCACGCGGTGTGTGAACCACTTCCGGATGAAACTGCACGCCGTAGAATTTGCGGGTCTCGTCCGCAATGGCGGCATAGGGCGCATTGCCCGAGGTCGCGATGACCTTGAAGCCCTCGGGCAGCGCCGCGACACGGTCGCCATGGCTCATCCAGACGCGCTCTTCATGACCGACCGGACCAAAGCCGGCAAAGAGCGGGCTGTCCTCGACCAGCTTGATGTCGGCGCGGCCAAACTCGCGCTCCTCGGAGGCCTCGACCCGGCCGCCCAGCTGGGCGCACATGGTCTGCTCGCCATAGCAGATCCCCAGGACGGGAATTCCGCGCGTGAAGACCGACGCGTCGGCGCGCGGGGAATTGTCCCAATGGGTGGAATGCGGCGAGCCCGACAGGATGATCGCCTTGGGGTCATAGGCATCGATGAAGGCGGCGTCGGCGCGGTTATAGGGGTGGATCTCGCAGAACACCCCGCTCTCGCGGACGCGGCGGGCGATGAGCTGGGTCACCTGGCTGCCAAAATCGATGATGAGGAGTTTGTCGTGTTGATCGGTCATGGGCGTTCGCACCCGCGCGCGCAGGTGTCCCGGAGGTCAGATTGTAGGGAGATGGCAGAAACATCTGTCAGCATGTGGCCCGATAGCGCGAGTCAGCCCGCTTGACCAGTCCCGCACCGCCCCGGACCTGCGCTTTGCGTGGTTTTGCCGGAAATTCATCACAACGGGCTTGTCCGCGAGCGGCCGGGCGCGCAAGTCTTGCGGCAAGTCAAACCATGGAGATCCGACATGCGCCTTGTCATGACCGCGCTTCTCGCCAGCCTTGCCGTCGCCTGCTCGCAGCCCGTCACTCCGGGCACCTGGCATTTGGACGCGGACCGATCAGCCCTCAGCTTCGTCTCCATCAAATCCGGTGACATCGCCGAAACCCACAGCTTTTCCGGCCTCAGCGGGTCGGTCATGCCGGACGGCCAGGCGGAACTGGTAATCGATCTGGCGACCATCGAGACCGGCATCGGCATCCGCAATGAGCGCATGCGCGAGCACCTGTTCGAGATCGAGCGTTTTGCCGATGCCCGGGTAACCGCCACACTCGACCTCGCCGCGCTTGCCGACCTTGGCGCCGGTGAGCGCCGCGCCCTCACACTCGACGCCGCGCTCGACCTGCACGGCGTCGCCATGGAGATCGAGGCCGAGGTGATCGTCAGCGAGATCGACGGGCGGAGCATCCTCGTCGAAAGCCGTTCTCCCGTGATCATTGACGCGGCTGACCATGATCTCATCGATGGTCTTGCGACCTTGCAGGACCTCGCCGGCCTGCCCTCGATCACGCCGGTTGTCCCGGTTACCTTCTCACTGGTCTTCGCCCGCAGCTGATTATGACACTTGGCCTGAACCATCGTGGCGGGCCACTGTCGGCGCTCAAGGGTCGGCTGCTGGGTGGTCGGCATTGCCCAGCGGAGAGTTGATGCTGCCTGACCGTCCCCGCGCCGAGATCATCGAGCTGCAATATCTGCGGGCCATCGCGGTGTTGCTGGTTGTCGTCGGCCATCTGAACCAGGCGGGTGTTCGCTTCCTGGGTACCGATTTGCTGGGTCCGGTCGGATATGTGGGCTTTGCAGGCGTCGACGTCTTTTTCGTCATTTCCGGTTTCATTATCCACACGCTCTACCGCACAGCCACACGGCCCGGTCCGAGCTATGCGCTGAAACGCCTGAACCGGATTTTCCCGCTCTACTGGATATTCACCGGCCTGTCAGTGGTCGGCTATCTGGTACTGGATGACAGCCTGAGCCGCGGCATGGGAGAACTGGACTGGGTGGCCAGCCTCACCCTGCTGCCGACCGGGCAACCACCCCTGCTCCTGGTCGGATGGACGCTGACCCACGAGCTCTACTTTTACCTCGTTTACGGTCTGGTCCTGTTCCTGCCGCCGCGCTGGCGCCGGGCCGCGTTGGGGCTGTGGGCCCTTCTCACAGTGGCAGCCATGGCTGGCTTGATCGATACAAACCACCCCTGGCGCGCTCTCGCGCTCAGCGGTTTCAACCTGCAATTCATCGCTGGAATCGCGCTCGCAGAGTTCCGCGATCGCCTGTCAGCATTCCGCTGGCCGGCGCTGATCACACTGGTCATCGGCGCAGGCCTGGCTATGACCTGGACCATCAGGCATGGTCTGGACGGGCTGGCGATCGCTGACATTCGGGTCCTGGCCTTTATCACCCTGGCTATCGGCCTGGTCTGGACAGTGCTGGCCTGGCAACCGCGCTGGCCGAAACTACTCGCCGCAATCGGTGATTGGTCCTACGCCATCTATCTCGGGCATTTGCTGGTCATCGGGGTCGCAGCCCGCGTCCTGGCGGGCCTCCTGCCGCACGGCCCCGTCAGCACGCTGATCCTGTTTGCCGGCGGCCTGGTCGCCAGCCTGGCCTTGGGCCTGATTGTCTACCGCCTTGTCGAGACGCCATTGCTCAACGCCGGAAAACAGTTGATCGGTCGCTTCTTTGGCGGAGGGCCGCGAAAAACCCGGTCCTGACAGACGGTTATCCCGACGCCATGTACACTCAGTGAAACTTCCGTAATTTATTGAAACAATGTAACTTATTGCCACCGACGCGGCCTGCTACCTGAGAGTGAACTCGCTGTCTCGGGTCACTCATGCAGTACGCGGTCGGAAAATCTCCCATCTTCATCGGCGGTGCCCCGCGATCCGGCACGACATTGCTGCGCGCCATGGTCAATGCCAGCCGCAATATCGTCTGCGGACCGGAGATGCGGGTCATCCCAGCCCTGTGCCATTTGGCCGAACAGATCGAGGCCGGACAGTCCGACGTGCTGGCGCGCGGCTATGGTCTCGACCGCCAGGCGCTCAATGACCGCTTTGCCCGCGCCATCGACACGCTGCTGGCCCCGCTGCACGAGCGGACCGGGGCGCGGGTGGCCGAGAAGACGCCGGCCAATATCCTTCACTTTTCCCGCCTGCGGCAGATCTTCCCCGACAGCCCGCTGATCGGCATCGTCCGCGATGGCCGCGATGTGGTCGCGTCGCTTCTGTCCATGGACTGGACCGACGCTAGGACCGGTCAGCCGATGGCGATCACCCGCGACGCCGAAGCCGCCGCGCAGCTCTGGTGTGCCAGCATCGATGCCGGCCAGCGCATGAAGGCCGACCCGAATTATGTCGAGCTGCGCTATGAGGATCTCGTGGCTGACACGGCCGGCACGATCTCCCGCCTGTTCGATGCACTGGGCGAGGACGATGACGCCAAGGCCCGCGCGCTCGATCATGCAGACGCTTTCGACGGCCGTCAGGGTATGGCGGAGTCCAGTGCCGACCGTGTCTCCCGTCCCGTCGACCGGACCGCCATCGATCGCTGGCAGACCGATCTCGACCAGACCCGGCTCGACACCGTCATGCGCGTGGCCGGACACCATCTGGACCGGCTCGGCTATGTCTGACAGCGAAGGCAAGGCCGGACGCAGCGATGGCCAAGGCCTGGTCTTTGCCGGCGGCTGTCCGCGCTCCGGCCTGACCCTGCTGCGCCGCCTGCTGGAACCCCATCGCCATGCCCATTGCGGACCCGATACGGGTCTGCCGCCCTCGATCGCCATGCAATGGCAGAATTTTGCCCGCGAGCTGGGCCCCCTGCACGCGCAGGATTTCGATCTGGGCGCCGAGGACATGCGCCGCACCATGGCCGACCTGCTGACCGGCATGATCAGCGCGCCACTGGATCAACCGCCCATCAAGGTGCTGGTCGAAAAGACCTCGCTCAATGTCGCCGCCTTTGACCCGCTCGGGCGGCTGCTTCCGCAGGCCCGTTTCATCCATGTCGTGCGTGATGGTCGCGACGTCGCAAATTCCCTGCTCGCCCGCAACTGGCGCGACCCTCAGGGGCGCCCCTTCCCCCATGTCAGCAACACGGGCGCAGCGCTGAAATACTGGACCGACCTGACCGGTATCGGCCTCGCCGCCGAACGCAGTCTCGCCGGTCGCATCATCCGGATTCGTTACGAAGACCTGGCGACCCGGCCCAAGGCCACGGTGACCCGTTTGATGACCTTCCTCGGCCTGAAATTCGAGCCCGCCCAGTTGCACTACGCGACGCGGAGCATCGAGCTGCACGGGCTGGAGCATGACAGCGCCCCCCTCATCAACCAGCCCCTGACCCGGCGCCGGGTCGGCGCGGGTGCGGGACTGGATGTGCAGGTCAACCCCGCGACCCGGCAGAGACTGAACGAGTTGGGATATGGGGCGCCGGCCGGTACAAAACGGCGACGTGTCGGTGCGCGGTGATCGGGTGAACACGGGAGACAGGCCGCGAGTTCAAGGGGCGCCAGATGTTGCTGATGAAGAATGTCGGAGGGTGAGTATGCCGACTATTCCGCTGGCGCAGCCTGCGGCTTTCGGATGCCGATGAAGCGGTCGCCCAAGTGCGCCGCCATTTCGTCCGCGAGGCTTGATGGTCTTGTCGCCTTGCCGATGACGAGTGTTCGTCCTTGGGCATCGGTGACCCACACGCGCAGGAATATCTCGGAGATGCCCGCCTGCCGGATATCGTTCCAGGCCAGCTGGATGTCCGCGCCGGGCCAGCGCCGTGCGGCCAGGGTATCATCGGACCACCGGATCTCTGATCGGGTCAGGTAGAGCAGAGCGCAGGCCACGAAGATACCCAATCCGACAGTCACAAGTTCAACTTCGCGCCCCTCCTGTGCCGCCAATCCGGTCGGGCCGGTGACCACATTGTGCAGGGTGATAAAAAGCAACAGAATGCCCAACAACATCGGAGTTGGGATTGCCTCAACGAACGCAAACCCCGGATGGCGCAGACGTCGCCTCGCTCGGTGCCGCCAATGAATGGCCGCAACCAAGGCAAAGCCCAAGACATACCCTGCCACATAGCTCAACACTTCACCGGCCCCCAAAAAACCATTCATTGCCGCACCGGGAATAGGCAACCTGCGGCCAATAGCTGAAACCAACCCAAATCTGATAAAGCGGCGCACGACGCGGCGCTATCCATAGATCGCTTGTCAGCCAGCAGGCCGTATCCGGTTCTTCAGGTCAAGGGCCCGAGGGGCCGCAAAGCGGGTAGACCCCTTGACCTGAAGAACCGGATACGGCGGTCTCCCGGCAAGCAGATTATGGTGGGGCATGCGCGATTGCGCAGAAGGGAATGACCCCGGTCAAGCCGGCTCGCATTTTCCTACACTTTCGAGCTTGTCGCTGAGCGCGGCATCGCGGTATTTGTTCAATAAATCGGCCAGCTCCTGAGGTGGCAGCTCGTAACTCTGTTGAAGCCACGCCCCTCGACCTGCGACATTCCGGTTCATGCCTGACCACCAGTCCGCGGGCTGATCGAGAACATCAAACACCACCATTGATACGGCCGGGACGCCAAACCGACGCTTGGTGTAGACCTCGAAAGGGCTCACCTGGTTCCAGCACAATCGGCGGTCGCGACCAGTTGTCTGTTCCTGAAAACCAACTTCATCAAGGGTCAAACTCGCGCGACCGCGAGCCGCTGCCATCCCGTCTTTGGCAAATACCCAGCAGCCGACTCCAAGGAAGGGTAGTCCCGCCCAAAGAAGCCAGTACGCGAACCAGCCACGTCGAATGCTTTCAACATTCTCGACCAGATTTCCCGTATGCAGATTTACCAACGCCCAAGCGCACGCACCGATACCGGCAAGGCAGCCCACAGCCATTGCCAAAAGTTTATCGGTGCTTTGCCTCAGAACGATCGTTTCACTCACCCCACCCGCTCCATCACGCAGATGTAGAACCCGTCCGTATCCGTCCGGCCCGGCGAGAGCTGGAGGGCGCCGTGTTCGGTGAGGCAAGACTCCAGCAGCGCCTCGGCGCCGTCGCCCAGACCGCCGGACTGGATCAGCGCGTCCATCACCGGCACCGGTTTGAAACCCTCGACCTTGTCGAGGAAAGCATTGACCCGGTCACCGTTTTCTTCCGGCAGGACCGAGCAGGTGATGTAGACCAGACGGCCGCCCGGCTTCACATAGCGATGGGCGCGTTCCAGCACGATGTCCTGCTCTTTCATGCGACGGTCGAGAGCGGCGGGCTTGAGACGCCATTTGGCGTCGGGACGGCGGCGCCAGGTGCCGGTTCCGGTGCAGGGCGCATCGCAGAAAACGACATCCATTTTCTCAACAAACTCACCCAAGGCCTTGTCTTCACTATCATCATGGACCTGGACATTGCGCACATCGGCGCGCTTGAGGCGCGGCCAGATGGCGCGCAGGCGGCGCCAGTCAATGTCCCAGGCGTGGACCTGTCCGGTATTGTGCAAAAGTGCGGATAGCGCCAGCGTCTTGCCACCGGCACCGGCGCAATAGTCCAGTATCTGCTCGCCTGCACGGGCGCCCGAGGCCAGCGCGGCCAGCTGGGAACCGATATCCTGGACCTCGACCCAGCCCTTGCCATAGGCGGGAATGCTCTCGGCGGCGGCTGACTTGCCACGCGGGTCGCGCTGCGGAATGCGAATACCTGAGCGCACCAAGGGGCTATTTTCAGCCGCTTTCAGTTTTGACGATACCTCTTTGAAAGCACGGTCGAAATCGACCTTGGCTTCATTCACCCTGAGATCAACCGGCGCCCGCGAAGAGAGCTTGCGGCCCTCTTCGGCGGCGGCCTCGCCAAAGGCCCGGACCAGGCTTTCCTCGAGCCATTCCGGCACATCGCCGCGAATGTGCAGCGGCGCGTCGGAAATGTCCCGGGCCAGGCCCTCTCGCTCGGCGTCGGTGAGGGCTTCCGGCGCATGATCATCACCGGCAAACATGGCGTCGATGGCATCAGCCTCAACACCCCAGACCCGTCCGACCGTGCCAATGGCCAGCGTGCGAGGCGCGTCTCCGTCCATCGCGTAGGCGGTCGAGGACTGGTGACGCAGCGCGTCGAGCACCAGCCCGCCGATCCAGGCGCGATCGCCCGAGCCGGCAAAGCGGTGCGCCTTGCCCCAATCGCGCACGGCGTCCTTCACTGGCTGGTGCTGGGTCTGGAGGGTCTCGAGAATCTCGATGGCCGCGGCAATGCGTGCGCCGTCTCTCATGTCGGATATCCGTCTTGTAAGGGCGCACTCGGGCGCGGTTTATTTCGGCTGGGCGCCGGTATAGCACGCCGCCAGCTGGCGGCAGATGGCCTTGGGGTCGGTATAGATCCGACGGCCATTCACCACCGCCTCCGGCTCGATATGGGCCACCGTGTCGGGGCTGAGGATCAGGGTCGGCGCATTCTGATGGTCCGCGTCCAGCAAGGCCACGATCTCCGCGCGCGGACGGGCGTAATCGACCCGCACCAGGGTGACAGCTTCAGCCCAATGCGGATTGACCTTGATGGCGCCCTCCATCGTGCAGCAATCGGCGCACAGCCACGGACCGCCCTCACCGTCACCCCAGGCGCCAGTCAGCAGGAAAAGAATGTCCTGCCCGGTCTCGAGCATTGGCTGGTCCTGCATCATCGCGTCACGATCCCGATCGCCAGCGTGATCCAGAATGCCAGCAGGACGAAGACACCGGCGGCAAAACAGTAAAAGCGCCAGCGCAGATGATTGCTGGTCGCATGGATGAAGGCGTGGACAATGCGCAGCGCCACCCAGGTCCAGGACAGGGCGAGCAGAACCGGCCCGCCAACACTGGTCACAACTGCCAGGATGACACCGACGAAGAACAAGACCGGCGTTTCCAACTGGTTGTGGAACGCATTGGAGACCTGCTGGACCTGTTTCGGCCAGGCCCGTTGACCGAGCATGATGTCAGCCGGCTTGACCTTGCCAGCGGCAATCGATCCCGTGCGCAAAAAAGCGGTGGCGAACAGCAGGACGAACGTCAGGGCGACTTGCACCAGGAGCGGGTAGATCAAAGCGTCAGACATCAGGCTTCTCCTTGAAAAGAATGGATGGAAGCGGGGTAGCCACCCCGCCCCGTCCCGGCAATCGCCGCCCCGGAATGGCCTTCATGCGAAGATGGCGGCTTGCCTTTCCCGGCTCATTCAACCCGGGCTGATCAGCTCGTGGTCGGATAATTCGGCGCTTCGCGGGTGATCTTGACGTCGTGGACATGGCTCTCGCGCAGACCGGCATTGGTGATGCGCACGAATTGCGCCCGCTGGTGCAGGTCGGCAATAGTCTTCGAGCCGGTATACCCCATCGCCGCGCGCAGCCCGCCGACCATCTGGTGCAGGATCGGGCCGACCGGGCCCTTATAGGGCACCTGGCCCTCAATTCCCTCGGGCACCAGCTTCATGCGCTCGGTATCCTTCTGGAAATAGCGGTCCGCCGAACCGGCCGCCATGGCGCCCAGCGACCCCATGCCGCGATAGGATTTGTAGGACCGGCCCTGGTAGAGGAAGACCTCGCCCGGCGCTTCTTCCGTACCGGCCAGCAGCGAACCGACCATGACGCAATGGGCGCCGGCCGCGATGGCCTTGGCCATGTCACCGGAGAATTTGATGCCGCCATCGGCGATGATGCAGGCGTCGGTGCCTTCCGCCGCGCGGCGCGCATCCATGATCGCTGTCAGCTGCGGCACGCCGACACCGGCGACGATCCGGGTCGTGCAGATCGAGCCCGGCCCGATGCCCACTTTCACACAGTCCGCCCCTGCCTCGATCAACGCCTTGGCACCGTCATAGGTGGCGACATTGCCGGCCACGACACGAGCCAGGCTGGAAGATTTCTTGACCCGGGTGACCTGGTCCAGAACAGATTTGGATTGGCCGTGGGCCGTATCGATCACGATCACATCGACACCGGCATCGATCAGCGCCTCGGCGCGCTCGAAACCACTATCCCCGACCGTGGTCGCCGCCGCACAGCGCAGCGCGCCCTGGGCGTCCTTGGCGGCATTGGGGAAGGCTTGCGCCTTTTCCATGTCCTTGACGGTGATCAGGCCGATACAGCGATCGCTGTCATCGACGACCAGCAGGCGCTCGATGCGGTGCTTGTGCAGCTTGGCGCGGGCTTCGTCCTGGGACGCGCCGACCTTCACCGTGACCACGTCGCGGGTCATCAGATTGCCGACCTTCTCATTGGGATCATCGGCGAAACGGACATCGCGATTGGTGATGATGCCGACCAGCTTGCCCGGGCGCGACGGCGTGGCGCCTTCAACAACGGGAATGCCGGAGATGCGATGCTGGGCGATCAAGGCGCGCAGATCGGCGAGCGTCGCATCCGGCGAGATCGTCACCGGATTGACCACCATGCCGCTCTCATAGCGCTTCACCCGCCGAACTTCCTCGGCCTGCTCGGCAATGGTCAGATTGCGGTGGATCACCGCCAGGCCGCCAGCCTGCGCCATGGCGATCGCCATACCGCTCTCGGACACGGTGTCCATGGCGGCGGCGAGCATGGGAATCTTCAGCGACACATCGCTGGCCACGCGCGTCGCGACATTGGCATCGGCGGGAAGAACTTCGGACGGGCCCGGTTGCAAGAGCACATCATCGAAGGTGAGACCTTCACGAATCTCCATGGGAGACTCCTCATTGCTGCTTGCGGCGCGGCAATAGAATGGATTCGAAGATGTGGCAAGGGATGGATGCGGGTGGTCGCAGAAATGTCGCGGTGTGGGAGACGTTGGGCGTAGCTTAGGGCGCGCTCGCAGGTGAACCCCACGGATCCCGTCATCAACCGCCCTAACGCAACCAGGCAAAGGCTCGCTTGAGAAAAGCGTGCGCATTGTCCCGCACCGGCTCACCATGCGCAAACAGAACGGTTGTGACCGGCCAGGAGAGAATACGGTCGATGGCTGCGCGCGCCAGCTTCCGGTCACGAAAGGCAAGGCGGAATTTGCCTGGTACGGCCGGTTCCGGGCCGGTCATCCGGTCCCAGCGCGCAACCCAGCGCCGCCAGCCGGAATACCAGTCGTCCGGCAGGTGCTGGATCAGGTCGGTGAAGATCACCGTGCCACTGGCCCGGTGGAAGAAGACGACCTCGGTGGTGATCCGGTTGCCGCGCACGACGACCTGATCGATCTCGCCTGCCCAGGCCGGGTCAGCGCTGTCAGTCAGCTCCCGATCGAATTTCAGATCGGAAAGCTGGGCGGCCATGCCCGGCGCGCCGTGCAGTTGAGCGGCCGGATAGGCGAACTGCCAGTCCGCCAGGGCGAGATGGTGCAGGCTGTTCGGCGCGACGATATGGGCGACCTCTCCGAGCGCGTCGATCTCGCGCTGCAGGGCCTCGTCGAGCGCAACCGGCGACCACACCCAGAGCCGGTCATCTTCGAGACGGATGACCATCATCCGGGTTGGATAGTGAAACCCGGCGACAGCCGTGACGACGTCACCGGACGCGGTCCAGATTCCATCTGACATCCATTGCAGTGTCGAACTGTCCGGTTCCGCGTCCATGTCGTCAGGCTAGGCACCGGGCACGGCCAGAACAAGCACGCGTCCGACACGCGGCCCCATTTTCGCCCGCAAATGGCCTTCCCGCCTCCCCGCTCCTGCCTTGCCAGCTCGTTCGACTGACAAGGCGCCGGGTGAGGCTGGCGCGGTCCATCGGCCAATGGGGAGGCCCACATGCGTAAACGTTTTCGCAAGCGCGACGACCAGGCAGAGGTCAACATGACCCCGATGCTGGACATCGTTTTCATCCTGCTGATTTTCTTCATCGTCACTGCGACATTCCTGTCGGAAGAGGGTGTCGATTTGCGCCCGCCGCCGGAGTGCGAAGGCGCGGGGTGCGAGGCGCCGAACCGGCCCGTGATCCTGATCCAGGTCGACAGCGACAACCAGGTTTTCGTCAACCAGGACCGGACCGACATCGAACGGGTTCTGGCCTCCGTCAATCGGCACAGGGCAGAAAATCCCGAAAGCGCAGTCCTGCTGGAAGTCCATGACGAAAGCGATCATGGCGTGGTGGTCCGGATCTGGGATGATATGGGCGCGAATGGCGTACCCGTCTCGATCCAGCGAACCGACGAGGACGGACGGGGTATGTGACCTTCCGCTTACGCCGACGACATGCTATAAATCAGGTAACGGCGACCCTCGCCGAACGAGCTAAAGGCGGAGCAACTGGCGTGTCGGTTTCGAAAGCGACAGCTTGAAGCCCAAAGTCATTTCGGTCCGCCTTACCCTTTCGGGCCGCCCTATTTGGGCGGCCCGATATATTTTGAGCTGTCATCCACCACGGTGAGATAACGCGCAAAGATGCGGTAGCGCAGGTCGCGCCATGTCTTTCGCGACAACTTGCGGGGATAGGAGGGTCGCTCTCGGCTCAAAGCGTGTTTGGGGTCGAGAGTATCGACCAGCGCGTGCACGACGATCCCATAGGCCATCAAGCGTTGTCGCTCGGTTGTATGGCGGGTGCGGGACAGGAAATCGACGAGAGGCCCTACCCATTCCTGCGCCAGAGGGTGCTCCTTCTGCCGCAGGGCAAAGTCAAGAAATCGAACCAGGTCGAGCCCCTCCGCCTGATCATTCAGCATGAGTTCGCCGATCGCTCTTTGCGATATCCGGTCCTGTAATCGCACACGACGGGATTCGAGGCAGTCGATGAAGGTCTGCAAAGTCCGTCCGCGTTCGTCACGCACGAATTCGACGGTCAAGCCGGCAGTCCGGAAGACTTCGATCTGGGCCCAGAATTTTGACAGAAGGTAGACGGTCGATTGCAGGTCCTTGGATCGCGCCAGATCGGTTGTGTCATGAAGCGGCTGGAAGTCCTGCATGGCAAGCGAACGCAGCTTGCCCACTAGCTCATCCGCAACCTTGATCAACGGCACAAGATGGGAATCGACGAAGGCCCTCGCCGACTTGGACTTCATACTGCGCGAGCGGTATTCCTGATAGGCGATATCAAGCAGTTTGACGACCAGCCCCCCGCCAAGTGCCGCCCCCAGAAGTTGTAGCCAGTCGCCAATCACGTGAACGCCTCCAAGGCTTCACTCTACCTTTGGGAGCGGTGGGCGACAATTACATGCGCTAGCCCTTGAAGCCCATCGCGACAACAAAGGTCTCGGCGCTTTCCGAACGGCTGGCATCCGGCTTGAAGTGGCGGACCTTCTCGAAATTGGCCTTGAGGAAGTTGAGCAGATCACTGTCGGATCCACCCTGGAAGACCTTGGCGATGAAGAAACCGCCGGGCTTGAGGGTTTCGACCGCGAAATGGGCCGCGAGTTCGGCCAGGGCGACGATGCGCAAATGGTCGGTGGTCTTGTGGCCAGTGGTCCAGGGCGCGAGATCAGAGACGACGGCATCGGCGGCGCCGCCCATCTCGGCCTTCACCAGGCTGGGCGCGTCGGCGTCGGTGAAGTCCTTTTCCAGCAGGGTCGCGCCGGCGATGGCTTCCATCTCCAGCAAGTCGATCCCGACCACTTCGGAGGCACCGGATTTCAGTGCCACCTGCACCCAGCCGCCCGGCGCCGAGCCGAGATCGACCACGCGCATGCCCGGCTTGAGGAGTTTGAAACGCTCGTCCAGTTGCAACAGCTTGTAGGCCGCGCGCGAGCGATAGCCCTCCATCTGGGCTTTCTTCACATAGGGATCATTGAGCTGACGCTGCAGCCAGCGGGTCGAAGAGGACTTGCGACCCCGCGCGGTTTTCACGCGCTCGAACATCTGCTTGGCAGCGCGGGCGTCTCCGCCCTTCTTCATCGGACCGGAGCGGCGGCCGCGGCGCTTGTCACTGCTGCCCCAACCGGGCAGGCCGGCCTGGTCCGGCGCGCCTTCACCGGCTGCCGGCGTCTCGCCATCGGGCTGGTTTTCGGCAGGCTCCGAGCCGTCGGGCGTCGCGTCTTCGGGTTTTTGATCGTCGTCGCTCATGCGTCTGATCCTGTCACGTCTGGCGCCGCATCGCCCGCCTTCTTGCGGCGACGCCTGCGCTTCTTGGACTTTCGCATCAGATTGAGCAACATGCCTTCGCGCAAGCCCCGGTCACCGACCCGCAACCGGTCGGCCGGCCACATCTCGGCCACCGCCTCATAGATCGCGCAGCCGGCGAGCACCAGCTCGGCCCGGTCGGCGCCGATGGTCGGCTCTTGCGAGCGACCGTGAAAATCCAGTTCCCGCAAGCGCTTGCAGGCGTCCAGCGCCTCATCGCCACTCATCCACAACCCGTCCACCTTAGACCGGTCATAGCGCGGCAGGCGCAGATGCACGCCGGCCATCGAGGTGACGGTCCCCGACGTGCCGACCAGATGGGCCCGACCATCATCGAAGATCGGCCGCATGGCCTTGGCGCCGCGCGGGGTCTTCATCAGGTCGCGGGCATAGGTCTTCATGTCCTGGTACCATTCGGCCCGGTCCTCACGCTCGGGAAAGCGTTCCGACAGGGTAACCACACCCACCGGCGTCGAGGTCCAGGACTTCATCGGCGGGCGGCCGCCCGAGTCCCGGCCACCGCGCCGGCGCCATTCGGCCAGATCGACCCAGGACAGCTCGGTGGAGCCGCCGCCGATATCGATCACCAGCGCTGCGTCGCGGTCTTCATCGAGCAGGTCGACGCAGCCATGCACGGCCAGGCGCGCCTCTTCCTCGGCGGTAATGAGATCGAAGGTCAGCCCGGTCTCGCGTTCGACGCGGTCGAGGAATTCAGCGCCATTATCGGCCATGCGGCAGGCTTGTGTGGCGATGGAGCGATGCTTGACGACGTTCTGGCGACGGATCTTGTCGGCACAGACCTTGAGCGCCTCGACGGCCCGATCCATGGCCCCCTGCGACAGCGCACCCGAGCCGGTTATGCCCTCGCCCAACCGCACGACCCGTGAAAAGGCATCCACGACATGAAAGCTGCTACCGGATCGCTGCGCCAGCAACATGCGGCAATTATTGGTTCCCAGATCGATCGCGCCGTACACGGGAGCTGGCGCGCGTTTGCGCCCTCTCCGCTTGCGTGCGGCGGCATCACTGCCCGGATCAGACCGGGACGATGGCTCCGCCATGATTTCCCTCTTGCCGACCGGCGCGCCGCATCCGGGTTCGGGAGGCGCGGCTCGAATCGGGCTATTTCTTTGTTGATTGCAGAATACAAGGAAGTGATTGACCTGCAAGGATGCGTGACGTCTGGCAGTGCAAGCCGTAGCTTAATGCAAGAAACACCCTAGATAGGGTCCCGGCGCGCGAGGATGGTCCGCGCGCGTTCATATGTGCCAGAGTGTGTGCCAGAGTAAGATGCCATGATCATTCGCGACGCCAAATTCGGATTGGGCGATGTGGTTCGCCACCGGCTCTTCCCCTTCCGCGGGGTGGTGGTGGATGTGGATCCGCAATTCGCCAATACAGAGGAATGGTACGAGTCCATTCCCGAAAATGTCCGTCCGTCCAAGGACCAGCCTTTCTATCACCTGCTGGCCGAGAATGATGAAAGCTATTACGGCGCCTATGTCTCGGAGGGCAATCTCCTGCCCGACGCCGAGAACGGCCCGGTCGAGCACCCGCAAATCGCTGAGGCCTTCGAGAGCTTTGACGGCACGCGCTATCAACTGAAAATGACGCCGGACCAGGCGCACTAGGGTCGAGCCGCCAGCGCGGCGTAGACGCGCACGGACCTAACCGTCCCTCCAGCCCGACGATCCCCGTCGACCGGGTGGACAAGGCCCCCCGGACAAGCCGGGGGATGACGGGGTTTGAGGCTATTGCGGGCAAGAGAAAGGCTGGCGCAGCGCGCCCATCAAATTGACCAATCCGAATCTCGATATCCCGCGACATTGCGGCCTCAAGATAACACCGCCAATCCGGCGATATATCGGTGCCTGTCACCATTTCTTACAACAGCTTCGTCAACTCTGAGCCGCCATGAGATGAATGCGCCGAGCGTCGATTCTACCTAAAATTCACATTCCTCTTCAAAGAAGCAGACCTCGATCGCTTCCTCCACCGTTTCCCGGATCGCTTCTTCGACAATGCCTTCGATGTTCTCGGCGGGGTCAGATTGCAATTCGTCGATGACCTCTTCCATGACCAGGGCAGCCGGCTGCACGGTCTGCGTGCCGTCTGGAATCGGAGCAGGACTTCCGGGGCAGTTTGGATTTTGAACCCATAGCCCGGTCCGCTCGTCGAAGGACCAGCAATCAACAGAACCGGCATTCGGCGCGGTCGGGGTTGGTGAAACCGTGTCAACGTTCGGCAACACGGACAGGCTCGGGCCATCATCCGTAATGTTGAGGTTCGGCTGGCCGGTCGTCGGAGCAGGACTTCCGGGGCAGTTTGGATTTTGAACCCATAGCCCGGTCCGCTCGTCGAAGGACCAGCAATCAACAGAACCGGCATTCGGCGCGGTCGGGGTTGGAGAAACCGTGTCAACGTTCGGCAACACGGACAGGCTCGGGCCATCATCCGTAATGTTGAGATTCGGCTGGCCGGTCGTCGGTAACTGGACCGATTGCAAAGACTGTGGCTGCCCGAGCACAGGCGATATGGGCGATGCAGGTGCCGGTGCCGGGCTGCACATATTGAGTTGGCCACCGCTGGACGCCGTGAGGCCGGAAAAAACCGAAGCGATAAAAGCGGAATGCGGCATTCCGTTTGGAGAGAAGGACTGCAGATAGGCAGTGTAATTGTCCGGGTTTGTGCGATCCGGCATGCCCGTCACATTACCGGCGGGGATGCCATTGCCGGCTGCTGCGATCGACAAGATCTGGCTCGCCCGAGCGCGCACGCCATTGTCCAGAAGCACGATGTCCGGATTGTTCGGATCGCGCGGCAACCTGGCGACACCCTCAATCAACTGGGCCTGCGTCGCCGTGCCGGCTCCTAGCGCGTTATCAAGCGCACAATTAGAGTCGAGGAAGACGCCAAAATTGGTCATATTGGCGCCACTGCCAGCCACCGCGGCGGGATTGTTGGGCGTCGGCGACTGGACCGACAGGGGCTGTGGCGGTTGGAGCACAGGCAATGTGGGCGATGCCGGTGTCGGTGCCGAGCTGCACAGATTGACTGGGCCGTTGTGAGACGTCGTAAGGCCAGAAAAGACCTCACCGATAAAACTCGAATGCGGCATTCCGTTTGAAGAGAAGGACTGCAGATAGGCAATGTAATTGTCCGGGTTCGTGCGATCGGGCGTGCCCGTCACATTACCAGCGGGGATGCCATTGCCGGCCGCCGCGATCGACAAGATCTGGCTCGCCCGGGCGCGCACCCCATCGGCTAAAAGTACGATGTCGGGATTGCTCGGATCGCGCGGCAGCCTGGCCACTGCCTCGACGAATTGGGCCTGCGTCGCCGTTCCGAGTTGAATGGCGTCTTCCAGCTCACAAGCAAGGTTGATGCTGACCCCCTGATGGGTCATCTGAACCCCACTTCCGGCAATCGCGACGGGATTGCCGGTCGTTGGCGACTGGATCGACAAGGTTTGTGGCTGCTGGAGCACAGGCGTTACAGGCAAAACCGGTGCCGGTGCCGGGCTTCCGATGGAGACGTTGACTTGGCGCGGCGCCGGCGCAGGGGCGCACAGGTCAACCGATCCGCCGAGCGAAGTGGCAACGCCCCTGAATATCGCGGTGACAAGGGCCTGGTGCGTCAGCGCATTGCCGCCATTGTCGTGGACGAGATACGCCATGAGATTGTTCGGATCGGACCGATCCGGCGGGGTGGATAACGGGCTAGCAGGCAGTCCGGATCCGCCAGCGACGAGCGCATTGATAGCGCCGAGCTGCGCGCGTGCACCGTTTGCGAGCAACACGATTGAGGGATTATTCGGATCGCGCGGCAGCCTTGCGACCGCCTCTGCGAACTGGGCCGGCGTCGCCGTTCCGAGTTGAATGGCTTCATCCAGCGGGCAGGTCATGGCTACCGTTGGCGTGGCATTGCCGGCTGGCATATTGAGGTTGCCGGGCGCGGCGACAGGCGCCACACCGCCAGACACGGGCGATTGGACCACAGGGCCGAGCAATACGTCGGTCACAATGTTTTGCGAAGCCGGGGTTGGCGCCGGGCTGCACAAATCAGCCGGGCCGCCGCCAGACGGCGTGAGGCCGGAAAAAACCGAAGCGATAAAAGTGGAATGGGCTATCGCGGTTCCACCGCTACGGTACAGCAGATGGGAAATGTAATTGTCCGGGTTTGTGCGATCCGGCTCGCTCGTCACGGGGGCTGCGGCAATACCGTTGCCCGCTGCTGCAATCGCCAAAATCTGGCTCGCCCGAGCGCGCACGCCATCGTCCAGAAGCACGATATCCGGATTACTCGGATCGCGCGGCAGCCTGGCAACAGCTTGAGCGAATTGGGCCTGGGTCGCCGTTCCGCTAGAAACGGCCCCAACCAGCTCACAAGCATACCTGCGCATAGGTTGCCGAGTCGCGGCGGCGCTGAACGCAGCGGGATTATTGGTCGTCGGCGACTGGATCACCGGGGGTTGTGACGGTTGAATCACAGGGCCGAGCATGGCCTGGGTCACAATGTTTTGCGGAACCGGGGGCGGCGCACACAGATCAACCGTTCCGAACAATCCCGTCGAGACGCCGCTGAAAACCGCGTACATGAAATCGCTGTGCGACATGGCACGTTGATTGTTGCTGAACTGCAGATGGGCGACGAAATTGGCCGGATTGGCCCGGTCCGGCGCGCTCGCCACATTGCCGGCTGGAACGCCATTGCCGGCCGCTGCAATCGCCAGGATTTCCCGGGCACTTGCGCGTACACCATTGTCCAGCAACACAACATCAGGATTCCGCGGATCCCGCGGCAGCCTGGCAACTGCCTCGGCAAATTGGGCTTGCGTTGCCGTTCCTGCGGCTATGGCTGCATCCAGTTCGCAGCTAAAGCCTGACGAAGTAACGAGGCCTTGAGCGCCGACCGCAACGGACGCGGTCAGGCTGAATGTACCGGCAATGACGGCGGCAGCGAACATGCCGGCAAGTCGTGATGTTTTCATGTTCCGGGTCCTTCGGTCGGGCCTTGGCCGCGGCGCCCCTGGCGCGCGGCTTGAATTCAACGTCTAGAAGCGTTGATTGATGCTGAAACTGATGATCGTCTGGTCGTAATTCGCCGACGGCAGGTTCGAGCTTGAATCCAGATGGCTGGCGGAGCCTGTTATGGACAATCCGCTGTCGAATTCCCGAGACAGCGCGGCCTGATATCTGCGGCGCGTATCTTCTCGGGTAACGCCGTAATACGGATCGAGCCGGTCATAGCTGCGCTCCGAGATGCCGGCGGTGAGCGACAGGCGGAGCGGTTGATCGATCAACCGGAGCGGTTGGGACAGGTTGATGGAGACGGTGGTGGAGTTGTTATCCAGGAAGTCCGAACTTGCGTCTTCACCGGCCTGGCTCAATTCCAGTCGAATTCGGGTATCGCCAAATCGCCGCGATGCCGAAATGCCGACGCTGTCGGCGCTTGCGTCCCGTTCTGACAGGGCCGCGTCGAATGTCTTTTCCGTCGCTGTGTAGCGACCGACCAGCACCCAACCCCATGGCCCCGGCGTTCCAAAGAACAGGCTCGCCACGTCGATCTCCAGGAAATCTTCGCCGTCGAGCTGGTAGCGCCCGATGGCATAACTGCCGCCGAGGACCGATACGCCAACGCGATGGGTGTAGGTCGCCGTGCCAAGATGGAGGTTATTGTCCCGCGATCCGATTGCACTGTAGCGCGTGCCGGAGAAGGCGTAATCAAGCGACAGGCGACCATTGTCACCGATTTGCCACTTGCCGTTTGCACTCCCACGCAGCGTAATCGAGCTGTCGTCGTCCGATGAGACGCCCGCGCCCGACAGGAAAGCGATATTGTCGCTATTCGACACCGTCAGCCCGAGGCTGAAGCTCAAGTCCCCATCGCCAGTTTGTGCATCAGACGCACTTCCAAAAGCTCCCGCCAATCCGACGGCAGCGATAACTCCAAGCAATGGTTTCATATGCAAGTGCCCCAACTCTCGTAGCAAACAAATTTGCATAGTGCCTTTTCACCGTCAACGGCGTGGCTCGCCGAAACCATTCATATCAATCATTTACCAGAACGTGTGGGGGCCGACTTCCTTGATTTGGCGACGGCCTTACTGCGAAATCGCTCAAGGCCTCTGTGTAAATTGCGGCGCCCCAAACCGTGTCGCCCCGCCTCGAGAACCCGAAAACCGGCCCGACCCATGCTCTAAAAATGACCGAAACAAATGGTGACAGGCACCAATTAATTCTCGGATTCAGGCTGCGCCGTTATCCATTGCCGGGTGAAAGCCGAATCCGGTTCTTCAGCTCAAGGGTTTCAACCGCGAAGCGGCGCCTGCGGCGCCCTTGACCTGAAGAACCGGATACGGCCCGCTGGCTGACATGGGTTTTATGGATAGCTCCCGCGCCGGGCGCAGGATATTAGGTGCGCCCCGGTCTTCCCCACGCGAACCGGCAGATCGCTGCCCGCAACGAAAAAGGGCGGGATCATCGCCCCGCCCTTTTCTTGCCTTGCCGGGATGGTTGCCCGCCCTCAGGCCTTGACCACTTCCTGCTCGATGGCGCCGAAGATGGACTTGCCGTCCTTGTCCTTCATCTCGATGCGGACCGTGTCGCCATATTGCATGAAAGGCGTGCTTGGCTTGCCGTCATTGATCGTTTCGATCATGCGGATCTCGGCGATGCAGGAATAGCCGACACCGCCTTCACTGATCGGCTTGCCGGGACCATCATCGAGCTTGTTGGACACTGTGCCGGAGCCGACAATCGTGCCGGCCGTGACCGGGCGCGTCTTGCCGAGGTGGGCGATCAGCTGGCCGAAATCAAAGGTCATGTCGACGCCGCACTCGGCCTTGCCGAACAGCTCGCCATTATATTTCACCAAGAGCGGCAGGTGCAGCTTCTTGCCATCCCAGGCCTCACCCAGCTCGTCCGGCGTGACAGCGACCGGCGAGAAGGCGCTCGGCGGTTTGGCCTGGAAGAAGCCGAAGCCCTTGGCCAGCTCACCGGGGATCAGGCCGCGCAGGGAGACGTCATTGACCAGCATCACCAGGCGGATGGTCTTGGCGGCGTCCTCGACCGAACAACCGGCCGGCGCGTCGCCGGTGATGACAGCGACCTCGCCCTCCATGTCACAGCCCCAGGCCGTGTCGCCGAGCGGGATATCGGCGCGCGGGGCGAGGAAGGCGTCGGAGCCGCCCTGATACATCAGCGGGTCGGTCCAGAAGGTGGCCGGCATCTCGGCATTGCGCGCCTTGCGGACCAGTTCGACATGGTTGACGTAGGCTGACCCGTCGGCCCACTGGAAGGCACGCGGCAACGGCGACAGGGCCTCGCGTTCATGGAAGCGCTCGCGCGGAATGGTTTCACGCTCGAGTTCTTCTGACAGGGCGCGAAGCTCGGGCTCGCACCGGTCCCAGTCATCAAGGGCCGCCTGCAGGGTCGGCGCGACCTGCCGGGCATCCGCACACCAGGCGAGATCTTTTGAGACGACGACCAGGCGGCCATCCCGGCTGTCAGATTTGAGCGTTGCGAGTTTCATCCTGTCACTTCCCTGTGCATCGATTGTGGTCCCGACGTGATGATCCGCCGGTTGAAATGTTGCGAAGCAGGCTGGCGCCCGATGCGCGGCAATTGAAAGAGGCGGGCGCAGCCAGATCTGGAGTCCGCGTCGGACGCGGGACTGCGGCGAGGCTAGACCGGATGGAATTCGCCGTCTTCCCCCATCCACTCCAATACCCCGTCATGAATCGAGAAGCGGGCCCCGTGCAGTTGCAGCCCGCGGTCCTGGATCGCCTGTTCGACAAAGGGGAATTGGTGCAGCCGCCGGATCGAATGCCGGATCGAATTGAGCTCGAGCGCATCACACAGCGTCTCGCTGTCGGCGTCGCCATGATGCGCATGCACTTCGGCCCGCGCCGGTTCGAGTGGCTCCAGCCAGGGGCCGACATATTTGAAGGACAGGCTGTCGAGGCCGGCGACGCAAGCCGCCACGCCGCCACACTGGCCATGCCCCATCACCACGATATGGTCGACACCCAGGGCGCTGACAGCAAATTCGATCGCGGCCGAGACGCCATGGCGTCCGCCATCATCATCCATCGGCGGCACGAGATTAGCGACATTGCGGACCACGAACAGATCGCCCGGGCGGGCGCTGAACACCACTGCCGGGTCCACCCGGCTGTCGGAGCAGGCAATGATCAGCGTGTGCGGATTCTGGCCCTTGGTCAGCTCGGCATAGTGCGCCCGCTGGGTCTTGTAGGCATCGCGGCGAAATTCGCGATAGCCATCCAGCAGGGGTTTGGGGGGTTGGTCCGGCATGCGTCGCTCCTGCGTCTGGCCGGGCAAGGCTGGCCACTCACATCGATAGCGCCGTTTTAGTTGCAATCGAAACCGATTTGAAGCCCGGGCCCGCAGCCTGGTGCAAGCCTGTGCTCAGCGACAAAAAAGCGGCCGGAGCACAACACGCTCCGGCCGCCAGTCTGTGCAGCATGCAAACCTGTCTGGGAGGATTAGTTTGCCGAGGTGCACGAGGCCATTGCGAGATTCGCGGTCACTTCGTCCTCACCGGTCGAGGCAGCGTCGGCGGCGCGGAAATCGGCCAGGGCCGCCTCCGTATTGCCAGCCAGCCAATGGGCCGCACCACGATTATTGAGCGCACGCCAGGCATTGTCGCGCAGGGCCAGGGCCTCGCCGCAAGCCGAGACGGCCGCTTCATACTCACCACTGCCCGCATAACCGGCGCAGAGATTGGACCAGGCGGCGGTCTTGTTGCGCGAAGACAGGCCGGTTTCAACTAGGCCTTCGCCGATCAGCACCACATTGGGCCACTCGCCGCGCTCGACGGCGTTGTACTGGGCACGTACCGTACCGTTGGCAGTCCGGTGGCCGACCAGGGTCGGTTCGGCGTCACAGGTCTGGGCAATTCCGGCTGGCGTTGCGATGGCGGCCAGGGCGGCCGCGAGAAACATTGAGCGCATGATCAATCCCTCCGATATGAGCAATGCGGTAAACACTGTTCATAATTAGAACGAAGTTCCGCGAATGGAATTGACGATATCATCATCCTTGGAATACAAATTCGTATGGATGACTGGTCTGATTATCTCGTCTGCCTCGCCGTTTCCGAAGCAGGCAGCCTGACCGCCGCGGCCCATGAGCTCGGCGTCAGCCAACCCACGGTTACACGGCGCCTGCAGGCGTTGGAATCCCGTTTTGGCGAACCCCTGTTCGAGCGCGAGCAGGGGCAGACACGACTGACCCCGCTCGGCCGGAAAGTGACCGCCCATGCCGCGCGCATGCGCGACGAGGCGTCGGCCATCGAGCGCGCCGCCATGGCCCAGGACCAGTCCCTGTCAGGCCTGGTGGTCGTCTCCGCCTCGGAAGGCCTGGGCGCCGACTGGCTGCCACTGGCGCTGGAGAGTTTTCAGGCCGCCAATCCCGGCATTGGAATCGATATCGCAATCAAGAATAATTCAGCCAATCTGGCCGATCGCGAGGCCGATATCGCCCTGCGCTGGAACGGCCCCGGCACCCAGCAAAGCCTGGTCGGACGCCGTGGTGCCACGGTCGGCGCCGGCCTCTATGCCGCCAAGAGCTATCTCGACAAGCATGGTCGTCCGAACGCCGTGGAAGACCTCGCCGACCATGCCGGTGTCGGCTGGTCGATTGGCGATTATTTCGGCTGGCCATCGACGCAGACAGGCGCTCCGGTCCTGCCGCGGCATGTCTCCTTCAAGTCCAACAGCCCCGCCTCCCACGTCAAGGGGCTGGAGGCCGGTTTCGGCGTCGGTGTGACCTCGCACCGGCTGGCGCGCAACAGCATCTATCTCGAACGCATCTTGCCGGACTTTGAAAGCTCGCTGGACCTGTGGGTGGTCGCCCACGAGACGGTCCGCAAGAGCGCGCGTGTGCGGGCCGCCTACGACCATATCATCGCGCAAATGAAGGCCGACGCGGCCTATTTCAGCCGCGGCGAACCGTCGACGCTCTAGCAATCGGTCAATACGGGACGAGAACGCCGACAGCTACAGTCTTTGCAGCGACGTCAGTCCTCGTCTCCGTAAATCGCAACCACCGGCTCACCGCCCTCGCTCAAGCGGGCCCGATACATGCCCGGCGTGTTGAAACTCCAGGCGATCTCGCCGCCCGGCGTAAGCGCGACGATGCCGCCATCGCCGCCCATCGCCGTCAGCTCGTCGCCGATGACCTGGTCGCTGGCGGCCTGCAGGTCGAGGCCCTGGAACTCCACCAGGGCACAGATCCGGCTGGCGACCGTCAGGCGGATGAAATACTCGCCCGTCCCCGTGGCTGAGACACCGCAGCTGGCATTATTGGCATAGGTCCCGGCTCCGATGATCGGGCTGTCACCGACCCGGCCCCACCGCTTGGCGGTCGTGCCGCCGGTCGAGGTGCCCGCCGCAATGTTTCCGGCGCGGTCCAGGGCGACCACGCCGACAGTGCCGAAGCGGTGTTCGCGGGCGTCGCGATCCAGCTCGCCATGATCAACCCCGGTCGGAGCGGGCGCTCCATCCGGACGGGACGGGATTGGCAGACCCAAAGCACCCAGCGAGCGCTCCATCGCCGCCCAGCGCCGTTCGGTGAAGAAGTAGGCCGGAGGTACGATTTCCAGCTCCTGCTCGCGGGCAAAGGTCTCGGCGCCCTCGCCCTGCAACATGACATGCCGGGAATTGTCCATCACGGCACGGGCCAGGGAAATGGGATGGCGGACCTGGGTCACACCGGCGACCGCGCCGGCCTCCAGGCTCGCCCCATCCATGATCGAGGCGTCCAGCTCGTTGCGGCCGGCGGCCGTGAACACCGCGCCGCGCCCGGCGTTGAACAGCGGATCGTCTTCCATGCCGTGAATGACCGCTTCGATCGCATCAAGGGCGCTGCCGCCCTGGTCGAGGACAGCCTCGCCGCGAACGAGCGCGGCATTCATCGCATCGCGATACTCGGCCTCGCGCTCGGGCGTCATGGCGCCGCGCTCGATGACGCCGGCACCGCCGTGAATGACCAGGGCCCAGCGGCCCTCCGATTGCGCCTGACTGCCCGCCGTTGCAAGCATGGCGCCCGCGGCTGCGACAGCCGTGATCATGAAACGAAGCATGTGAAAATCTCCCCGTGATACACGCACAGGGTCCCGCGCCGACGCCGGTCTGGCAAGACGCCTCAGGCGGAATTGACACACAGCGGACGAAGGCCGACGAGGCTCGCCTGTCCGGGACCGGTCGCGGCACGGTCAAAATAGAGCTGCACGCCCTGGACCGTCCAACCGCGCTGGCACCACACGGTGCGGTATTCGGTGACACAGTCGCCGGCTTCCGCCGTCACCGCCTCATCGGCAAAGGTGTAGAGTCGTACCGCGCCGACCCGTTCGGCGTCGGTGAAACAGGCCGCAATGCCATTGACCCGCTCGCCAGCGCGCAGCGTGGCGCTTCCCGCGCCCTCCAGTTGCCGGCGCGTCATCCGCCGGGTGCAAAACTGGGCGGTCCGGGGTGACGCCCCGCGGAAAAAGGCTCGCACCTGACAGGGTCGGTCGCGACGCACGCCAATCTGCAGGCCGTAAAAATCATGCCCTGAAACGGCGATCAGGCTGGTGTGGAAATCAGTGGTCTCGCCGACCACCATTTCCTCACTCTCCCCGATCATGCTGAACGTCACCAGCATCGCCATGACAAAGGTCGTCAACATGGACATATCGCCTCCTGCTGCGGGCAGACTAGGCAATCAGGGAGAATTTGTCCGCACACTCATCAATCACAAGCGCGTGCGCTCGATCGCGGGTCACTCGGCGCGAACCGCGCTGCCTCTGACGCGGACCGACGCGCGCGCTTCGCGCCCGGTCTCGTCGATCGCGCTGACCGAATAGAAGCCCGGGCCGGTTGGCGTCCACAGCGCTTCGCCCAGCGCGTTTTGCGGCACGCGCTGACCGTCCGCATACCAGCGCAGCGGACCAGCCGCTTGCGCCGACAGGATAAAGCCCCGCCCGGCCCGGTCGGACCAGATCTCGGCCCCATCCGGAGGGAACAGGATGTGCGGCGCCGGATCCTGCTGGAAAGCCGTCAACGTCTCGGGAAGCGCATCCGGCAGCGCCGGATCCGGTGTCCCGGTCATGGCACTGCCCGGCTCGACCTGGCTGATCCCGTCGGCGATACGGAACAGCAGCGGCAGCGCCGCCTCCCGCCCGGTCACGCCGTCGCGCGGTGCGCCATCGGCCCGGCCTGTCCAGACGACGATCGTGTAGCGCCCGGCGATACCGGCAGCCCAAGCATCGCGAAAACCATAGGACGTCCCCGTCTTGAACGCGATATCGGGTGCGCCGCGCGCCAGCAGGGCCGGTACCCGACCACCCGGATGCGGAGCGCGGCGCAGCACGGCCATGATCTCGTCCGCCGATTCCGCGGACAGCAGGCGGAAGCCGCCGGGCGCGACACCTGTGTCCAACTCATCCTCATACCAGGCCAGTGGCCTCGCCTCGCCGCCATCACCCAGCGCGGCGTAGAGCACACCGACCTGCCGCAGCGTCAGTCCCGCACCGCCCAGTGCCACAGCCAGTCCACTGTCCTGACCGGCCTGACGCGGTCGCAGGGGACGCGCCCCGGCAAAGCCGAGCGCCGCGTTGAACCGGCGCGCGCCGACACCGTCCAGCGTCGTCACGGCGGGAATATTGAGCGAGTGCTGCAGCGCTTCGGCAATGGTCACATCGCCGCGGAAGCGTCGGTCGAAATTATCCGGTTGATAGCCGGAATAGCGCCGCGGCAGGTCAGCGATGCGCGTGCCCGGCGCCGCCAGCCCGTCATCGAAGGCCATGCCGTAGATGAAGGGTTTCAGGGTCGAACCCGGCGAGCGCGCCCGGTCGGTCAGATCGATCCAGCCGCCCGGCCTGGCGCGGCTGGCCGAGCCGGCCATGGCCCGCACGGCGCGGCTTTGCGTATCGATCACCATGGCCGCGAACTGAACATCCGGCCCGGTCTCCGGCAGCTCGCTCTCCAGCCGGTCCTGGAGCATGCGCTGGAGCGCCCGGTCCAGCGTGCTGACATGGTCATGACGGTCCGGTCGGGCCCGGCGCAGATCGTCGGCCGCATGCCAGGCATCGGAGGGGAAGGCGCGGCGGCGCGGGGCCGGATCACCGAGCGCATCGGCGGCGGAGGTGTCGCGGGCCAGGCCAACAGCCGCCAGACGCTCCAGCACCCGGCTGCGGGCCAGCACTGCCTGCCCGGGCCGCCGGTCCGGACGCCGGGCCTCGGGCGATTGTGGCAAGGCGATCAGCATCGCGATCTGGTCGATGGTCAGATCATCCGGCTCCCGCCCGAAATAGGCCCAGCTCGCCGCCCGCACACCCTCCAGATTACCGCCATAGGGAGCCAGGGTAAGATAGAGCTCCAGGATTTCGCGCTTGGTCAGGCGCAATTCCAACTGGAGCGCCCGCGCCATCTGGATCAGCTTGGCCCCGAAGGTCCGCTCGCGCGGCTCGATCAGCCGGGCCAGCTGCATGGTGATGGTCGATCCGCCCGAGACAATACGTCCGGCCGCCAGGCTGTCGCGGGAGGCGCGCATCAGGGCTGGCAGGTCGACGCCCCAATGCCCGAAAAAGCGCTCGTCCTCATAGGCGAGCAGGGCGGCCAGGAAATCCGGATCGAGCGTGTCGATATCGGCGGCCAGACGCCAGCGCCCCTCCTCTACCGGGAAAGCCCGCAAAACCGCTCCATTGCGATCACGGACCACCGCCGACACCGACCCGGCGTCCGGCAGGGGCGGTGGCAACAGCCGGTCGAGGGCGAGCAGGCCCACAAGCCCCGACAGGGTGGCCAGTATGATCCAGTATGCCCGCCCCAGACCAAACATGATCAGTCGCGCGGCGCGATCACCACCCGGCGGGTTTGCGATCGGGCATAGACATCACTGCGATACATGTCCTCGACCACGGCGCCCGGCAGGGTGTATTCACCGGGCGTCACGGCACGGACGATATAGGCCAGCCGGCGCGGTCGGCGCTGGGTCAGGTCCAGGGCGGCGGCATACCGGTCATCCCGGGTTTCACTCATCGATGGCGAGACGATCTGGCCGAGCCAGGCATAGGCTCCGCGCGGCGCGCCCTCGGCCGAACTGATCTCGGCCTCGATCTCGAAGCCCGGCGGCAGAAGGTCGGTCAGAATGGCCGGGATCAGGCGTTGTTCGTGCGGAGACACGGTAATGTCGATGACAAGCCGGTCGCCCTGCACCAGCGCTTCCAGATCAACTGCCCGGCCATCAAGGCCGAGCACACGTTTCTGCACGGACAGGCCTTCGGCTGCGGCGTCCGGTGCCAGGCGGGTCTCGCCATGGGCCAGCTGGGTCACCCAGACCGGTCCCTCGCCTGCTGCGGTGAAGGTCAGCTCGCTATCCAGCATGTCCGGCTGCACGGTGAAGACGGGACGCTCACCGTTCGTCGGGGCGAACGGCGCCTCAATCACAACGCTATCCGCGCCGCCCGACAAGCCTTGCGCCGCCATCAGGAGGAAAGCCTTTTCCTGCGTGGTCAGACGGGCCGGTTCGGGCAGATCGGTCACGACCTGTTCGGCGAGGCGGGCGACGCGTTCGGCATCGCCGGCCTCGGCGGCATAGGCGACCACGCCGGCCAGGTCACGACGGGCCGACTGATACCAGTCGCCCGGATTCTCATAACCGATCAGGGCCTCGGCGGCGTCGAAGGCACTGAGCGACCGGGCCCGGTCGCCGATCAGATGAAGCGCCGCGCCCAATTGCGCCAGGGCGAGCGGGCTGTCGATCTCGCCGAGACGTTCATCATGCATGTAGCGCAGGCGCGAGCGGTCGACCCGGCCGGCCCGGGCCAGCACGTAAAGCGCATAGGCCGCACTGCGGTCAGACAGGCGCTCGGCGGTGTCGGTCTGGCCGCGCCAGGAATAGATGGTGGTGGTGTAGCCGCTGACCCGCCAGCTCTCCTGCGCGGCAACATGCTCCAAACCCGAATAGGCGCGGTCCAGCGCTGCCTGCGGCACGGTGTAGCCGGCCGCCTTGGCCCGTTCGAGGAAATCGACGGCATAGGCCCCGATCCACGGACGGCTGCCGCGGTCGCCGATGCGCCACAGGCCGATCGTGCCATCATTGGCCTGTCGGTTGAGCAGGGTCGAGATGGCATCCTGGATAATCACCCGCGTGTCGTCGACACCGTCAATGCCGGCGGCCTGGGCCAGCGGGTCGGCCATCAGAAGCGGCATGGCGCGACTGGTGATCTGTTCGGTGCAGCCATAGGGATAGCGCGACAGGGAGCGCAGCAGCGCATCCTCGTCCAGCGGTGTCGGCGAGAAGCTCAGCGTGACATCCGACCCGCCGGGCAGATAGGCCGCAAGTGCGTCCGAGCCCAGCGACCAGCTTTCACCCGGCAGCAGCCGACCACGGGTGACGGTGGAAGATGGCAGCCAGGCCGAGCGGACCTCGATCGGATAGCTGCGAGACACGGCGAAATCAGCCGGTCCGCCAACATCAAGCGCCACAGAGCCCAGGCCGGCATCGGCGCCTTCCAGCGCATAGCGACGGTCGGCGCGCTGGCCCTGGTCGAGCGGGATGGTGTCAGATGCGGCACCGGACACGGCACCATCGGCTGTCATGGTGGTCAGATAGTCGCCGGGAGCACCGTCGACATTGTCGATGGTCAGCGTCGCCGTCGAGACGTCACCAGGCGCCAGGAAGCGGGGCAGGATGAGTTCGGCGGGCACATCATCGCGCACCGTCAGCGGTTGGGAGAGACCGCCCACCCCGCTTTCACTCCAGGCCACGGCCATCAGGCGCAGCTCGCCATTGAAGTCGGGAATCTCCAGCGCGACGGTGGCGCGGCCATTGCGACCGACCGACACCGGACCACTGAACAGGGCCACCGTGCGGGTCGGCACCACGGTCAGGCCGGCGCCGCCGATCTGGTCACCACCGGAACGGACAGCTGCAGCGGCGCCCTGGTTGGGATCGAGCAGGCGACCGTAATCATCATAAAGATCCACATCGAGCGAGGACTGACCGAAGAACCAGCTGACCGGGTCGGGCGAGGCAAAACGGGTCAGGGCCAGAATGCCCTCATCCACAGCCGCGACGGTCAGCCAGGCGCCCTCACGCACCGGCCCGTCCAGGGTCACGCCCAATTCCAGCGTCTGGCGCGGATGGACACGTTCAGGCGCGTCCATCGTCAGCTCAAATGTCCTCTGCCCCATATCGACCGGCAGGTAGGCCACACCCACCGCCCGTCGCGGGGCTGGCTGGTCGACCGGATGGCGCGGCGTGAACAGGGACACCATGGCATAGGCGCCGGCGCCCCATTCCTCGGTGACACGGAAGGACAATTCGGCGCCGCTTTCCGGAATGGTGACCGAGCGCGTCTCGATCACATGATCGCTGGCGATCACGATTTCGGCCTCGCCGGCATAGGGCGGCAGCAGGCTGAGCGTCATTTCGCCACCAACCGGCGTTGGCGTGTCCGGTGTCGACAGGGCGACACGGTCAGGCGCTTCGCTGCCCGCTTCTGCCGTCGCACCCCAGCCGACCCAGAAATCGGTCGAGGCGCTCTGGCCACTGCTCGCCCCGGTGACGACAAGCCGGTAGCTGCCCCAGTCGAGAGCCCGGATATCGATGGATGTCGGACCATCGCCAACACTCGACGCAACACCCTGTTCGACCAGAACGATATTGCGGGTGCGGCGCCACTGCCAGCGACCACTGCCCACGCGATACCAGTCATATTCCCAGTCCACGCGCACCAATTGCCATTCCAGCGGCGTGGCGACGAGGTCACCTGCGGGGTCCAGAGCCACGACATCGATCGCGGTTTCACGATTGCGCTGGGCGCGCCCGTCAAATTGCGGGCGCAAGCCGAGATAGAGATCGGCCGGGCGGTAGGGAATGCGCAGATCGTCGGCGACCGGCCTGCCACCGGGCTCAATGGCCGAGATCACAGCGCGCACACGCAAGGGCTGGGTGGCATCGCGGCCGGCCTCGCCCAGATCGATCGACTGGACCGCGCGGCCGGCGCCATCGGCGACGGTATCGGCGAGATCACTGGTGAACTCACGGAAGGGTTCATCGCCGCGCCCGAAACGGAAATCGGCAAAATCGGCGAAGGGAGCCGGATCGACCTCGACACGGACCCGTCCCTCGACCACCAGACCGGCGCCAGGTGCGCCATAGAGGAAGCGCACATTGGCTTCAATATCGCGGACTTCGCCGGCACCGATGGCCATCGCGTCATCGCCGGACAGGGTCAGACCGACGCGTTGCGGCACGAAGTCCTCGACCGAGAAGCGGACCTGGCCGACGCGGCCATAGCCATCCATCTCGGCGACAATTCGCCACTCGCCGCGTGCCGCTGTGCGCGGCACATCCCAGGCCCAGCTGACACCGCCCGCATCAGGAGCAGCGGGGAAACGCACATTGGCCGCCTCGATACCGTTGGGACCATAGACAGTCAGATCGACAGGACGGTCGGTGACGGCGAATGCCTCGGCATCGCGCAGCAGGGCTGATACATGCACGGTTTCGCCGGGACGATAGATGCCACGGTCGAGATAGACGAGACCATCGGCCCCGTCCGGGCGCTGGCGCCCCGTTGTGTCCAGTCCGGACAGGTCAACCGGATTGCGCTGAAAGTCGAGCACGGCGAAGTCATTGTCAGGGCCGTAGGCTGTCAGCAAGCGCGGCGCCATGGCGCCCTCGCCGCGGGTCAGCGGGCCCTCAAAGCGCGCCCGGCCACTGGCATCGGTCGTCACCCCGGCCAGCACTTCATTGGAGCGGGCGATCAGTTCGACCCGCACACCGGAGACAGGCTGGGCGGTCTGCAGCGAACGGACAACGAAATCGACGCCGTCATTGCCGCGATAGGCCGTCAGGGCCAGATCGGTGATCACCAGCCAGCGATTGGCGCGAGCCGGCGTGCGGTAGTCATCATCAGCCTCGGCGGCATCGACCACGGTGATGTGATAGGCACCCGGTGTCAGTGTGCCGATGGCCTCGGCGACCGGGAAGACGGTCGTCACCGGCGTGTTCAGCAGGCCGGCCGTGTCCATCTCACCGCGCCAGATGATCTCGCCGACCGCGTCGGGGTTTTCCTCTTCGCCGGACCAGTAATAGTCCCCCGAGGCAATATTGGCGCCGGAGGTGATGGACCGGAAAGCCAGGGCCCGGTCATTGATGCGGCGAAGGGTGACCGCGACGCTGTCGACATTGACGGTCTCGATCGCCAGGCCGTCGGCATCGAGGCGCGGCAGGATGACCCCGTCGCCGGCAATACCGACATAGGCGGGCCGGTCACCGAAATCGACCTCGACGGTCTCATCGACCAGCAGGCCATCGCCATTGGCGGCCGGGAGACCGGCACGCAGCGTCAGCGACTGACCCTCGCCAAAGCCCAGTCCACCGACACACAGGCTCTGCCCGCTGGCATCCAGGGCGATGGGGCGCTCAGGAGTGACAGCGACATAGGACGCGTAATCAGCCTGCGGATCGAGCGGGTGGGTAAAGCCAAGGCACAGGCGGGGCGCGTCGTCATCGACATCGATGGAATAGCGCAGAAAGGCGAACTGGCTGGGCGTGCTTTCTTCGGCGCGGGGGGCGCCGGCTTCACGGGCGTCCAGCTGCGGGCCGGTCTCGGTCTCCTGGGAGCCACCGGAACAGGCCGCAACAGTCAGGGCCAATGCCCCCACAAGCCAGTTTGCATACCGAGTCGCCATCATGCCTCTCCCCTGAATGAAGCACTGGCGAGCTTAGGGCATGCTATTGCGAAACGCACCTACAAACAGGTTGAAACATTGATGTTTTCGAGAGGCTGCCCGCTTGGTGGGCAAGGGCATGGCGCGACGGGTCAGTCGAGCGGGATGCCGCACAGCGCTGCCAGCGCCCGCCATGGAATGGCCGCCGAGGCGAAGCCGATCATGACAATCACCGCACCGACGAAATAGCGGGTGCCCGGCCGGCGGGCGAGTGCGAGAAATTGCGTCAGGCCGAGCGCCGCAGCGGTCACGGCTGGCAAGGTGCCCAGCCCGAAGCCCAGCATGACCAGTCCTCCGGAAACGGCGCTGCCGGACAACAGGGCATAAAGGAGCGCCGCATAGACCATGCCGCAGGGCAACAGCCCCCAAACCAGACCCGCCAGCACCGGGCTTGCCGCGTGGAATGCGCCACCCAGCCGCGCGCCCATGAAGCGGTGCACGCCCTGACCGAGGCGGTCCAGTCCGGACAGGGCAGGCGCCCAACCCATGACCGAAAAACCGATATAGACCAGCACGAGGGCGCCGGCCCAGCGCATGACATGATGGGCCTCGGCCCGGTCAAAGCCGAAATAGAGACCGGTCCCGATCGCGGCCAGAGCGGCGCCGGCCAGCGTATAGGCGATGATCCGGCCGAGCTGGGCGAACAGCAAGACACGCACCCGGTCGGCCCTCGACCCATTTGGCGAAAGCGACAGGGTCAAACTGGACGCGATGCCACCGCACATGCCGACGCAGTGCAGGCTGGACGCCAGGCCGGCCGCAAATCCGCCCGCCAGGCTGAGTTCACCCAGCATTGCTGTCATCGCTCGGTTACTCCCCTGGCCACGCGACTTTCCTTGTCCGGTACGGCCCCTGTTGATGCATGACAGCGGGAAAGCCATAAAAAAAGTACGGCGTATTGCCGCAAGGGCCGATACAGCTTAGTGATTGGGCATCAAGGGGAGCTCAAGATGATGAAATTGCAGCATGTCAGACGCGATGCTCCGTGGAAATGGTTGCAAGCTGGCTGGCAGGATTTCATCAAGGCGCCCCGGGTCTGCCTGACCTATGGCGCCATTTTCGTCCTCATCGGGCTGACGGTCAGCGTTGGTCTGACCAGTATCGGACTGGCCTCCGCCATCCCCGTTGCGCTTAGCGGGTTTGCCCTTGTCGGCCCGGCCTTCGCAATCGGTATCTACCAGGTCAGCCGGGCGATTGAACGCGGCGAAACCCCGCGCTTCCGCGTCATCATCTCGCGCATGCCCGACCGTTTGTCCCAGATCGGCTTTCTCAGCCTGCTGCTCCTGCTCTTGCTGCTTTTGTGGGTGCGGATCGCGCAATTCCTGCTGGTCCTCATTGCGCCCTTCAGCCCGCTTGATCCCGGGCCATTCCTCAATTTCCTGCTGAGCGATGGTGCCGGCCTCACCCTGTTGGCGATCGGAACTCTGATCGGCGGCATTCTGGCGACCCTGGCCTTTTCGATCTCCGTCCTCGCCTTCCCCATGCTGGTCGATCGCGATGTCGACGCTGTCACCGCACTGGTCACCAGCCTGCGGGCTGTCGCTGCCCAACCCTTTGTGCTGCTGACCTGGGCCTGGTTGATCGCCTTCGCCATCGGCGCCGGGATCGCCGCCTTCGGCGTCGGCCTGGCCATCACCTTCCCGTGGATCGCGCTAGCCTCCTGGCATGCCTATCGGGACTTCCTGCCGGCCGAATAGCTCAGGCATCGCGGCGCGCATCGCCGTCGATCTGACCATCATCCTGCGCACCCTCGCCGGTTTCAGAATCGCGCGACGGCAACGGCGCATCATCGTCCATCAGCATCCGCTGGGCGGCGCCGTCCATATCCTCATACTGGCCCGAGCGGAGACTCCACAGGAAACCGGCAAGGCCCAGGGCGCCCATCGCAATGGCCACCGGGATCATCCAGATCAGAACCGACATCAGCGCGTTCTCCGCGCCAGCCGGAGCGCATTCAGCGTGACCAGGACCGAGGACGCCGACATGGCGATGGCGGCAATCAGCGGCGTCACCAGTCCGGCGACGGCCATCGGTACCGCAATCGCATTATAGGCGGCCGCCAGACCGAAATTCTCCAATACACGCCGCCGCGCCGACCGCGATACATCCAGCGTGACCAGGCAGGCCGCCAGCTTGTCGCCCTGCAACACGAAATCGGCGGCGGCCTGGGAAATCTCAGCGGCAGAGGCGAGCGAGACAGAGACATGGGCCGCCGCCAGGGCCGGCGCGTCATTGATCCCGTCGCCGATCATCGCCACGACCCGTCCCTGTGCTTTCAAGGCTTCAAGCCGGTCAATCTTGTCGCGTGGCTGAAGGCCTGCGTGCCAATCGTCAATGCCAAGCTCCATTGCCACCGCATTGACCGGACCGGGCCGGTCACCGGACAGCAGGGTCACGCCGCAGCCCCGCGCCTTCAGGCCCGCGATCACAGCCTTGGCATCCGGGCGCAGACTGTCCTCGAAACAAAAGCGGACCGGCCTGTCCGTTCCGACCTGCAGCCAGGCTTCCGTATGCGGGTCGGAATGGGCGTCAATTCCCATCCAGTTCGCTGCGCCAAAGCGGACCAGCATGCCGTCCTGTTCGGCTTCCAGACCGCCTCCCGGCACTTCGCGGACCCCGGCCGCGGCCTCGCCCATGCCGGCGGCATCAGCAATGGCGCGCGAGAGCGGATGACGACTGGTACGGGCCAGGCGTGCGGCCTGCTCCAGCATGCCGTCCGGCAACGCGTCCTGATTGATCAGGCGCGGGCGTCCCTCGGTCAGGGTGCCGGTCTTGTCGAACACCACGGTATCAATGCCTGCGAAACGCTCCAGCGCATCGCCGGATTTCACCAGCACGCCCTCACGGTAGAGCCGCCCCGACGCCACGACCTGAACGGCCGGCACCGCCAGCCCCAGCGCGCAGGGACAGGTGATGATAAGCACCGCAATGGCGTTGATGATGGCCGGACGCGCCTCGCCACCGATCACCAGCCAGCCGATCAGCGTCAGCGCCGCCAACCCGTGCACGACCGGTACATAGAGCCGCGCCGCCTGGTCGGCCAGACGGACATAGCGCGAGCGCGCCTGCTCACCGGCTTCCACGAGCCGGGTGATCTCGGCCAGCAGCGAATGGTCGCGATCACTGCGCGCTTCGAGCACCAGCTTGCCGTCGAGATTGAGCATGCCGGAAAAAACGTCGAGCCCCGGCTTGGCAATGACGGGCGCTGTTTCACCGGTCACGAGCGAGCCGTCCAGCGCGCCCTCGCCCTCACAAATGGTCGCATCGACCGGGACGCGGTCACCGGCAGCGAGGACCAGCCGGTCGCCCGCCTTCACATCGCGCGCCGGGATGGCGCGGACGCGGCCATCGGCTTCCAGACGATTGGCGGTGGCGGCCTGCATCGCCGCGAGTCCTCGGGCGGCCTCGCCGGCGCGGGCGCGCAGGCGCATATCGAGAAAGCGGCCAATAAGCAGGAAGAAGAGCAGCATGACAGCTGCGTCGTAATAGGTCTGTCCGTGACCGATAAAGGTTTCCCAGACCGACAGGCCGCAGGCCAGCAGGACCGCCAGCGAAATCGGTACATCCATGTTGACGTGACCGCTGCGCAGGGCGGTCACGGCAGAACGGAAGAAGGGCTGGCCAGCGTACGCCGCGACCGGCAGGGCAATCAGGGCGGAGCCGCGATGCATCAACGCCTGCAGGCTGGCGCTCATCTCCTCGCCGCCGGCCCAGACCGAAATCGAGAGTAACATGACATTGGCCATGCCGAAGCCGGCCACCGCGAGCGCATAGAGGAGTTTGCGCTCATCTTCCTTTTGCGGATCGGCCTCGCTCTCCGGTTCATAGGGCGTCGCCGGATAGCCCAGCCGGCCCAATGTATCGACATAGTCGCGCGCAAGGTCTGCAGATCCGGTCCAGCGCAGGTTCAGCCGGCCGGTCGACAAGTTCAGACGAGCCTGGGTGACACGGGCATCCGCCTTCAGCCCGCCTTCGATACGGGCGATACAGCCGGCACAGGTGGCACCGCGGACCAGCAGATCGAGACTGGCCTCGCCATCGCTTTCCCGCACGAAGGCCTGCGGGTCGGCATGTCCGGCCATCGCCGCCCCGGCGACAGCCGCCGTCATGGCAGCCTCAAAGCGTGCATCATCTCGAACGGCGGGCCGTCCACCGTATGCACACGCAAACGCCAATCACCGGCCTCGCCGCAAGGCAGCGTCGAGCGATAGACACCCGGCCGGGCCTCGGTGAAAGCGAGGTCACAGTCAGCGCCCGTATCCGCGGGGTGGATCAGCTGGCCGGCCAGCTGGAGGCCGGCGACAGCCGCCCCGTCCGCATCATCAATGGCGAGGACGAGATCGCCATCAACCTGGTTGACCCGCGCCGACCAGCCCAGGGCGGCCTGGGCGTTGCGGCGGTCCAGCGTGTCATTGTAATTGAGGCCCTGCACGTAGGAGCGCGGCACGTCTTCGCCGGGATGACTGGACAGGGCAAGCGTCACGAAGGTCGCGTTGACGCCGATCGTGACGCCGAAAAACATCAGGATCAGGATCAGGACGTGCCAGCCGCGCAGCGGGTTGAACGGGTTTCGCATGGCTCAATCAGCTCCGGTGATCAGGACGGATCGGGTGGTCGCGGTCTCGCCGGTCGACGGATCGGTGACCCGGAACTGGAAGTCCTCGCGTGGACCGTCGATCGCCTCGCCTGGCAGGGTCAGATAGATGACAAAGTCCTGTGTCGTGTCGGCGCCGACCTCCAACCGTCCGGGCGCATCCGCCGGAGCGCCCAGAACGCGGGTCTGGAAAGCGGTATCGCCGTCGATGGCGAGCTGAAGCACGCGCGGCGTTGTCGCCTTGTTGATGACGGTCAGCGAATACCCGTTCCGTACCGAACCGTCTGACAGCCGCACATAATTCGGATTGCGGTCGCGCTGCGAATTCAGGTCGAGCTCGGTGCGCATGACCAGCCCGGCCAGCATCACCGCGCACACGATCGCCAGTGACACCGCATAGACCATCGTCCGGGCCCGAAGAAAACGGTAGCGCGGTTTCTCACCCGCCACGAAACGGTCGACATTGTCATCGGTCTCATAGGTGATCAGACCCGTCGGACGGTCGACCTTGGCCATGATGTCGTCGCAGGCATCGATGCACAGGGCGCACTGGATGCATTCCAGCTGGGCGCCGTCGCGGATATCGATCCCCATCGGGCAGACCGCCACGCACTGCTTGCAGTCGATGCAATCGCCGCGATTGTCCCAGCTTTCATTCTTCTTGTGAGCGCCGCGCGGTTCACCACGATCGACGCGATAGGTGACGTTCAGCGCTTCGCGATCCGTCATGGCGGCCTGGATGCGTGGCCAGGGGCACATATAGGTGCAGACCTGCTCACGCATGGTTCCGGCGAGGGCATAGGTGGTGAAGGTCAGCACACCGGCAAACACATAGGAGGACGGCGCCGCCGTACCGGCGAAGAAATTCGCCAGCGTGTCCCAGGCATCGTGGAAATAGAGGATCCAGGCACCGCCGGTCCCGAAGGCGATCAACAGCCAGACCGCGTGCTTGCCGACCTTGCGCAGCGCCTTGTCAGTCGTCCACCCGGCCCGGTCCAGCTTGATGCGGGCATTGCGATCGCCCTCGAACAGGCGCTCGACCATGATGAAGAGATCGGTCCAGACCGTTTGCGGGCAGGCATAGCCACACCAGACCCGCCCGAACAGCGCGCTGGCGAGGAAGAGGCCCAGCGCGGCGATGATCAGCAGCCCGGTGACGTAATAGATTTCCTGCGGCCAGATCTCGATGAAGAAGAAGTAGAAGCGACGGCCGGCAAAATCGATCAGCACGGCCTGGTCCGGCGCGCCCTCACCCCGGTCCCAGCGCAGGAAGGGGACCAGATAGTAAATCCCCAGCGTGACCGCCATCACCACCCATTTGGCAAAACGGAACTTGCCGTGCGCCAGCTTGGGATAGATCGGCTCGCGCTTCTTGTAGAGCTCGCGCGTCTCGGCCGCGTTGACGGCCTCGGCCTGCGACCGGGGAATGCCGGCCGCGGCCTGTTGCTGGGCAGTTGGCTGGGTCATGACGGCTTCATACAGGAGCCGGACAGCCGCTCACATGCGACCTACTGCCCGGTGGGGCGCTCTGACGCACCCTCCCCGCCTCCCAAGAGGAACACATAAGCGGCCATGGCATCGAGTGTTGCCTCGTCGAGCCGACCTTCCCAGGCCGGCATGACGCCATAGGGCCCGCGATGGATGCTGGCGATGACCTGGTCGCGACTGCCGCCATAGAGCCAGTCCCGGTCGGTCAGATCAGGCGCACCCTGGACCCGGTCGCCAACACCGCCCGGCATGTGGCAGCTGGCGCACTGGGCGTCGTAGATCACAGCGCCGCGGGCGATGGCCGCGCTGTCGGCCTCGACACCGGACAGCGACAGGACGTAATCGGCCGTGTCGGCGATCTCGCTGCGCGTCAGCAATTCATCCCGCCCGAAAGCCGGCATCTGCGAGAAACGCGTGTCGGGATGCTCCGCCCGGATGCCAACGGCGAGAGTGGTGCGGATATCGTCATACGAGCCGCCCCACAGCCAGACATCATCATTCAGGTTGGGATATCCGACAAAACCCTGGGCACCCGTTCCGTGGCAGGTCGCGCAGTTATCGCCGAATACGGCCTCACCGGCCGCAAAGACGAAGCCGAGCAGGTCCGGATCATTCTCGATCTCGGTGATCGACGCGCCTTCCAGCGCCGCGAACCCGTCAGCGCGTTCTGCCGCCAGCGCATCAAGGGCCAGCGCGACATTTGCCCGCTCGGAATGGTTGCGCAGGCCACGTGTGTGGTCGGTCTCGCCGGCCAGTCCCGGCAGCGCCGGCCAGGCCGGCATCAGGACCCAATAAACCACCGACCAGACGATCGAGGCGTAGAAGATATAGAGCCACCAACGCGGCAATGGCGTGTCGAGCTCCTTGATGCCATCCCATTCGTGGCCGGTTGTTGCGGTTCCGGAATGCGCGTCGGTTTCGCGTGTCTCGTCATGCTCGGACATGGGTCTCGTCCTCGGTCTCGCCGGCCGGAGCCGGAGCGTCGTTTTCAACAAGTGGGGCGCTGGCCGCAGCATCGAACCGGGCCTGGTTGCGTGGCCAGAGCGCGTAAACGAGCGCTGTGCCGAACAGGACGACAAAGACCAGCAGGCCCCAGGTCTGCGCGAAGGTGGAGAGGAGTTCGTACATCGCCCTACCTCAGATTTTCATCGGCTTCGGCTTCATAGGTGGAGAAATCCACCATCGTGCCGAGCACCTGCAGATAGGCGATCAGCGCATCGAGCTCGGTCACCTGGTCCGGATTGCCATCGAATTCCCGCATCACGGCACCAGGATAGCGCGCCTGGAAGCCGTCATAATCATCGGCGAACGGATCCAGCTGGGTCTCGATGTCCGACACGGCCGATGCGAGCATCGTGTCGTCATAGGGCACACCCACCGTGCGCAGGGCGCGGAGATTGGCCTCGACATTGTCGAAGGCGAGCTCGGACGTCTCCAGGAAGCCATAGGCCGGCATGATCGACTCCGGCACCACCGATTGCGGCCGCCGCATGTGATCGCGATGCCATTCGTCGGAATACTTGCCACCGACGCGGGCGAGGTCCGGACCGGTCCGCTTCGAGCCCCACTGGAAGGGGTGGTCATACATGCTCTCGGCCGCCAGCGAGTAGTGGCCATAGCGTTCGACCTCGTCGCGCAGCGGGCGAACCATTTGCGAGTGGCAGTTATAGCAACCCTCGCGAATATAGATGTCGCGTCCCAGCTGCTCGAGCGGCGTGTAGGGCCGCATGCCGTCAACCTCCTCGATCGTCGAGTCGAGGTAGAAGAGCGGTGCGATCTCGACAATGCCGCCGATCGAGACGGTCACGAGAACCCCGACCGTGAGGATGAGCGAGTTCTTTTCGAAGAGCGATTTGTGGAGATCGCTCCAGAGAGATTTTTTCCCTGACATGAGGACCTCCTATTGCGCCGGCTGGAGTGAGGGTTGATCGACAACATCTTCATCGACCTCGGTCACATCGCCCTTGATGGTGCGATAGACATTGTAGGCCATGATGAGGGCACCAGCGAGGTAGAGCAGCCCGCCGACAGCCCGGATGATGTAGGAGATATGCATCTCTTCGACGGTCTCGACGAAGGAGTATTCCAGGAAGCCGAGGCTGTCATAGGCCCGCCACATCAGGCCCTGCATGATACCGGCCGCCCACATCGAGGTGATGTAGAGAAGGATGCCGATCGTCGCGACCCAGAAGTGCCAGTCGATGAGGGCCTTGGAGAACATGCCCTTGCGCTTCCACAACCAGGGAACCAGGCAGTAGATGGCACCGAAGGAGACGAAGCCGACCCAGCCAAGCGCCCCCGAATGCACATGGCCGACAGTCCAGTCGGTATAATGCGACAGGGCGTTGACGGCGCGGATCGACATCACCGGACCTTCAAAGGTCGACATGCCATAGAAGGCAACGGACATCACCAGCATGCGGACCACCGGGTCGGTGCGCAGCTTGTCCCAGGCGCCCGACAGCGTCATCAGACCGTTGATCATTCCGCCCCAGGACGGCATCCACAGCATGATCGAGAAGGTCATGCCCAGCGTCTGCGCCCATTCCGGCAGGGCCGTATAATGCAGGTGGTGCGGTCCGGCCCAGATATAGATGAAGATCAGCGACCAGAAGTGGATGATCGACAGGCGATAGGAATAGACCGGCCGGTTCACCCGCTTGGGGATGAAGTAGTACATGATCCCGAGGAAGCCGGCGGTCAGGAAGAAGCCGACCGCATTATGGCCGTACCACCACTGGATCAGGGCATCCTGCACGCCGGAGAAGGCAGAGTAGGAGCGCGAGCCAAGCCAGGAGACCGGCATGGACAGGTTGTTGATCACGTGCAGGACGGCAATCGTGACGATGAAGGCCAGGTAGAACCAGTTGGCCACATAGATATGCGGCTCCTTGCGCTTCCACAGCGTGCCCAGGAAGACCAGCAGATAGACCACCCAGACCAGTGTCAGCCAGAGATCAGCATACCATTCCGGCTCGGCGTATTCCTTGCCCTGGGTGATCCCGACGACATAGCCCGAGGCGGCCATCAGGATGAAGAACTGATAGCCCCAGAACACGAACCACGGCCAGATGCCGCCAGCGATCCGGGTCCGGCAGGTCCGCTGGACGACATAGAAGGACGTCGCGATCAGTACATTGCCGCCGAAGGCAAAGATCACGGCCGAGGTGTGCAGCGGACGCAGACGTCCGAAATTGGTGAAACCGAATTCCTCGATATTGAGGACCGGGAAGGCCAGCTGGAAGGCAATGACAACGCCGACCAGCAATCCCACCACGCCCCAGAACATGGAGGCGATCACGCCGGCCTTGATCAGGTTCTCGTTATACTCGCGCTCATCGGTGATCACCCCACCGCCGGCGATCGAGCCAACCAGCAGGAAAATACCGGTCAGGAAACCGCCGAGCAGGAGCCAGGCCTGCCCTTTCATCGCGGCGTCCGGAGCATAGGCGGCAGCAAAGAGCGACCACAGGGCGCCCAATACGGTGATGAGGAGTACGATGGCTGTGTTCGGGTCGGATCCGGCCCGTCGTAGCCCTTGAGCGGAAATCATGTGTGCCCCCGGCGATTCGCGTTATTGTCCGGGTGTAGCGCACTTCACCACAAAATGTGTATGGCAATTTGTCACGGGCGGTTTTCACTGCAGTTTCAGCCTCGCCCATCCCATCCCTGAAGCTTGCGCGCTTGATCCGCAGCAGGATCCCGTGAACTGTCCTGGCATCAGGTCGCAAAGACGACCGTCAACGGGAGAGATCGATGAACTGGGCCCTGTCCATAGACCGCAAAAACATTACTGACGTCCGGATCGCCGAGGCGACGACGCGACCGCTCGCCGAGGGCGAAGCCCGCCTGTCGGTCGACAGTTTTGCGCTGACCGCCAACAACATCACCTATGCGGCCTTTGGCGATGCGATGCGCTATTGGGATTTTTTCCCCGGCGATGACGGTCGCTGCCGTCTGCCGGTATGGGGTTTCGCCGAGATCGCTGAAAGCCGGGTCGACGGCCTCACCGTCGGCGAGCGGATCTACGGCTATTTCCCGGCCGCATCAGAACTGATTGTCAGTCCCGGCAAGGTGACGCCGGCCGGTTTCGTCGACACGTCCGAACACCGCGCCGAGCTGGCCCCCGCCTACAATAATTATGTCCGCTGCGCCGCCGATCCCGGCTGGTCATCAAGGGGCGAGGCCGCGCAAATGGTGTTGCAGCCGCTCTTCATCACCGCCTGGTTGCTCGACTTCTTCCTGCGCGACCCGGACAACGGCCTGACCGAGGCACCGGTCCTCTTGACCAGCGCCTCCAGCAAGACCGCCATCGCCCTCGCCTTTGCGCTCAAGGCTGGCGGCGGCCGCCAGGCGATCGGCCTGACGTCGAAGGGCAATGCAGACTTCGTGTCGGGCCTGGGCCTCTATGACTCAGTTGCGACATATGACGCGCTCGATGCGCTGGCCCCCTCCGCGCCGGCGGTGATCGTCGACTTCGCCGGAGACGCCGACCTCAACCGCAAGCTCCATGAAGGCCTTGCCGGCCAGCTCGCCGCCAATATCCGGGTCGGCGGCGCCCATTGGGAGCAATCCGCGCCACCGCGCGACCTGCCCCCGCCCAAACCACAATTCTTCTTCGCTCCGGACGCTGCGCGCACCCTCATCAAGCAATGGGGACCGGAAGCGTTCGATCAGAGATACAAGGCCGCCTGGCGCAAGTTTGCCGACGCCGCACCGGATTATTTCGACTTCCGCAGTGAAGCAGGAAGCGACGGCGCCCTCGCCACTTACCGTGCCTTGCTGGACGGCAAGGCCAGGCCGCGGGACGGATTCAGCATCAAGGTCTGATCGGGTGGGGCAAGAAGGGGCCTGGCCGTAACCCGATACGGCGGCCCCTTCGCCCTGTCCCCGACAGCCCCGCTAGAGAATGCTCTGACCCGTCTTCTGCCAGTCGGCCATGAAGGCTTCCAGGCCCTTGTCGGTCAGCTGGTGCTTGACCAGGCCTTTCAGGACTGAGGGCGGGGCGGTGGCGACGTCGGCGCCCAGCAGGGCACATTGCTGGATGTGGTCGGCCGAACGGATCGAAGCGGCCAGGATCTGGGTGTCGAAGGCGTAATTGTCGAAGATCATCCGCAGATTGGCGATCAGCTCCATGCCGTCAACGCCAAGATCATCGAGCCGGCCGATGAAGGGCGAGACATAGGTCGCTCCGGCCTTGGCAGCGAGCAGGCCCTGATTGGCGGAAAAGCACAGCGTCACATTGGTCTGGATATTCTCGGCCGTCAGCGCCTGGCAGGCTTTGAGACCTTCAAAGGTCAGCGGCAGCTTGACCACGACATTGTCGGCCAGCAGGGCCAGCTTCTTGCCTTCGGCGATCATGGCCGGCGCTTCGAGCGCAGTGACTTCGGCGCTGACCGGTCCCTCGACCAGATCACAGATTTCCTTGACCACTTCGAGGAAGTTACGGCCTGATTTGGCGATCAGGGACGGGTTGGTGGTGACACCATCGACCAGACCGGCTTCAGCCAGCTCGGCGATCTCTGCGGTTTCGGCCGTGTCGACAAAGAATTTCATGATGCGCTCCTCGCGGTCGGTCAGTGTATTTCGCTGCCGTTACCGGTAACGGCCGGATGTGACATTTCAAAGCCCGATGGGCAGATCAACTCAGTAGCCCGCCAGTTCGACCCGGAAGCCGGCCGCCTGCAGGGCCGCCTGGATCCGGTCCATATGGGCGCCATCCTGCGCCTCCAGCGAGATATCGATATAGGTCACCTTGGCTGGCAGGTCCGAGAATGTCTTGTGATAGGCGACATCGGTGACATTGCCACCGGCCTCGGAGATGATCTCCGACACGCTCGACAACTGCCCGGGAATATCGACCAGCTCGATGCGGAAGCGGGCTAGCCGGCGCGATCGGGCCAGGTCGCGCAGCAGGAGCGATGACAAGAGCCTTGTATCGACATTGCCGCCGGACAGGACGAGGCCGACCTTCTTGCCGGCAAAGCGTTGCTTGTGGGCGAGGACGGCAGCAAGCCCGACAGCGCCCGCCCCTTCCGGCAGGACCCGCATCTGCGCGATGAAGAGATTGAGCGCGTGCTCGATCTGGCGCTCGTCCACCAGCAGGACATCATCGAGCAGGGTCTTCAATATCGCGCTGGTCAGATCACCGGGCTGACGCACGGCAATGCCTTCAGCGAGGGTGAAACCACCGACCGGCCGGTCGGCGTCGTGAAAGAGATTGGCAAAGGCCGGGAAAAGGTCGGACTGCACACCCACCAGTTCGATGTCCGGCTTGATCCGCCGCGCCGCCAGCCCGGCGCCCGCCGCCAGCCCGCCGCCGCCGACCGGGAAGACCAGCACGTCGAGGTCGGGCTGGTCCTCCAGCATTTCCATCGCCACCGTTCCCTGCCCGGCCAGCACGACAGGGTCATCGAAGGGGTGGATGAAGACGGCACCGCTGGTCTCGGCTGCGGCGACAGCAAGCGCCTTGGCCGCATCAAAATCATCGCCGGCCAACTCGACCTCAGCGCCCAGGGCGCGGGTCGCATTGACCTTCACGGTCGGCGTTCCCACCGGCATGTAGATCCGGGCCGCTATACCCATCGCCCCGGCGCTGCGTGCCACACCCTGGGCATGATTGCCCGCCGACGCCGCGACAACGCCCCTGCGGCGCTCATCCGCACTGAGGGCGGCCATGCGGGCAAACGCGCCGCGCTCCTTGAACGAGCCGGTGACCTGAAGGTTTTCCAGCTTGACCCACAGGTCGCATCCCGCGCTCGCCGACAGGACCGGCGATGCGACCATCGGGGCACGCAGAATGCCGCCAAACCCGTCCCGCCGCAGCGTGTCGACATGGTCGAACGCAGCAGACAGCGCGGTGGCTTCTTGCGGTGGGCAGTCTGGCAAAGGGGCTGTCGAACGGGCAGTTAGCGACATGGGCGGTCTCCGGAATGCCGCGCAGAAAAAACCCCACTCCTGTGGCCAGGAGCGGGGTGAAACTGCACGAAACCTAAGTCAAAGGGGTCAGGTCGTGGCTGTCATCGCTCCTGTAGGCGCCATGACGGTGGTAATCGAAATGATGGGAAGACGGCGCACGGCAGGGATCGGCGCGCACTTGCGTGCCACCCCGGTCATCTGCACGTTTTTGCCTGCCAGTAGACGCATGGCGCCTTTCTCCAACAAAATTTCACCGCAAGCATGCCCGCGCCCGCAAGGTCTGTCCAGTGGCAAACCGGGCGCCGTCCACCTAGCCTGCCGCCTCATAAGCCTGTTTGAGCCAGCCAAGCACTTCGGCATCGACCGCGCCCGGCCCGTCCAGGCGGACACGATGGGTGCACATCGCATTGAACGAGCCCGACGCTTCCAGCCGACCGGCGGGCTCGACCCCTTTGAGATTGAGACCGAGATCAACCCGCGTCCTGGTCGAGGGCTGGATCAGGCCGAACTGCTTGGCCCGCCGCAGCGAGACATAGGCTTTCTTCGGGGCGAGTTCGACATCGCCGCCAAAGCCGGTCGCGGCGGACGACAGGGCATCATAGATCGGACGCAGGCCGGCCTTGCCGCCGGCATATTGCGCTTCGACCAGGTCAGTGGCGGCAGCCGGGGCCGAGACGACCCCGCTCTTCACTTCATGCGCCACCAGATTGGCAAAGCCATGCGTCATGCCGTGCTCGGTCTTGAGCAGCTTGACCATCTCGCCATGCTTTTCCAGCCCGCTCGCCTTGACGATCGCGACCCAGTCGCCGAGCGGTTTGCCGGTCTTTTCCGGCATGTTGGCGATCATCGACCGCGCCATGTCTTCCGGGGATTGCGCCATGATCAGGCCTCCTCTGTGACTGCAGGAATTTCGGACAGGTCGGGCGCGCGCTCAAGCGGCCAATTGCTCGACAGCGCCGCCTTCGGCGTCATCGGCGCCATCAAGGAAAACATGAACAGCATCATGCGTCCGCCCATCGTGGCCTTGCCGGTCTCGACCAGTGCCTTGAGATTCTCGCAGATGAATTTCGCGCCCTGCGCCATTTGCTTCTCGGACTTGGAGACCTCGTCGGCCGCCGAGTGCTCATTGATCAGCGTGAATTCAACCCCGCCTTCAACCTCCTTGAGGACATAGCGCACGATCGAGACCGGGTCGTCCGAAGTGGTGAAGCGGAAGGTATGCGCATAGCGGTGCGGCGGCTCAAACTCGATCACCTTGCCCATTACCAGCGTATGCTTGCCGTCCGGCGTGCGCATGGCGAAGGCCGCCCCGTTCTGAAGGCCGGGCGTGTCATACTGGCCGTTGAAGAAGAAGGGCATCGGCCGGTCGGTCCGGATCAGCTCGGACCAGACCTGGTCAATCGTCGCCCGGATCATGACCCGGTACATGGATGTCCGGACCTCTCCGGACAGGCTTTTGGCTTGTGGTTCACTCATCCTGGCTCCCCCTTCGTGTGAGTAATTTCGTCCGCCTCCGGCGCATCGCCGTCGCGGGCACGGCGTTGTTCGGCGAGATACTTGATATCCAGCATGCGACCGGACCAGAGCGCGGAATACTCGCTCGTCCACCGGTCATGGATCATCTGGATGGGCACGGCATTCATGTAGAGATGCCGCGTGCGTCCGCGCTTGTCCGAGATGATGAGACCGGCCTCCTCCAGAACGGTCAGATGGCGCATCACCGCGATCCGGCTGACATCAAAACGGCTGGCGACCGCCCCGACCGAGCATCCCGGCTCATTGCGGACGATGTCGAGCATCTCGCGCCGCGTTGTGCTGGCGAGCGCCTGAAAAACCGCATCCATCGAGTCCGGAGACATCATCTGATCACCTCATGTAACTAAGATATTACATGTTAGAGTAAATTTTTCAAGCTATATCTCATAATCTGTCGCAGATTGATGATAGCATATCTCAATTATGTACATATTCTGGGCGCCCACAGCGGAGCGGGGCAGAACCTCTTCCTCGGAGATAACGACCATGGAGGTACCGAGTTGGAGACACCGTGTTAGAGGCGCGAAACCGGCGCGACCGAAGGAAGCTCGTTCAGGTCATCGCGCCAAGCGCGGAACCGCCCTTAATTCTATTGTCAGCCAGCGGGCCGTATCCGGTTCTTAAGGCCAAGGCGGTCGAGATCACGCCTTCCCGCTCATCGCCCGTGCCCCAAACCTGTCTCTCTTGCCGCCGACCTCAAAACGCGTCACCCTCAACCTTCGCAGTGCAACATTTCGCTTCCATCCGCCGCGCGAAGCGGTTTTTATGGTAACGTTACCAGCGCGCTGACCGGCGCGCGCCACCCCTGACCCTATCGGGAGACGCCGCGTGCCCACCGAAAAACTCCTCGTCGCCAATCGCAGTGAAATCGCCATCCGCATCATGCGCGCCGCTACCGAGCTCGGCCTGCGCACGGTCGCGATCTATGCGGAAGAGGACAAGCTGGCGCTGCACCGCTTCAAGGCCGATGAAAGCTATCGGGTTGGCGCCGGCCTCGGTCCGGTGAAGGCCTATCTCGATATCGACGGCATCATCGCCATTGCCAAGAAGTGCGGCGCGACCCTGATCCATCCCGGCTATGGCTTCCTGTCGGAAAATCCCGACTTCGCCGAAGCCTGTGCCGCGGCCGGCCTGACCTTTATCGGCCCGTCTCCGGATGTCATGAAATCCCTCGGCAACAAGGTCGCCGCGCGCAATATGGCGGTTGAGGCCGAGGTGCCGGTGGTGCCCGCGACAGGCCCCTTGCCCGACGCATCGGATGACTGGGACACAATGGCCGAGGCCGTTGGCTATCCGCTCATGCTCAAGGCCAGCTGGGGCGGTGGTGGTCGCGGCATGCGGGTGATCGAGGAGGCCGGCGAGCTGCACGCCCAGGCGGAAGCCGGTCGCCGCGAGGCCGAAGCCGCTTTCGGCAATGGCGAGGTCTATCTGGAAAAACTGATCCGCAAGGCGCGCCATATCGAGGTCCAGATCCTCGGCGACAGTCATGGCAATCTGGTCCATCTCTACGAGCGCGACTGCACGGTCCAGCGCCGCAACCAGAAAGTCGTCGAGCGCGCCCCGGCGCCGGACATGGGCGAGGACACCCGCTCCGCCATCTGCGAGGCCGCCCTGCGCCTGGTGCGCCATGCGGGATATTGCGGCGCCGGCACGGTGGAATTCCTGCTCGATGCCGAAACCGGCAAATTCTACTTCATCGAGGTCAATCCGCGCGTCCAGGTCGAACATACCGTGACCGAGGAAGTGACCGGGATCGACATCGTCCGCGCCCAGATCCAGATCGCCCGTGGCGGCCATATCGGTATCGAGTCCGAGACCGGCGTCCCCGAACAGTCGAAAATCGTGCTGCACGGTCACGCCCTGCAATGCCGGGTCACCACGGAAGACCCGCAGAATAATTTCACCCCGGATTATGGCCGTATCACTGCTTATCGCGGCGCGACGGGTTTCGGCATTCGGCTGGATGGCGGCACCGCCTATTCCGGCGCCGTGATCACGCGCTATTTCGACAGCCTGCTGGAAAAGGTCACCGCCTGGGCAGCGACGCCGGAAGAAGCTGTGCGGCGGATGGATCGGGCCCTGCGCGAGTTTCGCATCCGCGGCGTCTCGACCAATATCGCCTTCCTGGAAAACGTCATCAATCACCCGGACTTCGTCTCGGGCAATATCACCACCCGTTTCATCGACACCACGCCGGCCCTGTTTGATTTTCCCAAGCGCCGCGACCGCGCCACGCGTCTGCTCGGCTTCATCGCCGACGTCTCGGTCAATGGCAATCCGGAGGTGGCCGGCCGGCCGCTGCCACCGGCCCATGCCGTCACACCGGTGCCGCCACCCAGCACCGGCAAGGCACCGGACGGCACCAAGCAATTGCTCGACAAGCTGGGCCCGGAAGGCTTTCGCGACTGGATGCTGGCGCAAAAGCGCGTGCTGATCACCGACACCACCATGCGCGATGGTCACCAGTCCCTGCTGGCAACGCGCATGCGCTCGCACGACATGGTCACCGTGTCGGAGGCCTATGCCGAACACCTGTCCGAGCTGTTTTCGATCGAATGCTGGGGCGGCGCGACCTTTGATGTCGCCCTGCGCTTTTTGAAGGAAGACAGCTGGGACCGCCTGGCCGATCTGCGCCAGCGCATGCCGAATGTCATGCTCCAGATGCTCCTGCGCGCCTCCAACGCCGTCGGCTACACCAATTATCCCGACAATGCCGTCGACCTGTTTGTCAAACAGGCGGCCCAGACCGGGATTGATGTCTTCCGCGTCTTCGACAGTCTCAACTGGGCCGACAACATGAAAGTCGCCATGGAGTCGGTGCTCAAGACCGACCGTCTGTGCGAAGCGGCGATCTGTTATACCGGCGATCTGGGTCATGCCGAGCGGCCGAAATACCAGCTCGACTATTATCTCGGCCTCGCCCGTGAGCTCAAATCCGCCGGCGCCCATATCATCGGCATCAAGGACATGGCCGGCCTGTGCCGTCCGGCCCAGATCCGCACCCTGGTCAGCGCCATCAAGGACGAGACCGGCCTGCCGGTGCATTATCACACCCATGACACGTCCGGCATTGCCGCCGCGACTGTTCTGGCGGCCTGCGAAGCGGGCGCCGATGCCGTGGATGCGGCCATGGACAGTTTCTCCGGCCTGACCTCCCAGCCCAATCTAGGCTCCATCATCACGGCGCTTGGCGATACCGATCGCACCACAGGGATCGACCCGGCGGTGATCCGCCGCTTCTCGGACTATTGGGAAGATGTGCGCACCCAATACGCCGCCTTCGAGCCCGACCTGCGGGCCGGGGCGTCGGAGGTTTACCTGCACGAAATGCCGGGCGGGCAATTCACCAATCTCAAGGAACAGGCCCGCTCGATGGGGCTGGCCGAGCGCTGGCATGAAGTCGCCAAGATGTATGCCGCCGTGAACATGATGTTCGGCGACATCGTCAAGGTGACGCCCTCCTCCAAGGTCGTTGGCGACATGGCGCTCTACATGGTCTCCTCCGGCCTCACACCGGACGACGTGCTGGATCCCGATACCGAGATCAATTTCCCGGAAAGCGTGATCGGCTTGTTGCGCGGCGATCTTGGTCAACCGCCAGGCGGATGGCCGCCGGCCCTGCAGGCCAAGGCATTGAAGGGTGAAAAGCCGCGCACCGACCGCCCCGGCCAACATCTCGACCCGGTCGATTTCGACGCGGTGCGCGCGACGATCAAGGGCCATGGCGGGCGCGAAATCAATGACAATGATGTCTGCTCGGCCATCATGTACCCAAAAGTCTTCGCCGATTACGAAACCCATCGCAGCGAGTTCGGACGCGTCGACCGCCTGCCCACGCCGGTCTTCTTCTATGGCATGGAACCGGGCGAGGAGATCTCCGTCGAGATCGACCGCGGCAAGTCGCTCAATATCCGCTTCATGGCGATCGGCGAGCCCAATGATGCCGGTCTGCGCGAGGTCTTCTTCGAGCTCAACGGCCAGCCGCGCGTTGTTCGCGTCGATGACAAATCGGTCGCCTCCACCGTGGTCGTCAATGAAAAGGCCGACATGGCCAATCCGGGCCACATCCCCGCCCCGATGCCCGGCCTGATCGCCACCGTCGCCGCCAAGGAGGGCGACACCGTGAAAGCCGGCACCCTGTTGATGACGTTGGAAGCAATGAAAATGGAAACCTCGATCACCGCGCCCCAGTCCGGCACGGTCAAACGCCTGCCGATCAGTGCCGGGGCCCAGGTCGATGCCAAGGATCTGCTGGCTGTGGTGGAGTGAGCGCCTGAACGGCCCGCCCTACTCCCCGGGGAGAAGGAACACGTGCCTTGCACGCGGCGCTCTGCGCGGAGCCATCCATAAATCACTTGTCAGCCAGCAGGCCGTATCCGCTTCTTCAGCTCAAGGGTGAAACCGCGAAGCGGCGCCTGCGGCGCCCTTGACCTGAAGAAGCGGATACGGCGAAGTCTCGGCAAGCGATCCATGGTGCGGTGCGCGCCAGAGGCGCGGGGGTGAACGGGATTAATTGTGTCTGTCCCGGTTGTTTTGGGGATATCCGAAGGGAGAGTCGGGCTGGTTGGCCCGATTGGAAACAATGCTGCAGCGTGAGCTGCGCCCGAAACCGAAAGTCCAACCGCAGCGTGAAACCGAGGATTAAAGGGGGCCTGTCACCATTTATTCCTGGTCGGGCACTAAGCCCGCAATCACTTCATGCGGTTGGCCGCTCCGCTCAATGCGGCGGTCAGCAGCGCGGCGATCAGGGCCAGGTCAAGCAGGTTGAATGCAACATCAAGCATCGCCGCCCAACCTTCCAGGATGAATTCATAGGACACGAACATCGAGGCCGACAGCCACAGCAGGAGGTCAAGCAGGGAAGCAAGGAAATAGGTCACGCTCGCGGCGATCGGGCGCGACGGATACAGCATCGCGGCGGCGAGATATCCTGCGACATAGGCGAACCAGAAACCGAAAAAGACAGGCCGCATGCCGTCGATGAAGCCGGCGAGAAAGCCTTGCACGAATTCCGTGCCCGAAATGCCCAGCCGGTAGGCCAGCAACACCAGGAAGAGTTGAAGGGCCCAGAGCGCCCGGAACCAGAGCACGCTGCCCAGAATGGTCGCTGCGGTCGTTCCCTTTTGAAAACTCAAACCCGCCTGACGGCCCATGATTCCATCCTGCTTCTTCGGCCCCATCAAAACAAGAAAGGTCCCGACAAGCAACCAGATCAGCCCCTAGCCCAGCTTCCCCGCCATGCGCACAATAAATGCCTCCAGCCGCTCCGGCTCGATTACGGGTGGCATGTGGCCGCGGGCTTCCATCGTCTCGACATCGGCATCTGGCAGGGCCGCGCTGAGTGCGGCGATTTGTTCCGGGGCCGAGAGGATGCGGTCCGCCATGCCGTAGAACATCCCGACCGGGACCTGGATCTCGCCGATCCGGGCGGTGATGGCGTGCATGTCCTTGCCAACGGCGGTGAGATCAGTGGCCGCAGCGTAAAAAGCGTCCGGACGCATGGACAAAAGACCGCCACCGCGGGTCCGGAAGTCCTCCGGCGCCGGGTCCGGGCCGAAGATGATTGCCAGCGTTTTGGCGCCATTGCGGATCGACATCGGGATGGCGATGGTCTCGGCGATGAAACGGCGCATGCCCGGATTGGCGATATCGATACCGGCAAAGGCTTCGGCCGGCGTGTCGGGCGGTGTGACCAGGGCCGAGACCAGGGCCAGTCCGCCAACGCGGTCGGGATGATTGACAGCCAGGGCCAGTGACACGGCGCCGCCCAGCGAATGACCAACCAGGAGCGGCTTGTCGATGCCCTCCTTCTCCAGCATCTCGGCGATCATGCGGGCCTGTTCGGGGACCCGCGCCTGCTCGTCACTGTCGCGCTCGGACCAGCCGCAGCCGGGACGATCGACCGCGATGGCGCGATAGCCGGCAGCGGCGAGGCGCTCGGTCATGGCATAGGTGAAATTATGATGATTCCCGCCGAGGCCATGGATCATCACGACCGGCTGCCCCTCGCCCTTTTCGATCCAGTGCAGGCGGCCGCCCGACACCTCGGTGAAATGACCCTTTGGCGGCAATGCAGCCGACGCCTTCTTCGCCACCATGTGGCTGAAGCGCCAGGCGATGAACAGCGCCAGGATGAAGATCAGGATGATGCCACCAAGAACGGCAAGAAGAACAGTAAGCATGAATGACCCCTAGGAGGCGCGCTTGGCGCCGACCATTTTTTGAAGAATCGACCAGTAGCGGGTCGGGAAGATCCGTTCCAGCCACATCATGGTGTGCGCATCCCGGCCGACAAATATGCGCGGCTTCCTGCGCGCGACGCCATCAAGGATGATCCGCGCTGCTTCGGCTGGCGGCATGACCAGCAGACGCTGCGTCTGCTTGCGGGCCGCTTCCATCTCCTCGGGCGACGCTCCCGGTGGCGATTTTGCGCTGGCCGCAATCTGCGTTGCGACCCCGCCCGGATGGACCGTTGTCACCCCGATGGACGACCCGGCGAGCTCATGCCGCAAGGCGTTGGAAAAGCCTTTCACGCCAAACTTGGCCGTTGAGTAGGCTGCCTGGCCGGCCGGCGCGACGATTCCGAAGATGCTGGAAATATTGACGATATGGGCTTCATCAACCGCGCGCATCCTGGGCAGGAAGGCCCGGCTCATGCGGATGACGCCATAAAGATTGATGTCGATCAGGCGTTCAAAATCGGCCATTTCAACGTCCTCGAACATCCCGCCCAGCGCGATACCGGCATTATTGAAGAGGAGATGGACCGGCGCGCCGCTGGCTTCGACATCCTTTGCCAGCCGGGCAATGGCCGCGGCATCGGCCATGTCGACCACGAAGGTCGAGACCGCACACCCATCCGCCCGCAAAGGTGCCGCGACGCCATCAAGCCCGTCTGCATTGATATCGACCAGGATGAGACTGGCACCGCGCGCAGCCAATCCCGCCGCCAGCGCTGCACCAATGCCGCTGGCGGCCCCGGTGATCAGCGCCGTCCGGCCGGAATAAACGAAGCGCCGGCTCATTCCGCGGCCTCCCGGGCTGCCAGCTGACCGACCGGGCCGGGCGCCTTGGAAAAGGTCATATAGCCGTCCTCCAGCTTGCCGAAGCGGATCGCCAGCATGTCCTGGACATAGTTCTGATAGGTCTTCCAGGGAGCCCGATCGCCCTGCTTGGGCAGGTGCGCAATGGCCCGCTGGACATAGCCGGACGAGAAGTCGAGCAGCGGCTCGGGCGTGATGTCGTCGGGCACCTGCGGTACCGCGATGTCAGTTCCGGTCTTCTCCATGTGATTGAGCATGCGGCAGACACGCTCGCAGGTGAGATCGACCTTCAGGGTCCATGACGCATTGGTATAGCCGAAGGCGAGCGCCAGATTGGGCACATCCCCCAGCATCATGCCGCGATAGGTGTAAAGGTCAGCCGGCTCGACCACCACACCGTCGCGCGAGATCCGGGCCCCGCCTGCCAGCTGCATCTCCAGCCCGGTCGCCGGGACGATGATGTCGGCCTCGAGGATTTCGCCGGACTTGAGCTGGATACCGGTCGGCGTGAAACGCTCGATATGATCGGTGACGATGTCCGCCTTGCCGGATTTCAAGGTCTTGAAGACGTCACCGTCCGGCGCGAGGCAGAAGCGCTGATCCCAGGGATTATAGCTCGGCGTGAAATGCTTCTCGACATCGAAGCCCTCACCCAGCTCCGCTTTCACCGCTTTCAGGACGCCCTTCTTTACAAAGTCGGGCCATCGCCTTGAGAGCTGGTAGGTCAGGATGGAAACGCCGATATTCTTGATGCGTGCGATCAGGTAGGCGAGCTTGGCCGGCAGCATCTTGCTCATGGACACGGCGAGCCCGTCAATCGATGGACGCGACGCGATATAGGTCGGTGACCTTTGCAGCATCGTGACGTGCGAGGCCGTCTCGGCCATTGCCGGGACCAGGGTTACCGCGGTCGCACCGGAACCGATGATGACGACCCGCTTGCCGGCATAATCGAGCGCGCCGTCCCACAATTGCGGGTGGGCGATTTCGCCCTTGAAGTCATCATATCCCGCAAATTCGGGGAGATATCCTTTTTCATACCGATAATAGCCCGAGCACAGGAAAACGAAGCGGGCCCTGAAGACCTGCTCCTTGCCCGCGCCATCAACTGCCGTGACCTGCCAGCGCGCCGACGTGCTCTGCCAGTCCACGGCGACAACGCGGTGGCCGAAGTGGATATGTTGGTCGATACCGTTTTCGCTCGCCGTGTCGCGGACATATTGGCGAATGGACGGACCATCCGCGAACGCCTTGCCTCCGGTCCAGGGCCGGAAGGCATAGCCGAACGTGTACATGTCACTGTCCGAGCGGATACCGGGATAGCGAAACAGGTCCCAGGTTCCGCCGATCGCATCGCGCGATTCCAGGATGGCATAGCTGCGTCCGGGAGAGCGGGTTTGCAAGTGGTAGGCGGCGCCGATGCCGGACAGTCCAGCCCCGACGATCAGGACGTCAAATTCGTTCTCGGACATGTCAGCTCCCATACCGTGTCTTCGGCACTGTAGGAAAAGTGAACACTGTTTGCCAGTCGTTTCAAGCGCCGGTACAGGCCATCAACCAGGCGTCGCGAAGCGCCGCCGCCCAGAACAGTCCTCCCAGTCCCACCAGCACCCGGCCGTCCTGCGGCAACTGCGCGGCAGCGATGGCCTGCGCCGCCGTCGGGGCGAGTTGAAGTCGGGCACGCGGGTTGCGCTGACGGTAGGCCGCTTCCAGCAAGGCTGCCGGCACGCCTCCCGGCAGGGCCGACACGACGACATCGTCAAAGGCCGGTGCAAGCCGGTCGAGCATGGCGTCAACGGACTTGTCCGCCGACATGGCCAGCAATAGCCGCGCCGGTCGTCCGTCCAGCAAGGTCGCGACGCCGGACACAGCAGCGGCGATACCGGCCGGAGAGTGTCCCGCATCGATAATCAGCCCCGGCTCACCGTCGCCATCATCTGCGCCCAATGGCAGGACTTCCATCCGGGCCGGATTGGTGCAATGCGCCAGCGCCTCCGCCACACTGCCGGGCCAGTTGTTTGCGAACAGGTCGGGCCGGGCCTCAGCCAGCACTTCCAGTGCGACTTCCAGATTGTCGGCCTGAAACCGCCCGTGCATTGGCGTCAGGACACGCAGCGGGCCGCGCTCGCGATGCCGGATGGTGATATGATGCCCGGCCAGCCTGTCCTCGCTGCCGGACGGGCCATACTGGTCTGCGACCCAGAGGGGCCGCACCGGCTTGAGGCCCGCCATCACCGCCAGAACGGGGCGTTCGCCTTCAAAACTGCGGCCGATGACAACGCGCGCGCCGGGCGGGGCCACGTCGAGCTTGTCCAGGGCGACCTCGCGCAAAGTGTGTCCCAGCAGCGGCATGTGCTCGCGGTCCAGGCTGACCAGGGCGACGACCGGCGCCTGCAGGAGCCGGGTCGGATCATAACGTCCACCAATGCCTGCCTCGATGACCAGCCGCTCGGCGCCCGCTTGCTCAAACCACAACAGCGCTGTCAGGAAGCCGGCTTCAAAGGCACAGGCCTGATCACCCGGATGATCGGCGAGATGGTCGCTGACGGCCGCCCCGATCTGGGCTTCCAGCGCCTGCAGTCGATTGTCGGCAATCATCTCGCCGGCCAGTTCGAAGCGCTCATTGAAGGCCTGCAGATGGGGCGAGGTGAACAGGCCGGTCCGTTCGCCGGCAGCCTGGAACAGCCCGCCCAGCATGCGCGCGACACTACCCTTGCCATTGCTGCCGGCGATCACGACCGACCGGCGCCCGATAGCGGGCAGATCAAGGCCAAGCCGCGCTGCAATCGCAGCTGTGCGGGCCAGTCCGACCCCATCGCCAAAGCGCGGCAGATCGAGCGTGCTGGCCCTCATGGCGCAGCCGCCAGGGCGCGAGCCAGGATATCGGTCCACAACGCCTCTGCCACCGCATGCTCGCCAATCGATTCCAGGGAGGCGAAGCTGGGATTGGCATTGACTTCCAGCACGACCGGAGCGCCCGGAGCCGGCCTGAGCAGATCGACCCCGGCGACGTCCAGACCCAGCACCTTCGTCGCCCCGACGGCCAGCCCGGACAGGTCGGGGTCCACGTCGGTCGTGAACCCGACCGCTTGTCCACCGGTGGCCAGATTGCCGCGACCAGGCAACAGCACAGACACCCCTGCCTCAGAGATGTCATCAGCGCCCTGCCCCCGCGCTTCCAGGCCGGCGGCGAAATCCGTGCCAGTAACCGGGCTCAACGCGTTGTCCTGCAAATTCCTGTTGAGGCTCTCCAGCAGCTCGCGCCAGCTCGACTGGCCGTCACCAACCAGCCCGCCCGAGACCTTTTGGTATTGAAACCGCGCCTCGCCGGCGACAACCAATACCCGAAACTCTGCCGCTTCCACATAGGGCTGCACGACGACCTGGTCATATGTGCGGGCCGCGCGGTCCAGATAGTCGAGCAAGCCGTCATGGTCTCGGATCTGTTCGGCCAAATCACCATGGGCACCGCGATTGGGCTTGGCGAAGACCGGGTAGCTTGCTGTCGCCCCCCATTGCTCAAGATCGGCGCGCTCGCGCCCCGGCGCGCGCAAATGCCGGCGTGTCGTTTCCAGAAAGTAGAGCGAGGTAGGAAGATGCGGCAGTCCGGCCTCAGCGAGCATCGCCGCCGTGAAGGCCTTGTCGCGCGCGATTGTATAGGCAGTCGCGGAGTTGCCGGGATAGGCACAGATCGCGCCGGATCCGCAATGGACGCGGCGCCCGCCGGCCTCGACAGCGAAGAGATAGCCCTCGCCGCCATCCAGATCGAGAAATTGCCACCCCTGGCGCTGGCACACCGTGCGGACCAGGCGGGTATTGAACGGGGTTCGGTCAGGGGCGGCCATTGATTGCATGTCGATCTTCTACATCCCCGCCGCAGGCGCGGAAACAGCGGCATGACGTTCCCTCGATACCGCACCGCCGCAAAACGCATGGGTCAGATACATACCCAAGGGTCGATTTTCGCGAAAACCTCCCTATTTGATAGCGCTGACTATTTCTGTAAGGACAAGCGAATGACCCCGACCGACGCCCTCTTCAAGCCCTTCTCGCTGGGTTCGTTGCAACTGCCCAACCGCATTGTGATGGCGCCAATGACGCGCTCCAAAAGCCCTGATGGTGTGCCGGGCCAACCTGTCGTCGACTATTACCGGCGCCGCGCCGAGAACGCCGTCGGCCTGATCATCACCGAGGGCACGACCGTTGACCGGCCCGGCGCCAGTTTCGACCCGTCCATACCGAATTTTCATCGGCCCGACTCGCTGGCGGGGTGGAAAACCGTTGTCGATGCGGTGCACAAGGCCGGCGGCAAGATCGCGCCGCAGCTCTGGCATGTCGGCCTGGCCCGCAAGCCGGGTACCGGTCCGCACCCGGACGCCAAATCCGACAGCCCCTCCGGCATTGTGCCTGGCGGCAAACAGGTCGGCGAGCCGATGAGCGCCGAGGACATTGCCGACACCATCGCCGCCTTCGCCAAGGCTGCCAGGGCCGCGGCCGATATCGGTTTTGATGCCATCGAGATGCATGGCGCCCACGGCTATCTGCTCGACCAGTTCTTCTGGGACGGCATGAACCAGCGCGATGACCGCTATGGCGGGGGGCTCACTGAACGCACCACCATCGTGCAGGAGATCATCAAGGCCATCCGCGCCGAAATCCCGGCCAACCTGCCGCTCATCCTGCGCTATTCGCAATGGAAGCAGCAGGACTATAATGCCCGCCTGGCCGAAACGCCTGACGCGCTTGGCGAATTCCTCGGTCCGCTCTCCGATGCGGGTGTCGACATTTTCCATGCTTCGACCCGCCGCTTCTGGATCCCGGAATTTGAAGGCTCAGAGCTCAACCTTGCCGGCTGGACCCAAAAACTGACCGGCAAGCCGGCCATCACGGTCGGCTCGGTCGGCCTCAACTCCGACTTCATCGGTGCCTTCATGGGCGAGAACTCGCCTGCGGCCTCGCTTGACGGTCTGATCGAACGCCTCGAACGCAATGAGTTCGACCTCGTCGCCGTCGGCCGCGCCCTCATCTCCGACCCGGAATGGGCCGCCAAGGTTCGTGATGGCCGTTTCGACGAGCTGGAAGACTTCAGCGCCGAGAAGCTGAAAGAGCTGGTGTAATACCGGTCTGATCACAGTAAGGCGCCCCGCTGCGCGGCGGGGCGCCTTACCCTTGATCGGGCGGGCGCTGCCGTTCGGCTCGCCTGCCTGACGGCATGACCCTTTCGCCCCGAAAACCCGACCGCGAATAACAAATGAGACAAATTTTCGTCTATTTTTCGCGACTCTACGTTTTTCTGCAGAATAACGAACGGTTGCAGTCGACTATTGAACGACACATTAAGACTTATCCATCTAGCTTGCCCGGACAGCAGTTTTTGATGGATTGATACTGTGACAACTGATGTTCTCGACCGGATCAAGAAGGCCCTGACAGGGCGCGACGGGATCGACATCGGTCATTTCCAGTGGATCAACTTGGAAATGATCAAGAACGAGGTCGGAGAACAATGGATCGAGGTGCGCAAAAAAATCTACAGCGTCTCTGCCCAGTACATTGAAAAGCGGCTCGCCAAGGAAGACGTGCTGGTCCGCTGCCGGGGCGGATTCATCCTGGTTTTTGCCACCCTGTCGGGTGCAGATGCCGCCCGGAAAACAGCCGAACTGTCCAATGGTCTGAACCACTACTTCCTGGGCGACCGTATCCTCAAGAACCTGGAAATCAGTTCTCAATCCAAAGAGTTGTCGGTTAACGAATTCGCCGAACTGGTCAAACGCAGCGACGTCTCCCAAGCGGCAGAAATCGGCCAGGCCAGCCAGAATGCCATCAAGACCGTCACCAAGAAGGATGCCGCCGGCAACTGGCGAGACATAGACCGCCGGTCGGCAAGTTCCGCACAGCGCGACCTGTCAAAGCACAAGTCTCCCGACATCCCCGCCCCGGCTCCGGCGCAAATTGCCAAGGACCTGCCGCCGAGCATCGACGCCACAGCCGATCTCGACAAGCTGTCCTCCCTGCCGTTCAAGGTCCCGACCGCCCAGTGGGACGAGATCATTTTCAAACCGTCATGGGATGCGAAATTCAATTACATAACGGCCAATTTCTGCCTGCCACACCGCCATCACAACGGCCAGGAGCTCTACGGGCGCCAGACCCTCCTGGGCAATGATGATCCCGACATACTCCAAGCGATGGATCATGCCGTGGCCACCACGGCCCAACGCGGTTTTCTGAAACAGCTGACCGGCGGCAAGAAATGCGCTGTCGTCATCCCGGTCAATTACGAGACCGTGATCGGTACCCAGGACCGGATTCGGTATTTCTCCATTCTCCAGAATATTCCCCAGGCCCAACGAAAATATTTCTACATCCGGGTCGACAGTATTCCGGACGGCGCGCCGATCGGCCAGATGGAAGAATTGTTCCGGTCCATGCGGATATTCGGGTCCAATCTGCTCGCAAAGATCGAACCTGGCACAGTCCGGCTCAACCGATTCGAGAATTGCTCGATCGCCATCTACTGCTCGTCGCTGGAACGCAAATGGGCGCGCACCGGCCTGAGCGAGGGCGTCATCAAGAAGCTTGTTGACCAAGCAATCTCGATCCGGCGGATCGGCGCACGCGGTGCGCTCACACAGGTTGATACCGCCGAACAACTCCAGTTCGGCATTGATGCCGGCTACGAGATCTTCACCGGCGCAGCCATTGGCAAGGACATGAAATCCCCGGCCCCGCTGATTGAGGCAACGCTCCAGAGCCTGCTGTCCAAGGCGGCCTGACACACGGATTGTGATCGCGCCGGAACCGCCAAGGCCGGCCCGCATACAAAAAGCATCCATGTTCAGGAAATAAATGGTGCCCGGGGGCGGAATTGAACCACCGACACGCGGATTTTCAATCCGCTGCTCTACCCCTGAGCTACCCGGGCACCGTGTCGACAAGCTGCCTCGGCAGCCATCGAGAGCGCGGTTTATAGGTCGGGCACGGATGCGTGTCCATGGCTCTTTTCAGCGAAATCACAACCGGTGGCAGCTCGGTCCGCCAGAGGGGCCCGCGCGTGCCCCTACTGGTCTTCCTCGGTCGGCGGATTGTCCTCGGCGACGTCGGCGGGCTCACCGGGAATGGCGTAGGAACCACTGACCCATTTGCCCAGATCGACATCAGCGCAGCGCTTGGAACAGAAGGGTTTGAAATCGGGGTCAGCCGGCTGGCGGCAGATCGGACATTTCATGGCGATGTCTCCTTTGCGGGGAGGCGGACAGGGTGGAGGGTGTCAGGGTGGAGGGTGTCAGGCGCGTCCGACACGGCAGGCATTGCGTGCCAGCTCCGGATTTTCGGTCAGTTCAAAACGGGCCCCGATACGATCGGTCAGCGCCGCGCGCCAGGCAATGGTGTCGCTGTCGAGCCAGTTGAAGACCTCGGGCCCAACCGTCAGGCGCTGCTTGCGGGAGCGATCGGACCGGGCTTCCGCGTCGAGCCGGCGCAAGGCGGTCAGCGCGGCGGTTTCAACAGTCGGTCGTCCGTCGGACTCCAGCATGATTTCCGACAGGGTGCGACCGCGCCGCTGACGGGCAACCTCGCCAATGCAGAACTGCGACAGCGGGGCGACGTCAACCTTGGCCCGGTCACGGCGAAAGGCGCCGCGCAGGGTCTGTTCGACAGCCTTGCGATCCGGCTGCCCGCGCATGTGGACGAAATCGATGGCCAGGATGCCGCCAATACCGCGCATGCGGGCCTGACGGGCGGCTTCCTTGGCGGCGGAATTATTGAGCTGGACGGCCAGCTGGGCGGCATTGCCCTGGCCCTTGCGGCCATCGGCATCGACATCAATCGTCGTCATCGCCCGCGTCGTCTCGATATAGAGCGACCCGCCGCCGGGAATGGCGACTTGTGGCTCCAGCGCCTCATCGAAGGCGGCCTCAAGGTCGAAATCAGTCTCGTCCGCCCATTGCGCCTCGGCATCGCCGAACGTGCGCACCAGGCGCTGGGCGAGGATTTCGGCCGGTTCCAGGCAATCGGGTGCCTCGCCAGGCTCGACGTCGACGAGCCCGAGATTCGGGCCTTTCTCGGCATAGGCTTCGCGGGCAATGCGCACGCCGATGGCGGCGCCTTCGTGCAGTCCTTTGGGACGGCCCGACTTGCCGAATGGCAAAAAGCCCTCCTCGCCGACACCCAGATCGACAAAGGCGGCATTCAGGGCCGGCTCGACCCGGCGCACCCGACCGCGATAGATCTCGCCCTCGATCACCCGCTGGCCGGCTTCCGACCAGCGGTCGAGGAAGAGCTCGACGATGCGGCCATTCTCGGCGACAGCAGCGCGGGTCTCGCCGATATTTTCTTCGATCAGGATCTGCCGGTTCATGCCGAACCTCCCTCGCCCATCCGCGCGGTGACCGGATAGCCCAGCCCCGTCAGCAGATTGGCCGTTTCATAGAGCGGCAGGCCGACCACGCCGGTGAAGGAGCCGATCAGATTGATCACGAAACAGCCCGCCCGCCCCTGAATGGCATAACCGCCCGCCTTGCCGCGCCATTCGCCCGACGCGATGTAGGCGTCGATTTCCGGCTGTGACAGGCGCTTGAACTTGACCCGGGTTTCGACCACCCGCGCTGCAAAACGGTTGTCCGGTCCCCGCGCAGCAATGCCCGTGAAGACGCGGTGATTGCGGCCGGACAGCAGATCGAGACAGCGCCGCGCTTCGGCCTCGGTCTCGGTCTTGGGCAGAATGCGCCGACCAACCCCGACGACCGTATCGGCGGCAAGGATGAAGGCGTCATCGCTGCCCGGATGGGCCATGGCCTTTTCCTGCGCCAGACGCAACGCCAGGGGCCCGGGCAGCTCGCCGGGGATCTCGTGCTCATCGATATGGGTGGGTTCGACCGCGTCGGGGCTCAGTCCCGCCCCGCTCAGCAGGTCGAAGCGTCGGGGCGAGGCACTGGCCAGGATCAGGCGCGGGCGGGGAAGTGCCGGGTCGGCCAGCGTCATCGCGTCACCACGCCTGAATGGAGCTTACTTGAAGCGATAGGTGATCCGGCCCTTGGTCAGATCATAGGGCGTCATCTCGACCAGGACCTTGTCGCCGGCCAGAACGCGGATACGGTTCTTGCGCATCTTGCCCGCAGTGTGGGCAATGATTTCGTGTTCATTCTCGAGCTTGACCCGGAAGGTCGCGTTCGGAAGCAGTTCCGTGACTTCGCCCGGAAACTCCAACAGTTCTTCTTTCGCCATGCGGCTCCTCGTTTCTGACCCTGCGGTCTGACCCTGTGGGGGCTTAGAATTCTGGGTGTTACCGCAGACTCGCCAAGCAGCCCGCGCACCGGAGCGCGCTGTATACTCCCCCTTGCGGGCAAAAGTCGAGACATCAAGCGCTTTTTGGCGTCGGTTCCCACTGCGCGACACGGGCGGCGATGGCATCACGCGTTTCGCGATAGGCGGCGATCTTCATGTCACGATTACCGCCGGTCTCGCTGGGATCGGGAATCGGCCAGGCCTGGAACTCGGCACCGGTGCGGGCGGCATACTCCCGTGCCATCCGGTCGGCCGCCGTCGACAGCGACACGATCAGCTCGGCCGGAGGGTCGCCAACGCCATTGAGGGCAATCGGCGAGAAGTCTTCCAGATCGACCTTTTTCTCCAGCATGACCGAGACCATGAAAGGGTCCACGAAGGCCGCCGGGATGACACCGCAGGAGCGGGCGATGGCGTCGGGACCGAATCGAAGGCGCCACAACCCCTCACCCATGGGCGAGCGGATGGCGTTGCGGCCGCAGACAAACAGCACCGAAGGCGCGCTCATGACGCCGCCCGCCTGTGCAGGGCGCAGATCAGGGTGAAGAGGCGCCGGGCGGTGTCGAAATCAACATCGATCTTGCCGACCAGCCGCTCGCGCAGCAGCGTCGAGCCCTCATTGTGAACACCGCGCCGGGCCATGTCGATCGCCTCGATCCGCTCCAGCGGCGCATCGCGCACAGCCTCGTAATAACTCTCACAGATCAGGAAATAGTCTTTCACGATGCGGCGCAGCGGCCCCAGTGCGAACATGAAGCCATGCACCGGCGTGTCGTCTTCCAGACGCACATCGAAGACCAGCCGGTCATGTTCGATGGCGAGGCGCAGCGCATAGGGACCATCGACCTCGCCGTCCGGACGGAAGCGATTGCCTTCCAAGAGGTCGGCAATGGCGACGCGGCGCTCATGGTCGGCATTGACATCGCCTGGTCCCATACTGGCGCCGTCGAGGTCGATACGGACAATCCTGTCGTCGGACTGGCTCATGGCGCTTGGGTCTCTTCGTCCGGTTCACCGATATCGGCGGTTTCATGCTGCGGTCGCGCTGTGGCCCGCCAGGGACGGGACAGATCGACCAGAACCACGTCCAGGCATTCGACATCAAGCCGCAGCTCGCCGCCACCGGAAAATGTGCAAACCACCTGCCCCGACGGCATTTCGCCCGGCTCGAAGCGGATCGCCAGCAGATTGACCACCGCATCCTCGGCACCCTGTCGGATATTGCGCGAGCGGGCCGCGGTCACATGGCCGATCTGGACGCCGGAGCGCACGCGCCGGTCGCGCCTCCCCGCCTCCCAGCAGAAGCGGTTGAACGCCATGGTGAAGGATCGCAGCCGTTTGGAGTGCTCGAAATCACCCAGCAGCGCCACGGCGTCCTGGAGGGCCGCCGAAATGGCCGCGAGATCGTGCTCGTCCAGTGCCGTCAGCCGCAAGGGAGCTGTCATCCGTCATGTCCTGTGGTTCAGGCTCCGTCGGGGAGCCGTTCGATGCGGGCACCGCAGCCGGTGAGCTTGGCTTCCAGCCGTTCAAACCCGCGATCAAGATGGTAGACCCGATTGACCACGGTTTCGCCTTCCGCCGCAAGACCGGCGATGACCAGGCTGACCGAAGCGCGCAGGTCGGTGGCCATGACCGGCGCCCCGCGCAGGCGCTCGACGCCGCGCACCACCGCCTCATTGCCATGCACGGTGATGTCAGCGCCCAGACGGGCGAGTTCCGGCGCGTGCATGAACCGGTTTTCGAAAATGGTTTCGCGGATCACCGAAGACCCGTTCGCCAACGACATCAGTGCCATGAATTGCGCCTGGGCATCGGTCGGGAAGCCCGGGAAGGGCTGGGTCTCGATATCGACACTGTCCAGGCGGGAGCCATTGCGGGCCACACGCACGCCGTCCGCCACGGCTTCAACCGTCACACCCGCCTCACCCATCGACGACCACAGCGCCTTGTTATGGGCCAGCACAGCCCCTTCCAGCACCGCATCGCCGCCTGCCGCGGCAACGGCCAGAGCATAGGTCGCGGTCTCGATCCGGTCGGCAACCACCTTGTGGGTGACACCGGACAGTCGCGACTGGCCCTGGATACGGATGGTCGAGCTGCCGGCTCCCTCGATCGTCGCGCCCATCGCCGTCAGGCAATCGGCGAGATCCCCGATCTCCGGCTCGCGGGCAGCATTTTCGATCACGGTCTCACCGCGGGCCAGCGAGGCGGCCAGCATGGCGTGCTCGGTGGCGCCGACCGAGGCAAAGGGCAGATCGATCTCGCCGCCGACCAGACCGCCTGCCGGCGCCTTGGCCGAGACATAGCCCTCGGAAATCTCGATCTGTGCGCCCAGCGCCTTCAGTGCTTTGAGGTGCAGGTCGACCGGGCGCGCACCAATGGCGCAGCCACCCGGCAGCGACACACGGGCATGCCCCTCTCGCGCCAGCAGCGGGCCGAGCACATTGAAGCTCGCCCGCATCTTGCGGACCAGGTCGTAGGGCGCGAACGTGTCGGCAATGGTCGCCGCATGCAGGCGCAGTTGCGCGTCTTGGCCATCGGAGACCTCGACACCGAGCTTTTCCAGCAGATGACCGAGAAAGCGGCTGTCAGCCAGGCGCGGCATGCGGGTGAGGATCACCGGCTCATCGGTCAACAGCGCCGCGGCCATCAGCTTCAGCGCGGAGTTCTTGGCTCCGCTGATTTCAATACGGCCTTCAAGGCGGGCGCCGCCCTGGATGACAATCCGGTCCATGAGTACTCCTTCAACGCCAAGACGGAAACGCGAGACGCGCGTGATTGCGTGTGCGCCCCATCCCGGTGCCCGATCCGGGCGGCATTATGACGGGGTGGCGGGTTTTTCTGAGGCAGTTTGTGCAGCGTCGCTGTCATTTTCCGGTGCCTCCTCGACCGGGGTACGCACCGCCGCCTTGCGACGACGCAGATTGGCGCGCAAAGCCTCGGCCAGACGGGCCTCCCGGGAATTGGGGTCCGGTTTGTCGCGCTTGGCGCGCGGCGGTGTGGCGGGTGGATCGCTGGGCTTGCTCATGCAATTGGTCATGGCGAACGCTGCACATCACGTCAAGACACACTTGGCGCAGGCTCAGGCTTGCGTTATATGCCCGGCTCTCGTTCGCCGAAAGGCAACCCGGCGCCGCTATAGCTCAGGGGTAGAGCGTTCCCTTGGTAAGGGAGAGGTCGAGTGTTCAATTCACTCTAGCGGCACCATTTTCAAGCCCTTGAAATTGCTTGGACAAATCACTACACAACATCGGAACACGCACCGAACGCAGGCTTTATAGGATTGTGCCGCGGCAGGCCTGTCCGTGTTTGGTTTTGCTGCAACCAATCTGACCTGATCGCCTCCTGGGCCTTGCTCTCGAGATGCCTCGCGCACGACCACGCACAGCCTAGCGCGAAAAGGAGACGTGCCGAAACCGCGGCTGTTATATGAGCGCCGCGGCGCACGGCCATCCATACACCGCTTGTCAGCCAGCGGGCCGTATCCGGTTCTTCAGCTCAAGGGTGAAACCGCGAAGCGGCCGCGTCGCGGCCCTTGACCTGAAGAACCGGATACGGCGGTCTCTCGGCAAGCGGTTTATGGCGGGGTTTGCTCCTGGGCGCGGGGGATAAGGGAGATTAACTGTGTCTGTCCCGGTTGTTCTGCAGTTTCCGTTGGATCAGAACCGCCAAATCTGCCCGAAAATGGTGCCTGTCCCCATTCTTCCCGTTTTTCTCACTGTCACCATTTATTATCGGGCGACGTTTTGAAGTAGCGGAATGGGTTCAGGCCCGTTTACATAAACCTACGATTTGCAACTGCCCAGAACCTTCGAATTCACCATCATTGATTGATCCGAACTCACCATTCACGGCGATTTCATTCCCAAGCTTCAACGCATCGTCCGAAATCTCTTTTCCATCCCTAGCGCTCAGCCCAAGGGCATCATAGGTGTGCCTATCAAAATTCGTTGGCTTGATACCGATGATCAAAAAATGGTTATCAGGCCTGCTTACGTCGATTATCTCGTTCCCAACAATCAGATTGTCACCATCAGGCCCCGAAAAATCCCAGGGCTCTCCAACAGACACAGAAAACTTTCTCAAATCACTGGCCGAGAATAACTTCTTCAAAGATTTCCACATTAACTCTGTCCCCAGTTTTCCCGAGAAATGACTCGCTTCCACCCCTTGCCGCGATGGCGTTGTCTGGTACTGGCAGTCGTAAGAAAAAACAGGAAAAAACAGGGACACACACCATTTATCCCGCATCCAGTTTAGGTCGCCCGCGCGGTCTGGGGCGCAATCGTCGGCCGGATTTGGTTTCCAGTCCAGAGAGCCATGCCTCCGCCCCCATGGGGAAACCGGTTTTAGTGAAATAGCCCAGCCGCGCTTCCACTTCCTCGCTGAGCCCGTCTGCCAGGCAGGTCGGCCAGTCGAGGATCCGGTCCGGATAGTCGGCCGGCTCCGGAACCAGGTGGACATGATTGGATTAATAGGTGCCTGTCACCATTTTTTGCCGAAGCATTTGAACGGATTACGCATCCGGGCAGGCTGGGAAACTTCGCCCGGCACTCCTGGCGAAGTTCCTCTGACAGGCCCCCTCTGACAGCACCCGCATCGCCCCAATCAGTAGTCCGAGTAGAACAAGATCAGCCGGTCGGAATCCCATGTGGTGGCGACCGACAGATAAAAGCCGACAGGCGGAACGGCCCCGGTAAAATTCCGATCGGTGACCATCTGAGGGTAGCCCGGATCGGCGCGGTCGGCAGCAATATCAAAGCTCAGCATGCGATTGCCCGAGAAGAACATGATTTTGCCATTCCCCATATTGGTCGCGGCTTCAATCCGGCGGCCCAGTGCCGGCAGCCCCGGCCACGTGCCTTCAGTCACGGGCCTGGGGTAGCCGGGATCGGTACGGTGGCTGGCAATGTCAAAGCGCAGATAATTGCCGCCGCCGAAGAAATAGATCTTGCCATTACCCGCATTCACCGCAGCATCAATCGGGCCCAGAGCCAACAGGCCGGGCCAGCGTTGCTCGGTGATCCTGACCGGAAATCCGGAAGAGACCTCTCGTATGCTGAGCTGGTAGCGCGAATACCAGCCATCGCGAAAGAAATAGACAAAACCACGGCCGTCATTGACCGCCGCTGTCGTGCCCTCCCGAAAAACGGCATCAAAACCGTACGGATCCAACCTTTGGATACCCCGGGGTATCCCCCCGACACGGTTTTGTTCCAAATCAAACTCCGCCCAATAAGCGGGGTCAGCATTTCCAGGACCAGAGCGCGCGACCTGCTGGGGTGCCCGGGGGACCGCCGCGGCCGCATTGACGATAATGTCACCATCTGCCGGTGAATTGACGGTGAGTGCTTGACGAAAATCTGCACTTCCGAGCTCTTGCGCATTTGCGTAGATATCGGCCCTGGTGTCATAGGCGCCCAACCTGGAGATGTGGCATTTGTCCTCTGTATCGGCGAGGCGTTCCATCCAGTCCCTGCCGGTATTTTTATGGTGGAAGATCGTTATGGATCGGCTTTGGTGGCCCGAAACCGTTCGAAAATGATCGCCCGATATTGTTAAAGTCGCATGGGAATTGTCTTCTGGAATAGCATAGGATACCGATGTGTGAGGCGCGACCGGGTAGGTCGCGCAGCCACCTCCCGTATTGAACAAGACCAATGTGACGGGGACATCTCTGTTATTGGTGATGTGCCGATAACAATAATAATCCCTCGCGTGCGCTGTTCCGGCTAGCGACAGCAATGCAAGAACGCATGCCGCTCCGAAAAATCGACGGACGTTATTGATCTCGGCACGCCGCTCACGATTTTTCATATTGCGCTTCCCCTACCATCCCCTGAATTATATAGGACTCGCAGTGCCCCCCAATAATGTCAACGTGTTGGTTTCAAACGAAGGCGGACCTACACCACCGCCGCATTGCGGATCACCTCAGGCGACATTTTGAAGTAACGAAATTTGAAGTAACGAAATGGGTTTTTCATCCAAGCATTTTTGCTGGCGAACCGATAACGGCCCGTTTTATCTTATATTTCCTTTGAGGCGAATGCAGTATTGCTGCGCGATCTCTTTGTGAGAAGACTTTGACGATTTGCGGAAATCGGGGCCAAGCGTGACAGCTTGGAGCTCATTGTCACGAAGGGAATTTTTGAGCCTGGGCGGCTCATGGTTCGAGCCGATCAAAGTCAATTCCTTCCTTCTTTAGTTGGTGTTCCCGGTCTTCCTGTGCATCAAGGAGAGAGTTCAATCCATCTCCCTCAAGCGGCACCATTACTTCCCGCAGACACAATTTGAATTGCCACGGGGTCTTGCCGCGATGGCGGTGTCTGGTATTGGCATGGGTGAGATCGGGGCGGTGTCCGGCGCAAAGGCGCCCCGGCGGTAAACGGGGCGGGGATTGCAGGTTTTTCAATCAGACTGGGTGCGCGCTCTGGGAGTGCTGACCGTGACCATTCTGGGCGCGGCAGCGATTCTGTCTGCCAGTGGCGAGACGCATGCCGAGCCGGAACCCGTTCCGGTCATCTATTCCATCCTGAACATGACCGAACGGATGGCGGACCGGCACGCTTGCCCTCTGGACCTGGTGCATGCGCGCGAGCTGATCGAGACACGCTATGCGGCGACCGGGTACCGGTTGGAATTCAGCCCCCTGGCCGACGGGCCAGATGTGCTCCTGCATGAATTCGCCGCGACGGTCTCGCCGGAACCGGACGCGAGCACGGCCGCCTGTGCGTGGACGGTCATTGTCAGCTTCCAGGGCGCAACCGCGACCTATCAATCCACGGTCGCCCCGTCCTCGACGCCGCTCGAACGTGTCAATCTGACGCCGCTTCCCGCAGCCTCACCCGCGACCGACACCCGATGAGCGCCTTTCACCCGGCCTGCGCGCCGCACCAGAGCGGCCATCTGGACGTTGGTGACGGGCATGCGATCTATTGGGAAAGCGCCGGGAACCCGGACGGCATCCCGCTGCTGGTGCTGCATGGCGGCCCGGGTTCGGGGATATCCGACAAGTTCCGGAAGTTGTTCGATCCGCAGCGATTCCGCATCATCCTGCTCGACCAGCGCGGCGCCGGCCGCTCGACGCCGCACCTGTCGCTGCAGGCTAATACGACCGCCCATCTGGTCGCTGACCTGGAAGCCCTCCGCGGGCATCTGGCCATCAAGCGCTGGATGGTGTTCGGCCCGTCCTGGGGCTCGACGCTGGCCCTGGCCTATGCCCAGACGCATCCACACGTCGTCAGTGGCCTCATCGTCGGCGCCATCTTCACGGCCCGCGCTTTCGAGCTGGACTGGTGGCACAGCCCCGACGGCGCGCCGACCATCTTTCCGGACGCCTTCGCAACCTTCATCGCTCCGGTACCGCAGGCAGAGCGGACCTCACCCGAAACGATCATGCGCTGGTATCTTGCGGAGATGCAGGACGAGATCGCGCGCGGGCTTCCGGATCTGACTGAGCTGGCCGACATCTCGACCCCGCTCGATACGCTGCGCCGCTCTGCGGTCTATCGGTGGACTGAGTATGAGGACCGCCTCTCCTATCTCGACAATCCGCCAGAAGCTGTGCGCGCGGGACTGGCGGCTCGCGGTGCCGGCTTTATTGCCGCGCATTCGCTGATCGAGGTCCATTATTTCAGCCAGGGATGCTTCCTCGAGGAGGGTGAATTGCTGGCCAAGGCCGACCGCCTGGCAGACATTCCGATGGGGATCCTGCACGCCCGCTATGACATGGTGTGCCCCGCCCGCACCGCCTTCGATCTCGCCGCAGCCTGCCCGCATGCCGATTTCCGGCTGGTCGCCGTGGGCGGTCATGGCATGACCGATGCCAGCCAGGCTGAGCTGAATGTCCTTGTCGACGACGTGGTCTCCCGTATCACCTGAGTGCAGGTGAGCGGGTCAGCCCTCCGGGGCGACCGGCATCCAGGCATGGATTGCGATGGCGACTTCCCCACCGGTGAAATCACCGCCATTGGCCGCCAGTTCGATTGGCGTATCCGAATAAAAGGCGGTCGGGCCGATCACGCCCAGATTGCTCGCGCCCTCGGCGATGCCGAGCGACCCGCCGAATTTGGTGCGCTCCCCGGACAGACCGCAATCAAACGAGCTTGCGCCGGTGATGGCTGAGACGGTTCTCACCGATACGCAGAAGACCACCGCCCGGGCGGGAATGACGACCGAACTGGCTACCACCGATCCGCTCAGCCCGGTCAGGGTCTCCTCGGCGATCAGGGCCCGGCTTGCGGCACCACCAATCCCCTGCGCCAGGACCGTATCGGTCGGCGCGTCCCGCCAGCGTGCATTGTCCTCATCCCAGAACAGGCCGGCCCGTTCATCGATGACAGACACCCGCCAGCCATCGGCCGGAGTAAATGCCGTCCAGTAGCCGTCCCGCCAGACGGCAATATCGCCGGCATTGAGGCTCGACCAGGCCGTACCGCTGGCTCCGCCCGGGATGATCCAGGCGGCGCCCTCGGCCGGTGTGGCCGGCTCAACCGTCACGCTGCGACTTTGCACCACGGCCTGGACCAGGGCGTCGAGCCGCATCAATGCCTCGTTCACGGTGACATGCTTTTGCGCCTGGGCGGGCATCACAAGCGGCAGATCGAGTGTCGGACTGGTCTGGGACATGGGGTTTCTCCTCGCTGGCCCGCCAGTCTGTGGCAAGATGGGGAAGCGGGGATAAGCAGCCACACTGTCCTCGCTTCAGTGACCCACTTGACGCACGCGCCGTGCGCGCTTTCTCTCCGCCGCACAAAGACACCACGAAGATCGAGGATTCCGGGCATGACTGACACTATCCGCGCCCTCGCCGGGGATTTCCCGGCCCAGACGCCGGCCAGCTGGACGGCGCTGGCCGAGAAAGCCCTGCGCGGCGCCGATTTCGACGACACGCTCGGCCGCACCACGATCGACGGTATCAAGCGCGGCCCGGCCTTTTTCGCCCGTCCGGAAGGCAGCAACGCTGTCGACGCGGCGCCGCGCGACATCCACCTGCCCTGGGGCATCCGCCAGACCCTGGTCGAAGCCTCGCCCGAGGCCGCCAATACTGCGGCGCTGGATGATCTGATGGGCGGCGTCTCCGAACTGGAACTGCGCCTCGATCCGACGGGACAGTTCGGCCTCAAGGCCAATGAGATTGAATTGCTGGACGCGGCCCTGAAGGGTGTCGACCTCACCCTCGCCCCGATCCATCTGGACAGTCTGGGCGGACAGGGTCACCACGCCCATCTCCTCCTGACCCTGTTTGCCCGTCGCCGCATCGACGGCGAATTGGTCAGCGGCGGCCTCGGACTACACCCGGTCGAGCGCGCCGCCCGGCAGGGCATAGCGCTGGATGAGGAGTGCTTCCCCAAAGCCGCCGCCCTGACCGAGCTGGCCCAGGCCGCCTTCCCCAATCTCAAGGTCTTCCGCTGCGATGCCGCGCACATGTTCGAGGCCGGCGCCAGTGAGAGCCAGGAACTGGCCATCTTGGCCGCTTCGGTCGCGACCTATATGCGCCTGATGATGGAAACCGGGCTCGACGCCAATGCCGCGGCCAAGGCCATCGAGGCCCGGCTGGCCGCTGATGCCGACATCCACCTGACCATCGCCAAGCTGCGCGCCGCGCGCCGCATCTTCGCCCGCATCGCCGAGAGTTTCGGCGCCACTGGCGAGGCACGGCGCCTCACCCTGCATGTGACCACGGCCGCCCGCATGCTGTCAGCCCGCGACGCCTGGACCAATCTGATCCGCAATGCCTGTGCCGGCTTTGCCGCCGCCGCTGGCGGCGCCGATACGATCACGGTGCGGCCGATGACCGAAGCCATTGGCCGCCCGACCGGCTTTGCCCGCCGCGTGGCCCGCAATCTCCACATCCTGCTGGCCGAGGAAAGCCATCTGGGCAAGGTCACCGACCCGGCTGCCGGCTCCTACCTGCACGAGACCCTGGCTGACAGCCTTGCGCAATCCGCCTGGTCCCTGTTCCAGGAGATCGAGCGCCGCGGCGGGCTGGTCGACGCCTTTGCCAGTGGCTGGTTGCAGGGCGAGATCGCCAAATCGCGCGAGGCCTCTTTGGCCCGCATTGCGGGCGGTCAGGCGCAGATCCTCGGTGTTACGCAATACAAGGACCCCGATCCGCGCGCGGTCGAAACAGATGGCATCTGGCCGGACCCTGACGCGCCGGAGGATGCGCTGCTGGCGACCCGTTTCGCCGCGCGATTTGAAACAGAGATGGAGGCGGCCCAATGACCATCACATCCAAATCCACCGCCCCTGACTTCACCACGATAGAGCTGGGCGAGGCGCGCAGCCCCGGAACCGGCTCCCGTGAGCCCTGGACGCCGGCGGAAGGCATTCCGGTCCGCTCGCAATACCGCGCCGAGGACAGCGCCGGTATCGACTTCCTGGGCTCCGTCCCGGGTGCCGCCCCCTTCGTGCGCGGCCCCTATCCGACCATGTTCGGACAGCGACCCTGGACGATCCGCCAATATGCCGGCTTCTCCACAGCAGAAGACTCCAATGCCTTTTACCGCCGCAATCTGGCCGCCGGGCAAAAAGGCCTCTCGGTCGCTTTCGATCTGGCCACCCATCGCGGCTATGACTCAGACCATCCGCGCGTCGCCGGCGATGTCGGCATGGCCGGTGTGGCCATCGACAGTATTTACGACACCCGCACCCTGTTCGACGGCATTCCGCTCGACCAGATGTCGGTCTCGATGACGATGAATGGTGCCGTCCTGCCGATCATGGCGCTCTATATCGTCGCCGCGGAAGAACAGGGTGTGAAACCGGAACAACTCTCCGGGACGATCCAGAACGACATCCTCAAGGAGTTCATGGTTCGCAACACCTATATCTACCCGCCCACGCCTTCGATGCGGATCATTTCGGACATTTTCGAATTCACCTCCAAGCACATGCCGCGTTTCAACTCGATCTCGATCTCCGGCTATCACATGCAGGAGGCGGGTGCCCCGGCCGACCTCGAGCTCGCCTACACGATCGCCGACGGGCTGGAATACATCCAGACCGGGATTGATGCCGGGCTCGACGTCGACACTTTCGCGCCGCGTCTCTCCTTCTTCTTCGGCATCGGCATGAATGTCTTCATGGAGATCGCCAAGCTGCGCGCGGCGCGCCTGCTGTGGGCCAAGTTGGTCAAGGAGCGCTTCAACCCCAAATCCGACAAGTCGATCTGCCTGCGTACCCACTGCCAGACGTCCGGCTGGTCGCTGGCCGCCCAGGACGTGTTCAACAATGTCGGACGGACGGCGCTGGAGGCCATCGCCGCGGTCGACGGTCACACCCAGTCGCTGCACACCAATTCGCTGGACGAGGCGCTGGCCCTGCCGACCGATTTTTCCGCCCGCATCGCGCGCAATACCCAGCTATTGCTGGCCGGCGAGGCGCATCTTTGCGATGCCATCGACCCCTGGGGCGGCAGCCACTACATCGAACGCCTGACCCATGACCTGGCCGCCCGCGCCCTCGATCATATCGCCGAGGTCGACGAACTGGGCGGCATGGCCAAGGCCATCGAGGCCGGCATTCCCAAACTGCGCATCGAGGAAGCCGCCGCCCGCACCCAGGCCCAGATCGACAGCGGTCGCCAGACCATTACCGGCGTCAACAAATTCCGCCTCGACGAGGAAGAGGATGTTCCCGTCCTCAAGGTCGACAATTATCTGGTCCGCAAGCAGCAGATCGAGAAGCTGGAACGCTTGCGTGCCGAGCGTGATCCCAACGCCCTCAAGGCCGCGCTGGACGCCCTCTCCGAGGCGGCCCGCACCGGCGAGGGCAATCTGCTTGCCCTCTCGGTCGACGCCGCACGCGCCAAGGCCACGGTCGGCGAGATTTCCGACGCGATGGAAACCGCGTTCAACCGGCATGTCGCGAAGATCAAGACGGTCAAGGGCGTCTATGGCGAGGTCGCCGGTGATGATGACCGGGTGAAGAAAGCCCGCTCCCTCGCCGAGGCCTTTGAAGCGCGTTTTGGCGAAAAGCCGAAAATCCTGATCGCCAAGCTGGGCCAGGACGGGCATGACCGCGGCCAGAAAGTCGTCGCCTCAGCCTATGCCGATCTTGGCTGGGAGGTCGTCGTCGGACCGCTGTTCCAGACCCCGGACGAAGCCGCGGATCTCGCGGTCGCCGAGAAGGTCCACGCCGCCGCGGCTTCCTCCCTCGCTGCCGGACATCTGACCCTGGTCCCTGAATTGAGGTCCGCACTCGGCCAGCGCGGCCGCGACGACATTCTCGTCGTCGTCGGCGGCGTCATCCCGCCCGATGACGAGCCGGTCCTGCGCCAGATGGGCGCCGCCGCGGTCTTCCCGCCCGGCACCGTGATTGCCGACAGCGCCCTGGTCCTGCTGGAGCGGATGGGGATGGAAGTGGAGTAGGCCAGCATTCATCGACCTGACAGCCAGCCTGTGTCACGCTGCGCCATCGCCATCATCCAGGAGTGCGCCATGCGCCGGGTCTTTGCTTCGCTTGTTCTTGCCACTTCGCTGACGGCCTGCGCGACGACGCCGACGACCTACGGACCGTCCAATGGGGGTGATCGGGGCTGGTCGCAGAGCCGGATCGAGCAGGACCGCTTTCGAGTCCGCTTTGCAGCCGGCTCGGATACGGAGTTTGACGAGGCCGAGAACATGGCGCTGCGCCGGGCCGCCGAGATCACGCTGGACAATGGTGGCGACTGGTTTCTGGTCACGAACCGGCAGCGTGAAGGCAATGACCGCAACCCGGTCGGAGTTTCGACCGGCGTCAGCATTTCGTCCGGCTCACGCGGGCGTTCCTCCCGCGGCGTCGGTCTCGGCCTGCGCTTTGACGGCGATGCCGGTGAAAAATCGGTCTCGCTGATGATCCTGATACGATCGGGGCCATTGCCGCAGGATCCGAACGCCTATGACGCGCGCAACGTGCTGGCCAATCTGACCCGGCCCTGAGACCTGCCGCCGTCTCAAAACGGCCGCGGTTCAGCCGGTGAGCTTTTTGGCCTGACCGACCCAGTCATCCCGCACAATCCGGCCGCGACCATTGATGGCCGCGTCCCAACGCTCGATGTCCGCGTCCGTCCAGGCGGCAATCTGGGCCACCGAGGTCACGCCACCGGTTTTCAGCGCGGCAGCAGCCTTGGGACCGAGCCCTTTGATCGCGCCAAGATCACCGCCGGCTTCGACGGCTGGCTTGCCAGGCTTCGGCGCCGATTTCGCCTTCGGGCTGGCTTTGGGCTTGGCGGCGGCTTTGGGCTTCGCGGCTGAGGGTTTCTCGGCTGAGGGCTTCGCTGGCGCGGGTTTCGCGGCAGGTTTCGGCTTCGGTGTTGCCGACGGGGCCGTGGCAGCGTCGCGCACGACCGTCTCCGGCATGGCGATCTCCGGCGCTTCGACGCGAGCCGGCGACGGATCCGCTGCGGCCACGCGGGACTGGGCCTCGGCCTCGCCAAGGCGGCGCGCGAGATTCTCGTTTTCCTGGCGCAGGCGGGCATTCTCGGCCACGGCGGCATCTGCCTCGGCGCTGCGGGCATCGCCGGACCAGAGTTGATAGCCGACGAAAACGCCGAACCCGACCGCCAGCAACAACAAAATCCCCATTTCCCAGATCAGGTAAAACATGCCTCAGCCCTCAAGCGTCGCGATTGCGAATGATATGGCGTCATCCTGTCGATCGGTCAGGACAACGAATACACGCGGGTTTTCCGCGGTGACATTGGTGACCAGCCCGGTCACGGCAGCGATCCGGGCCTCGTCCAGCTCGGCATCATCGGCACTGCGGCGGACCGAGACCGTCAAAGCGGCGTCGTCCGGGCAGGCGGCGAACATGCGACCGACCCGCCGCAGGGCGACGGATGTGAAGGGGCTGGGCGTCGCACCTGCGCGCTCGAAGCGCGGCATTTCAGTGCCTTGAGCGGCCAGGATCACCGCTGAGCAGGCGGCAACGTCCTCGACCCGAACTTCGGCTGGCGCACCGGCGGGCGTGATGACCGTCGCCGCCCGGAATGGTGTCGGCATGGCCTGAAGCGTCTGGGTCACCGAACGCGCAATCTGCGGGTTTGACGCTTCACCGACCAGGGCCCCTTGCTCGCCGCGCAGCACCAAGGCACCGCGATCCAACCGTGCCAGCTGACCCAGCAAGCGCTTGGCGGCCTCCTCCCAGTCCGGCGAGGCAGACCCGCCAGGAACGAGGGTCAGGTCGGTATCGGCACCACCGGGAAAATTGGCGCTGGCATAGCGGGCCACCGCGTCGCGGGCCCCGGCATCGGTGGCATCGCCCCGGATCAACACCCGGCCATTGGTGGCGACATCCGCGCGGAACACAAATCCCGACTGCAAGCGTGCCTCGATTGTCTCGTCGATGACGCGGGTGACGCCGCCGGCGACCACTCCGCCACTCCAGCTCGATGTCAGGACGGTGGCGATGGCATCGTCGCGCGCCTCCACGTCCGGCGCGGCACCGGTCAGGATGGCCCGCTGCCCGTCCATGCGCACGCTGGCCCAGTCATGCCCGCGCGAATCAAGCGCTTCGCGAGCGCCGACCGCCAGCCGGGCCTCGATCGATCCGACGGAAAACGGGCCGAATGAAAACAGCACCACAGCGGCCAGGACGACCAGTCCGGCCGCCATCAGCAGCGTTTTTCGGGTGCGAGGGGTCAAAGCGAGGTCAAGCATGAAATCTTCCATCGAATGCGGCCAGAAATCACCGGAAAAAGGCGAATTGAAGGCCCGCGTCCTCCACCGAAATAGCATTAAAGGTCAGTGACCTCCATAGGGCAAACCGCATCCGCGCATGCAAAAAGGGCCGGAGCTTGCGCCCCGGCCCTTCTTGTCACGATTGACCGTGTGCCTAGTTGCGCACGCGCAGGGTCAAACCATAGGTACGCGGCTGACCAAGGAAGGCGTTAAAGGAACCCGGCTGGAACGGACCGTCAAAGCCAACCTGGACATACTCTTCATCCAGCAGGTTGCGACCCCAGAGTTCAAGCGACCAGGCTTCGTCCTCGGCACTGAGACCGACGCGGCCGTTGAACACCATGTAACCGTCCTGGACCTTTTCCGGGTCAAGGTCGGAACCGGTGTTCTGCTCGGACATCCAGCGACCATCAAGGTGGGCCAGCCAGTTCATGCCGCCCTCAAGCTCACCGGTGTAGGACACCGAAGCCGAGGTGTACCATTCCGGAGCCAGCGAGAAGTTCTGGCCGGACAGGCGGTCAACGTCAGCCGTACCGGTCGGGGCGAAGTTGTCGTAACGCGCGTCGGCGTAGGTGACACCACCCTGAACAGTCAGGCCCGGCATGCTTTCCGGCAACCAGAGGATCTCGGCTTCGGCACCCTGGGTCGACGCACCGTCGATCGAGGTGACGAAGTAGCCGATGCCGTTGAACGTGTTCAGCTGGTAGGTCTCGAAGTCCGAGCTGAACAGGTACAGGTTGGCCAGCAGCGTGTCGTTGAACCATTCGGTCTTGAAACCGATCTCGACACTGTCGACGACTTCCGGATCGAAACGAGCCGGATAGGAGGACGGGTCAGCCAGGACGGACTGGAAATCAACCGCCGAAGAACCCGCCTGGGTGAAGCGGTCGAGGTTGAAGCCACCGGCCTTGTAGCCGCGCGAGAACGTACCATAGACGAGGAAGTCGTCATTGATGCGGTGCGAGACGGAGAGCAGGCCGGACAGCTGGTTTTCTTCCAGCGACTGGGTGTTGTCGATCTGGGCGTAGACATCACGCGAGAACGGCAGACAGGTGAAGGTACCGAAGGTCACCAGGTCGGCCACAGCCACGCCGGAACCGGCCGAGAAGCCGTTCAGGATTGCCTGGCTGAGCGGGGTCGAGAAGTCCAGCGCGTCACCGAACACGGCTTCCCAGACGTCACAGGCCGGCACGGAGCTGTCTGCAAAGTCAAACGTCGCTTCCTTGTCGGTGCTGGTGTGACGCAGACCGAAGGTGATGTCGGTGTTTTCCAGCACATGCCAGGTGTTGTGCGTGAAGAAGCTCAGGCTTTCACCCTGCTGGGTGAAGGTGTCCCCCAGCGGATTGCCGCCACCGAGCGGAGCGCCGGAACCCGGTGCAAGGCCGCCGAAGCCCGGAATGAAGGTGAAGCCGAGACCATTGGCCAGATCGGTGACCAGGGTCGGGCTGCCACCGAGCAGACCGAGATAGGGTTCGAACACATTGCCCATCTGGATGGCATCGCCGCGGACGAGATTTTCGTCCGAGTAATACATGCCGAACATCCAGTCGACGCTTTCACCTTCGCCAGAGAAGCGAAGCTCGAGCGTGGTGTTGTCGAAATCAAAGGTGTTGTTCGACGCATCACGGAAGACGATGTCGGCACCGGTGAAGTCGGTGTCCTGACCCGAGCGCAGGCTGTAGCTGCGGTCCGAGACGATCGCCGTCATGTCGAAATTGTCGAACTCCCAGTTCAGCTCGCCGCTGTAACCGTGGTCGATGATGTTCTGACCGGTGTCACGGTTGGCCTGGATCACGCGGCTGAACGGGTCCTCGGAACCGGCCAGCGGGCGGGCACCGGGAACCAAGGCGTTGATCGCCGCAGCGGTCGGACCCGAGACGAGGCTCGGCGCACCACAACAGAACTCTTCGCGCTTGGTGTAGTCTGCCGACAGGAGCAGGCTGACATTCTCGCTGAAATCGAGCAGGAATTGCGTGCGCAGGGTGAAGTAGTCCTGGTCGCCGTCACGGTCTTCCGTGCGCGGGCCGCCGAAGGTCTCGACAGTCTGGAAACCGTCACGTTCGCGGTAGGCGCCGAAGACGCGCATCGCCAGATTGTCGGACACACCACCGGTGAAGCCACCAGCAACGCCATAGCCCTCTTCAGATCCGGCGACGTATTCCAGTTCGGCATGCGAGCTGAACTCGTACTCGGGGCGCTTGGTCACGACATTGATGATGCCGGCCGAGGTGTTGGCGCCGAACAGCGTACCCTGCGGGCCGCGCAGCACTTCGATACGCTCGAGCTCGCCGAGGTCGTTGAAGCCAACGCCGTTACGGGCGCGCGGCACGCCGTCGATGACGATACCAACCGATGATTCCAGACCCGGATTGTCGCCAACCGTACCGATGCCGCGGATACGGGCGGTGGTGACGAACTCGTTCGAGGTCGAGGTGACGTTGATGCCCGGCGCGATGACGGCGAGGTCCTTCAGGTCACGGACGCCGGCGTTCTGGAGCAGCTCGGCATTATAGGCCGTCACGGCAACCGGGACGTCCTGGATACCTTGTTCGCGCTTCTGAGCCGTCACGGTGATGACGTCGACAGAGCGGCTGTCCTGGGCGGCAGCCTGAGCGCCGGTCAGTGCGATCACCGAGGCTGCGGCGAACAAAAGTGTGCGTTTGGTGGATGACATACTCTAACTTCCTCCCGTTGGGTCGACGGTCGTGCCGTCGTTCTTTTTTGATGCGCCCGATGGGGGAATGCCCCATCATTCAAATCAATCTGACCGAATTGCGATATTGGGTGAAGCACAATTGCTGCGTCGCCCACACGGAATTCCGCACCGAAGGCTCGAAAAGCGACACTTTTCGGACAGCTGTTGCAATCAGGGCACAGAATTGCAGCGTCTGTGTGGGATGGATGGATGAGCGGCATTTTCAGACCGCGAGAAATTGGACGGAGACTGTTTGTGATCAAACCGATAGCGGGAATGTTGGCCGCGATCGCCTTCGCAGGCGCAGCATGCGGACAATCAGCAACACCGTTGACGCCCGAAATTATCTTTCAGCTCGAGGCCGCATCAGCGCCCAGCATCTCGCCCGACGGTGAGCGGGTTGCTTATGTGCGCCGCACAAATGACGTCAAAAGCGACCAAACCCGATCTTCTATTTGGCTTGTCCGAGCGGATGGATCCCATCACGAACCCCTGTCCGCCGACGGAGCAGCGTCCGGATCGCCGCGCTGGTCGCCAGACGGCCAGACCCTCGCCTACACCTATGCCGGTGAAGCCGGCGTCAGCCTGCGGACACGCAGCCGCGATGGAAGCGACTCATTGGTGACGGAGCTGCCCGGCGCTCCCGGTGGGCTGGCCTGGTCGCCCGATGGCAACCGCCTCGCCTGGTCAATGTTCAAGGCCCTTCCCGGACCGGTTGCAGCGGCCCTGCCCGCTGCAGCGGAGGACGCCGAACGAGCGGCGCCGGCCGTTGTCGAAAACCGCCTCACCTTCCGCCTCGACGGTGCCGGCAACATCCCGCCCGGCATCCAGCAATTCTACATGATCGACCTGCGGACCGGGACGACCACCCTGCTCAGCGAAGACGGGTTGGGCGGTTCGGGTGATTTCGTCTGGGCCAATGACGGCGCGTCGCTGATCTTTTCCGCCGATCGACGCCCGCAACTGGGGCAGCTGCCACCCGACAGCGAATTGCACCGGCTCGACATCGCCACCGGTGACGTCACCCAGCTGACAGACCGGGCCGGGCCGGACGCCTCTCCGCGAGCTTCCCCGGACGGACAATGGATCGCTTATCTCGGATATGATGACCACCGGATGGGCTATCACAATACCGAACTCTACATCGTCCCAAGCGGGGGCGGGACGGCACGCTCACTGACGGCTTCGCTCGACCGCTCGGTCGGCAATCCGCAATGGGCTGGCGACAGTTCAGGTCTCTATGTCCAGTTCGATGATCGCGGCACAACCCGGGTCGGATTTGTCGCCCTGGATGGCAGTCTGAGCGTCGTGGCCGAAGGACTGATCGGCTCGACATTCGGACGTCCTTATACCGGCGGCGATTATGCCGTTTCCGCAACTGGCGATGTGGTCTTCACCACAGGCTCGCCGCAACACCCTGCCGAGCTGGCCCTGGTCACCGCCGACGGCGTGCAGAGCTTGCTGACCGATCTGAACAGTGACGCCCTGGCTGGCACCGCCCTGTCACCGGCCGAGGCCGTGAGCTGGGCTTCTCCGGCCGACGGCCGCGACATCCATGGCTGGGTGCTCTATCCGCCCGATTTCGATCCGTCGCGCGCCTGGCCGATGATCCTGGAAATCCATGGCGGTCCGTTCACCGCCTATGGTCCGACCTTTTCCGCCGAGCTGCAGCTGATGGCCGCCGCCGGATATGTCGTGCTCTACACAAACCCGCGCGGATCGACGAGCTATGGGTATGACTTCGCCAACCTCATCCACCATGCCTATCCCGGCGACGACTACGACGACCTGATGGGCGGGGTCGATCACATGCTGGGCCGCGGCTTCATCGACGAGGAGCGGCTGTTTGTCACCGGGGGGTCCGGCGGTGGACTGCTGACCGCGTGGATCATCGGCAATACCGACCGCTTCGCCGCGGCCGCCTCGGTCAAGCCGGTGATCAACTGGGCCAGTTTCGTGCTCTATTCCGACCTGCCGCAATTCTTCTATCGCTACTGGTTCGCCAGCCCGCCCTGGGAGGATCCGGACGAATACTGGCGCCGCTCGCCGCTATCGCTCGTCGGCAATGTCACCACACCGACCCTGATGATGGTCGGCGGAGCCGATGTTCGCACGCCGCGGGCCGAGACCGAGCAGTATTACTCAGCGCTTCATCTCAACAACGTACCGACGCGCCTGGTCATCATACCGGACAGTTTCCACGGCATATCCAATTCGCGCCCGAGCCGGCTGTTGACCAAGGTCGCCGAGATCCTGCGCTGGTTCGATGAGCATGATCCCGGCGCTGCGCCCCTCCCACAGCCGGGCGCGCCATGACCGGTTTCATACTGGCGGCCATCCAGGCGGCTCCGATTGTCTTCGACCGGCAGGCCTGCACCGACAAGGCCTGCGAGCTGATCGCTGAGGCGGGTCGCAATGGCGCCGATATCGCGGCCTTCGGCGAGACCTGGCTACCCGGCTACCCCTTCTTCATCGAGGCGCCGCTCGGGGATCTGTGGTGGGAGGCGGCGGCGCTTTATCTCGAACAGGCCGTGCGTCTGGACGGGCCGGAGATCGCGCAGATCTGCAAGGCAGCCCGCGCCGCCGGAACCGATGTGGTGATCGGCATCGCCGAACTCGATCCGGCGACGCAAAGCTCGATCTACGCCAGCCTCGTCTTCATCTCCCGCGAAGGCGAGGTCATGGGGCGTCACCGCAAGCTGAAACCCACCCATCATGAACGGTCGGTCTGGGCGGATGGCGATGCCGACGGGCTGGTGGTCCATGAACGACCCTATGGGCGCCTGTCCGGCCTCAATTGCTGGGAGCACAATATCGTCCTGCCCGGCTTCTCACTCATTGCGCAGGGCACGCAGGTCCATGTCGCCGCCTGGCCGGGTCATGAGCCGGAAAACGCGCCCAGCGATCCGGTCTGGGCCCGGCAGCATCTGTTGTCCCGGGCCTTTGCCAGCCAGGCCGGCGCCTATGTCATCGCGGCTGCCGGCTTGCGTCTCGATCAGCATGTGCCGGAGCGGTTCAAACCGCTGAACGCCTTTGAACACACAGGGCAGAGCGTGATCATCGATCCACGCGGCGAGATCATTGCCGGGCCGGCGGATGGAGAAACCATCCTCTATGCCGACGCCAATCTGGACGAAGTCCGCAAGGCGAAAGCCGCCTGCGATCCGGCCGGCCATTATTCGCGGCCGGACCTGTTCGAGCTTCGCCTGAAAGGCAAGACGCTGTTCCCGACCCGTCAGAGCTGAGCCCGGCCGGCCCTAACCAGCTCCAGACGTCAGGCCTCGATGCTCGGCCGCGCCGCCACCGCTTCGCGCCAGCGGGCCAGATTGTCCAGGCCTTCCGGCATGGGCAGCTTGATCCAGGCGGTGAAGTCGACAAAGACGAAGGCGGCGATATCGGCCGCGCTGAACGCGTCGCCGGCCAGATAGGCCGCCTCACCCAGACGGGTGTCGAGATCGTGCAGGCAGGCCGTCGCCCGCGCCCGCCCCCGCTCGATCAGCTCGGGCACCTGGGCATAGCGATTGGGGCCGGTAACCGAGGAATCCTTGAAGAATTCGGACCGGTTGCGCAGCGCTTCGGCGACGCCCATCAGCCCTTCCCCCTCGACCCGCGCCAGCCACTCGGCGACCAGAGCCTTTTCAACCGGTGTCCGGCCCAACATCGGCGGGTCCGGATAGATTTCCTCGAAATAGCGGGCGATCGATGCGTTGTCGCAAAGGACGGTCCCGTCATCGAGCTGGAGGGCCGGCACGGTACAGCGCGGATTGATCGCCTTGAAGGCGGGGTCAAACTGGGCGCGGGCACCCAGATCGATTTGCTCGATCTCGATATCAATGCCCTTCTCGGCCATCAGGATACGGGCCCGGCGCGGGCTGGGTGCAGCCTTGTAGTCAAAGAATTTCATGATCACTCCTGGTGGAAAGCGGGCGGATGGTCATCCGCGACATTGAGCCGGCGTTCGATTTCGCGCCCCAGCGCGATCAGCGTGCCTTCTTCAAAAAGGGGCGCCCACAGGCTGGTGGTTTGCGGCACGCGGTGGGTAGTGCCCTCATCGCTCGCCGGATCGCCGAAAATGGTCCGGGTGGCAAGCTGGTTATAGCCGGACTTGATCGCCAGCTGCGGGTGACCGGTATAATTGGTGATGACCAGCAATGCATTGGCGAAGTTCGGGCCGATCATCGCATCCAGCCCCTCCATCACACCGTCCATCATCTCCATCACCTCGCGCCGGAAGCGGTCGACATTGATCAGATCGACGGCGGAAATGAAGCGGGCCCGGCGCCAGGTATTCGGCCAGGCCGCCGGCGCCTGCCAGACCAGGCTGTCATCCTCGCCGGACAGGGTCAGGTGCTCAAAGGCAGCTGCCGATTCCGCTTCGACGACCGCGAACAGGCCGTCATAGGGCAGATCGGGCAGTTCGACCTCGACCAGTTCGACACCGGCATCCCGGGCCGCCTGCAGGGCCGCCCGGTCGGCATCACTGCCGGCCTCGAACCAGGCCGGGCTGTAGCCGACCCGCATGCCCCGAACCGGCCGGGCGGCATCAATCTCCAGCCCGACATCCAGTGAGCCGGCATCAGCGGCGTCAAATCCGTTCAGCGCCGCCAGTACCAGGCCGGTATCCTCGACCGAGCGGCAGATCGGCCCGATCTTGTCGAGCGACCAGCAAAGCGCCATCGCCCCGTGCCGCGAGACCCGCCCGAAAGTCGGGCGCAAACCGGTGGTGCCACAGCGATTGGACGGCGACACGATCGACCCCAGCGTCTCGGTACCGATGCCGAAAGCAACCAGTCCGGCCGCCGTCGCTGAGGCCGAACCGGCGCTTGAGCCGGACGAGCCCTCTTGCGTATTCCACGGATTGCGGGTGATGCCGCCAAACCAGCGATCACCATAGGCCAAAGCCCCATTGGTGGTCTTGCCGAGCAGGACAGCACCTGCCTCGCGCAGCCTGGTCGTCACCGTGGCATCGGCTTCAGCGACACGGTCCTGATAGGGCGTCGCCCCCCAGGTCGCGCGCACGCCGGCCACATCGACAATGTCCTTCATGCCATAGGGAATACCGTGCAGCGGACCACGGTCCTGACCGGCGGCGAGCTCCCGGTCGGCGGCATCCGCCTGGGCCCGGGCGAGGTCCGGCGTCACCGTGACAAAACACTCCAGCGTGTCGCCATGGACAGCGATACGGTCGAGATAGATATCGGTCAGGCGGCGCGAGGTCAGGACGCCGCGCCGCATCCACTGGCCCAGCTTCCAGACAGGCGCGAAAGCGATGTCGGCGGGGCTTGATGGCAGCGCGCCGGCATCCGCACCGGACGGGGCGACCTGATCCGCCTGGTCACGATAGCGACGGGAACGCAGGCGCGGGTCGAAAACGGTGGCAGGCGAAAGCGTGTTGGGTTTGGCATGGGCCCGCTGCCGGCTCATCCGGTCAATCCAGCCATCGATCTCGGCGACGACCATTTCACGCTCGGCATCGGTGTAGCGAACGTCAAACAGCGCTTCAGCGCATTGCAGCGTTTGCGGTGTGACGGCCTCCTCCACGACTGCGCCGGTGGTGCTGACCTGCCGCGCGGTGGCAGCGCCCGTTGCCCCGACCGAGACGACAGCCAGTGCGCCGCCCTTGAGCAAGTCCCGCCGTGACGTTTTGCGTCCTGTCATGATCATCTCCCCTATCTTCGCTCGCGAATCTGCGGTGCTGCCCACCGGATTTCAATAGCTTGCCCCAGATCGCGACCGATTTCCCCTCAAAATCGCCTCAATCCGAGCCATTTCGCTTCACAATTGCAAATTAACCATGATGTCAGAGCCAATCCGGCTTGGTCGAATGAGGGGGAGGCCATGCCCTTAGATCAGAACATTGTCGAAGCCGATCTGGAATTGCGTCCGGATCTTGCTGAATTCCGCGAGACCCGCGCGCCTGCCGCGCTGATCCAGCTGGGTCGTGCCCGCGCCATCGCCCGGGCCCGCCGGGCTGATCTCCTGAAATTCCGTCGCACCTGGGGCGGTGCCGTCGAGGACACCGAAGGAACGGACAAGCCGGCCGTCAAACCGATTGACCGCGCGGCCATCTATCCGACCTCGCACATCCTGCACTTTTCCATCCTGGCAACGCTGGTGCTCTTTGAGGGTCTGGCCAATGCCTACTTCTTCTCCACCGGTTCCGATCTCGGACTGCTGGGTGGCTGGCTGCAGGCGATCACCGTCTCCTTCACCAATGTCATCGCCGGCTTCTTCCTGATCGGTTTCATCGGTCTGCGTCACATGTCCAACCGTAACCGACCGATCATTTCCGGTCTCGCGGCTGTGGGCGTGATCATCGGCGCCGCGATCCTGGTGATGCTCAACCTGACCGCGGCCCATTATCGCGACCTGCTGGAGCTGAACGCCGCAACGCTGGCCCTCGGCGGGTCCGAAATGACCGGCGCGGTGCTGGCGCCGGTGGTCGAGGCGCGTGCCAACCCGTTCGGCCTGCAGACGCTGGAAGCCCTGCTGCTGTTCATCCTGGGCACCACCTTTGCCGCCATCGCAGCCTTCAAGGGCCGCACTTTCGACGACGCCATTCCGGGCTATGGCGGGGTTTCCCGTCGCCTTGAAGCGGCTTCGCGCGATCTGGAGAAGGCCCTCGAGGCCGGCTGGAAAGACGCCCGCAAACTGTCGCAGCCAGAGCTGGAAGAACTCGTCGAGGCAAAAAATCTGCTCGATGATATCTGTCAGGACTTGGCCGGGCCACGCGAGCGCAGCTAAGCTCTACCCGTGGGTCACCGCGATCGGCCGATTCACGGGTAACGACCCAGGGGGTGGGGAATGTCCGGACGCGACGCCATAGGCCTGTTCAATCTTGCTGTCGTAGCAGCTGTCATCGGCGGTATCAGCTATGCCGCATTCAAGCTCACGCCGGACGAGTATGACAGCCAGACCCTGTGCCTGGCTGACGCCCTGCCACCGCACCGGGTGGTGGTCATCGACAAGACCGACCTCTACTCCCCGGAACAGGCGGGCGGCATTGAAAGCCTGATCCTGTCGGAACGTGATGGCCTCGCGGTTGGCGAACGCTTCTCCCTCTACGAGCTCAATGAGAGCGGTCAGCTGCGAAACACCAACAGTTTTTCGCTGTGCAATCCCGGTGCTGGCGAACAGGTCAATCCGCTCTACCGCAATCCCGACCGCATCCAGGCACGCTACGAGGCTTTGTTTGCCGATCCGCTGGACCGGGCCCTGGCCGATCTCGTCCTGCCCAAGGATGCGCCGTCGAGCCCGATCATCGAGGCGCTGGCCCGCCTCGCCCAGGATCCCAGCTTCGACAATACCGTGCCGGGACGCCGCATCGTGCTGGTTTCGGACATGTTGCAGAATTCCGAGATCTTCTCGGTCTATGGCCGACGGCGCGGGGCGCTGGATGCCCGCATCCCGCCCGCCGACACCGTCGCCACCGCCATTCGCGATACCTATGGCGACACGCTGCGCGGCGTCGGCCTCGAGATTCACCTGATCCCGCGCGACAGCTGGGAAGCGGAACAACGCGGTCCGCTCCGGGACTATTGGGACGATGTGTTCTATCGCCTGGGCGTCAACGCCCGCTGGGCCGACATCTGAGTTTTTCAAGCCTTTGCTTTCGAGCCCGCTTATCCACAGGCAAACCCTGTGGATGCATAGAATATGCATTTGCCCGCGGCCCGACCCACCCCACAATATGTTGTGTTGAATTCAGGCAACGACGCAACTGATGGGGTTTTACATGGCGATCATCGCCAAACAGCTGGACGAGGCGCCCGCACTGCCGAGCCCGCGATCGACCGCACCGCCGCCCCGCGACAGCGTGCTGAACCGCGATGTGATCACCCTCTGTGCCCGTCAGACCCACCTCACCGAGCTGGCCTTTCGGCTCGCGGACAATGGCCACACCCATGTCGGCGACCTGATCGGCCTGTCGCGCTACACGCTGGTTGATCTCGCAGATGGCGACGCGGCCCTGGTCGACAGCCTCGAACTGGTTCTGGGGCATCTCGGCCTGGCGCTGGGCACACCGGTGACCGGCTGGATTGCACCGCCGGCCGATGCGATCGACGTCCTGCTCGACTGATCATGCAGCGCAGACGCGTTGCCTTTTGATCGCAGGCGCCTATTTCATGACGCGTCGACAGTCAGCCGGGTAGAAGTCCATGATCACCGTCCACCACCTCAACAATTCCCGCTCGCAGCGCATTCTCTGGCTGCTTGAAGAAGCCGACCTGGATTACGAGATCAAGAAATACATGCGCGACGCGACCACCATGCGCGCGCCGCAGGCTCTGCGTGACGTCCACCCGCTCGGCAAGTCTCCGGTCATTTCGGACGGCGAGACTGTCATCGCCGAATCCGGCGCGATCGTGGAATACCTGGTCGACACCTATGCCCCCGCCCTCAAGCCGGAAGCCGGGACGCCCGCCTATCGCGACTATGTCTACTGGATGCATTTCGCCGAGGGCTCCTTGATGACGCCCCTGCTGCTCAAGCTGATCAGCGACCAGATGCCCAAATCCAAGGCGCCCTTCTTCGTCAAGCCGGTCATCCGCCAGGTAGCGGCCCGGCTCCGGTCCAGCTTTGTCGATCCGGAACTGGCCTCTCTGTTCGGCTTTATCGAGTCGTACCTTGAGGGACGGGAATGGATTGCCGGTGACGCCTTCAGCGGCGCCGACATCCAGCTGACTTTCCCGCTGGAGGCCGCCGCTGCCCGGGGCGGGCTCGACGAGCGCTACCCCAATCTGAAAGCCTATGTCGCCCGCATGCAGGCCCGCCCGGCCTACAAGGCCGCGATCGAGCGCGGTGGCGCCTACGGCATCGTCGGCAGCTGACAGGCAACACGCCCGTCTGCGAGGTCAGCGATTCTGGATCCGGAGGCCGACCTGGAACACGGCGCCGGAATAGCTGCGCAGGTCGATATTCGAGTCATTGTCGACATAGCCTGCCTCACCGAACAGGGTCACCTGATCGCTGATCATGTGCTCAACCCGGCCGGTCGCCCGCCAGCGCGTGTCCTCGCGCTCAAAGGCCTGGGCGACCGAAAACGGTCCATCATAGGCGCGCTGTGAGGCTTCAAACCGCAGTTCACCGCGCGTCTTCTCGCCCAGCGGGCGCCAGGTCCGGGCCCGCACCTGCGCTTCAGTGAAGCTGAAACGGTCGGCATCGGCACTGGAGTCGGTCAGGAAACCGGCCAGATACCAGCCCGAGCGGCGCTCGTCGCCATAGCCATATTGCTCGACGCCCAAACGCCATTGTGACTGATCAAGACCGGCCACGACCTGATCACCGAAATCATACTGGTTGGCCCGCAATCGCAGCACCGTCTCGCGGTCAGCCTGACCACGATAGCGCAACTGCCCCTCGGCCTGCAGGCGCGTATAGTGGCGGTCACCATCGCGATTGAGGACCGAGCCTTCGGCGGCGACCCGCATCTGCCAGTTCTCGCCGACCGGCGCCCAGTACTGGACCCGCGGCGTCAGCAGGAAGGAGTTGAGGTCATCGCGATCCTCATAGCGGCGCAGGCGGGCCTGCTGCTCGAAGCGCCAGACACGCCCCTCACCGACCGGCTTGACGATGCGCAGCCAGTTATTGCTGTCGAAGCCGGTTTCCAGGTCTGAAGCGCCCTGCGGTTCCAGGACATCCTGATCGATAAAGGGGTCCGACCGCTCGACGGCGTTGTCCGACCGGAATTCGAACCGCGCGTCCTGAGCCTCCGCCAGGGCGGGCAGCAGGGCCAGGCCGATGGCGCTGCCCAGCAGCGTATTGAGGCGGAATGTCATGTCGGAACCCCCTGAATTTCATGTTGTTGCGTGAAGCTTATCGCCGCGGTTCGGCTTTCGCCATCGCCTTGGCGCCTTAATCTTGATAATTTCAAGCCTTAGTGTCGCATCGGGGCCGAAATTGGACGCCATCGTTCAGTCTTCCGACAGGTCCCGAACATGCAGGAGCACCCATGGCAGGCAAGGATCGTCAGGACAGATCCGGACCGGGCAAATCCGCCCGGCCCGCTGATTTCTTCCGGTCCGTCGACAGCGCGCCGAAGGGTATCAGCGTCAAGCGCGACCGGTCGGTCACCGACGGATTCCTGATCACCTTCCTGGCGCTGACCATTCTCGCCCTGTCGGCCGCGGCCTGGGCCAATGCCCGCTGGCCGGGCAGCGTTCCGACCGACCTCATTTTCTTCACCGCCGACCGCTTCAACGCCGTCCTGCCAATCCGCATCTTCCTGGTGATCTTCTACATCAGCTATGCCGCCTATGCGCACGGCCCGGTGCTGGCGCGGCTGCGGCTCGGCTTCAGCTTCCTGATCAAGCTGGCGGGCATAGCGGCCATAGTCGACGGTGCGGCCATGCTGTCCTGGCAGCAGGCCGACGCAGTCTGGCCGGTCCACGTCCAGCAAATCCTGGTCGGACTGTCCGGACTGGCGATCTTCCCGCACACCGTGCTCAACCAGGCGCGACTGCCGGGCCCGTGCGGGTCACCGGTGCGCCGCCGCGGTCGCTATCACGAATACTGGTTGATCAGCGTGGCTGCGCTGACGTCGGCGATCGGCGCGGTCGTGGCCCTGACACTGTATGGCGGCGAAGTGGAGCAATTGCGCAATCTGGCGCTGTTGGGCGGCATGGGGCCGGGCGTTTTCCTCGCCCAGCAATTCTTCACCGTGCAACTGGCCTCGCTCGGCTGGATGCGCAACACGCTGTCACGGCGCCGGTCCTTCTCGCCGCCAGTGGCCGTCCTGATCCCCGCCCACAATGAATCCCATCTCATCGGCCAGACGATTGACGCCATTGACGAGGCCGCCGCCCATTATGACGGGCCGGTGCGCATCCTGCTGATGGAGAACTGCTCCAGCGACGACACGGCCGACGTGGCCCGTCAGGCAATCGCCAAATGCCGTTGTGCCCGGGGCGAGGTGATCGAGAGCATCATTCCCGGCAAGGCCAAGGCGCTCAATCACGGTCTTGAGCTGATCAGCGAGGACTATGTGGTCCGCATCGATGCCGATACCCAGATCGACCCGCAATCCCTGCGGCTGGCGATGCGCCATTTTGCCAACGAGACCGTCGGCACGGTCGGCGGCCTGCCACTGCCACTCAAGCGCACGGGGCTGCTGGACAAGTTCCGCACCATCGAAGTGCTCAACCGCCACGGCTATTTCCAGGTCGCGCTGGGTGCCTTCAACGGCATTCTGGGCATTCCGGGCATGTTCTGCATCTATCGGCGTGACGTGCTGATGGAGGCCGGCGGCATTGTCGAGGAAATGAATGGCGAGGACACCGACATTGTCCTGCGCATGACCAATCTGGGCTATCGCGCCGTTTCCGATCCGCGGGTCAAATTCCGTACCGAAGTGCCCGACAGCATGGAATTCCTGCGCGAGCAGCGGACCCGCTGGTTCCGCAGCCTCTATCATGTCACCGCGCACAATCGCGAAATGCTGTTCCAGGGCAATCTGATCACCGGGGCGGTGGTGCTGCCCTTCACGCTGATGAATGGCGCGCGCCGGGCGATGATGGCGCCGCTGGCGATCTATGGTGTCGTGCTGTTCTTCATGTTCGGAGGGATTTACGACCACCCGCATCTGACCACGGTGCTGGCGGTCATGTTCGGCATGCCCTTCATCATGGCCTGCGCGGTGGTCGCCTTCTGGCGCCGCCCGGACCTGATCCTCTACATGCCGGCCTATATGGCCTTCCGGCTGCTGCGCTCCTACTACACGCTGGGCGCAACGCTGACGCTGGTCTATCCGGGCTCGTCAAAGGATCGTCGTTTCGATCCGCCCAAGCCGCTGGCCGTGCCGGCGGAAGAGCGGGTCGGGCTGGTCGAGAAGCCACCGATCATCGCCGAGTAGCCGAACCGCCGGCGGGCACGCGGCCCGCCGACATCCGGGCTGATCAATCGAGGGTCAGGACCGCGCCTTCGTCGTGGACAACCGCCACATGCTCCTGCCCGATCTGCGAGCGCATCAGCGTCGGCGGCGTTCCCAGTGCATGGGCGACCAGACCCGGGACAGCAACGACCCGATCAGGCTGGCCCGGTCCCGGGCGCGGCAGCAGCGCGGCAACCGCCTGCAGGATGGCAACATTGGAAACCGAGCGGATATCGGCCGTGTCGACCCGACGGGTCTGGCTCATCTCGATCCGGTCGCCTTCAACGCCAATCGGCAGGACAACATTGGACGGCGCATGATTGATGGTGATGAAGGGTTCGATGGCCTGGGAGGCCGGACCCGCTGACGGATCGACATAGCCAAAATCGATCTGGGCCGACAGCGGCACAAAGCTCGCCACCACCTCGGAGCCCAGCTCCAGCGCGGCCAGGCGATCCGCCCCGTCCAGCCCGGACGGGAAGCGCAGGGCAACGCGGTCGCGGAACAGGTGCGGCAGGCCAGCCAGGCCCGCCATCGGCGCCGTGCCTTCGTCATACAGGAAACCGGATTCCGGCAGCAGCTGGACCGGATAGCGGCGCGCCGTGATGGTACAACCACCGGCCTCGCGGTGACGCTGGACAGAGACCCGCAGATCATTGCGCAGGTTCTGGACCTCGTGCGGCAGGTTCAGCGTGAACGTGTTGAGACGACCCGTTTCCATATGGCGGCTGTCGATCAGCACGCCATTCAGCTCGGTATGGATCAGATTGGTGAAATCGCCCGGACCTTCCGGCAGGCGAACCGCCAGACGCAGCCGGTCCGGCACACGACCATCCGGCAGGCTGGCCAGACCGTAGCCAACATCCCAGCTGCGCGATTCCGCAATGCGCTGGATCGAGGTGTCGACACCGATATCGCCAAAGCGGGTCATCAGCGTGTCGTCGTGCGACTCGACAAATTCGGTGGGCGACACAAAGGCCGTCCGGGCCAGCGGCAACATGTCGGAAGTGATGAAATCGGCGACGTCCATACGGCCGGCCTCGGTCAGGCCCAGATGGACGAAATCGCCCTGGCGCCACAGCGTCGCCGCACCGCCATGTCCGGCATCAGCGGACAGGTGATCGAAGCCGCTGGCGGCCAGTTGATCGGCCGATCCCAGCAGGATCAGGCCGCGCGAGGCCAGCCGGTAGCGCTCCAGCGCTTCCAGATCCATGAACTTCACCGCATAGCCGCGCTGGGTCATGCGGGCGCCCAGGCGCAGGGCCAGCGGAACGAAGTCGGCATCACCCGTAGAGGGCACGGCGATCGTCACTTCGGCGGGCAGCAGATTGACCACGTCGCGCAGGGATGAAACCGCGCTACGCAATTCCATTTCGATACCCGAGCGGGAATCCAGGGTCACCACGGCCCCGATCGAGCGGTCATTGTGGCAGAGCGCGTCCGGCAGATCGCCATGCAACTGGATGCCGACATTGAGTTCCTGGCCGTGCATCGCGCTTTCCGGCAGGGCGATCACCCAGCGAAACTCGCGCGAGCCCGGCACCAGAACCCGTTCCAGAACCCGTTCGCCATTGACCACAACGCGCATGGCAGCGATGGCCGACTCGGACAGGTCCTGCGTGCCCTGCAGCACCAGGCGGACCTGGTCGACAGGCGTATCACGCACGACCGGCAGGTCGAAGGTCGCATAGGAGGGGTAGCCGGCGATGAACAGGCCGTCGCTTTCGCCGATATCGGCCAGCGTTACGGTTGAAGGTTGCTCAGGCTCGGCATCGGCACGGCCCGTAATGACGGTGTCGAACACGTCCGTGACGAACAGGCCGAAACTGCCGCGGCCGGCATTGAGTGCGCCGGAATTGAACAGGGTGATCACACTGCCGAGCGCGATGATGATCAAGATGTAGGAAAACCACGGTTTCCGCTTGTTCCTGTCGGTATTCGTACGCATCGGATCCCCCGTTGACCGATCCGCTTCCGGATCCTTGGTCGGGCTGATTGTTTCCCTCAAATCCGACGCCCCCCAGCGACCGAATGATTAACAGGTATTTCGGCAATGCGTTCAAACCGCGACCATTTGCGATGAATTCTGGATCAATCAGGGCAAAACTGCGGCACGACAGAAAACGAGCGGACCATCGGCATGGCCCGCTCGTCTCGATCTACCTTGCAGGCTTGAGAGCCCGCCAGCTTCCCGGCGACTATTCGTCTTCGGTCGCCGACCGGAAATCCACATCCAGTTCGGCGGCGAGATAAACCAGCGCCACATAGGCCGCGACGTTCTGGGCCAGCTCATCCGGATCGATCTTGTCGAGCGTGTCATCCGGCGTGTGATGCAGGTCGAAATAATCGCTGCCATTCTGACTCAAACGCACCGTCGGCACGCCCTGCATGGCCAGCGGGATGATGTCCGGTCCACCACCGGGCACGTTTGATCCCCCGCGGACAATCCCGAGCGGGCCGATAATGTCGCCCACCGCATCGATCGCCGGCGTGCCTTCATCCGAGACATTCGAAACAAGCTGCCAGACGGTCCGGGCACCGAAATCGGATTCAGTTGCCAGCACATGATTGCCGATCTCGTCGGCATGCTGTTCGGCATAGGCGCGGGCACCGAGAAGGCCGACTTCCTCGGCCCCGAACATCACGACACGAATGGTCCGGCGCGGGCGCTGCGGCAATTGCGCGATCAGCGCTGCGGCAGCCGTCGTGATGGCGACACCGGCACCGTCATCGACCGCGCCTGTACCCTGGTCCCAACTGTCGAGATGACCGCCGATCAGGACGATCTCGTCAGGGTTCTCGCGGCCGATCAGATCCAGCACGACATTGCCGCTGGTCACCTCGCCCCGCCAACCGGCGGTCGAGCGGATCCGCATCTCGATCGCTTCACCCGAATTGTGCAGCCGGCGCAGATGGTCTGCGTCCGGATTGGAGACCGCGATGACCGGAATATCGGCCCACTCGCCATCCATGGAGCTCATCATGCCGGTATGGGGCATGCGATGGCTGTCCGAGCCGACCGAGCGCACCACGAGGGCCTCGGCACCGCCACGCTCGGCGTGCTGCCAGCCGATACGGCGGCGCTGGTTTGACGGGCCATAGCCGGCACCGGTCTGGCTGGGCACCATGGCATCACCGTCAACAAACGCGATCTTGCCGTCCAGCGCCCCATCCTCAATGGCGGTCAGTGCATCGATATTGCGGAAATAGACGATCTCCGCATTCACCGCCCCCAGGAAAGGCGACCGGCCGGAACCACCAAGAGCCGAGCCATACAGGGCCTGCTCATAGGGCGCGGTCATGACGATTTCCATCTCGCCGCGCTCCCAGAATTCCATCGTGAACGGCTCGACACTGACCCGGTCAAAACCGAGCTCGCGACCCAGTTCCTCACCCCAGGCACGGGCCCGGGCCTCGGCCTCGGAGCCGGCAAGACGGGGACCGACGCTGGTGGTCAGCGATTCGACAATGTCCCAGGCCAGATCACTGTCCAGCGCCGTCTCGACCAGGGCCTGCGCCGTATCGGCGTCCCCGGCCGGCAGGACAAAGCCGTCCTGGGCCAGTATTTCCGCAGACAGAAAGACTGTCATTCCAAGCGCGATAATTGATTTCATGAAGTCCTCCCGACACATTCGGACCACACTATGGAGGCCGCAGCGAAAGGCGCAAGTCACGCCGCTGTGGGCTCGCAATGCAATTTCAGCCGGAGGTGCACGATGAGCGGCATGATCACCCAGAAGTTCGCAGGAAAGCCCAAGGATCTTGGCGGGTTCGGCGTTCGCCGCGTGCTGCCCTTTGCCCGCCAGCGCATGGTCGGGCCCTTCATCTTTTTCGACCAGATGGGCCCGGCCGAATTCGCGCCCGGCCAGGGAATCGATGTCCGGCCCCATCCCCATATCGGCCTGGCAACGGTCACCTATCTGTTCGAAGGCGCGCTGGGCCATCGCGACAGCCTCGGCGAAGACCTGGTGATCCGTCCCGGTGATGTGAACTGGATGACCGCCGGGCGGGGTGTGGTCCATTCCGAGCGAACGCCGGCGCCCGAGCGCGCGGCGGGCCATCGCATGTTCGGCATCCAGACCTGGGTCGCCCTGCCGGAGGACAAGGAGAACATCGCGCCGGCCTTCCACCATCACAAGGCCGCCACCCTGCCCGTGATCGAACGGGGCGATAGTCGTTTCGACCTCATTCTCGGTAACGCCTGGGACCGGACAGCACCGGTCGAGGTGTTCTCGCCAATCTTCTACCTGCATGGCCTGATGCCGGCCGGCAGCGGCACCGACCTCGATATCGACCATGCCGAGCGGGCGGTCTATGTGGTGGAGGGTGAGGTGACGCTGGATGGCGAGCCGGTCGCTGCCGGAGAGATGGCGGTGCTGGAGGCGGGATCCGTCGGACATCTCATGGCCAGCACGGACAGCCGCGTCATGCTGTGCGGCGGCGACAATCTGGGTCCGCGCCATATCAACTGGAATTTCGTCGCCGCCGACCGTGCAGCGATCAGCGAAGCCCGACAGGACTGGTCGGACGCTGCCCGCGCCGGCTTCCCGACGGGCGGGCGGTTCGCCCTGCCGCCCGGTGAGACCGAGCACATTCCCCTGCCCGACTGATCCTGACTCGGCCTACCGACTTATCGGCCGATCGGCGCCTCAAGGGCGCGCTGGGTGGTCAGATAAGTCGCGAAACTGGCCAGCCAGTGACCGCCGGCATAATCATCGCCGGTGACCGACGCGATGCCGCTCTCGGCATGGCGCGCCGAGGCCGCCATCAGGCTGGCACGACGCGGATCCCCCTGCGGCAGGGCGTCGGCGATGGCTTCGAGATTCCAGGCCCGCGACAGGTTGACCCCGTCAAGATGGACCAGCTTGCCATCGCTGGGATCGAGCACGACGCCCGGTTCCAGCCAGCCAGCCGAGCCGTCGGTCGGAATGCCGGGCAGGAAGTCCGTCAGCCACTGCGAATAGGCGCCCTCGTCCAGCACGCGCCGCATCAGGTCCGCCTCCATCAAACAGGGAGACAGGAAGTCCTCGCCGGACGGCTCATAGCTGATGGGGCAGGCCCGGTCATCGCGGTGGAAGGTCAGGCTCGCTTCGACCAGCTGCGCCTCCAGCGCCTCGTCGCCCACGGTACGGGTCCAATCCAGCGCCAGGGCAAAGCCGAAAGCGGACTGGTTGTGGGTGCCGATACGGATCGGATAGGCAAGATTGGGCAACCAGCTGCGATAGCGGTCGGCAACCACGCTTTCCAGCGGTTCCAGTGCCGCCGCCCAGCGCCGCGCCCGCGGATCTTCCCACTCCCGCAATTCGGTTCCCAGCTGCAGCAGCCAGGCCAGCCCGTAGGGGCGTTCGAACGAAGCCGTCCCTTCGCGGGCGAAATAGGCCACTTCGCCGACCATGGCTTCCGGCGTCAGGTGCCGGTCCAGCGCGGCGGTCGCGGCCAGCTCGGCATCGGCATCCAGACCACCGCGCAGCAAGCGGACAATCAACCAGTGCCCATGCACGGCGGAATGCCAGTCATAACAACCGTAAAAGGCGGGGTGCATGTCGCGCGGCGTGCGGGCGTCCGAGTCGTCCTGCAGGACATGGGAGATCTTGTTCGGGTATTCGCGGTCAACACAGTCCAGGGCCAGCTCGAGAAAATGCGATTCCTGCACCGGCGGAGCTGTCTCGGCCTGGGCCTCGGCGATGTTGCTGCAAAGAAAAGCAAAATTTGCGATTGTTACAAAAAATGTTCGCGATAACATGGACTTCCCTCACCGAAATTGCGCTACGGAACCGTGCCTTTTTGGCTTTTCTGGACACTTTCGATCTGCTACCGGCCCCATACCATGAGTGTTTGGCGGCGCTGGCAAGTGACTTGCCTGTGCCAACGTACAAGGCCCGCACATGCCTCGTTTTGAAGCGAGTGTCGGGCAGGAAGGTGCCAGTCTGACGGCGCAAAAAAGCGTCGCGGGATCACCGGGGGAAGGAAAAACATGTCCAAGTCAGAACGTCTTGATGGCGGTCTCGAAGCACTGGGAATCCAGGCCGGGACGGTCAATCTCAACTGGAACGAGCCGCGGCTCTACCAGGAAGCGGTACAGCGCGGCGAAGCCGAAGTCGCCGAAGGTGGCGCCCTCGTCGTCAAGACAGGCGCCCATACCGGCCGCTCGGCCAAGGACAAGTTCACCGTCCGCGACAGCGAAACCGAAGACCAGGTGTGGTGGGACAATAATGCCGCCATCTCGCCGGAGCATTTCGACGCGCTGTGGACGGATTTCCAGGCCCACATGGCCGGCAAGGAACTCTTCGTTCAGCAATTATTCGGTGGCGCTGACCTCGATCACCGCCTGCCGGTGCGGGTCGTCAACGAGCTGGCCTGGCACTCGCTCTTCATCCGCCATCTCCTGCGCGTTCCCGCGGCCGAGGAATATGCCGGTTTCGCAGCCGAGTTCACCATCATCAACCTGCCCAGCTTCAAGGCTGACCCGGCCCGTCACGGCTGCCGCTCCGAGACCGTGATCGGTGTCGATTTTGCGCGCCGTATCGTGTTGATCGGCGGGACGTCCTATGCCGGCGAGACCAAGAAGTCGGTCTTTACCATCCTCAACTACCTGCTGCCCGCCAAGGGCGTCATGCCGATGCATTGTTCGGTCAATTCCAACCCGAACGGCGAGGACGCGACGATCTTTTTCGGACTGTCGGGCACCGGCAAGACCACCCTCTCCGCCGATGCCAGCCGCACGCTGGTCGGTGATGACGAGCATGGCTGGTCGCCCAACGGCTTGTTCAATTTCGAGGGCGGTTGCTACGCCAAGATGATCCGCCTGTCGGCCGAAGCCGAACCGGAAATCCATGCCACCACCAAGATGTGGGGCACGGTGCTGGAAAACGTGGTCATGGATCCGCAGACCCGCGTCCTTGATCTCGATGATGACAGCCTGGCCGAGAACAGCCGCGGCGCCTATCCGCTGTCGGCCATTCCCAACGCCTCGGAAACCGGTCGCTGTGGCCATCCGAAAAACGTCATCATGCTGACCTGCGACGCCTTCGGCATCATGCCACCGATCGCCAAGCTGACCCCGGCCCAGGCGATGTACCACTTCCTCTCCGGCTATACCGCCAAGGTCGCCGGCACCGAAAAGGGTGTCACCGAGCCGTCAGCCACCTTCTCGACCTGTTTCGGCGCCCCCTTCATGCCGCGTCATCCGGCCGAATACGGCGCCCTGCTGCGCGAGCTGATCGCCGAGCACCAGGTCGATTGCTGGCTGGTCAATACCGGCTGGACCGGCGGCGCCTACGGTACCGGCAACCGCATGCCGATCAAAGCTACCCGCGCCCTGCTCAACGCTGCCATGGACGGTTCGCTCAACAGCGCTGCCTTCCGCGAAGACCCGAATTTCGGCTTCATGGTGCCGATCGCGGTTGATGGCGTCGATGCCAGCATCCTCGATCCGCGTTCGACCTGGTCGGACAAGGCCGCTTATGATGACCGAGCCGCCAAGCTCGCCACCATGTTCATCGAAAACTTCAAGACCTTCGAAGCGCATGTGGCGCCCTATGTCCGCGCTGCCGCTCCGAAAGTGCGCGAGCTGACTGCGGCTGAGTAACGCCACCGAGCGCGACTACAGACACAAAAGCCCCGGCCGGTTGGTCGGGGCTTTTTTTGCTTTGGGCTAGGCGCGCCGCTGCCCAACCGCCCGAGGCTCCTGATCATCCTTGTTCGCGCCGCTAGTTACCGTCATCCCGGCGAAGGCCGGGACCCAGGCTCGCAGTCCCGGCTTGGCCAAGCCAGGCAACAGCGTGCGTCGCAGCCTGGGTCCTGACTTTCGTCAGGATGACGGTGGATTGGGGGCTTTTTCTTTGTGTCGAGGGAAGCGTTCAAGGCGTGGAGCCACAGGCGCTCACCCCACCATAAATCCCTTGCCGGGAGTTAGCCGTATCCGGTTCTTGAGCTCAAGGGTGAAACCGCGAAGCGGCGGCTGCGCCGCCCTTGACCTCAAGAACCGGATACGGCCCGCTGGCTGACAAGGTATCTATGGATCAAGGTGCGCGCGAGGCGCGCCTCTTCTCCTTCAATCCTCAAAAACCGTCATCTCACGGGGCGCGCGAAGCGGACATCCGGGGGATGACTGTGGATTGGGGCGTAATGTTTGTGTCGAGGGAAGAGTTCAAGACATGGAACCAGGGGGGCACGACAAGTCAGAACCGCTCCGCGCGACCCGAGCTCACCCCCGCTTGCCCGCCAGCCGATAACCCAGCCAGGCCATCGGCAGGAAGACTGCCAGACCGAAGGCCCACATCCATAGCGGGCTGGGGATCAGGATGAGATTGCTCAGCCCGGCGAACAACAAGCCGCCGCCGGCGACCAGGGCCAGCGCCAGATGATGCCGCCGCGCCAGCGTGGTGGTCACCCATCCGGCCATCAGGGCCCCGCCGGCCCAGGCCGCGATCACCGCGACGCGATTGGCGTCCGGAACCTGCGCGAGAGCCGCGTTGAGGGCCTCGCGGTCATTCAGGTCTTCAGGGATCAAACCCTCCGGCAAAGGCATTGCCATATGTCCCAGGGCCTCCAGCACACCGGTCACGATGCCGCCCGCGATCACGCCTGCCAGGACCGCCAATATCATCCGGACCATGCCGCCTCCCTCGAATATGCCCGGGCACCCTCATGGCGAGACCCGCTGACGGGCAGAAGAGTGCCCGACCCGACCCGCCGGCGCCAGCACGCGCTCCGCCGGCGAGCCCCTCTCCAAACGCGCGCACTCGCCTGACCGGAGAAAATCATGCTCGTGAATGCGCCCTTTAACACCTGATTACAGGAATTCTGCCAAAAAGGGTTTGACCGCGCGAAATTTTTGCGCACATCTTGTCATCACGTTTTGCAGGTGCAGCAATCATGCTGGACCGGCACGCCGCCCTCGCGGCAGAGGATTTGTCGATATGGCCTTCGCCATGACCCTGACCAGCAGCCTCCGTCCGACCCTTTCGGGTTCGGGCGTGACCGGCTGCGGCATCGACGGCGGCCTCGGTACCACCACCATGATTATCACGACGACCTCCTGGACCAGGGGGGCGGCCGGCGTGGCGTAGCGGAACCAGACAAACCGCAACACACCGAACCCGCTCCCTCACCGGCAGCGGGTTTTTTCATGCCGATTTTTCACCACCCCCACCACACCTCAACCCGACCCATCACACGACCCGACCCGAAGGACCCGACCCATGGCCTTGCCAGACCAACCCCAGCCAGACCAAGCCGACCGCCCTCTCAAACTTTGCGTGCTGAAATTCGGCAGCTCAGTCCTGTTCAAGCCGGATGACTATGCCCGCGCCGCCCACGAGATCTATCGCCATGTCCGCGCCGGCGAGAAAGTCGTGGCGGTGGTCTCGGCGCTCGATGGCGAGACCGATGCGCTGTTCGGGGTCGGCAATGATGTCGGCCAGGGCTGCAGCGATGCCCTGCTGGCGCGCCTGGTGCGCTGCGGTGAGTTGAAGTCGGCGGCCCTGATGGGCCTCGCCCTGGAACGTTCCGGCATCCCCTCGGCCGTCCTTGACCCCCACGAAATGGGGCTGCGGGCTGAAGGCGAGGCCCTGGATGCCAACCTCACCGGTCTCGACGCCAGCCGCGTGCTCAAGCGCTTCGCATCGGTCGATGTGATCGTGGCACCGGGTTTCTTTGGCGAAGGCGCTGATGGTCCTGTCACCCTGGGTCGGGGCGGCACGGATCTGACGGCGGTCGAATTCGCCCATTGGCTGGGCGCCGACCGGGTGCGCCTGATCAAGGATGTCGACGGGGTCTATACCGATGATCCGGCCAAGGTCGCCAATGCCAAACGGTTCGACCAGCTGGACTATGACGAAGCCGCCAGGGTCAGCCGGGGTCTGGTGCAGGACAAGGCCATCACCCGCGCCAAGGAACAGGATGTCGTCATCGAGGTCGCCGCCCTTGGCCGCCCCTATGCAACGCGGATCGCCGCCGTTGAGCAACGCGCCGGCGATGGTCTGGAGATGAAGCCGATGCGGGTTGCGGTGCTCGGCCATGGCGCGGTCGGTGCCGGTGTCTGCGCGCACCTGCTCGCCCATCCCGGCCGTTTCACGCTGAACCCGGTCCTGGTCCGCGACCCGGCCCAGCACAGCGCCGGGGCAGCCGCCGAACTGAGTTTCACCGACGATCCGGCCAGGGCGCTGGGCGGTGAACCGGATATCGTGGTGGAAACCATTGGCGGTACCGGCCTGGCCCGCGCCCTGTCACAAAGCGTGCTGCGCGAAGGCGCACACCTCGTCACCGCCAACAAGGCCGTGGTCGCCCTCGACTTTGACCGCCTGCACGAGCTGGCCGAGGAGAATGGCCGCTCCCTGCGCTATTCGGCCACCATTGGCGGCGGCGTCCCCATTCTTGAACTCGTCGACCTGCTCGCCCGCCATGACACGCTGCTGTCGGTCGAAGGCGTGCTGAACGGCACCTGCAATTTCGTGCTCGGCCAGCTGGGCCAGGGCGTGCCGCTCGCCGCAGCCGTCGCCGAAGCCCAGCGCCTGGGCTTTGCCGAGGCCGATCCGAGCGCCGATATTGACGGTCTCGACGCTGCCGACAAGCTGGCCATCCTGGTCCGCCACGCCTTCGGCGTCGCCCTCCATCCCGACCAAATCGCCTGCGAGAGCCTGAGCGACCTGTCGGCCGAGCGCATCGCCGCGGTCAATGAAGAAGGGCTGGTCTTCAAACAGATCGCCTGTTGCAGCACGACCGCGGATGGCGGGGTCGAGGCCCGGGTCGAGATCCGCGCCCTGGCGCCGGATCATCCGCTGGCCGGACTGGTCAATGAGGGCAATGGCGCCCTGCTCGACCTGCCGAGTGGACAGGTCGGCGTGTTCGGCAAGGGGGCGGGCCGCTGGCCGACCGCGGAGGCCGTCTTCGCCGACATCATGGATATCCAGCGCGAAACCCTGCTGCCGGCGCAAAGCGCGTCGCACCAGCCGGAGAATCCACTTAGCCATGGTCGCCAGATGTCCTCGAGGACGGTGGCATGAGCAAAAAACCATCGCTGGCGCGCGCAAGTGCACCAGCCAGTATCGGCAATGTCGGGGTCGGCTTTGATGTGCTCGGCCTCGCCTTCGATGCCGTGCGCGATACGGTCACGGTCCATCGTGATACGGCGCCGGGAACAAGGCTCGGCCATGTCTCCGGACTGGTCGAACAACTGCCCGAAGCCGTCGCCGACAATTGCGCCCTCGCCGCCGCCGATGCCGTCCTCAAAGCCGCCGGCTCGCCTTGCGGCCTTGTCGTCGACATCCACAAGGGTGTGCCGCTGAGTGCCGGCATGGGCGGATCCGCCGCCTCGGCCGTCGCCGCTGCCGGTGCCGTCAATGCCCTGCTCGGATCGCCCTTCAGCCTGAGTGAACTCCTGCCGCTGGCCATGGAGGGCGAGAAAGTCTCCGCCGACCCGCCGCCCTGGGACAATGTCATGGCGGCCCTGATGGGCGGTCTGGTGGTCGCCGGCCGCCTTGACCCGCCGCTGATCCGCCGCCTGCCGCTGCCCGCCGGTGTTGCCTGCGTCCTCTTCCATCCCGACCGCAAGGTCGAGACCCAGCGCGCCCGCGAACTGCTCGCCCCGACCATCGCCAAGGACATCGCGGTCGAGCATGCCCGCAACATGGCAAGCTTCGTCGCCGGCTGCGCCATCAATGATCTCGACCTGGTCCGCGCCGGGCTGAGCGACATCTTCATCGAACCCCAACGCCTGCCCCTCCTGCCCGAGCTAGCTGCGGTCCAGACCGCCGCGCTCGAGGCGGGCGCGCTGGGATGTTCCTTCTCCGGCTCCGGCCCCTCGGTTTTTGCCTGGGCCGCCGAGACCGAGCTCACCGCCGTCGAGCGCGCCATGGCCGCCGCCTTCCGCGCCGCCAATTGCGACGCCAACGCCTATGACGCGCCTATCGACTCGGCCGGCCTGCGTGTGGAGTCGGTGGAATGATGTATCGCTCGACCCGAGGCCAGGCTCCCCTGGTCGATGCCGGAGCCGCGCTGCGCGCCGGTGTCGCGCCCGATGGCGGTCTCTACATGCCGCAGGAATTGCCGCGCTTCACGGCGGGCGATTTCAGCGATACGCCCGACCTGCCCGGCCTCGCCGCCCGACTGCTCGCGCCCTTCTTCGCCGACAGCGCCATCGAAACCGCCCTGCCCTCGATCTGCGCCGACGCTTTCGACTTCCCCTGCCCGCGCATACCGCTCGCCCATACCGATAACAACGCCAGTCCCGGCCCGGACATACTCGAGCTCTTCCACGGGCCGACCGGCGCCTTCAAGGATTTCGGGGCCCGCTTCCTGTTCCGCGCCTTTGCCGCCCTGGGACAAACGACCGACAGGCTGGTTACCGTACTGGTCGCCACATCGGGTGATACCGGCGGGGCCGTCGGCTGCGCGGCGGAAGGCGTCGCCGGCACCCGCGCCGTCATCCTCTTCCCGGCCGGCCGGATCTCGCCCTTCCAGGAGCACCAGCTGTGCTGCTGGGAACCGCCGGTCGAGGCCGTGCGGGTCAGCGGCGATTTCGACGCCTGCCAGGCCCTGGTCAAGGCGGCGTTCGCCGACCCCGATCTCGCTCGCCGGCACAATCTCACCTCGGCCAATTCGATCAGTATCGGCCGCTTCCTGCCGCAGATGACCTATTGGGCCCGCGCCGCGCTGGACGTCACCGCCGAGACCGGCACGCCGCCCGGCCTGATCATCCCGACCGGCAATCTGGGCAATGCTTTCGCCGCCGTGCTGGCCCGCGCCTGCGGCGTCCCGATCGGCCCGATCGTGCTGGCCACCAATGCCAATGCGACCCTGTCGGACTGGCATGCCTCGGGCCAGTATGAAGGCCGCCCCTCCATCGCCACCCTCGCCAATGCCATGGATGTCGGCACCCCCAGCAATTTTGAACGCCTCGCCGACCTCCCGCCCGGCCAGATCGAGACCGTGATCCGCGTCAACGACGACGCCATCAAGGCCCGCCTGCGCGCCACCTTCGACCAGTCCGCCTACATCGCCTGCCCCCACACCGCCACCGCCCTGGAAACCTTCCACACCCTCGACACCGACCAGCGCCAGGCCCGCCGCTGGATCATCGGCGCGACAGCTCACCCGTCAAAATTCGCCGACACGGTCGAGCCGGTGATCGGCCAGACGGTCGCCCTGCCACCTGCGCTGGAAGCGGTGCTGGAACGCGAGGCGCGATGTCGGGAGATGGGGGTGGCATTGCCGGAGCTGGCTGGGGTTTTGGCGCGGTGAGGTTCGCGTTGTCTGGCGGAGTTCTTTTAGGGTGCGGTGGGTTGAATTTGAACTCAAACCCTTAAGTCATGAATTTTGGAATGATCGGGCAGCGCTCTCGCTGCTCCCGCTATCGCAACTTGTCGGCACCGAAACCATCCTGACGGTCTTCCGTACAGTCTGGATCACTTCCAGGCGCTAGTTTAGCGGTTTATTCGGCGCCTTCAACGACAGGACGAGCGCACAGTCCGGCGTGTCTGTGCGCTGGCACTGGCTCGTGATCTCTTCCAGAGACGCTGCGAGCTGCCTGAGATCGGCGACCTTGCGATGGATTTGGGACAGATGCATCTCGGCAATCCCTGCAACCTGTTTGCAGGAAAAGGTCTGCTTCTCCGTCATGGTAAGAAGTTCCCTGACTTCCGCGAGAGCAAATCCCAACTGTCTTAGCCGAAGTGCAAACCGCAGGCGCTCGACGTCCGCCTGCGAAAACAGCCTGTGGCCAGCGTCGGAGCGCGCCGATGCGGCGACCAGATCGATGCTCTCATAGTATCGGATCGTCTCGATGTTGCAGTCCAACAGCTTCGCGACGGCGCCTCGTTTAAGCGGTCCCTTCATCGGGTCAACCTGTCCCCATGCAAATTTCTCTTGATCCTGTAGTTACTACAGGGATTACCATTCTGCAGTTATGAGATCGACCCAGAAAAACCTTATCCCTTCATCCTTCGTATCTGGCAGCGGGGCAGTCAGCGGCTTTCTCGCTTTTGTCGGCGCGTCCTGCTGCGTGGTTCCGATCCTACTTGTTCAACTTGGTGTCGCCTCCGGCTTGGTTGCAAAGCTCGGTTTCTTTGCACGTTGGCAGGATTGGTTCGCTTGGGGGGCGACCGGCATGCTCGCGTTCTCGCTGACGCTGGCGTTGTGGTGCGGAAGCCCGGGCCGGATATTCTGGATATGGTGGATTGTTGGCGCGGTATTTCTCGCCGTGTCGCTCACCCTGCCGAACTACGAGATGCGATTGCAAAGCTGGTTATTGGACTGGCTCCGAGCTTGATATGGCCAAACCTTCGCCGACCTATCAGTTTCGCGACGGAGGAACGATACCGCCGCCCGGGCCTATCGGTCGTCTCTCACGCCTGTTTTTCGGCGCAAGCGCAATCTATTGGGCGGCCCAATTGTTTCGCTTCGGCGAGATGGATGCCTTGACCAATGCATGGGTGATCGGGTTCACGGCGTTTGCTGTCCACTTGGCCCCATACACGCTGAACATTGGACTGGGTTTTCGGCTAGGGCTTTGGCCTCGACTGCTGGCTACGGGCTTGTTGCTCGGCGCCGCGGCTATCGGATGGCAATCTTCCGGCGAGTGGATCAATTCACATCTATGGTCGACCGCCTATTGGCTCAATATCTATGTCTATCTCCACCTTGGTGGTTCATTTTTCCTGGCTGCTCTCTTCGGAACGCCCGGCTGCGAAATGCGCGCAATACCGATATTAATTGGCCGGATAGCAGGGCGTGAAACCCGCGATCACGAATGTCCCGGGCCGATTGGTGCAATTGATCAATGGGAGCGTTCCCTAAAGTCCGATGGCTGATATCCAACTCAAATCAACACTCACCTGTCCCCATTGTGGCAGCATACACGCCAATTTGGAGATGCCGACGAACGCCTGCCAGTACTTCTGGGACTGTCCGTCATGCAGCACGCTGCTGAAACCGAAGCCGGGCGATTGCTGCGTCTTCTGCTCCTTTGGAACCGTACCGTGCCCGCCTATTCAGGAGGGCGATGCGTGCTGTGCAGCGGGGTGACCCGCACGCTCGTCAGTTCGACTGATAGAGCCCCGGGCTTCCTGCATTTACGAAGCACTCGCGGTGTCTGACACCTTTCCGCGCAGCATCAAGTCCCAGCTCGCCAACCCGGCTTCTATGCTCTGATCAGCGATCAAGAAAAGCACCTGTTTGACAGTCTGCAAATCATGGGCGCCTTGTACGGCGAAACCCGAAACTACGGATACACGCTGAATTCAGCACTCTGCCGAAAAATTATGTCCGCTCTTGCGGCAAAGTCGACATGTCAGCTTCGCGAGTATTCACAGTACAAAGCCCCCCGAAACACCCTCACCTGCTTCCAATATGCTCCCAAATCCGCAGGCCCCGCAAAACCCCAAAAAGAAAAACCCCGCGCCAGAGGCACGGGGCTAATTTGGGTGCGGGGGTAGGATTTGAACCTACGACCTTCAGGTTATGAGCCTGACGAGCTACCGGACTGCTCCACCCCGCATCAGGGTGTTCCGGGTCAGCGCCACTGGTGGGCGGTGTGTGCCGGGAGCGCGTGTGTAAGCTGCGATCCGTGTACGGTCAACCGCATAGCTGCGCTTGGCCTGCTTTCAAAAGCATGGCTTAAACTGACCGTCATGAGCAAGACAAATCCTACAGCCAGCCAGACCGCGCAGACGGCGCTGAACGACTGGCATGCCGGCCGGCATGATGCGGCCTTCGACGCTGCCGAAGCGGCCACCCGCGCGGGCGATGAAGCGGCCATGGGCCTGCTTGTCCAGTTCAGCGGCCTGCCCGAGGCCGGGAATGATTATGCCGCCCGTACACGCGCGGCACTGGACAAGGCACCCGCCGGCGTCATGCGCAACCGGCACCGGGCCTATTTCCGCGCCGCCGGGATCGGTGAAGGCCCGGCCGACTGGGCCGGCGCCCTGACGGACCGGATGGCCGAGGCCGATGCCGGCGACTGGGTCGCCCTGACCGAACTCGGCCTGCTGGCAGTCATGGCCGGTGAAACGCAAGCCGGACACGCCTGGCTGGAGCGCGCCGGCAAGGCCGGCTCGGGTCTGGCGATCGCCGCACTGATGCGCGAATCCCTGGAGGCAGGCCAACGCTTTGCCTGTCTCGACACGCTCGGCCCGGGCCTGGCCAATTCCGGTCACCCCATGGCCGGTGGATTGATGCACCGCTGCGCCCAATTGCCGGCCGCCTCGCAAGGCAGCGCGGCGATACTGCCGGACAATCCGGGCGAGGTCCTGGCCCGCATCGCCATGGCGCTCGAGGCCCCGGCACCCGCCCCTGACCGTCTGCAGGACAGTCCACGGATTGATCGCTGGCCGGGTGCCCTGTCGGCGAGTGCCTGCGACTATCTGACCGTCGGCGCCGCGCCGCTGTTGAAACCGGCCCAGATCATCAATCCGCAGACCGGTAATCTGGAGAATGATCCCTATCGCAGCTCGCTGACGGCGCCCCTGCCCGAACAGGCCATGGATCTGGTCTCCTGGGCCTTCAAATGCCGCATGGCCGCCCTGGCCGGCCAACCGCCCCGCCATGGCGAGGCGCTGGCGGTGATCGTCTACCGGCCTGGCGAGGAATACCGGGCCCATTTCGATTTCATCCTCGATTCCGACGGCCAGGCCGCGCGCGACATCGCGCAGCGCGGCCAGCGGGTCGCCACGACGCTGGTCCGCCTGAATGAGGAGTTCAAGGGCGGCGACACGGTCTTCCCGCGCCTCGATGTGCGCTGGACCGGCCAGCGCGGCGATGCCCTGAGCTTCGACAATGTCGCCAGCGACGGCAGCTGCGACAAGGCCAGCCTGCACGCCGGCGAAAAGGTCACTGACGGCGTCAAGGTGATCGCCAGCCTGTGGCTGCGCGAGCGCGTCTGACGAAGTCAGGCAGGCAGGCCCATTGAACGCGTCAGCCTGGCGCAGACAGCGGCGACTGCGCGCGTGAACCGGGAAAGTTGGACAGCCCCGGCCTCACCCGGCCGCGCGAAGATTTCGCGGCGTACGCCTGTCCCAACCTTCGGTGAGGAGAAATGCCTCACATTACTGGGCATCCAGCCTGCAGGAGAAGCAAGATCGCGCGTGCAAGATCACGGCAGGGCCACCGGGCGCTGCAGGGCCCGGGACAGACCTGCCCTTGCGCCGACCGCCCCGGCTTCCGGACCTCAGGCCGGAACGCTTGTCGACAGGTCAGCCTGGCCCTCCGGCGCATCATCAATCAAGGCCACCTGCCCGCCGACCTTCAATCGCCCCGCGATCTCGGCAACCCGGGCACCCAGTAAGGCCGCGGTCCGACGATCCGATTGCGGCGGCGCGACATCGCCGCCCTGATCGCCATTGGCCTGCGCCATCACCCCGATCGAGGCGCCAATCCGGTTGATGTCCTCGACCGACCCGGTCGATGAGTTATTGCCCGGAAGCAGACCAAGGCTGACCCAGATCATGCCGTGCTGGGCCGCCAGGGTGGAAAGTTGACTGAGCGTGGCGAACTTGTCGCCAGCCTGCGAACTCGACACGGTGAACCCGGCCGCCACCTTGTCCTGCCAACCGCGGTCGAGCCAGATCCGGGAGGTTGCGTCCATGAAGGTTTTGAACGGCCCTGAGACGGCACCCATATAGGTCGGCGACCCGAAAATGATAGCGTCCGCAGCGTTCAGGAGCGCCCAATCGGCCTCACTCATTTCGCTGACATCGATCATGCGGGCAATAGCACCCGGTTCGCGCCCAGCGCCGTCATGAACAGCTCTGGCGAGCGCCTCGGTGTGGCCGTAGCCGGAATGATAGGCAATTGCGATTTGAACAGCCATGCTGTGCCTCCTGTGTCTAGCCCTGTCTCTTACCGGTCCAGCACACCGGGATAATCGGGCTATCAGGAAGCTCACCATTCACCAGGACGAAACAACGCAGAGGTCAACTCGCCTGCTGACATCAAATGGGAAAGGCGTGGTTGGCGCACAGACCGCGGGCGCGATCCCGCAGAGTCATCCATACACTGCTAACATGCCTAGAGGCCTGCTCTTCACCCCGCCTCGCTGCTTCCGTCGCGATTGAGATGGAAGGCCAGCGGCGCGAGCGAGACAAGATAGACCAGATTGACGGTGAACATCGCGTAGAAGAGGTCTGTCGGTGCGCCGGCAGAGAGCATGCCGGCCAACGCATAGGACATCAGACCGGCCGCAATCAACAGCAACACAAACGGCGGAATTGCCCAGATGATGCTGCGACCGGTGTCGCGGAGCCGGCGCGTGATCGCGGCCGCCAGCAAGCCGATGCCGACAAGAACCACCAGCGAGCAAGACAGGCTGGACCAGATCCAGCTTCCACCCGGATTGTCAGAATTGCCCAAAACACCAAGCGCAACAGGGACTATGGACAGCATGAAGCCAATGCTGACCAGGTAAATGACAGGCATCAGATAAGGCAGGAACACCGCCTTGCCGTCCTGACCGTCAAAGCGGCGGAGGTTTTGAAGATTATACTGGATCGACCTGAAAACTGTCATGCTACCCCCTCATGACCCTATCGTGTGAAGGTGGAGACTGCCCCGCAGAGTTCGCGCCGGCCAGAGCCGGACAGGGTAGCACGGTGGAAAACCCGGACCACGCCAGGTGTCCCACGCCCCCCCATGCGAGGTTGTTCGGAGTGCAACCCGGCGCCAAGCGCGGAAGCCCCCATACATCGCTTTTGAGCAGGGGGCCGTCTCGGGCTCTTGGGGTCAGGGGGCCTGCCCGGTTTGCGGCCCTTCGGGCCCCTGGCGTGACGAACCGGAAACGGCGAAATCTCGGCAAGCGATTTATGGTTTGCTTTGCGCTGCTGGCGCGGCTCGCCAGGCAAGTCTCGGGTGACGCCTTGAGTGCCTGGCTTTCGTGATCGAGGACGGTGGCCGCCTCTCACCAGTTGCCCCATCCCCCGACAGCAAGACGCCCCCGGCCTGGTTGGCTCGGGGGCGTTTTGTATTTGAGATTTGTGGAGGATTTCCTGTTGGATCTATCGTGCAGACCGGGCAGCGACCTACTCTCCCACACCTTAAGATGCAGTACCATCGGCGCTCGGGGTCTTAACGGTCGTGTTCGGGATGGGAACGTGTGCGGTCCCCCTGCAATAACCACCCGGTCAGCGCGACAGATCCGAGGAAAGAAGAGACATTCTGATTTATTGAGGTGTTGCTTTGTTCGACGAAGCGTTCGCCGGACATGAGCATCTTCAAGATCAAGACAATCGAGTAATTAGTACCAGTCAGCTTCATGCGTCACCGCACTTCCACATCTGGCCTATCAACGTGGTGGTCTTCCACGACTCTCAAGGGAAAACTGGTTTTGAGGGGGGCTTCCCGCTTAGATGCATTCAGCGGTTATCCCTTCCGTATATAGCTACCCTGCTATGCTGCTGGCGCAACAACAGGTCCACCAGAGATACGTCCACCCCGGTCCTCTCGTACTAGGGGCAGCTCCTCTCAATTTTCCGACACCCACGGCAGATAGGGACCGAACTGTCTCACGACGTTCTAAACCCAGCTCACGTACCGCTTTAATTGGCGAACAGCCAAACCCTTGGGACCTGCTCCAGCCCCAGGATGCGATGAGCCGACATCGAGGTGCCAAACAATGCCGTCGATATGGACTCTTGGGCATCATCAGCCTGTTATCCCCGGCGTACCTTTTATCCGTTGAGCGATGGCCCTTCCATGCGGGACCACCGGATCACTATGGCCGTCTTTCGACTCTGCTCGACCTGTCAGTCTCACAGTCAGGCGGGCTTATGCCATTGCACTCAACGAGCGATTTCCGACCGCTCTGAGCCCACCATCGCGCGCCTCCGTTACTCTTTGGGAGGCGACCGCCCCAGTCAAACTACCCACCAGACAGGGTCCCGGACCCAGGTTCATGGGCCGCGGTTAGATATCAACAATCATCAGGGCGGTATTTCAAGGATGTCTCCACCAGAACTGGCGCCCTGGTTTCATAGACTCCCGCCTATCCTACACAA